>NZ_LT615228.1:608527-1217055 GCF_900096765.1 Polynucleobacter necessarius
TACACCAGAAGGATCTCAATTTGGCTCTCAGTAGCGCCCGTGCTTTAGGGGTTTCCTTGCCAAATACCGCTAATGCTCAGGAGTTATTTAATGCCTGCTCTGCCCATGGTGGAAAAGCCTGGGATCACTCTGCGATGGTCAAGGCTTTAGAGAAACTGGCTAACTTTGAAGTTGGACAACAGGCCCAAATGTGATGGCAACAACACTGATTGTGTACTTGCATGGTTTTCGTTCCTCGCCGCGCTCAAGCAAAGCGGTGATGACGGGTGATGCTATTAAAGCCTTATCCACCGATGAGAATCCTATTGAATGGTATTGCCCGCAATTACTTGTCTCCCCTCGGGAGAGTATGGAGATGGTCGATGCCCAAATAGAAAAGAGTAGGGCGGATCGCATAGTGGTTATTGGATCTTCGCTGGGCGGTTTTTATGCAAATTATCTGGCCCAAAGGTATGGCTGTAAGGCTGTTGTATTAAATCCTGCCGTTCGAGCAGCCAGAGAGTTGGCCCCGCATGTTGGAATGATGACGGCATACGATAGTGATGAGCCGTTTGATTTTCGACTTGAGTACATCGATGAGCTTAAAGAACTTCAGGTTGAAAGTATCACAAATCCTGAGCGTTACTTTTTAATCGCCGCAAAAGGCGATGAGCTTTTAAGCTGGGAGGAGATGGTAGCTTTTTACCCAGGAGCTAAACAACTAGTGCTCGAGGGCAGTGATCACGGTATCACTGACTATGCTGATCATCTGCCCGCTGTACTTGAATTTCTGAACGCTGCATAAGCTTCTGCATTGCTTGCCAAGGTCTTATTCTGTAAGATAAATCATGCGATCGTGGCTATCTGGCAAGATCTAGAAAGGAGATTGTGTGCTAAGCATCTTGAAATTGGACGCAGGTGGAATTCCTCAAGGATGGGTTAACGCTGAAGAGGTCACGAAGCAGTACGCAGATATAATAGTGTCATTTAATAGTGTCATTTGGACCTTGGGTGACCCCATATTAAGGACCCTATATTAAGGATGCGCGGCGGCATTTCTCGCGCAAGCGGCAAGCAATCCATCATCGAACTTCATTCAATCATTGCTGTTAAAGGTAGCGCGAAGATCAATTTGTTTGATGTGGTGCCGGTTATCACTAAACATAAACTGTTTAAACGCGATCGTGGTTTATGCGCCTACTGTGGTGTGGTACCGCCCATTCATGAAAATGAAGCCGAGGCAGAGCACATTATTCCCCACATTATTCCCAATAGCCGTGGCGGTCAATATTCTTGGATGGATCTAGTGATTTCCTGTCGATCTTGCAATCAGCGCAAGGGTAACCGTACCCCAGAACAGGCTTGCATGGATCTATTATACGCCCCGTATTTGCCAAGTCTTTACGAGGATATGATTCTTAAAGGGCGTAATATTCTTGCTGATCAGATGGACTTTCTTGCCGCCAACCTACCTAAAAATAGCCGCCTTTTGGAACGCATCGTCTGAGCAGTGATCTAGTGCCAGAAAGTTTCTCGTTAAAGTTCCGCACTAATTCCTTGCGGATCATTCTTTTTGCCTTATTGCTTTCTGTTTTAGGCCATTTACTCCTTTTTTTGGGGATACCGTTTTTTTCATTTGGAAGCCCTCCTGAAATCGTAGATGATCTTATTATCAAAACAGATTTGAGGGTGGAGCCGCCGAAGAAGATTCAGCAAAGTAAGCGTCCAAATAAACCCACCGCTATCGATAAGCTTTCTAGTGCTTAGTGCTGGCTACAGTAATCAGAATCCGTTTATGGGTGAGCAGGGTGGCTCTCAGCAAGGGGTAGCCTTTAAGTTGCCGCAACCGGGAATTATTTATTACGACTCTTTTGTTGATGGACAAAAATATCAAACTGGGGAGATTGATTGGGTGGTAAGTGGTAATTCTTATCGTCTATATGTGAATATTCCCTATGCCTTTGTAGGACCCTTTGTTTTTGAATCTCGAGGAATGGTTGATGCCTATGGACTTGCGCCAGCAATTTATTGGTCCCAAAGAGGTGGTCGAGCGCCTCGGTATTCTCGCTTTGATCGAGATACCAATGGAGGCGGGAAGATGTTTTTTTCAGAAAAGCCAGACTTTACCCCAGCCATTCTTCCTGGAACCCAAGATCGTTTCAGTCTGATATTTCAAATTAGCTTCATTAATAAACGGTGATGAAAAAATGGATGAGCCCGGTAGCCTGCGCTCCATACTTGGCTATCAAAGGATCTGGAGTGGTTACCAGGTCGAATCAGGTCTGTTGAAGCAAGCGGTAGGGTTTTAGAGCTAGTTTTTAAGCAGAAAAATTCTTCTCCGGATCAGGGTGTCGCCATCAATTAATTTCTTTATGTATTTCTTTATGTCCTTGATCCTGAATGATTTTTATTGGTTTGATGATTCTTCCCAATCAAAGCCCCCATCATTGAATACAATGCCGCTCCAGACATGGACACCGCAAATATTCCGGTAAATGAAATAATGATTGGCAGAATTCTCCAGTGCTCAGTTAGGCTGTAGTCGCCGTAGCCTACGGTTGTATACTTGTATACATTTCGCCTGCAAAATAAAAAGTCTGAGGATTGGTGGGGAACACCTTTAGGGCTACACAGATATATGCCCAGGCAATAATTTCTATCAAGTGTGCGGCGATAATGAGCAATATTTTGCGATGAAATTGGAAAGGAAGTTTGCTCCATAGATGCGCTTATCTTCCAATATCTGATCTATCCAATGAAATGTCCCTGCAATCATCAGCACAATTACTCCGTGCATCGTTAGCATCAGGCAAGCCAAAATCAGGATTAACCAGATCTGACTATTTCCCATGTCCGCATTAATTTCATTAAATAGGACGGTAAAACTGGGTAGGTCAGCATTTCTAAATATATCTAATAGGATCATGTTATGTATGGCTTGGATCACAAGAATATATTATTTGACATAATAATGATTATACGCACAATGAACTAAGAGGGTTTAGTCCCTGGGGTTCTAACATGGCTCTTGTACGGCTCTTTATAAAGCTTTAGCCAGCGAGACTTTAAGCCATCTTCAATCCAAGGTTTCTCATAGATTTGGGCAATATCTATCGCAGTAAGCCCTTGTGAATTACGAATTTGGAGATCTGCACCCTTATCTAAAAGATATTTAATCAGCTCTTCATTGCCTGATTGGACGGCCATCATTAAAGGTGTGCTGCCACTGGTGCTGAGGGAATTTACATCAGCGCCGTTCGAGACTAGGAACTGAGCTACATTCAGGTGGCCACGTGTACAGGCGTAATGCAATGGTGTCCAGCCAATATGGTCAATGCGGGCATGCTTCTGAAGGACTAGAGTCTTTACCATTGGCAAATCACCCTCAATAGACGCAATCATTAAAGGTGTTTCACCATATTTATTGGATAAATCAACGTCTATATTTTTGTTATCCATCAAATATGCTGCAACCTTATAGGATTTATCCCGTATAGCCAGAAGCAACATGGGATTCCCCTTGGGATCTACAGCATTGGGGCTGACACCTTGAGCAACTAGGTCCTTTACCTCGGAAATATCATCAAACTTAGCTGCTTTCGTAAAGTCTGTAATTTGAGAGTCTGTTTGAGCTGTGGCATTTAGCAAACAACAGATAGTAAAAAGCCCTATTAATATCTTAATAAACAACATTATTATAAATTTCTATCTATTTGAAAACATTGATAAAAATTCATGCTGGTTTGATTCGCCAGCTGTTGAACCGAGATGCCTTTTAGATTGGCAATAAATTCGCCTACATTTGCCACCCAAGCTGGCTCATTGGTTTTCCCGCGGTATGGAATTGGGGCCAAATAGGGAGAATCCGTCTCAATTAACATTCTTTCTAAGGGGACTTGTTTGCAGATTTCCTGAAGATCTTTAGCGCTCTTAAAGGTTACGATTCCTGAAAAAGAGATATAAAATCCCATTTCCATTGCTTGTTGGGCAACCTCTAGACTTTCGGTGAAGCAGTGCATGACTCCGCCAATAGTCTGCGCACCTTCTTCTCTCAGAATATTGATGGTGTCTTCAGATGCAGAGCGAGTGTGAATAATCAGTGGCTTATGAGCTGATAAAGCGGCCCGTATATGGGTTCTGAAGCGCTGTCTTTGCCATTCCATGGCTTCGTAACTGCGATCGCCCATTCGATAGTAATCGAGACCTGTTTCGCCGATGGCAACAATCTTGTCATGCTTTTTAGCAGTCTCGACTAGAAACTCTAGGGTCGGTTCTGGGGTATCTTCGTAATCGGGGTGCACACCAATAGAGACATACAAATTAGAGTGTTCTTGAGCTAGGCGAAGAACATTGGGAAAGTCTGGTAGATCAACAGAGACGCACAGCGCATGGCTCACCTTAGCCGAGCGCATATTTTCAAGTACCTGAGGTAAGCGCTCTGAAAATTCAGGGAAATCGAGGTGGCAGTGTGAATCTATAAACATGAATGCTTATGCTTATTTTAGTCTGCCTAGCATGAAAAGCAGTTTTGCCTATGTTTCAAAAATTTGCTGATATTGAGCCAGCAGAGCCTCAAGTTGAATTCGGTTTGCTAATGGGTGGTTTTCTGTTCGCCTAGCTTGAACTAAGGATTTCCAAAAATGTAGGAGTTTTGGTAGCTGCGCTGTTTGGGATAAGCCTTGTAGAGTGCCAATGTGCTTTGGATAATAGCGAGGCGTTCCACTTTGAGTGACTAGTAACAAATCAGAGACCCAGCGTTGCATAGTGGCTAACAAAAAAGAAAACTGAGCTTTATGGGTTTTCTCGGCAGCATCTAGCCAAGCAATACGGCCACCTTGCGCCATGGACTGTAATAGATAACGAGAAGCTGCAATCGAAATAGTCAATTCATCTTTGTCATCCTTGTTATGTCTAGCACGCAAGGAGTCCAGAACAGAATACGGCGCTCCACCCTGCTCGTCGTAAATAGTTTCAATGTCCCCTTCTTTTGCTTGAAGGCCAGCTATCAAGGGAAGTTGCGATTTGAGCCAAGCCAATCCTTGAGTGCGATTTGGACGTGGTGCGGTAAGCAGTCGACAGCGCGAACGGATTGTTGGAAGCACCCTATCCACACGATCCGCGAGCAATAAAAAAATAGTGTTGGCCGGGGGTTCCTCAAGCGATTTCAGTAAGGTATTTGCAGAATCAGAGCGAAGCATCTCTAATGGATATATCAAAATAACCCGATTTCCTCCGCGATGGGATCCAATAGATAAACCTTCAATAGCGCTGCGTGTTTCCTCAATGGAGATATTCTTCTTTTCCTTTTTTTCCGCCCCATCGCCATCGGAATCTTCTCGGGCGGTTTTGCCTTTTTTGGGGGTCTCATCGCTTTCATAGTCGCCATGAGGCAAGAGTTTGCGATGGGTTTCGGGCACAAGGGCAATAAAGTCAGGATGGTTGCCGGTATTAAACCAGTGACATGCTTCACAGTGATCACAAGGCTTAGTCAATCGATCGCTCGATTCGCACAGCAGGGCCTTGGCTAGCTCTATTGAAAAGGCAAACTTTCCAATGCCCGCTTGACCATGGAGCAAGATGGCATTTGGAAAGTTGGCAAAGTCCAGTGCATCCCAAAGCGGTCTGAGCCATGGAGCAATGTTGAGTTCGCTACGCTCTACTGGAGGCATGCCATCACACATCTATTTGGACTTTTTGTCCTAGAGCATTGAGATCATCCCAAATAACTTCAGGTGTTCGAGTGGCATCTACTAAATAGAATCGATCTGGATCTTCCTGGGATCGTCTTAAATACTCTTGGCGGACTTTCTCAAAAAAGTTTAAATCCATTTTTTCAAATTTATCAGGGGCGCGAACTTTCGAACGTCTGGATTGGGCAATTTCTCCAGGTAAGTCAAACAATATAGTGAGATTAGGCTGAAGTAATGATCCATCTGGTCTGCTCTGAACCCATTTTTCTAGATCATTTAATTTGCTAAGGCTCAGGCCTCGACCGCCGCCCTGATAGGCAAAGCTTGCATCGGTAAAGCGATCGGAAATCACAATTTTTCCAGCCTGCAATGCTGGTTCAATCACTTGAGCAATATGCTCACGTCTGGCGGCAAACATCAGAAGAGCCTCTGTTTCTAAATTCATTGGAGCATCTAACAAAAGCCCTCTAAGTCGCTCTCCTAGGGGGGTGCCTCCTGGCTCACGAGAGATAATGACCTCTCGGTTTGGGTAGCGTTCTTGCAGGAGCTGAGCAAATCTTTCGATATGCGTACTTTTACCAGCACCATCAATACCCTCAAAGCTAATAAAAATTCCTGGAGAATTGGATTTCATATCAGTTGGTTTTCGGCGCTAATTTGCGTTGATATTGGTCTACTGCCGCTTCATGCTCGCTTAGTGACTGAGAAAAGTGGCTACTACCATCGCCTTTGGCAACAAAATACAGGGCTTTAGATTGAGCTGGATAAATGGCTGCTTGTAACGACTCTTTGCTTGGCATAGCAATTGGGGTGGGAGGCAATCCTTTGTGCATATAGCTATTGTAGGGATTATCTTTACGCAGATCTGATTTACGCAAATTCCCGTCAAATTTTGGCCCTATCCCATAGATAACAGTTGGATCGGTTTGAAGGGGCATGCCTTTATTTAAGCGATTTAGAAATACTGCCGCGATGAGAGGTCTATCGCTAGGTTTACCAGTTTCCTTCTCGATGATAGAGGCCAAGATGAGGGTTTCGTATGGCGTTCTTAAAGGTGAAGATGGAGATATCTGCTCCCAGTTTTGATTTAACTGTTTTTGCATTGCTGTAGAGGCGCGGCGATAAATATTAATGTCGGGTTCATCCGGATCAAAAACGTAGGTGTCAGGGAAAAATATTCCCTCTTCACTTGGGTAATGCAAATTCAGGCTTTGTAATAAAGCTTTAGAGCTCATTCCCCTAGTTTGGTGAATCAGCGCAGGGTGCCTATCTACTAGAGCTCTTAATTGCCAGATAGTCATCCCAGGAATAATCGCAATACTCTCGCGAACTCGATCGCCTCTGGCAACTTGCAAAAGGAGTTTGCCTAAACTAGCCCCCGTCGGAAATAAATAGGTGCCTGGTTTTAGTTTGGAACCAACAAATAATGCACGTGCACTAACTTGCAAAAGGAGTGGGTTAATTGATATCCCCTGCCCCTGCAATTGCAGTGCAATACTATTTAATCCAGATTGAGGTGCAATTTTTACTTTAAAAATCTCAGGAGTGTCTATATTCCCCTCGCGCGGGACTACAGGCCATAGAAATAAAGCGCTATAGCAAATAATCAGAATTACCAATAGGCCGATAAAGTAGGTTTTAATGTCAACCCGATTAGGCTTTATCTGTTTAAAAAGAGATCTTTCCTGAATTTTTCTGCGCATCACGCTATGATAAAAGGGAGATGACACAGACTAGCCAAAACACACTAACTCAAGGGCAAATGCCCTCATCCGGCCTAAGTGCTTTGCCTGATTGGGGCTTAATTTTGGTAGAAGGTCCAGATGCCCTGACCTTTTTACAAAACCAGCTAACGAATTCCGTTGAGGGCCTTGAGCCAACCCTTTCGCCAAAGATTGCTCATGGGCACAAGTCAGTAAGGTTGATTGGATACTGTAGCCCCAAAGGAAGATTATTGGCCAGCGCATGGGTTGGCTTGTTTCCAATTCTTCAGGGTGCAGAAGATCGCTTTGCATTATTCATCTCGAAAGATATAGCAGCTAGCATTGCTAAGCGCCTGTCGATGTTTGTGTTGAGATCTAAAGTGAAGATTTCTGATGCATCTACATCATGGAATAGCTCAGCCTTTTATTCAAAAGTAAGTGAGCTTGGTAATTTTTCAATTGAAGAAAGCCAGATCGGCTTACGCTTACCTGATGTGATGTTGAACAACGAATCATATGCTCGTATCTTGGTTGCCCAAGAAGCCAGACAGCCAAGTGTATCGATTGATCCTGCCGCCCTTCGTCCCATCAATTCTCTAGAAGTCATTAGCGCGATACCGCGCATTGTTGCGGCAACTCAAGAGGAGTTTGTGCCGCAAATGATCAACTTTGAATCTGTTGCTGGTGTTGATTTCAAGAAAGGATGTTATCCAGGTCAAGAAATTGTTGCGCGCAGCCAATACCGAGGCGTAATTAAAAAAAGACGCCTCTTTCTAGCTCATTGCCTGGGGGGTATTGAGCCGGCATTCGTAGCTCCTGGCGTAGAGCTATTTCATAGTGTTGATCCAGCCCAGCCTGCAGGGATGGTGGTGTTATGTGCCCCAAGCAGTGTTGAGACCAATAGAGTGGATTTTCAGATTGAGTGTAAGTTAGAGGCCTTGGAGACAGGTCAAATTCATCTAGGAGATGTGCGTGGTCCTGTGTTAAAAATAGATTCATTGCCCTACCCTTTGATAGAAATATAGCCTCAGCTTTCCAAACCCTTTATGTGCCTCATTCTTTTCGCTTGGAACTCGCATCCTGACTACTCCTTGGTGGTGGCTGCCAATCGCGATGAGTTTTATGAGCGTGACACGGAAGGTATCGCATATTGGCCAGAGCATCCTCATGTTTTGGCTGGTAGAGATCGGGCTGATGTTTTAGGGAGTCCAGGTACATGGTTAGGTTTTAGCAAGGCTGGTAAGTTTGCCGCCTTAACAAATGTTCGAGCGCCTAGCGAAAAAAATCCTGATGCAAGAACGCGCGGAGAGTTATCTACGCTGTATCTTGCAGGCAAAGATGGGCCCAGAACGTTCGTTCAAACACACTCTAAACAGTTTGGCCTCTATAACAGCTTTAATTTATTGATGGCCGACCTGAGTAATCCTGCCAATCCTGAAATGCACTGGGTAAGCAATCGCATGATGATGGGCCAGAGCATTCGTCCCCGCAAGGTCTTTCCACATCAGCCGCTAGACCCTGGAGTCTATGGATTATCCAACGCCATGCTAGATACCCCCTGGCCCAAAGTGAATTACCGTGTGGCTGCATTTGCACAGGCTTTGGCTATGGATCATGGCCAGTTAAAAACGCCGATCAGTATTTGAGGGTCCTAGCAGATACACATCATGCTAGCGACCATGAATTGCCAAACACTGGTGTTAGTAAAGAGTGGGAAAAAGCCCTCTCCCCGGCTTTTATTAAAACTCCTTCTTATGGCACTCGCTCTAGCACCATACTTCGCGTGCGCAAGGATGGTCACTTTGAAATGGTAGAGCGTCGCTTTGATGCAAGTGGCACCATTGGCCATGATGTGATCACCGGGGCGTTAATGACTGCCCCTGATTCTAATTTATCTGTCTATTATCTGTCTAGCACAATACCTAGCATGAGTTAATCGGCGCGCAAGTCTTCGTTTATCACGCGCTCACCTTTAGCGCCGCGCGTTGCTAATTTACGAATGAACTGGAAAGTCCCAGTTGCCATACAGCAAATTTCACCCTGATCGTTGTAAAGCTTAGCCTCACAAAATGCCATGGTGGCAGTTCTGCGAACCGTATCTGCTTTAACGCGTAAAACACCATTAGCCGCTTGCATGAAATTATTCTTGAGTTCAATGGTCACCACGCTTCGGTCGCTTGGATCGCCAGAGCGAGCAGCAACAGCCATTGCAACATCCATAAGCGTTAATAAAACTCCACCATGCGCAACGGCCTAGGTATTGGTATGTTCTGGTTTGAGTGCTAGGAGGATTTCGCCCTTACCCATTTCGGCGCTTAAGAAACGAACTCCCAAAAGTTTAAGAAATGGAACGTTGAGTTCTTCCCCTAAATTGGTGAGTTGTGTTTGGGTATTGAGTTGTAGCGGATTCATTTCTTCATTTTAGAGGGGCTACCTGATTTTGGAAATACACCTAGAATAGTCAAATGGCTTTTACCCTTGATGGCGATGACGTTTGTCAACCGATCTCCCCAACACCAATTCCGGACCCCTACTGGGTTGGGTTTTCATCATCGGCTGCCCAGTTAATTGGGATTGAACTATCTGATGATGGCTATCCTAGAGACCCTCAGTGGCTTGAGGTTTTAGCTGGAAACAGCCTAGAGGTTTCGAATCATCAATTTACCAACCCAATTGCCACCGTCTATAGCGGCCACCAATTCGGGGTTTGGGCCGGACAACTCGGTGACGGCCGAGCAATACTGCTCGGCGAAATTGCTGGACAAGAATTGCAGCTCAAAGGTGCGGGTATGACACGTTACTCACGCATGGGTGACGGTCGTGCAGTTCTGCGCTCGTCTATCAGAGAATTTTTATGTAGCGAAGCCATGCATGCCTTGGGCATACCAAGTACCCGAGCATTGTCGATAGTTGGCTCCCCACTTCCTGTTCGCAGAGAGACAATGGAGACTGCGGCAGTTTGTTCACG
Source organism: Polynucleobacter necessarius (assembly GCF_900096765.1). Taxonomy (NCBI): domain Bacteria; kingdom Pseudomonadati; phylum Pseudomonadota; class Betaproteobacteria; order Burkholderiales; family Burkholderiaceae; genus Polynucleobacter; species Polynucleobacter necessarius. Next base: position 618,868 of record NZ_LT615228.1, read on the forward strand.
TTTAGCCCCTAGCTTTATTCGAATCGGACATTTTGAGCACTTTGCCTCGTCGCAGCAATATGTCCGACTGAAAGAGCTTGCCGATTTGTTAATCCGGAATCATTACCCCGAATGTTTAAATGCAGAACAACCGTATTTAGATTTGTATAGCAAAATCTGCGAGCGCAACGCAATACTAGTTGCTCAGTGGCAGTCTGTTGGATTTTGTCATGGAGTTTTGAATAGTGACAACATCAGCGCCCTAGGCTTGACAATGGCCTATGGACCTTTCGGATTTTTAGATCATTTTCAAATCGATCATGTTTGCAATCATAGCGATCAAGCTGGTCGCTACGCCTATCATCGTCAACCCCAGATTATGCATTCGAATATGGCATGTCTTGCAAGCGCTTTTCTACCGCTGATTGAATCCAGTTGCGATGAAGCAAAGGCTCAGACGATTTTGCGTGACGCTTTGGAGCACTTCCCACGGGTCTACGCTAAAACATGGCAAACCCTTTTTAGATCAAAGCTGGGCTTTGAAGTCTCACATGAAAATGATATTGGGCTTATTGAACGCTTAATACAAGCAATGCACGACTCAAGAGTCGATTTCACTAGCTTTTTTAGGCAGCTTGGATCTGTGCGACAGGAGCAAAAGCCTGCTGAGCTACTTTTACGGGATCAGTTCATTGACCGTCCTTTAATTGATTGTTGGTTTGGCGATTACCTAGAGCGCCTCAAGCTTGAGTCAAGTGATGATATAAAAAGAAAATCCAAGATGAATGCAATCAACCCGAAGTACATCTTGCGTAATCATCTTGCGCAGACCGCCATTGAGAATGCGCAGAACGGTGATTATGCTGAAGTTAGTCGCTTGCTTCGTATACTAAGTAAGCCCTATGATGAGCAGGCAGAGTATGAAGATTACTCAATAGCGCCTCCTGATAGCCTTCAAAAAATAGCGGTAAGTTGTTCTTCCTAAAATATTTATTAGCAAAACATGATGAAAAAAACTGATCAAGAATACAAGGAAATATTGACTGATATTGAGTATCGAGTCACTCGTGAGGCAGCCACTGAAAGACCTTTCACCGGAAAATACTGGGATCACTGGGATCAAGGTCAATATCTTTGTGTTTGTTGTGGCACACCACTATTTTTATCGGAGGCTAAATTTGATGCTGGCTGTGGATGGCCGAGTTACAGCTCCCCCAACGAAGCCTCGGCAATCAAGGAGGTCCGGGATACTTCTCATGGCATGATCAGAACTGAGGTACGTTGCACCAAATGTGACGCACATTTAGGTCACGTTTTTGAGGATGGTCCTGAGCCAACAGGCCTCAGATATTGTATTAACTCCGCATCTCTAGACTTTGTTCCGAGTGAAAATGCGCAAGCCATCAAAAAGGGGTAATTTCCAAAAGGCTGGATAATCTAGTGATGAAATTCTTATTCGACCTATTTCCAATCATTCTTTTCTTTATCGCCTTTAAGTTTAGCGATATTTATACCGCTACCATTGCGGCAATGGTGGCGACAATTGTTCAGATATTGTGGGTCTACTATCGACATCGCAAAATTGATGCCATGCAATGGGTGAGTTTGGCCATGATCGTGGTGTTCGGAAGCCTCACCATCTTTTTGCATGAAAAAACCTTTATTCAGCTCAAGCCCACTGCCTTGTACTGGCTATTTTCTGCCACCTTGCTGATAAGCGCCCTATTTTTCAATAAAAATTGGATTGCTGTGCTGATGGGTAAGCAGGTGACCTTAAAATCCCAGAGCGCCAAAACTGTTTGGCATCGCTTGAATTTAGCTTGGTCAGCCTTTTTCTTTGTAATGGGCGCCTTAAATCTATATATTGCGTTTCAGTATTCCGAAGAAACCTGGGTTAACTTTAAGCTCTTTGGTAGCACTGGTTTGTTAATTATCTTCATCATTATTCAGGGCGTTTGGCTGGCGCGTCATATGGAGCACCCTGATCAATGAGCATTAATCAAGCCCGAATTGCCTCATTTAAGGAGGATCTTGCCAAAGCTTTTGATGTCTTGGATCTGAAAATTGAAGATGAAAGTCATCTGCATGCAGGACATGCAGGCGCCGCCGCCGGCGGCCACTTCAAGTTAACAATAGTTGCTCCGCAATTTGCAGGATTGTCAGCTGTTGCACGTCATCGTGCGATCTACGCAGCCCTGAGCCGTCATATCCCTGCGCAAATTCATGCCTTAACAATATCTGCATTTAGTCCCGACGAAAAGGCTTCCTAATTAATATCCCCTTCATATCAACTAAAAACTCTATGACTATGCGAATTTCAAACTATTTAATCCTGGCTGGACTTGCCACGCTACTCACTAATACAGCCATTGCTCAGAATGCAGCAATTGTGAATGGAAAAGCAATTCCAAAATCCCAACTAGATAAACTGGTTCAAAAATCTGGTCAGGCTGACAATCCTCAAGTTCGTGACCAGGCGCGTGAAATGCTGGTTACTAGAGAACTCATTTTGCAAGAGGCTGATAAGCGTGGTGTGATTCAAAAAGAATCTGTTCGCGAACAATTAGAGCAGTCACGAATAGGTATTTTGGTTGCGGCAGTCTTTGAAGATTATGTTGAAAGAGAAGGTGTCACTGAAGCTGAACTCAAGGCTGCATATGATTCTGTAAAGAGTCAATATTCTGGCAAGGAATATCACGTTGAGCATATTTTGGTTGAAAATTCAGCAAAAAATGGTGGTGATTTAGGCTGGGTGCTGGGTGACTGAGCAGTCTTTAGTGCCCGAGTTTTCAAAGTCAATGGTTCAACTTAAAAATGGTCAAGTAAGCGATAAACCAGTGAAATCCCAGTTTGGCTGGCACATTATCAAAATGGTTGATACACGAGATCTGAAAGCGCCTAGCTTTGAAGAATTGAAAGCGCAACTCAAAACAATGATTGCCTCTGATCAGAATTGGCAAAAAGCAAAGTTTGCTGAGATGATGCAAAAGCTCCGCGCTAAAGCTAAGGTGCAGTAAAGCTTTAGGCGGTTTTTAGTGTTTTCTGGCGAGGTGAAGGTGGGGGCGCATTCTCTGAATCGCCATCCCTGCTAGTCCACAGGCAAATGCTGACATCACAAAAACATCTCGTGGCTGGGAAAGATCCCAGATCCAGCCTGCACAAAGTCCGCCTAGTGTTCCACCTAAACCATAAGAGACGGTAGCCATAATGGCTTGCCCTCGCGCCTGCATTGGTCCTGTAAACCAGCGTTGTAACAGCTTTGTTGCAGCACTATGGTGGGCAGCAAAAGTTGCTGCATGAAGTAATTGAGCAAACATCAAAACTGAGGTAAGCGGCAAGAACGCGATCAAAATAAACCGGATAACACCAATTCCGAAGGCGCCCTGCAATATGACCTCGGCATCCAATCGACTTAAGAGTTTGTTTTGAAAATAAAAGAAAACTACCTCTGCACCTACGCCAAGGGCCCAAAATAAGCCTATCTGAAATTTGTCGTAACCTAAATTGGCTAGATAGAGGGAGTAGAAAACATATAAAGAAGCGTGGGCAAAAATCATAAAGAAACCAGAAATCAGGAACCAACGAACATCTGGATTTAATAGAACTGCGACAAGCTCGCCCTTCACCATCTTACGACGCTCCATCTTTGGCTCATGCAGGCAAAAGGTAATAGCGGCTAAGGCGATTAAAACAACTGCGCCGACGATTGGGTAAAGCTCAATTCCCCTTCTTTGAAATAATTCGCCGGCTACCAAAACCATTGCTATAAAACCTATTGATCCCCAAAGCCTCAAACGGCCATAGTGCTTATCAAAGGAGTTATCCTTGTACAGGGCATGAATAGTAGCTGTTTCCCCTAAGGGCATTTGACTACTCAAGATGGTGTGAAGCACAAACATCCAAATAAAAAAGCTGAAGTAGCTATGTAACAAGAAGATACATAAGAAAATCAATGCAGCCAAACAAGCGCAAACACGAATAATGTCAATGCGATTGGATAGATAGTCTGATAGCCAGCCCCAGCTAAAGGGTCCAATGATGCGAGTAATTTGCAACATGGACATTAATACGGCAATTTCGATAACATTAAAGCCATGGTCTAAAAAGAACAGACTGGCGTAAGGGGATACAAGTCCAACGTAGGCAAAATATAAAAAGAAAAAGGACCCGAAGGCCCAACGTAATGATGGTGTCATCGCGTGATCAAAAATTAGTCGCGGATTGAGTCTGGGCGATATGCGGGTATAGGTTGTGCTGAAACCTTCACGTCGCCGCATTGAGCCCGATGGCGTAGCGCATGATCCATCACTACTAGAGCCAACATTGCCCCAGCAATCGGTGTGGCGCGGATACCAACACAAGGATCATGGCGCCCTTTTGTCTGGACTACAATCGAATTACCATTTAGATCAATCGATTGTTTGGGGCTCATGATGCTTGAGGTGGGTTTGATGGCGATTGATACGCGTAGATCTTGTCCAGTACTGATGCCGCCTAATGTTCCACCGGCGTTATTGCTTGCAAATCCATCGGTATAGAGCTCATCTCCATGTTCACTTCCGCGTTGAGCTACTGATTGAAAACCAGCGCCAATCTCTACACCTTTAACAGCATTGATACCCATCATTGCATGTGCAATGTCGGCATCCAATTTGTCAAACAAGGGCTCGCCAAGACCAATAGGCACATTACGGGCACGTACTTCAATTTTTGCCCCGCAGGAATCTCCTGCTTTACGCAGATCATCCATATAGGCTTCTAGTTGAGGAATTACTTGTGCATTTGCAGCAAAAAATGGGTTTTGAGAAATCTGATCAAGATCTTGAAATGGAATATTGATGTCACCGAGTTGGCTCATATATCCATAGAACTCAGTGCCATATTGCTCCTTAAGCCATTTTTTGGCGATGGCGGCGGCTGCTACTACTGGGGCAGTTAAGCGTGCTGAAGAGCGGCCACCACCGCGAGGGTCCCGAAGACCATACTTATGCTGATAAGCGTAGTCTGCATGACCAGGACGGAATGTTTGAAGAATATCACCGTAATCTTGACTGCGTTGATCGGTATTGCGGATTAACAATCCTATCGGTGCGCCAGTCGTTCTTCCCTCAAAAACGCCAGAGAGAATTTCAACTTTATCTTCCTCTTTGCGTTGAGTGACATGTCTAGAGGTGCCTGGCTTGCGTCGAGCGAGATCGATTTGCAGGTCAGATTCAGTCAGTAGCATGCCCGGTGGGCAGCCATCAACTACTGCCCCAATAGCTGGACCGTGAGACTCGCCAAAAGTTGTAACGGCAAAAAGGAGGCCTAATGTATTTCCTGACATAGCGACATTATGTCATTTGTCAGGATTATCTGGCTAGAAACGCTTAGTTGGCAGCCTTTTCAGCGTCTTCAGGCCAATCGCGAATGTAGGCCTTAAGCATCGTATTTTCAAAATCTTGGGCTTCAACTACCGATTTTGCAACGTCGTAAAAAGAAATAACCCCCATCAACATTTTTTGATCAATAACCGGTAAATAGCGAGCATGGTCAACCAACATCATGCGGCGCACCTCATCGATTTCGGTTTCCATATTGCATGTCAAGGGTTTTTGATTCATGACCGAGCGCACTTGAAGGCCATCTAGTTTGCCGTGATGCTTTGCCAAGGCGGAGATTACCTCTCGGAATGTCAGTATCCCGACTAATTTTTCGTAATCCATAACGACCAAGGAGCCGATATCGTGCTCACTCATGACCAGTACTGCGGTTTGAAGTGCTGTCTCAGGAGCAACTGTAAACAAGGTGCTTCCCTTCACACGCAATATGTCACGAACTTTCATTTAGTCTCCAAAACAGGCATTTATGGCTTCAATATAGCCCTAAGGCTGTTTTGAAGCAAGGGTCTTGGCCGATGATTTAGTAACGAATAACCCTAATGACGCCACTTCTAATGATGGGTAGATTGGCTACCAAAACTGCTCCAGCCAAGGTAATCCACCAGATAAGGTAGATCCAAAGCAATGCCAAAGGGAAAATTGCAAATGCGCCATACACTGTCTTGTAGAAATCAGTGTGCGTTAGAAAGATGGCAAAGCAAAATTTCATCAACTCAAAACTTAAGGCTGCAAATAAACCACCAATAAAAGCATCTGACCAGAGTATTTGGGAGTAAGGCAAAATTTTGTAAACAACCGAATAGACAACAACGGCCATCAAGATTGGCATCACTGCCGCCATATATCGAAAGCTAATCGGCACAGCCTCCATCCACCCTCTTGAGCTACTAAAAAGAACGCCGCTGAGGTAAATTCCAATGCCGAGCAAGATCGGTCCTAATATTGTTGCCGCCGCATAGATCAATATTTTTTTAACTAATGGCCGCTGTTGTTTTACTTTAAATATTTGATTGAAAGCCCCTTCAATTACAGACAGGGTCATGATTGCGGTAACAAATAAGCCGAGTAAGCCCAGTAAAGTAAGTCCGCGTGCTTGGGCTGAAAATTGATCTAGATAGATGAAAATCTGCTGATTTAAGCCGCCCGGCATATAGGTGTCTAATAACTAGCTTCTGAAAGCATTTTTAACCTCGATGACCTTCGGTAGATAACCAATCAAAATTGTGGCTACAGTTAACATGGGCACCAGCGATAAGGTCGTGGTGAATGACAAGCTTGCAGCAATTTGCTTTAAATTTTGGTCGCGGTTTGCCTCCCAGATATCTTTCGCCAGGGCAAGCCATAATTGAGGATTACGAAATACGCGCATCGCCTTATCATAAGAGATGAATATGGGCCAACACGATATTTTAATTCTGTACTACTCCAGGTATGGGTCAACTAGGGATCTAGCTCGGCTCATCGCTGAGGGTGTAGAAAGCGTTCCGGGTGCTAATGCTAGGCTTAGAACCGTCCCTGCCGTATCAACTGTTTGTGAGGCTAGCCAACCCGCAGTACCTGCTGATGGCGCACCCTACGTTGAGTACCGTGATCTTGAGGAATGTATTGGCTTGGCGCTTGGATCACCGACTCGCTTTGGCAATATGGCTGCTCCCATGAAATATTTTTGGGATGGCACTACCTCACAATGGTTGGCGGGCGCCTTGGTTGGTAAGCCTGCTTGTGTATTCACAAGCACGGGAAGCATGCATGGCGGTCAAGAATCAACCTTACTCACCATGATGGTTCCTTTGCTTCATCATGGGATGATGATTCTGGGCCTACCCTATAGCGAACCAGATTTGATGTCATCCATAACTGGTGGCAGCCCCTACGGCGTAACTCATCACGCTTTTGCAGATGGAAGCGCCCCAATTAGCCCTGAGGAGGAGCGATTGGCTCGCGCTCAAGGTAAGCGACTCGCACAAATCGCCTTACAGTTGAAGAGATCTTAAGCTTGTTTATGTACAAAAAAATTCTCTCAAAAGACCCCTACCAGTTGCTTGCAACAGCTGCATTTATAGATCTATTCATATTGTGTATTGCTTGGGAATGGTTTATTTCTCCTCTTAGACTGGGAGGTTCCTGGCTGATTCTCAAAGGCGTTCCTTTGTTATTTGCCATACCTGGTTTATGGAGGGAGAAGGTTTACACCATGCAATGGGCTTCCATGTTAATTTTGCTATACATCACTGAGGGCTTGGTGCGAATCTTAGAAACCGGCGCTAATTTTTGGTTGGCATTACTTGAAACGATACTAGCCACTCTGGGTTTTGTATGTCTCCTGATGTATCTAAAGCCAATTAAAAAAGAAGCTAAATTATTAGCAAAGAAGAAGGCCTAGGACCAGCAATGACGCATGAGTTCATTGATCAACTCAGCTCGATTATTGGTCGGCAATACGTTTTAAGCACTGAGCAAGACAAGGCGTCTTACTTAACGGATGGCGCAAACGTTTTACTGGTAAAGCCTTGGCCGTTGTTTTGCCCAAAACTACAGAAGAAGTGGCCAATATTGTTAAGCTATGCGCTAATCACCACATTTCGATTGTTCCACAGGGTGGGAATACTGGATTTTGCGGTGGCGCAACGCCAGATGACAGCGGCAAACAAATTGTTCTCAATTTCAAGCGCATGAATAATATCCGCGAAATCGATAGTTCTAATCAAACCACGACTCTTGAGGCGGGTTGTATATTGCAGGCGGCCCAAGAAAGAGCCGCGCAGCAGGATTTTTTATTTCCCATCAGTTTGGGAGCTGAAGGTAGCTGCATGATAGGCGGCAATCTTGCAATCAATGCTGGTGGCACTAATGTTTTGCGTTATGGGAATGCGCGAGATTTGTGCCTGGGTCTTGAGGTGGTAACCGCACAAGGCGATATTTGGCATGGCCTAAAGGGCTTACGCAAAGATAATACTGGTTATGACCTAAGAGATTTATTCATTGGCTCTGAAGGAACCTTAGGAATTATTACTGCTGCGGTAATGAAGTTATACCCTCTGCCGATTTCTCAATGAACAACTTTGGTTGCTACTAGCAACATTACAGACACCATTTCATTGCTAAATCTTTTTCAAAAACGAGCAACTTCTCTTCTGACTGGTTTTGAAATGATGACCAATGATTCCCTACTGCTCAATGAAAAGCATTTTCCTCAGATGGCAAACCCCTTAAAAGGCAATCCGCCATTTACTGTATTAATCGAATTGTCCGATCATGAGAGCGAGTCACATGTCAGAGCCCTTCTGGAGCATATTTTGGAGGAGGCATTTGAGTCTGTACTGATCTCTGACGCGATCATTGCTAGCAATCTGTCTCAAGCCAACGCGTTTTGGCATATGCGAGAACACATTACCCTAGCTCAGGCTGAAGAAGGAGCCAATCTCAAACATGACATCACGATCCCACTGTCGTCCTTAGATCAATTTATTAGGGAGACAGACGCCCTAATAAGAAATCAATACCCCGGGGTAAGAATTATTAACTTTGGACATTTAGGTGATGGCAACCTTCATTACAACATCGCCCCTCCTGAGGGCAAAAACCCCCCAAGACTTCAATTTGGCCCATGAAAAGCCCATTTACGAGCTGATCTATACACAGGTTGACCGTTTTAATGGGTCAATATCGGCTGAACATGGGGTGGGTCAGCTTAAATTAGCTGATTTGAGAGCTCACAAGGGAAATGTTGCTCATGACCTAATGCGGACGATTAAGATCGCTTTAGACCCTAAAAATATCCTCAACCCCCATAAAGTCGTCTCAATTTAAGAAAAAATCATTTTTTATCAATTATTTGTAAATTGTTGTCATCTTCCTCCCTCCGGGCTGCGTTGTATCGTCATGGAGGTGGCAAATATGTCAACAAGACAAAAACGTTGGGCCCGTGCAATTGAACAAATCGACTTGTCCAAAAGGACTCCCGAAGTCGCTATTGGCTATTTAGATAGCAAATACCGTGATATCGCCTGGCGATACATTCGAATTTTAGGGTTTGAGCGCACTATTAGCTTCATGGCTAGCAATAATTTTCATCCAGAATAAAGACGCTACATTACGATATAAGCCTAAATAATTGATTTATTTAGGCTTTTTTTGATTTATAGCTGTAGTTTTTACCTTTAATTGCGGCCTCGTTTACTTTTTAAGCCCCTTCGAGAATTACTTTCTCACTCTGTTGATGTGCATAGGGTTGTCACAATTACTTGTAAGGCTTGCTTATCCATTGTAGGATCAAATACTGTGTGCAGCAAATAACTATTTAAGGAAACTATGAGCCAAAAGAAATTAGTGAAACAGCTATTGAAGAAATTAGACAAACTTGAGTTGGATCGCGAAAAATTGATTGATAAGCTGGGAAATGCCTTGGATAAGCTTGAGAAAAAAGAGGTCACCAAAGCAGCTAGCAAAAAAGCCCCTGCAAAAAAAGCCCCAGTCAAAAAAGTACCCACCAAGAAAGTCCCCGCTAAAAAAACTGCTTCCAAGAAAACTGTCGCCAAAAAAACTGTTAGCACTAAACCATTGCCAACAAAGACAAGCGAATAAATGCCTCAATTGAAAAAGATCGAGGGTTCTGACGCAAACTACGATGCAGAGCTTCGTCTATTGCAAATTGAATTAGTTAAGGCACAGAGGCAAATAATTTCAAGTGGCTCTAGATTGCTACTTATTTTTGAGGGTCGAGATACCGCAGGCAAGGACGGCACTATCAAATCCATCACCGAACACCTAAGTCCCCGCGAAGCACATGTTGTAGCGCTTGGTATCCCAAGCTCAAAGGAGTCTGGTGAGTGGTATTTTCAGCGTTATGTTGCCGAGCTTCCATCTTCAGGTGAAGTGATTCTCTTTAACCGCAGTTGGTATAACCGAGCCGGTGTAGAGCGCGTCATGGGCTTTTGCACTAACGCACAGTATCAACAGTTTATGACTACGGTAAATGAGTTTGAAAGTCTTCTGGTTGGCTCTGGCATTCAAATCATTAAGTACTATTTGGATATTGACAAGAAAGAACAGGCACGCAGACTTGAAAGCAGAAAGACTGATCCGTTAAAGCAATGGGAAATCAGCCCATTTGATGAGCAGGCTCAAGCCAAGTGGAAGGCCTATAGTACGGCTCGCGATCTCATGCTCAAAAAGACCAGTTCTCAAGAAGCCCCGTGGACTGTCGTGAATGCTAACAATAAAAAATTAACTCATCTCAATTTGATCAGAGATCTTCTATCCCGGATCAACTATCCCAATAAAAATCAGAAAATTTTGGTTTTAGATTCTGGAATTGTGATGCACTGCCCACCGCTGGGCAAAAAGCAGCCAAAACTGGCCCCATAACACTTATTACAAAGAACTGCTGAGCTTCTTTAATCAGTTCTTGTGACAGTTCTTCTGGGATGTAATGGCCGCAAGGCATAGCTTTGCCGCTAACCTCGACTGCGACCCCAATCATCAATAGGCTTAAAGCATTTATTTACAAGCCCATGCTCACCCCAAAGCACCCGCATCGGCATACTTAATATCCTGCCTTCTGCTCGATCTGCGCGATCGTGAACAAGATCAATCGTTGCTGCTGCCCTATAGTCTTCACACATTGCATGCAGGGCTTGTGGATCGCTTACACCTTGCAAATACTCCGACCATCGATCGGCGCTAAAGATGCTAGTTCCAGCATGACGCCCCATGTGATTTTTGAGCCAATACTCTGGATTGATCCCTATCATCGTTTCTGGAACGGGTTCCGGCTGAATTAAGAAAAACCAATGCCAATAACCTTTGGCAAATTCCATGGTGGTGTTTTCATACATCGAAAGCGTTGGAGATATATCTAGCACCATCAGCTTCAAGACGCTTTGTGGATAATCCATGGCTAAGCGATGTGACACACGTCCACCACGATCATGGCCGAGCAGGAAAAATTGATTAAAACCGAGTGCCCTCATTACGGCATGTTGATCTGCTGCCAATGATCTTTTTGAGTAGGTTACGTGATCTGGCTCGCCTCGGGGTTTGGATGATGCCCCATAACCCCTGAGGTCTGTTGCTACCACGGTATATTTCTGCGCTAGGGCTGGTGCCACTTCATGCCAAATTGCTTTAGTCTGAGGAAATCCATGCAGTAACAACAGAGGTGGACCCTCTCCACCAATGTAGCAAGCGATCTCAATGGGGCCATCCTCAGATTGAACCGTGACCCGTTTTTGTTCGAAGCTAGGAAAAGTTACTGGCATCAGTTATGTAGATTAGCGATCTACAGCAGCTTGAATTTCTGCTAAGGTGCCTGAATTCTAAGTAGCTGAAATGATCGTAGATGCGAGGCATACATCCACTCGCCTCCTCTTTTGTTAGCTTGCCATCATGATCAATATCACACTTTGCAAATCGTTGGGCAATTTCTTGTTTCTTGCTACCGTTGTCTGCATTAGCAGCCGTTAAATAAACTACTGTCAAAAATAAACTGACAGTAATAAGCAAAAAAGATATTCATGCGGTATTTACCTGCCCGTTGGCATCGGATTTGCAGAAGTCTCCATAGCCACACGTACAACTTTTTTGGCCATCTCAATAAATGAACTGATAGATCCTGACCCCGTTCTAAAAGACTCACCTTGAATGGTAACTAAGCCTTCGCCTAATAATTCTTTTGATTGGCTATCGGTAATTTTGCTCTCGACCAGTAAGGCCGGAGTTTTAGAGTTAACACCGCCGGCATAAGCTGCGGCATTCACTGCCAATCCAATGGGCGTGAAATTCCAGGGGTGAAGGCTATCGGATGAACTCTCAGCACCTATAATGCCAACAGAAATGCGGGCAACGCCTGGGCCGGGCACATTCACAATTTTTATATTACCTCGAGAATTTACAGCAGACACCATAGAGTCTTGTAAGGTGATTTGCGCTTGAGAGATAGCATCTGGACTAACGTTAGCAGTTGCACTTTGGTTTAAATAAATGGGGTCTAAAATCACCGCAGTATATTTTGCAGGGTCAACGCTACTGACACGATATCTCCAAATCCTTGTATCAGCTTGGCTAGTGGCCATCGGAACTAATAAAGAATAATTCGGCAAAAAACCAGATCTTGGCATTGGCTCTGAAGTGAGTTTGGGAGCATTGCTACAGGCAAATAGGCTCAGAGCAACTACAGCGGAAAATGCAACGACACTCAATTTATTCATGGAGATACCTTTTAAATGATTTAATTAGTCTGCTGGAGGGCATGGCAACATGCCTCCAGTTTTTTTATGAATTTGTGGTTTACAATCAGGCTGCACCACTGGAGTATTGCTGGTAATTGGTGCCTGTGCAGCAGGATTTGCAATTGATGTGCTTGTAGGGGTATTCGCCGCACTTGCAGCCGCTGCTACAGCCGGTGCAGTCGGAGATGGTTTAGCAGGCTCTAGCCCTGCGGATCGATAAAAAGATTTATCGGTCCCGGGGCAAGGCATAAGTGTGCCGGTTTTTGGGTTAATGATGTCTTTGCATTGAGGGTTCGCTTCCAAGCGTGCCTCTAATTTCGCCATGGTACAAGCAGACACAAATAGCATAGCAAGAGTGACGAATAGTGCTGGCTTGATGTGCTGTGATTTCATTAAGTAGTGATGACTCAGTTGGCTAAGATTTTAGATAAAAAATCTTTTGCGCGATGTGAACGTGCGTCTGGATTTCCGAAGAATTCATCTTTGCTGCAATCTTCAATAATGCGTCCTTGGTCCATAAAGATCACTCGATTGCTAACCTTGCGAGCGAACCCCATTTCATGGGTAACGCAGCACATTGTCATGCCTTCATTGGCAAGCTTGATCATGACATCCAAAACTTCGCCAACCATTTCAGGATCCAGGGCCGATGTAGGTTCGTCAAATAGCATCACCATTGGATCCATACTTAAAGCTCGAGCAATAGCAACACGTTGTTGCTGACCGCCCGAGAGTTGTCCTGGAAATTTATCTTTTTGCGCAATTAAGCCAACACGCTCAAGATATTTCAAGCCATGTGTCTTTGCTTCATTAGCGGATCTCCCAAGTACCTTGATTTGTGCCAAAGTCAGATTCTCGGTAATACTGAGATGTGGAAATAATTCAAAATGCTGGAATACCATTTCTACTCGAGCTCTTAACTTGGGAAGATTTGTTTTTGGGTCGTGTAATTGAATACCATCAACCGTAATTTCACCTGCCTGAAATGGTTCAAGTGCATTAATCGTTTTAATGAGGGTTGATTTACCTGAGCCAGATGGTCCACAAATAACAACAACTTCACCTTTTTGAATAGAGGTTGTGCAATCAGTAAGAACCTGGAAGTCCCCGTACCACTTTGAAACATTTTGTAGTTCAATCATGATGATCTTGCAATAAAGAGCATTAAAAAAAAAATGACTAGCGAATAATCGCGACTTTGGACTGCACTTTTCTAACTACTTTTGATAATGAGAAGCAAATAATGAAATACGTAAACGCAGTCAAAATATAGGTTTCGATTGGCCGACCATAATTCTTGCCTGCAATTTCAAAGCCCTTTAAGAGGTCATACGCGCCAATTGCATAAACCAAGGATGTATCTTGAAACAAAATAATAGTCTGTGTCATAAATACTGGAATCATGTTTCTGAAAGCTTGCGGTAAAACAATAAAACGCATATTTTGACCGTAAGTCATTCCAAGCGCTTGGGCAGCATAGCCTTGACCTTTTGGCACTGACTGAATACCCGCCCGTACGATTTCTGAAAAAAAGCACCTTCAAATGCAATAAAAGTGATCGTTGCAGATAAGTCAGCCCCAATAGGTCTACCAATCAACATGGGTATTAATAAGAAGAACCAGAGGATAACCATGACTAATGGAATTGAGCGCATGGTATTAACATAAATCGTCGCAGGGTAGACCAAACTTGGTTTACCAGAGAGGCGCATCAAGGCCAAAAATGTTCCAAAGATAATACCGCCAAAGGTTGCAATAAAGGTAAGCTGCAAACTAAACATCATCCCCTTAAGGATGTAGTTCGTAAATAGTTCCCAATTATAAAAACTCAGATCAAGGCTCAGCATGTTGACACCGTATCAGTCTTCATTTAGTGGGCCGCCGCTTCAGTATTGGAGACAATAAAGCCGGGAATCCGAGAGCGTTTTTCAATATGCGCCATTACTCTATTAACAGCAAAAGCAGATAAGGCATACAAAAAAGTTACAGCCAAGTAAATTTCAACGCCGTGAGAAGTTTCTTCTTGTGCCTGCATTGCAAATAATGTGAGTTCTGGCACAGATACCGCAAAAGCGACTGATGTGTTTTTAATTAAATTCATACTCTCAGAAGTTAAGGGTGGAATTACAATGCGCAAAGCCATTGGCAAAATAATGTATCGATAGATGTATCGATAGCTTTGAAAAGTGGTTAAACCCAACGCCGTTGCAGCTGCACGTTGACCGGAAGGCAGGGATTGGATGCCTGCCCTAACCTGTTCAGCAATACGTGCTGACGTAAAAAAACCTAAAGCTAGACTGACTAGTAAATAAGATGGCAGAGATTTGAGCGGCAATATAAAAGCCGGTATGACGTGATACCAAAGAAAAACTTGGACCAAGATAAGGATATTTCGAAATAACTCAACCCAAGCAGTAGAAAAGCGGATTAAAAATCGATTTAAAGTACCTTCAGGGGGTAATGTGCGTAAAGTACCCATTACCGCACCCAGTGTTAATGCAATTACAAGGCCAAGACCAGCCTGCCAGCGTCCAGCCCCAGGCTTTCATCAACCAATCCAAATAGCTCGGGTCAGCATTTTTACCGATACCCAACAAAGAGGAGAAGCAGTGATCTACCGCTTCTCCATCTAAGGTGCTTTTACAAAATATGCCTAAATCCATAGATCCAATCAAATTTTCTTTAAATCGCCCCGAGGAGCGGTTTAATTACTTCTTGTTGTAGTCTTCTGCTGGTTTGTCATTCAAGTTGGCCCAAGCATTTTTAGTGGCTGGTGAAAGCTCTAGACCAACAACAATATTTTTTGGTGGAATTGGTGATAAAAACCATTTATTCCAAAGTCCAGGCATTTTTCCATTTGCAACAATTTTTGCAATAGCAGCATTAACCGCTGCTTTAAATTCTGGATCATCCTTGCGAACTATGATAGCAATCGGCTCTGTGCTGAGCACTTCGCCAACAATCTTGTAATGTTTTGGATTTTTAGAGTTAGCAATATTGCCTGCCAAAATTGATCCATCCATTACAAAAGCATCAGCACGGCCAGACTCCAACAGCAAAAAGCTATCAGCGTGATCCTTACCAAATACTTCATCAAAGTTCACGCCATTTGCCTTCTCATGCTTACGTAACAATTGAACTGAAGTGGTTCCTGTAGTGGTTGCCACCTTCTTGCCGTTTAGATCGGCAATCGATTTAATGCCAGAATTTGCTTTAACTGCAATACGAACTTCCTCAACATAGAGGGTATTAGCAAAACCAACGTCTTTGGCGCGGTTCACATTATTGGTTGTGGTGCCGCACTCGATATCTACTGTTCCATTTTGAACTAAGGGTACGCGGTTTTGCGATGTGACTGGCTGATAGTTAATCCGCAATGTATTGACCCCGAGCTTATCCTTGATGTCTGCAAGGATCATGCGGCAAATTTCAACATGGTAGCCATCAAAACGACTATCGCCCGTTGTGTAGGACATTGGTATAGAAGATTCGCGTACACCCATGGTTACGGCACCAGTGGATTTAATCTTATCTAGAGTTTGGCTAGCCGCTTGAGCATTGATGGCGCCAATCAATAGACCAGCTGCAAGCATGCTTGCTTTAATCAAAGAAATACTCTTCATGGGATTCTCCTGTTTTTTTGGCTTCTAATTTCTATTGAAATGAGTGATCAATAGATACATCTGCATTTATAGCAAATTTATAGGACTGTAATACTGAATTTGAAGTTTTTTTTGAGCCTAGCTGGAAAAAATGCGCCAATTAGGGGAGGAAGAAAAAGCTTAGGCTTGGCGATTTGGCCTGCCCAGCAGGAGTCGAACCTGCGACCTACGGCTTAGAAGGCCGTTGCTCTATCCAGCTGAGCTATGGGCAGATATTTGCTGGGTCTAAATCTATCTAGAAGTAAATAGAAAAATGGTCGGAGTACAAGGATTCGAACCTTGGACCCCCTGCTCCCAAAGCAGGTGCGCTACCAGGCTGCGCTACACTCCGACGGAATCGATATTCTACACCGACAGTGCTATTGAGGGCAAATCCTGTAAGATTTGCGCTATGGTTGCCCATTTTTACAGCAAATTAAAGAAACAATTCATTACCAGCTTTGCGGTAGTTATTTACTTGCGTGCTTGGCACTCACTCAATTGGCTATTCCCATGGCATTGCACACGCGGGATTGCAAACTCAGAGTACATCGCCTTCTGTCAGCCTTGAAAATCCAACGGCATTTACCCATGCATCTGATATTTGCCATTTATTTGACGCTCTTACTCTTGCCAGCTTTGCCCCCTTGGATGTTGCTGTACTGATTATTTTTCTTGTTTTGCTATCCAGGGTTCGCTCTAGGCTAAAGACTCGATTTATTGCCCCAACTCGCTTAACTTACCAGTCACACGCTCCACCAGCAGCCATTTAATAAAACTCTTCAACACTTCTTGTTGAATTCTTCATTTTATATTATATCACCATCAGTTGGTGAATTTGGATGCGTTATGAATTGTTCTTTCTTTTCCTTGACCAGAATTTTGATTGCCTTGTTGGTTTTTTATTGCAGCAGAAATGTTCTTGCTCAAAATTTAACTGAAACTGCGTTACCCACTTTAAATGTTAACGGTGCACGTGATGATGGAGCTGGATTTTTATCACCATCGAAATCGATGACAGGCGATGAATTGCAGAATAAATTAAGTAATACCCTGAGAGCAACCTTGGCTAATGAGCTGGGAGTATCAGCTACTGGATATGGCGCTGGGTCCTCTAGACCGGTAATCCGCGGTCTAGAGGGTGCTCGTGTGCAAATTCTGCAAAATGGTCTATCTGTAGGCGATGTATCGAGCATATCAGCCGATCATGCAGTAGCCAATCCAATGCAAAATACGCACCAAATTGAAATTCTGCGCGGTGCAAGCGCCCTTCTGTATGGGTCAGCATCCAGTGGCGGATTAGTTAATGTGATTAACGATCGCATCCTGACGTCGATGCCAGACAAATTATCAGGTGCAATGAATGCGAGTTATGAAACCGCAACCCAGGGGAAAACTGGAAATATTGAATTAGATGCACCTGCTGGACCGCTAGCCTTACATTTAGATACCACGGTCAGCAATTCAAACAACTATCGTATTCCAGGTTACGCAGAGCAAGGCGGTCCAAATGCAAACTGGGAGATCAATCCAGGCAATCCCGTCAATGTGCCCTATATCGGAAAACTCCCTTTCTCCTTTAGCAATCAAAATAGTCTTGGTTTAGGTGCGTCTTATCTGCATAGGGATGGTTACACGGGAATCTCTTTGGAGCGCATGAATCACAACTATGGCATCCCTACTGCTGAAGGCGGTTTCATACAGCAATCGCAGAATAGATACGACCTAGCACATCAAATCAATGATCCATTCTCTGGGTTTTCATCATTCAAATTAGGCGCTGCAAATACAAACTACATACATACGGAGTTTAATAACGGTGGACTAGCCTCGACCCAATGGAACAACGTAGCTACAGAAGTACGTATGGAGCTGACTCATCATGAATGGCTAGGTTCTAAAGGAATTCTTGGTGCCCAGGTAACTGGAGCAACATTAAGTGCAACCGATCTAGTTACCAATGGCTATGCAATCGTTCCTCAAACCAAATCAAACTCAACTACCCTGTTTGTTGCTGAAGAAGGTAAATATGGCTTGTTAAAAACTAGCTTAGGAGCAAGATATAGTTACACGGGTCAAAACCCAAACTCATCTACACAATTCCCATCATCGGCAAGTCAAGGCTTCACACCAAACTCGTATTCGCCTCCAGCATTACAGAGCCGTCAATATCAACTGATGTCTTACTCTGCCGGGGGGTTAATGGAGATCGTTCGTGGATATGGTATGGGTTTAACGTATACCGTCTCGCAACGAGCTCCAAGTGCCCAAGAGCTTTATTCTTACGGCCCACATGATTCAACGGCTACTTTTGATGTTGGTAATTCAAGCTTGGGAATTGAGACCTCTCATAACGTAGAGGTGAATATCCAAAAAACACTTGGCTTGGTGCGAGGTAAAGTCAATCTATATCGCAATCAATTCACGAACTATATTTATGGTTTCTACACTGGTTCTTATAGTCAGGTAAATGAAAATTTTTCAGTAGTTCAGGCATCGCAAGCAAATGCGAGCATCAGAGGTGCTGAAGCTGAAATGAGTTACAACTGGAATCAATCTGGTATTGGCGCTCGTCTCTTTGGCGATGTGTCGCAAGGTAGCTTTAATGCTGGGGGAAATCTTCCTTTGCAGCCAGCGCCACGCCTAGGAAGTGAATTAGCGTATCAACGTAATGGTTGGCTCACTAGCGCTACATATATCTACAGCTATCAGCAAAATCGATTGGCAAACTGGGAAATTGGCCCTACACCAAGCTATAACCTTTTAAATGCAGCGATTTCCTATACGGAGCGTATTAACAAAGTAAATTGGACTGCCTATATGAATTTAAAGAATCTTCTTAATGAAGAAATTCGATATGCCACATCACCTATGGCAGTCAGACTTTACGCGCCACAACCAGGAAGAAGTGTGATGGTGGGAATTAGAGCGTCATTCTGATGAAGCATCAGAAATATCTAAGTGTAATAAAACTCGCTAGCCCTGCTCCCAAAATAATATAGACCGGATTAATTTTGGTTTTCAGTACGAGATAGAGAGTTATTACAGCTAGTCCCAATGTGATCGGGCTGAAGATGGAAGCTTTGGCTACAGCGTATACGCCAGAAGCCATCAGCCCAATAGAAATTGGCTCTAAGGCGTTTTGGATTGAGCGGCGCCATGGACTATCGCCAAAATAACCCCAAAGACGACCTGTATAAAAACACAATATGCTCGATGGCAAAAAAAAAAAAACGCCAGTAGCACGATAAACGCACCAAGTAAACCGGCAATCTTAAAGCCAATGATCAAGACCATCAGCATATTGGGGCCCGGTGCAACTTGACCGATACTGTAGATATGCACAAATTGAGTATGAGTAATTCCAAACTGATGAAGCAAGAGGGTTTGCATCTCTGGAAGAACGGCTGTTCCACCCCCCACCGCAAGGAGCGATAAAAGACCAAAAGTTAAGATGAGTTGAACTAATGAGCTCATTGACGAAGGCTTGGGCGATAAAGATATATGGAGATGGGAGCCATTATCAATAAAACCAAGGGAAGTGATAGCTTGTCAACACTCATTAATACAAATGTGCAAACAATAATGCACAAAGACTTTAATTGCTTCCAGTGACCATCGCCAATTCGATAGGTAATCGCAGTCAATAAGCCGCAAGCACCTGCTGCAATACCAGTCAGGATCAGATTGCTTAATGGGTGGTCGGTGTTATTGGTGTATGCAATACCAACTAATAACACAAATAAGGAGCCAGGAATAATGAGTCCTATGGTTGCAGCAATTGCACCAAGAAGGCCGCGTAAGTGATCACCAGCCAGAACGGCTAGATTGACCGAGTTCAATCCCGGCATTGTTTGGCTGATGGCTAGATACGCCATAAATTCATCAGGAGTTAACCATTTGCGTTTTTCTATCAATAGAATTCGTTCATAGGCAATGATGCCGCCACCAAAACTCACTGCACCAATCAATAAAAACTGAACAAATAGATCCCTCTTAGAGAAACTGAATGGCCAGATTTTCCAGGTTCAATAGCGCTCATTCTGGTTTGCCGTAGACCAATGCGGTTTTAGTGCTACCAATTTCTAACCAATCAGCAAGCTCAAGTTGCAACTTCTTAAAAAACTTATCAGCTCGCTTGTGGGCTTTTACTTGATCGCGGTTTTCATCATTGACGCGATAGGAAAAAGCCAATTCTCCAACCATAGGGTCGCCAACGCTCTTCATCCAAATAGCAATCTCGCAGTGAGCTTGAACGCCATCACCAAATACTAGGTTTCCCAGTGGCAGACATGCTTCAAGGATTTTATTTGTGGCACCCCCAACAATTCTCAATGGCAGTTTTTGGTCTATTGAAAGTTTAGTTAAACCTGGGAAGAATTTGCAGACACTGCTCAAGGAGCGATCAAATAAATTATCAATTGGCACTGCATCCAAAATGGCATTGTTGGAATAAATTTGGCGGTGCGAACCAAGCTCGTCACCCCGTAATATTTCTTCTTTAAAACGGATGCGTGACTTAATCTTTTTTTGTGGAGTGGGGTTAAAGGTTGATGCCTGCAAAAGATCATGAGCCCTACATTTCAGAGTCACTTCAGCATAGTCGTCAATCCAGACATTTTGCCTAGATTCCCTTACTCGCAAAATAATGTTGTTCAGTCTGAAGTGTTCGCCAGGCGTGTCGTAGAAATAAATACTTCTCAAGCCTGTTGAAGCATTATCCAGATGGAAGAAATCAACCTTATTCTTCTTGCAGAATTTAAGAATTTGTTCGCTCAATTCTGCAATGCGACTGCGACGATCTAGCCCTTTGGGTTTGATTAAAAGCTTAAATTCCCGATTCGCGTAATGGATGGATGTAACTTTTTCACGATAACCTCTTCATTATTAATGAGAGGTTATCATCATCGGGCCGCTATTAGTAGATTTCTGGCACGTACATTTCTGGGGGTACAGGCCCACGGAGATAGTCAGGGTTATGAACCCTGGCTGGCAAGGTGATCACCGGGTGATCAATTTCCCGATAGGGAATCTGATTGAGCAGGTGTGTTATGCAGTTCAAACGAGCCTTTTTTTTGTCATTTGCAGCAACAACCCACCATGGAGCTTCAGGAATATGCGTTCTTTCAAGCATCGTTTCCTTGGCCTTGGTGTATTGTTCCCAAAGACGACGGGCCTCTAAGTCCATTGGACTGAGTTTCCACTGTTTTAAAGGGTCGTGGATACGCATCATAAAACGGTTGTACTGCTCTTCATCAGAGATGGAAAACCAGTATTTAATCAAAATGATGCCAGAACGAATCATCATGCGCTCTAAATCAGGTACTGTTCTCAAAAACTCTTCGTACTCTTCATCTGTACAAAAACCCATTACCTTTTCAACGCCAGCGCGGTTATACCAACTGCGATCGAACAATACGATTTCACCGCCAGCAGGCAAATGGGAGATGTATCTTTGGAAATACCATTGGGTACGTTCGCGCTCATTAGGAGCAGGTAAGGCAACAACCTTACAAACCCTTGGGTTTAGACGTTGAGTAATGCGCTTAATCGCCCCGCCCTTACCCGCTGAATCTCGTCCCTCAAATAACACTGCAACTTTAACTTTATTGGCTACCACCCAATCTTGTAGCTTGACTAACTCGCCCTGGAGTCTAAATAGTTCCTTGAAATAAACATTTCTGGGTACTTGTAAACCACTATCACCATCGACCGATAAGCGATCATCATCGAGCTCCATTTCAAGCTCTTCATCCATGCTATCTAAAATTTCTTCTTGGGCCCGCTGATACCACTCGGCCATCTCATGGTGCTTGGAAGTCATAGTCAATCCGAAGTTGTTTGTAGCAGTTTAACCTTTTGGTGATGACAATTTCGTTACAGAACTCTCGTCTTAGGCTGCCTCTAAGTGGCTTCTAATGAGGTTTTCACTGTACTGAGCTAAGTATTTACGATCTAAGATTTGTTCTGAACTCGTAATTGGTGTTGGGAAAAAGCTTAACTCAACAATTAGATTGCGGCTCCTCAGTATTTTACTCATGGACTCCAAAAGCCCCATATCCCCAACGAATGCAGCTGCATCAGTTCGCAGACCAGTTTCTTTTGAAATATAACGGATTGCAAGGCTGCAAACAGGGATATTACCCACTATCGCAGATTCAAAGAGGTTGGGTTTGAAAGGTCGAACAGATACCCCGTCGGTAGAGGTGCCTTCGGGGAAGATGCAAATCGAGTCTGATTTGAGTTCCCGAGACATTTCACCTACAACTAAGTGTGCATGCCTTTGGCTATCGCGTCTAATAAATACCGTTCTAAGTTGCAGGGCCATCCAGCCAAAAATAGGCCAACTCCGAACTTCAGATTTCGCGACAAACCGAATGGGCTTAAATGCATTGATGGCATGAATATCCATTGATGGCATGAATATCCATCCAGGAAATATGATTGGATGAAAGCAAATAGGTTCCAGCTGGCAACGCTTGACTATCTATTACTTTCAACTCAACGCCAAAAATATTCAGTAATTGCTGTGACCATTTCTGAATGTAGACATTTTTCTCAGCAGTCTTAGCTGAGGGAAAAATCAACAGCAAAATAATCGCACCTTTGAAAACGTGAAGCCAGATCAGGATCCAGTAATAGATTCTTTTGTAAAAAAGGACTTCCTTGGTTGGCGGTATTTTTGTTGTCATTTAATAACAAATATATCGCAATTATTTAAGCGAGTCATAAAAGTGACTTAAAAATGTCATGATGCTTTCACATGGGCTTGGCTTAATACGGTTTCATGATGCATTACAGAGCCATCTGGATTTCAGACATACACCTCGGGACATCAGGGTGTCAGGCAAACTACCTCCTGGATTTTCTCAAGCACAACGAAGCGGATAAATTTTACTTAGTTGGTGACATTATCGATGGCTGGCGTCTTAAAAAGTCATTTTATTGGCCTCAAGCTCACAACGACGTCGTGCAAAAGTTACTTCGCAAGGCGCGTAAGGGCGCTGAAGTCATTTATGTTCCTGGTAATCATGACGAAAGCGCACGCCAATTCTTTGGACTCTCGTTTGGAGATGTAAAAGTAGTTGAGGAAGTCATTCATACAACCCTCGATGGCAAAAAATTATGGGTAACCCATGGCGATTTATTTGATGGCGTAATGCAATATGCCAAATGGCTTGCCTATGTTGGTGACACCCTCTACTCATTCATTCTCTATATCAATCGCTATTTCACTATTTCAATATGTTGCGAGTCAAAATGGGCTTGCAGTATTGGTCGCTATCGCAATATCTAAAACATCAAGTTAAAAATGCGGTGAGCTACATCGCCGACTTTGAGCATATCATGGCCCGTGAAGCTCGGCTTAGGGGTTGCGATGGGGTTGTCTGCGGGCATATTCATAAGGCCGAAATTCGTGAAATTGACGGTTTACTCTATTGCAATGATGGTGATTGGGTAGAGAGTCTTACTGCCCTAGTAGAGACTCATGAAGGCGAATTAAAAATTATTCATTGGCCTTATATCAAGGGTGAGCCAGTAGAAATCCCCGAAATTATTTTCCAACCAGCTACGCAATCACTTATTAAAGAGGCCGTCTTATGAAAATTATGATCATTACTGATGCGTGGGATCCGCAAGTCAATGGTGTGGTACGCACTCTTAAACAAACGCGCGCTGAATTAGTTGCGATGGGTCATGAAGTTGAAATGATTACTCCAACTGGCTTTAAATCTATCCCCTGCCCAACCTATCCTGATATTGCCCTCTCTTTATTCCCCGGGAAAGAAGTTGCTAGAAGAATTAAAGAATTTGCTCCAGATGCAATGCATATTGCCACTGAAGGGCCTCTAGGATTATCTGCCCGCTCATATGCAGTAAAGAATAAACTCCCCTTCTCTACCGCCTATCACACCCGTTTTCCTGAGTATGTCAAAGCCCGCACTGACATCCCATTGGCTATTACTTACGCATTTTTACGCTGGTTCCACGGCCCATCCATGGCTGTAATGGCGCCTACGGTAGTCGTCAAAAATGATCTAGAAAAATACGGTCTCACCAATGTTGTGCTCTGGTCTCGTGGTGTTGATCTTGACATCTTCCAAGTACAAGAATCTAAAGCATTAAACACTGCGCATCCGATCTTTCTTTATGTTGGTCGTGTTGCTGTAGAAAAAAATATCAATGCATTTCTAGAAATTGATTTGCCTGGATCAAAATGGGTAGTAGGAGATGGTCCCGCAATGGCCGCCATCAAAGAAAAGTATCCAGAAGTCAATTATCTCGGAGTATTGCAGCAACATGAGTTAGCTAAAGTCTATGCTGCTGCCGATGTTTTTGTATTTCCCAGTAAGACGGATACTTTTGGTTTAGTTCTGTTGGAGGCGATGGCTTGTGGCACTCCGGTTGCCGCCTATCCCGTTACTGGTCCTATAGATGTGCTTGGCAATTCCAAAGCAGGTGCAATGCATGAGGATTTACGTGTAGCTTGTCTTGAGGCTCTGAAAATTCCCCGTGAAGTAGCGCGTGCGCATGCTGAAAAATTCTCCTGGAGAGCAGCGTCTGAAGAATTTGTAAGACATTTAAAGCCCGTACCTACCCCCGACGTTCACGTTACCGCTATTGCTTAATCAAGACGTCCTTTGAGTACCTCTTACCATATTGATCAAAACCCGCACAAGGGCAACCGCGGTCTTGCTAGGGCATGGCATGCCGCTAAAAACTCTTGGTGTGGTTTGGTTTATGCATTTCAAGAGGAAAGCGCCTTTAGACAAGAGTTAACTCTTTTTATAGTGCTCACTCCAATAGCTTGTATTTTGCCTGTTAGTTATCTTGAAAAGTCCTTATTAATAGCTTCATTAATCATGGTTCTGGTAGTTGAGTTATTAAATTCCAGTGTTGAGGCGGCAATCGACCGAATTTCTTTTGAACATCATGACCTTTCCAAGCGAGCCAAAGATTTTGGCTCTGCAGCAGTCATGCTGGCCCTTTTAATAGCGGTTTTAATGTGGTTGGCAATATGTTTGCCTATTGTCTTAAAACCGTAATAAATGGTCTCTACCATCATTAAAACTATTCTCAAGGACATGTATGTCTGATATTCCGAATCCAATTGGCGCTTTTGAAATTTTTTCCAGCAAGAGGAAAAAAAGTTGGTCACGCTAAAGTTAATCCTTTCAAGAAGCTGTCTAAAAAATTGGCTAAAAAGCTGTTTGGTAAAAAGTTTGCTACAAAAGCACGCGTACAATTAGTGACAAACGAAGTTGCTGCTGTTGCACCTGTTATTACAAAAACGAAAAAGCCCACATTTTCGATTGAATGGGCTACAACTGCAAACGAAGTAAAAGAAGCGCAACGTCTTCGCTATAAAGTATTTGCAGAAGAAATGGGTGCTAACCTTGCTAAAAATGGCGAAGGTCTCGATGTGGATGAGTTTGATGCCTATTGTGATCATCTATTGATTCGTGATCACGACTCACTCAAGGTTGTTGGTACCTATCGTGTGCTACCCCCACATAAAGCTCAAGAAATTGGTCGTTTATATTCTGATTCAGAATTTGACCTCTCCCGTCTAGATCACTTGCGCCCCAAATTAGTTGAACTTGGTAGATCTTGTGTCCACCAAGACTATCGCTCTGGTGCAGTTATTATGGCTCTGTGGAGTGGTTTAGCTCAGTACATGCTGAAAAATGGCTATGAAATCATGCTCGGTTGCGCAAGCATACCAATGGCTGATGGAGGTCACTTTGCAGCAAGTCTTTATAACTCTCTTGGTAATGATCAAATGGCACCAACAGAGTTTCATGCATTCCCTTGCTTACCATTACCGCTGGACAAACTCAATGGTGGTCTAGATGTTGAAGCCCCCCCATTAATCAAAGGCTATCTCAAGTTAGGCGCAAAGATTTGCAGCTCTCCTGCTTGGGATCCAGATTTCAACACTGCTGATTTATTAACGATGTTACGTCTATCTGATATCAACCCTCGTTATGCAAAGCATTTCTTGGGCATGTAAGCAATACAAGACTCATTAAAAAAAGCCGCGCTTAAGCGGCTTTTTGTTTATTCTGGATCTAAAAAATCCTTAATTTAGATTGACCTCGTACGTACGACCCACCCTCTCCCATTCTGCAGCTTCTTTGAGAAGGCTAAATTCCGTTAATGGATGCTCCGAGGCCCATTCCTTTGAGAGGCTCACCAAATAAGAGCCATCGTGTTCAGAAACCTTAACGTCAGGGAAATTAGTGTCGTTGCGACCACGGCACAGCACTTGTGCTAGGCGTAAACAAAATAACATACGCCAATCCTGAAAGCCATGATTGTTCGCCAGTTTGCCAAGTTTGCCGGTGTGCCCGATGAGTAATGCCGCAAGCCTTGCTTGATCGTTTTTAGAAAAGCCAGGCATATCTGCATTTCCCGCTATATAAGCAGAATGTTTGTGATAGCCATTATGCGAGATTGAAAGGCCAATCTCGTGCAAGTTTGCCGCCCACTGTAAGAGCGCCACGTTATCCGCTCTACTTTCCGCCTCAGGTTTTGGAAGTTGCTGCAAGAAATCTGCGGCTAATTTACCCACTCTCTCTGCTTGCTCACGATCAACAGCATAGCGCTGCATAAACTGTTCAACGGTAACATACCGCATATCGTGATGTTGAGATCGACCTAATAGGTCGTAAAGAACGCCACTACGCAAAGCAGCATCAGTTACCTCCATCTCCTCA
The DNA here is from genome assembly GCF_900096765.1 of Polynucleobacter necessarius. Classification (NCBI taxonomy): domain Bacteria; kingdom Pseudomonadati; phylum Pseudomonadota; class Betaproteobacteria; order Burkholderiales; family Burkholderiaceae; genus Polynucleobacter; species Polynucleobacter necessarius. The sequence continues at coordinate 645,819 of NZ_LT615228.1, forward strand.
ATCCCTAATTCATCAAATACAGCCAGCATGATTGCTAAACCGCCTGGCCAGACTGAACGACGGTCGTCCTTGAGGCCAACTAGCTCTACTTGGTTAATGTGCTCGTATTTCAAAAGATGTTTTTTGAGTGCTTTGAGGCCCTCTCGGGTAATTAAGCCGCTGCCTGCGGTCACCCTACCCATAGTTAAGCTATCCCCATGACCATTGAAGTTGTTGGCTGCAATTAGGTCAGCAAGTGCGCGAGCCGTACCTGATGATCCAATGGCTTGTTTCCAGCCACTTTTAAGATAGGCACCAGAGATTACTTGAATTTCTCTGCGAGCGGCTAATTCAGCCTCTTTAAATGCATGTGCATCTATGTTCCCCTTCGGAAAAAATCGCATGCTATGTGAAACGCAGCCAATATAGAGGCTTTCTAGAAGCTTGGGCTCGTAACCTTTCCCGATGATGAACTCCGTGGAACCGCCCCCAATATCAACCATTAAACGATTGCCCTGAACCGCTTGCACTTCATGGGCAGCACCGATGTATATAAGGCGAGCTTCTTCAACTCCAGCAATCACCTCAATCGGAAAGCCAAGTGCCTGTTGAGCATCCTCTACAAATTGCTGTGCATTTTTAGCTACACGCAAAGTATTAGTCGCTACTGCTCGTACATTAGATGGATCAAACCCTCTAATGCGCTCACCAAAACGGCGAATAGCTATTAAGCCACGCTGGTAGGCATCATTTCCTAGTAGTTTATTTTCTGTCAGACCTGCCGCAAGACGGACAGATTCTCGTAATGTATCAATTGGGCGAAGTTGTGTGCCAGATGGGGTATTAACAGCCTGAGCGACCAGCATTCGGAAGCTATTGGAGCCTAAATCTACTGCCGCAACTAAATCTGCAGAGTTAGAGATAGATTCTACGGAGTTGCTGGTCAAAATATTCCCCAAAAAGGCTTTTCGAAATAATTGTGACTATTTTATGTAAAAACAATGACACATTAATGAATTAATGAGCATAGCCCAGCCAGCTGGGGTGAAACCAATTATCAAGCTGCTAAGTTTTGCTCGGAACTGGAACAATCACGGTTCCCGAAACTGCACAGAATACAGCAATCACCAGACTTGGGTTTCAGAATAGCGCTACATGAGCGGCATCGATGTAAATGAGGGGCAGCGCCCTCTTCAACTGAAATAATTTCGGTAGCCTGACAGTGCGGGCAAGTAATAACAGACTGATTCAAAGTAGTAGAGTTCACAGCAAAATACTGAACGATGAATATTTCACTAGTGTGTCAGCCCAATCAATCGGTTGTACTTGGGCTCCAAAATGCCTGGGTGACAAACTCTTGATCAGCGATTTTCGCTATCAGCCGATCCATTTCATCACCCTCAACCGCAGAAGCAGTTAATACAGCTTGAATCTCAACTTCATCACTTCCAAATTGATGAACTTCAATATCTTGAGTTTGGTATCCAGCGTCCTCTAAGGTTTTAATAAACTGCTTTAGAGCATGCTTTTGAGAATGCTTTGGGGTGATGATATAAACAGAATTAGTCACCTCAACAGAGACAGTATCCAAGGGTTGACGGTTGATGAAGCTTACTACAGGCCTCAATAAGGTATTGGCCGCCAAAATAAAAATAGTTGCCAATCCTGCCTCAAGAATCAAATCAGCACCAGCACAAGCTCCGACTGCACCAGAGGCCCACAGGGTTGCTGCAGTATTAATCCCGCGTACATTACCTTCTTCTCGCATGATAACGCCAGCACCCAAAAATCCGATACCAGAAACTACATAGGCCATGATATGAACAGCGCCGTCATGACCTGTTAGTCGATTGCCGGCATCCACAAAAATAGCGGCTCCAATTGCTACCAAAATATTGGTTCTTAAACCAGCAGTGCGCTGACGAAATTGGCGCTCTAAACCAATCAGACCGCCAAACAAAAAAGCTGCACTGAGGCTGATAGCGGTATCAATTAACGATGCATAACTGATATTGTGAATAAATTCCATGGAAATAGCTTATTTAGATCCTAACCCCAAGGACTCTACCATCACCTTGAATACTTGGGTGTTATCCATAAAGCCTTTGAATTTCTCGGATCCCGGACCCTGTGCGTTTAATAGTGCATCATCTGCTGCGTGAACACCAGACTCCTGATTTGCCGGAAGATTTCCACCCACATGGATTGCATCCTCTTGAAGCTGCACATACTTTGGATTAGCAATAAATTGACCCGCCTCATCTTTAATTGCGGGAACAAATGTGCCATCTAATTTGGGATGCATCGTTTCATAGTGGTCGGGATAACTGCCATAGAAAAATGCCAATCGTTTTGAAACATCAATTTTATTTGGGTATCCCTGCATATCTGCGCTTGGGTAATTGGGATAACCGGCCTCTGCATACACACCTACTTTTTCTCGCAACGGACCTTGTCGCTCATCATGAACTACCCCGCTTATTGAACCACTATGTGTATGGTCTGGCGTCACAATAATCAGAGTATCTGGGTGATTTTTGGCATAGTTTTTAGCAAGATCCACTGCATTGCTAAGCATGATCGTATCAAAGGCTGCCCGTTCCCAATCGAGCGGGTGATTAAATTTATCAATTAATGCGGCTTCTACCATCAGAAAAAAACCGTTGGAATTTCTGGAGAGTACATCAATTGCAGCTTGCGTCATCTGTGTTAAATCAGGTTGGTTCGGATATTGCTCGACAGTATTCTTTTTAAGATACAAGCGATCTAATGAACCATCCATATTGTCTGGATGAAAAACGCCAAACAGTTTAGTGGTGTTTTTATTTTCTGAGCTTGTTGCAAGTTCTTGTTTGGTAAAGGCAGTTTGATAACCCTTTGCCTTAAAGACGTCAACTAGGTTTTGATCATCTTTACGTTTAGATCCTTTGGTGCTCTGAGGGTAAAAATATGCAGAGCCACCACCCAAAATGACTTCAGCGCCACTAGCCAAAAGCTGATCGGCAATATATTGTTTATCTGCGCGACGACGGGTATGAGCAACCATTGCGCCTGGAGTGGCATCCTGCAATTCAGCATCGGAAACAATTCCGACTGACATCTTCGTATTGCGTTTAATTAATTCAGCAATCGTCTCTACTTTGGGATGTGATAGATTATCTGTAGCCCGAGACACATATAAGCCCATTGCATTAACAGCAGTTTTATGTCCTGTGGTGTATGCACTCATCGAGTTGACCGAGTCAGTAATGAGTGAGTCCGACCCAAAGGTGCCAATCATAGCAGTGCTGGGCATATCATCAAAAGCAAGTCTTCCCTGATATTTGCCTTCCACAATGCCTTTGGATAAAACGCGTGCGGCAGTTCTATTGGCTATGGTCATTCCATCACCAATAAATAAGATGACATTTTTACCTTGCGCGGACCGCTTGCGTAAACATCCCAAATAACCTCTAATCGCTCGCTTGGTGATTTTGCAATTAACTGATATTTGCCAGCCTGTTTTAATTGAACATCACGAAAGACTATTGAACTACCCTTCCCATTTTCATTAGCAATATATTCAGGCTTGTTGGCTATAGTTTTAGCAATTGGTGATCCATTCAGCTCAATCAGAACATCTTTTTGTTCGACAACACTATTGAGTTCAACCTTGATATCAAATTTAGAGCCCACCAAAATAGCTGCTTGATTAATGGGGTATACAGCCGATGCATGTAACAGACCAGAAAAAAAGTCAGCAACAAGAGCGAAGCTATCTTGAGTAGATTTGAAGTAATCATAGGGTTAATGGAGTCAATTTTGAGAAATAACACTCTCTATTAATTTCATGACAGTCTGATGACGGCGCCCTTATAGGCCCGTCTCATAAAGCTTTTTTCTTGCTGGTTACCTTCAACTTACCGGTTTTGACTGCCCTACAAAAAACCTCATAATCTTGCTCATTTTGCTTTGCATATGACCTAGCAAATCGGTACATAGACTCCCCAAACTCTTTGGACTCTCCACAATATCCAGAGATGACTGCGGAGTCACCGGATCTAGCATGACCAAGCGCTAATGCCCAGCCAAATAATCTTGCGTAATCAGGAAAATTTTGCAGAGAGACGCCACCTGGACCTATATCCAACCCACCTTTCATATTGCGTAACTGACGTAAGTAAAAGCCCTGCGCATAGTTGATGTCGTACTGAACAGAGCCATAGTTGAGAAAAATATCCGGGGCACCTTGTAGCAATCGTTGACCTGAAACTACGCGTTGACCCATATCACGATAGATTGACTCGCCTAGGTAAGGAGTCAGAACCGATTTTTGCGCCTCCTTGTATTGCAAGAACAGCGGATCATGTTCGCTATCGCCCTCGAAATATAAAACCATGCAATTGGTACCGACGCTACCGACCCCTACCACTTTGCGAGCAAAATCTTTCAAGCTATATCGCTGAAACAATATTTTTCTATCCGCTAACAATGTGCTGCAATAGTTCAGTAATGCCTTATCAATCAGCGTGTGAAGAGGGACCCCATAAGCATCTTGTTTAAAGTGCTCAATCAGTGGCGGCTTGTTGATAATTCTTCGATTCTTACCAACGAGGGTTGTCAGCTTTTGCAACACTTGAATATTGCCCTGCCCTTTGCACTCTTTAAGATATTCATCAATTTTCTTTTGATGTTCTTTACTAAAGTGTTTGCGAATATCCTTTTCACCAATAAATACCTGGGCTAAATCTAAGTAAGGCAACTTGGCGAAGCAAGCCATTTGCTTTTGATATTCAGAACAAATCCGATAAACCAATTTCTTGCTCAGAGCCTTATCTCCGTCAATGCTCTCAGAGGCAATAATGGCGCTTGATACTAGTCTTTTTAAATCCCACTCCCAGCTTCCAGGGAGAGTTTCATCGAAATCATTAATGCCAAATACTAAACGGTGCTCTGCGGTGCCAAATAGGCCAGAGTTTGATACGTGCATATCGCCACAAAGCTGAACTGTAATGTTCGTTGTGGGTTGGTTGGATAGATCTTGAGCCATAATGGCTGCGCCACCTCGATAAAAGGTATATGGCGATTGCAACATCCGCTCATACCGTATGGGGATAAGTGATTCAATACGGCTTTTAGCTTGATTTTCTAAAATAGTGATGGGGTCAATTCTGTTTTTAAGCGGGTGATAAGTACCCTGATCTGCAAAGCTGACATGCTTTCGCAGAGCTTTGCCATCCGACATTCTTTTTTTGATGCCTGGACGAGGATTCGCGAATGATTCAACAGATCTCAGAACGGCAAATTTAGCGGGGTTTTTAACAGACATAAGAGTGCTCAACCTGAAAATTAAGCGCCCATCTTAACCCCAAGAGCAAAAATTTAGCTAATTACGAGTTTAGGTAATTGAGCTTCTGTTGAATGCTGGCCGGTAAGGTTGAAAACCAGGCCTTCTCATCACCCACTGCTGGGAGAATTTGCCCGTATTCAATCATCTGAGAAGGAGTAATCTCATCAATGTAAGCCCATATTTGATGCCCAGCTAACTTTGTGGCGCTCTGCAAAGCAATTTCAATCTCAACCAAGAGCTGCTTTTTGGTTTGTTCGCTTCTGCCGCTACGGATTTGCCCATTTAAAAATAAATGGGGCTCTTCTAGTAAAACACCACCGATAAAACAATCGTGAAGATCAAGCTCTTTAAATATTACTTGAGCAAAATATGCTTCTACACCGGTAACTTGAGCATGAATTTTGGTTATAGCCTGAGCTATAGCGTATTTCTGATGGGTGCTCAGTGATAGGCCTGCTGAATAAACGCTGTAGGTTGCCACGTCATTTAGTCTTTAAACTGGTGATGGATAGAATGCAATTCATCACGAATTTGTAGATGATCTAACTTATCTAAAGGCAGATCCAGAAGCAGTTCAATGCGATTTCTTAGGCCAATTTCTACCTTTCGAAAGGCGGCCCACTTTTCTTCATCGCTGCCAACAACGCTGGCTGGGTCTGGAAAGCCCCAGTGTGCAGTTGCTGGATGACCCACCCAGTAAGGACACTCCTCGCCTGCAGCAGCATCACATACAGTGATAATAAAGTTCATCTTGGGCGAGTCTTCACGACCGTACTCATCCCAACTCTTACTGCGTAATAAGGTGGCGGGATAGCCAATCTCTTTTGCGATCTGCAACGCTATCGGGTGCACGTAACCCGTAGGTTTTGAGCCAGCGGAATAAGCGATTAAACGACCGTGACTCAGGGTTGTGGCAAGGGCCTCGGCAAGAATGGATCGAGCCGAGTTACCTGTACATAAGAAAAGAATATTGAATGCATTAGTCATAGATGATGAGCATACGAAATTTAGATAATCTCATCAAGATCTAGTCGGTAAATTTTATCGACGATGAATTGTTGGGTTTTATTCTCATTTTCCTGATGCTTTGAAGTTTGAAAAGACATTGCTGGGCTGTGCGGCTGATAGGACTCTTTCAGCTCATTCCGAAATACACTAGACAAGTACTTATTTAAATTGGTATTCATCATCACATCCCTAGTGACTGGCCACAATGGATGAATCCTACGATCTGTATATTGCAGTTTTATTAAAGCTTAAGATTTACCGCATTCCCCATAAAAATCAATATTTTGAGCCATCAGCTGCCTAAGCGATGATTAAGATATAGTTTTGCATAAGCAAGACGGGTTTCGTACCAAGCTTGCCAAATAGCCAAGAGCATCTTTTTCATGTTTATCCCCTGATGGTGAAGGTCATTGTGGGTGGACTCATTTTGTGAGAACGCCCATGCAAAATGCATTTCCATTGTTATTACCTCAGATGTCTATCCAAAGGCTTTTTTATGACAGACTGGCATGCCTGAGATACACTGCCCCTTAGTTAAAAAGGGTTTTTTAATGATTCAATGGGATCTATACGGCACGATTGCGATACGACTGGGTCTAGCATTGTTGGTGGGAGCAATTCTTGGTCTAAATCGCTGGCTTCACCATAAATCTGCGGGGATTCGTACCCACTCTCTAGTGGCTATTGGTTCGGCGACCGCCGTCATGCTCATTAGCGACTTTGTTAAAGATGATGCCCAGTCTGTCAGCCGCGTACTTCAGGGTCTCATTACAGGCCTTGGTTTTTTAGGGGCTGGCGTGATTATTCGCGAACAAAGTTCACAAAAGGTGCATGGCTTAACAACGGCAGCCAGTCTATGGGCATGCGCCCTGATTGGTGCCGCTTTTGGCGCCGGGCAATTTGTCCTTGGAGGCCTAAGCTTGGGGGCGATTTTGGTTACCCTGTTTATTGGCGGCCCTCTTGAGAAACTTCTCTCACACATTACCGGGATCAAGAGAGGGTCTGAAATTTCAGGCGATCCAGACTAAAACCCTCTTAAATAGTCAAAAAAGAGGGTTTTGTCATATTTGTTTGCTAGGATTGGTGTTCCTAATCAATTCCAAGTGAAGGCTATGAGCGAATATCGATACGAAGATGCAGTAAAACAGCTCCAAGAGAGCGGAGCAATCGGTCTTGTTGATCTCAAAAACCTCCCTCATGAGGATCTTGTAGAGCTATTTGAGGAAATTAAGGTCTGGTGCTTATACGCCAGCGGAAAACCTGAGAAACTACCCAAGGAATCCAAGAAAAAGAAGAAGGATTAAGCCCTAGGCGCTTAATCGTTCATTTGGGAAGCGGAGCATAAAGGTGCTCCCCCTCCCTGGAGTGCTTTCAATCAGCAGCTGCGCTTGATGTCTGCTGGCTATGTGCTTAACAATTGCTAGGCCCAATCCAGTTCCGCCAGTATCCCTAGAGCGGCTTCTATCGACTCGGTAAAAGCGTTCTGTCAGCCTCAATAGATGTTCAGACGCAATCCCTGGGCCGGTATCGGTCACCGAAAATTCCCCCTGACCCCGAGAATTCACGTCCCATTTAACTACTATCGATCCAACATCCGGGGTATAGCGAATCGCATTGGAAACCAGGTTGCTAAATGCTGAAAGCACCTCCCTCTCATCGCCCAACAGATTTTTGGATGAATTCATTTCAAAGCTAAACGCATGCCTGCCTTGCGATAGTGCCTCAGCATCATTTCTGAGTAATGCCATGATAGTTTCGATATTTACTGAATTAGTAACTACTGGAAGCGTGTTCGCCTCCAAATTGGCTAGAGTTAACAGGTCCTCTACCAGGCTTTTCATACGCTGAGCCTGAGACATCATCATGTCGAAGTACTGGTCTCGTTGATTTTTTTCAAGATCCAAAGACTGCACGGTTTCTAAAAAACCCATCAGTACTGTAATTGGCGTTCTCATTTCATGAGATACATTGGCTACGAAATCCCTACGCATCGCATCCGCCTTCTGCAAGTCTGTAACGTTCTGGGCCAAGAGAAGGTGGCGCCTGTGACCAAAAGGAAAAGCTTGAAGCATAAGACTTAGGCTACTATCAGACCCCATTCGCTCCACCAACAGGGGCTCATCAAAATTGCGCTTGCTTAAATAATGAATAAACTCAGGACGCCGTATCAAAAAATTGATACGTTGCAAAACATCTCGCTTAAAGTTGATGCCAAAAAAATCCTCGGCAATGTTATTGCACCATTCGATTTGATCATTCTCATTTAACATCACAATACCGTTAGGCGAAGCTTGAAAGGCCTCTATAAAGTGATCGTGTTGTTGCTCAATTTGCCTTAGTTTCTGTTTGAGATTTTTAACAAGGCGCTGCAATCTAAAAAAAATCTCCTCCCATAACCCGCTTGGCAAGGGCATATTTTCAACAGAATCGCTATGAATATACCTACCAAGTCTTGCGAGATTCACATAGGAATAAATCAATGGAATCGATAAAACTAAGATCCCTACCGCAAAAGCCCATTCAGATCCCCAATTAGCAAGAACGAAAAAGGAGGCTATAAAAGCAATGCAAACAATGAGAAGAAAACGTGTCAGAGCAGAAATCATGATGCAATCTTAGACCATCCCAGATATAAACTCTGAAACTATCCAAGAATCAAGGTCTTAGCCTTAGGATTCAGTAGGCGTCTTAGTGATACGGTATCCACTACCCCTAACGGTCTCAATGTAGCGATCACACCCAAAAGGTGCAAGCGCTGCTCTGAGGCGTTTGATATGCACATCGACAGTGCGCTCTTCTATGTAGACCTCGTTACCCCAAACGTTGTCTAATAAATTGGTTCGAGAATGAACCTGCTCGGGGTTGGCCATAAAAAATTGTAAAAGACGATATTCTGTGGGGCCCAGGGAAATTGGCTTAGGATCCTCATCGGCACGCATAGCAAGCACTCTGTGAGAGCTAGAGTCTAGCTTCAGAGGGCCAATGGTTAGCGGGCCTGTATCTTCAATAGGCGTTTGACGTCGCAATAATGCTCGTACCCTAGCAATTAATTCTTTAGGTGAAAAGGGTTTGGTTACGTAATCATCCGCCCCAGAATCTAGCCCCATAACCTTATCGGCTTCTTCGCTCTTGGCTGTCAACATCAAAATTGGCAAACCTCGAGTACGTTCATTGGCACGCAGTTCTTTAGCAAACTGCACACCTGATTTACCCGGTAGCATCCAATCTAGAATGATCAGGCTTGGAAGACGATCTTTCATCATTCCAAGCGCTAGATCAGTCTGCATAGCCTTCTCAACCTCATAGCCTGCATGACTAAGATTGATTGCAATTAATTCTGCAATTGATGGCTCATCTTCTACTACTAGTATGCGGTGAGTCATAGGGGCTAATTGTTTAAATTATTTTGTTGCTTCTCGTACCAAGTCTTCATGTGGAATATGTCGCACATCGGAGCCTTTGGCGATGTAGATCACGAATTCTGCAATATTTTTTGCGTGATCACCGATACGCTCAATAGCTTTAGCGATAGTTAGCATATCCAAGCCTGTACTGATGGTATGCGGATCTTCTGACATGTAAGTAATGAGCTTACGAACAAATCCACGGAACTCCTCATCAATTTGACGATCTTCAGCAACAACTTCTGCCGCAGAAACTGTATCAAGTCTGGCAAAAGCATCCAAACTACGACGCAATAAATTGATTGCCAACTGTCCAGAAAGGCGAATTTCAGCCACATTAATATTATGTGGGGCACCTGATTCAATGAGTTTCTTGGTGCGTTTTGCTACGCGCTCAGCCTCATCCCCTGCCCGCTCTAAATTGGTAATCGCTTTTGATACAGCCATCACTAAACGTAAATCACGCGCTGTAGGTTGGCGACGCGCTATCACTTCAGTGCAAGCCAGGTCAATCTGAATTTCGAGATCGTTAACAAGCTTTTCGTTTTCAATCACCACATTGCATGTATCGATATCCATTTGCGTGAATGCGCGCATTGCAGTGGCAATTTGAGACTCAACGAGACCACCCATCTCAAGCAAACGGCTTGAGAGTGAGTTGAGATCTGCATCAAATTGTGAGGAAAGGTGTTTATCTGGCATTATTGTCTCCTATTAACCGAAGCGGCCGGTAATATAGTCTTCAGTCTCTTTGCGTTTAGGCTTAATGAAGATTTCATCCGTTTTACCATACTCGATCAGGCTTCCGAGGTACATATAAGCAGTGTAGTCTGATACGCGAGCAGCTTGTTGCATATTGTGCGTCACAATAGCGATGGTGTACTCATGCTTTAACTCATTGATGAGTTCTTCAATTTTGCCGGTAGAGATCGGATCCAAAGCCGATGTTGGCTCATCGAGCAAAATTACAGATGGCTTAACTGCTACGCCACGAGCAATGCATAAACGTTGTTGCTGGCCGCCGGACAGAGATAATCCGCTCTGATTGAGCTTATCTTTTGCTTCTGTCCATAATGCCGCCTTATTCAGCGCCCATTCGACACGCTCATCCATTTCAGAGCGAGAAAGTTTTTCATAAAGACGCACACCAAATGCAATGTTTTCATAAATCGACATAGGGAATGGTGTTGGTTTTTGAAAAACCATGCCGATGCGTGAACGCAATAAATTTAAATCTTGCCCTGGTTGGAGGATATTTTGACCATAGAAATTAATCTCACCTTCAGCGCGTTGACCTGGGTAAAGATCGTACATACGGTTTAAGGTGCGCAACAAGGTCGATTTACCACAGCCAGAAGGCCCAATGAATGCTGTTACTTTGCCCTGCTCAATATCTAGGTTGATATTTTTTAAGCCCTGGAAAGAACCATAATAGAAGTTGAGATTTCTCACTTCCAATGCATTCATTGCAGTCTGCCCATTTTGCTGATTAGATACTTCCACGCTACCCCCTTGACCATCAATCTTGTTTAAGTCAAACATTGTTTTCATATTACTCATCATCCTTGAACCTTCTCACGGAATACCACACGCGCCAAAATGTTGAGTCCCAGCACAGCGAATGTGATCAGTAGTGCCCCACCCCATGCTAATTCAACCCAGTTATCGTATGGACTCATTGCAAACTGGAAGATAACCACTGGCAAATTCGCCATTGGGGCATTCATATTGGTTGAGAAAAACTGGTTATTTAAGGCGGTAAATAGCAATGGCGCTGTTTCACCGCTGACACGTGCCAATGCCAACAAAATACCGGTCATTACGCCGCTTTGTGCCGCCCTCAAAGTAATCATGAAAGCAACTTTCCACTTTGGCGTACCTAAGGCATATGCCGCTTCACGCAAACTTCCTGGAACTAAGCGCAGCATGTTTTCAGTGGTGCGCACAACAACTGGGATTGCAATTAAGGAAAGTGCAATCGTTCCAGCCCATCCAGAAAAGTGTTTCGCCTGTGCCACAACAAAAGCATAAACAAACAAGCCAATCACAATTGACGGTGCAGAAAGCATGATGTCAGTAACAAAACGGGTGATTGAAGCCACTTTACTGCGATCACCATACTCTGATAGATAAAGACCTGCTAAAACACCAACCGGCGTACTAATTAATGTACAAAAACCTACCAACAGCAAGCTACCAACAATCGCATTTGCAAGACCGCCGCCATCAGAGCCAGGCGCTGGAGTGCTATGGGTAAAAAGTGATAAATCGAGTGCTGAAAACCCTTTAATCACAAGTACGCTCAGAATCCAGAGCAAAAACACCATGCCCAAGAGCATGGCGCCCATGGAAAGTGTTAGGCCAATTTTGTTCGCACGTTTGCGCTTCGCAAAAATAGACGCATCAATATTTGAAGTGTTATTCATGCTTTTAAGCCCTGCTTCTTCTCCATATTGTTCAGCATCCACTTTGCACATGCCAACACAATGAAGGTAATGATGAATAGCGCGAGTCCAAGCGCAAATAATGAGGAAAGATGATTTCCGGCTTCTGCTTCACCAAACTCGTTAGCCAAAGTAGATGCAATCGAGGTGCCTGGCGCAAATAAAGAAGCAGATAAACGGTGCGCGTTACCAATAACGAAAGTCACGGCCATTGTTTCACCAAGAGCGCGACCCAGCCCAAGCATGACGCCACCAATTACTCCTGCCTTAGTATAAGGAAGCACTACATTCTTAACCACTTCCCACGTAGTACAGCCAATTCCATAGGCGGATTCCTTTAGTACAGGAGGTACTATTTCGAATACATCACGCATTACTGAAGCAATGAAAGGCAAAATCATCATTGCCAGGATTAAGCCTGCGCAAAGCACTCCAATGCCATTAAACGCGCCAGAAAACAAAATTCCCAATCCTGGGACTTGTCCTAAAGTGGCTGCCAGTGCAGGCTCAATATATTCTGCGAAGAGAGGCGCGAAAATAAACAAACCGAACATTCCATAAATAATTGAAGGAACTGCCGCCAATAGCTCAACCGCAGTACCAAGCGGTCTGCGAAGATAGCCCGGGCATAATTCAGTCAAAAAAACCGCAATACCAAAACTCAGCGGGACGGCAATCAACAAGGCAATCACTGAAGTGACCAAAGTGCCGTAGATGGCAATGAGACCGCCAAACTCGCCATTCACGATATCCCACTCTTGGGTTATAAAAAATCCTGGGCCAAAAGTATGCAATGCAGGCCATGCATTAATAAATAGCGAGATCAATATACCCATTAAGGCAATTAATACCGATAAAGCAAAAAATTGAGTAATCCCATGAAACAAAAAGTCTTGAACTCTTTGTAACTTGGCAATTTTTAATGCTTGCGGAGTAGGCGCCGATTGTGACTGCGTGATATCCATCATGGTTTTACTTATTTAATATTGAAACAGCCCCACAGAGACGTGGAGCTGTTCGTTAAACGATGCTTAGTGAATCAATCATCCAAGCTTATTTAGTAATAATTTTGGTAAAGACGTTCTTACGGATAAAGTCAGTTGTAGCATCAGGCATAGGAACATAATCCAACTCTTCTGCCATTTTCTTACCATCTTTAAAGGCAAACTCGAAGAACTTAATTACTTCAGCTGAGTTCGCTTTATTTTCAGGCTTCTTGTACATCAAGATAAATGATGCGCCTGTAATTGGCCAAGACTTAGCACCAGATGCGTTGGTAATGAATGTACCCATACCTGGGATCTTTGCCCAATCAGTGCCGGCTGCTGCAGCAGAAAAAGTTGCATCATCAGGAGCTACGAAGTTGCCATCTTTGTTCTTCAAAGAAATATAAGTCATCTTATTTTTCTTAGCGTAGGCGTACTCAACGTAACCAATTGCGTTCTTAACACGAGTAACGTTAGCTGCAACACCTTCGTTACCTTTACCGCCAACTGTAGAAGCTGCAGGCCACTTTACGTTTGCACCAGAGCCAACTGAATCCTTGAACAAAGTGCTTGTTTTAGCGAGGTAGTCAGTAAAAATAGCTGTAGTACCAGAGCCGTCAGCACGGGTTACCACAGTAATTGGGCCGGTTGGGATCTTTACGCCAGGATTCATAATGGCGATGCGCTTATCACCCCAATCAGTGATCACACCTTGGAAAATGTCCGCCAAAGTTGGGCCGTCTAATTTGATCTCGCCTGGCTTAACACCATCAACGTTAATGACTGGAACCACACCACCGATGATGGCTGGGAACTGAACCAAGCCGTTGGCTTCGAGGTCTTCAAATTTCACTGGATTGTCGGTAGCACCGAAATCGACAGTCTTTGCTTTGATCTGTTTGATACCGCCTGAAGAACCAATGGATTGATAGTTCAAGTTAGAACCAGACTTAGCCTTATAAGCTTCAGCCCATTTTGCATAAATTGGATACGGAAATGTTGCACCTGCACCAGTCATATCAACGGCAAACGCTGTTGGAGCAAGAGAAATAGCACCAATTACAAGTGCTTTTTTCAATAGAGATTTCATCTGATCAGTCCTATGGTGGTAATAAACAAAACAAAGTGATGTCGTGAAGATACGGATTGTCTATGACGCTTTGATGACAACTCTATTCATTATTAAATAAGATTAATTAAATCAATAGTTTAGAATCTAAATGAGTTAAAAATTGCTATGCCTATTTTGGTAATTGTTCGCCTAAAAAAACCGTGGTTGCAAAAGAGATTTACAAATAATTACCAAGCAAGCACTGAGAATTCGAGTGAGAATTTAGAGAGCGATCATCGAACAGTATGTTTCAGAGCACAGACTCCACCCAATCTCATCGCGTATGAAACCTAAATGATATATTTCGAATGATTGAAGATCAAAAATTCCTGAGATAGACCAAGCTACCTACATGCGGCTCGATAAAATTATTCTAGGAATTGGACTAATTGGGTCCTCATTTGCTGCTTGCGCACAAGCCCTAGAGCCTTTTAAGTTTATTGCTCTCGGGGATATGCCCTACAACATCCCTGCAGACTATGCACGTTATGAACGATTGATTTCTGAAATCAATCAACAAAAGCCGAGCTTTACTGTTTTTGTCGGCGATACAAAATCTGGTTCGATACCATGTAGCGATGAATATAACCAAAAGGTGAAATCCTACTTTGATCGTTATGAAGCGCCCTTAATCTATAGTATTGGTGATAATGAGTGGACAGATTGTCATAGACCACTTGCAGGCTCATATGACCCTCTCGAACGTTTAGACAAGCTAAGATCTACATTTTTTAATCACAAAGAAAGTTTAGGAAAACGCCATTTAAGCTTGGTTCGACAGGCAGACGTAGAGCAGACGTAGATCCGCAGTATTTAAAGTTTGTCGAGAATTCTTTCTGGGTCAAGAATTCCTTCCTTTTTGTAAATTTACATATTCCTGGTTCAAATAATAATTTTGAGCGTAATGATGAGGCTAGAGCGGAGTATCGAGAGCGAAACCAAGCAAACCTAGAATGGATACGGCACATGTTCGCCAAAGCATCCGCAAGGGAAATTGCTGGAATTGTCTTTATCTATCAAACAGATATGTTTTACTCTTCAAGTCAGTCCTCTGATGCGGAAAGCGGATATCGAGATACATTACTAGCCTTTACAAAAGGAGCTCAAGAACTCAGAAAGCCTATCCTTCTGATCCACGGGGATAGTCATCGGCTGATTATTAATCAACCCCTGAAGACAGAAAATCAAAAAGATGTGATTGAAAACGTGATTCGACTGCAGGTGATGGGTGATAAGCAAGTTCAAGCAGAACAAATTGAAGTCAATCCAAAAGCCGAACAGCCGTTTGGATTTAACCCCCTGCTATTAAAAGCCAATATGATGGGCTCTACACCATAAACTACGTTTAGCCAAATTAAGCCGCCAGAGGTACTAAATCAGCAATTTTCTTGGCAGCCTTCATAGCAAGATCATGATCTTGTGATTCAACCATGATGCGCAATACAGGCTCAGTACCAGAGGCTCGAATCAACACCCTACCAATACCCTTGAGCTCCGCCTCTGTTTGGGATATTTGATTTTGCAGAACTTCGTCTGACTTCCAATCGTAAGCAGATTTAAATCTCACATTCAGAAGTACTTGCGGGAAAATCTTTACATCCAAAAGCAGTTGTGCAAGGCCTTTTTTATTTTGGCTCATTGCGGCCAAAACTTGAAGCGCAGCAATCGTACCGTCACCTGTACTGTGTCGATCTAAGCAGAGCAAGTGACCCGACCCCTCGCCACCAATAATCCAGCCCTTTTGCTTGAGAAGTTCTAGGACGTATCGATCCCCAACATTCGCACGAACAAAGTCAAGGCCCAGAGCTTTAATCGCATTCTCGATGGCTAAGTTGGTCATCAAAGTGCCAACTGCTCCGCCCAAATTCTCGCCTCGATCCAGGCGATCTTTTATGAGTACGTAGAGAAGCTCATCGCCATTAAATAATCTACCAGTAGAGTCAACCATCTGCAAGCGATCGGCATCACCATCTAAAGCAATACCCAAGTCTGCTTTTTCTTCCTTGACCTTAGCAATCAATGCAGCTGGCGCAGTCGCACCACAACCGTCATTAATGTTTCTACCATCTGGTGTGACACCGATTGAAATCACTTCAGCACCAAGCTCATGAAATACGTGAGGTGCAGTATGGTAAGCGGCGCCATTAGCGCAATCTACAACCAACTTTAAACCCCTGAGATTCAGATCCCCAGGGAAAGTTGATTTGCAAAATTCAATATAACGTCCAGCCGCATCATCTAAGCGAAAAGCCTTACCTAACTCTTTAGAGCTCACGCATCCCATTGGCTTTTCCAATTCAAGTTCAATAGCCAACTCAAATTCATCCGATAACTTATCTCCATTAGCAGAGAAAAATTTGATGCCGTTATCTTGATACGGGTTATGGGAAGCTGATATCACTATTCCTGCAGACAAACGCAAGGCCTTTGTGAGATAAGCAACCCCCGGTGTAGGAATGGGTCCGCATAGCATCACATCCACCCCCGCTGCAGCAAAACCAGCCTCTAGGGCGGCCTCTAAAAGATATCCAGATACGCGTGTATCTTTACCAATCAGAATTTTGCAACGTTCACCAGGTTTTGCGTCTCTAGTTAATACCTTGCCAGCAGCATAGCCAAGTCTGGTCATAAATTCAGGGACTATCGGAAATTGGCCTACTTCTCCGCGAATGCCATCAGTGCCAAAGTATTGTTTTTTCATGATGATCATTATAAAACCGAGAACCTTTATCAAGGCCTCAAGAATTAACCGCCTCCCATAGCTTGAGTGCATCGACAGTCTGGGCAACATCATGAACCCTGATTATTTTTGCCCCCCGATCTGCCGACATAATGGCAGCAGCAATGCTAGAGGCAAGACGTTCATTGGTATCCTTGCCGGTTATCTTGCCCAACATCGATTTTCGGGAGATTCCAGCGAGGACTGGATAGCCAAGATCCGAAAATTTCTGAAAGTGAGCCAACATCTGTAAATTGTGCTCCAGATTTTTTCCAAATCCGAACCCAGGATCAATTGCAATACGGTCGTGATCTATGCCCTTGCTTTGCAATAGATCCGCTTGTGCTTGCAGGAATTCTTTCACTTGCGTGATCACATCGTGATAATCAGGATTAAATTGCATCGTTAGTGGATCGCGTTGCATGTGCATGAGAAGAATACCGCAATGAGCGTTTTCTAATACAGCATCTAGAGCACCATCTTGCCTTAAGGCCCAAATATCATTTACACAATCAACGCCGGCATGGAGTGCTTGACGCACATTGTCTGGGCCTTGTAAGTATCAATTGATAGTGGAATACCACAATCCTTTAATCCTTCAATAACCGGCAGCACACGGTCTAACTCCTCTTGCAAAGAAACAGGCTCTGCACCTGGCCTAGTAGATTCGCCGCCGATATCAATCAGATCTACCCCATTGGCAATCAACTGCTCCGCTTGTGCAATGGCATCATGTGCAGTCCGGTATTTACCGCCATCAGAAAAGGAATCTGGCGTTGCATTCAAGATGCCCATAACAATAGGCCGCTTGCGTTTTGAGAAGTCAAAAACAAAACGCCCACAACGCCATATTGTGGGCATATTCAAAATGCCAGAGATGAGCATTTAGGCCTTATCAGGCTGTTGCAGGAGCATTACCTGCCGCAGGTCCTGCTTGTACCAGCAGAATTACCAAACTGGGTTGCTGGTGGTGGCTTAGGAGCGCGTGGCGGACGGCCTTCCATGATATCGTTAATTTGCTCCGCATCAATAGTTTCCCATTCAAGCAAAGCTGCAACCATTGTTTCTACCTTGCCGCGATTTTGCTCCAAGATCGACTTAGCTAGGGCATATTGACTATCAATTAATGTCCGAATTTCTGCATCCACCTTTTGTTGAGTTAATTCAGAAACAGTTTTGGTGCTGTTACGACCAAAGATGCTTTCAGATTCGGTATCAACATAAACCATGGTACCCAAACTATCACTCATACCGTAGCGAGTCACCATATCTCGGGCCATCTTGGTGGCGCGTTCAAAGTCATTCGATGCTCCTGTACTCATGGAGTGCAAAAACACTTCTTCAGCAGCACGACCACCAAATAAGATTGCCAACTCTTCTAGCATGCGATCTTTGTACAGATTCACGCGATCAAATTCAGGGAGCTGCCAAGTAACACCAAGAGCCATACCACGAGGCATGATAGTGACTTTATGCACAGGGTCAGCTTTTGGCAGCAACTTCGCCACTACCGCATGACCAGACTCGTGATAAGCCGTATTACGGCGCTCTTCTTCGCGCATGACGGCTGACTTGCGCTCGGGGCCCATATATATTTTGTCTTTAGCGTCCTCGAAATCTTTCATATCTACCGAACGCTTATTGCGACGTGCAGCAAACAAAGCGGCTTCATTAACCAGATTAGCCAAGTCCGCACCAGAAAATCCTGGGGTGCCTCTTGCTAATACTGCCGCATTAACATCAGGATCAATCGGAACTTTGCGCATGTGTACTTGCAAGATTTGCTCACGACCACGAATGTCTGGCAGACCAACGTGCACTTGACGATCAAAACGTCCTGGACGCAACAAAGCTTTATCAAGCACGTCGGAACGGTTTGTTGCAGCTACTACGATCACACCACTATTGCTCTCAAAGCCGTCCATTTCAACGAGCATTTGGTTCAGGGTTTGTTCGCGTTCGTCATTTCCACCACCCATACCGGCGCCACGATGGCGACCTACTGCATCAATCTCATCGATAAAGATGATGCAGGGAGAATTTTTCTTAGCATTTTCAAACATATCGCGCACGCGAGATGCGCCAACACCAACAAACATTTCAACAAAATCAGAACCAGAGATGGAGAAAAATGGTACTTTAGCTTCACCGGCAATGGCGCGAGCTAATAAAGTTTTACCAGTTCCGGGAGGGCCCACTAGTAAAACACCATGAGGAATACGCCCACCCAGTTTTTGAAATTTCTGCGGATCTTTTAAGAAGTCCACTAGCTCAAAAACCTCTTCTTTTGCCTCATCGCATCCAGCGACATCAGCGAAAGTAACGGTATTACTATTCTCATCAATCAGACGAGCTTTTGATTTTCCAAAAGAGAATGCCCCTCCTTTGCCGCCACCTTGCATTTGGCGCATCATGAAAAACCAAAAACCAATAATCAATAGAGTAGGCCCTAGGTAATACAGCGCTGAAACTAACAAGTTTGGCTCATCTTCGGCTTTACCAGTTACCTGAACACCGTACTTCATTAAATCGCCAACCATCCAAATATCACCTAGAGAAATAATGGAGTATTTATTGCCATCAACGGGTGTAACTTGTAATGTCCGTCCTTGCACATCCACCCTTTTGACTTTACCAGCTTTGGCATCGTCCATGAATTGGGAATAAGTGACTTGATTTTGTTCTTTGGGCTTATCGAACTGTTTGAAAACCGTAAAGAGCACCAAGCCCACAATGAGCCACACACCGATTTTTTGAAACATATTGCTGTTCAAAATAAGTCCTTTTCTGGATTAATCCAGGAGTAAAAGCGAATTGCTAACTAAGTAGTTGATTCTACTACCACCCTTTTTCAAGGGCTAATGGCATATTTATTTGATAAACCCATGTAAATCAGGGGGTTTTTAATTCTTTTCAGCGATGATTGCTTATTTGTGCGGCTTTAGGTTTCTGCCCAACAAAAAAATCTCTGAAGACCTTGCTCTAGAAGCCTTTGGCTTTCGAGAGGCGACTGTTTTAAAGACTTTTTTAAAGGACTCCACAATTTGGCTATATCCACTACCATTAAAACATTTGATTAATAGAGCACCTTCTGGCCTGAGGTGAGCGACGGCAAAATCTAGGGCAATCTCTGCCAGAAACGCCATTCTTGCAGCATCAGCCACACCAACACCAGACAGATTCGGAGCCATATCCGATAGAACTAAATCAACCTTCCCATCCGCATTTGCTGGAAGCAAAGCTTCCAACGCAGCAAGACCCTCCTCTTCGCGAAAATCGCCCTGGATAAAACTAACATCGGCAATATCCTCCATAGGCAAGATATCAATGGCGATAATTTGACCATCTGGTTTGCCAGATTCAATATTGGGATTGCTTTTGCCCAACTCAGTTAAACGATTGCGCACGTATTGAGACCAACTACCTGGAGCGCTACCCAAGTCAACAATAGTCATACCTGCTTTAATCAGATGATCTTGCTCGTCAATTTCACTGAGCTTATAAACCGCTCTAGCACGATAGCCCTCTTTTTGAGCCATCTTCACATATGGATCAGTTAGATGATCCTGCAACCAACTTTTGTTAAATTTATTCTTCGCCACAACTTACCCACGTTCGCCCTGTATTTTCCTGATTTATGACCCCTAAAGCAAAAGGAATCGATCTAAATCGATTGAAAACGTGCTTAAAACAGCTATTTTTGGTCTTGATGCTTCTATCATCAAGGCCATGACTGCACTAATACTCCCGCCCAACGTAAATCCCTCAAAGCAGATGCGCACGACTTAAGCTCTGTTGTTATGGTTGGCGGAGATGGATTAACCCCTGCTGTCATTAAAGAAGCTAAATCTGCTATTGCACATCACGGTTTAATCAAGATTCGGGTCTTTGGGGATGATCGTGAGGCGCGAATCGCTATTTACGAAGAGTTATGCGACAAATTAAATGCCGCGCCCGTACAACATATTGGCAAACTATTAGTTCTTTGGAAACCTAAGGACATCGTCGATGAGGCTTATGCCAACCTAGGGCGCTCCAGCAAACAGACAAAGAAGTCATTAAAAGCATCTCGTACTAAACGTCAACCGAATCGCACTATCTCCAAGCCCAGTGTTCGCACTAGTAGCTCAGAGAGATCAGATCGCCGTTCGCTACAAACAAGTCTCCTTTCGAACGTGCCGCAGCAGTGAAGTCAGGAACGTCTAAGAAACGCATTCTGCGCTCTGAGGCGGCTGAATCGAAGATTGGCTGGTCATCTCCAGGCTATCGCAAAGCAGTCGCGGCACCGGCGCCGATTAAGAAACGTAAAGTGCGCATGAGCAGCACTAAAAAGAAGTCCTTAGGCTCCTAACGCCAACACAAAAAAAAGCGAACGCCTCTAGTCTGCGTTTTTGGTTGAGCGCCAAACTAATATCAAACCAAGAATAGTTTGAATAAAGAAAATGACGCTTGAGCTATGGTGAAGTCGTCCAAAAAGAATTGCATGACTAGACTCTCGCACAGATAGGCCCAAGAACAAAGCTTGATCTCTTAAAGAATTCATCCAAGGAATAATGATGAAGGCCTCGCTAATCGCGCAAGCCAGCATTCCCAATAAAACCCAGCGTATAGGGCGATAAGCACCAAAACCACACCTTACCAGGTGATTGGCCATGACCATTAAAAAAGCGCTTAAGCCAACACTGGCATAAGCGCAGATCTTAAACAAATTAGCGGCTACAAATCCTGCAACCTGGCGATCACCCAAACTAGAAAACAGAATTGGAACTACCAGAAAGCCAACCGTTACGAAACTACCAACCCAAAATCCACAAATGCAGGAGAAAAATCTCGGGTTGAAGCCTCGAGTCATTAAATATATTTGACAGCTAATATCTCAACCTCGCGATTACCTCCAGGAGCTTGAACGGCGACTACGTCACCCTCCTCCTTGCTAATAAGTGCACGAGCTATTGGCGAGCTAATCGAGATTTTGTTGGATTCAATATCAGCTTCATCGTCTCCAACAATTTGATAAGTAAACTTTGTACCGTCTTCTAGATCCTCAAGATCAACAGTGGCGCCAAACACAACACGACCAGAGATATCTAGGGATGCGGGATCAATGATTTGGGCTGCGGACAACTTACTTTCAAGCTCTTGAATACGGCCTTCGATAAACCCTTGCTTTTCTTTAGCGGCATCATATTCAGCATTCTCAGAAAGGTCTCCTTGGGCTCGTGCTTCTGAAATAGCATTAATAACTGCCGGACGCTCGACATGCTTAAGGCGGTGCAACTCTTCTTTTAAAAGCTCTGCACCACGCTTGGTAATTGGGATTGTGCTCATGCTACTAACCTAACGTAAATGAAGGCGCAAAACGCGCCAGTAAAGTCAATTTTAGATTAAATGAGTGCCCGATGTAAGTTTTGTAGCGAATAGACCTCAAGCGATTCTTTGCTGCCATTTTGGGAAGCTAGCAAACCATCCATGACTGCGCGTGCAGCACTAATAGTGGTGTAATAAGTCACGCCATTGGCCTGAGCGCTAGTTCGGATAGAGCGTGAATCCGCAATTGCAGTCCGAGTCTCATCCACGGTTGTAAACACCAGAGAAATTTCGCCATTTTTAATGAAATCCACAATGTGTGGACGACCATCTTTCACTTTATTCACGATCCGAACTGGTAAACCAGCCGCCTCAATTGCAGCCGCAGTTCCTTTGGTTGCAACCATTGGGAAACCTAATTGATGCAAAAGCTGAGCAACTTCAACTGCCTTGGATTTATCACTATCTTTGACAGTGAGCAGCACGGTACCACTCTTAGGCAATTTGATGCCAGCCCCAAGCTGGGACTTAAAGAGGGCTTCACCAAAGGTTTTACCAACACCCATCACTTCACCAGTAGATCGCATCTCTGGTCCCAGTATTGGATCAATGCCTGGAAATTTATTAAATGGGAAGACTGCTTCTTTTACAGAGAAATATGGCGGTTTTACTTCAACATGAATGCCCTGCTGCTCTAATGTTTGACCCACCATGCAACGGGCTGCAATCTTGGCTAACTGTAAGCCAGTTGCTTTAGAAACAAACGGCACGGTACGAGAGGCGCGTGGGTTAACTTCCAGCACATAGATCACATCCTTACCGTCGACATTTTGGATCGCAAACTGAACGTTCATTAATCCAACAACGTTGAGGCCTTTAGCCATAGCCGCAGTTTGACGTTTGATTTCTTGAACGGTTGCATCAGAAAGAGAATAAGGAGGCAATGAACAAGCTGAGTCACCAGAGTGAACACCAGCCTGCTCAATATGCTCCATCACACCACCGATAAAGACTTTGCCACCGTCACTGATGCAATCGACATCACACTCAATGGCGTCATTCAAAAAGCGATCTAGCAAAACTGGGGAATCATGTGAAACCTTGACAGCTTCGCGCATGTAACGCTCAAGATCACGGCCATCATGAACGATTTCCATGGCACGACCACCAAGCACATAAGATGGACGGACAACTAATGGATAGCCAATTTCTTCAGCTAACTTCAATGCTTCATCTTCGGTACGCGCAGTGCGATTAGGCGGCTGACGTAATCCTAGATCTTGTAACAATTTTTGGAAGCGCTCACGATCTTCTGCTGCATCAATCATGTCAGGTGATGTACCAATGATCGGGACACCATTACGCTCTAAATCTAAAGCCAACTTCAGTGGCGTTTGACCACCATATTGAACAATCACGCCCTTTGGTTTTTCTTTAGCAACAATCTCGAGAACATCTTCAAGTGTCAATGGCTCAAAGTACAAACGATCAGAGGTGTCATAGTCAGTAGAAACCGTTTCTGGATTGCAGTTAACCATGATTGTTTCGTAACCATCATCGCGCATTGCCAAAGCGGCATGAACACAGCAATAGTCAAACTCAATACCCTGCCCAATACGATTAGGGCCACCACCCAACACCATAATCTTTTCTTTGGTAGTTGGACGTGATTCACATTCACCATGCTCAGCCTCATAAGTTGAATACATATAGGCCGTATTAGTTGAGAACTCAGCAGCACAAGTATCTACGCGCTTATATACAGGAAGCACTCCTAAACGATGCCGAGCAGCCCGAACTGACGAAGCATCAACACCGAGCAATTTAGCTAGGCGACGGTCTGAGAATCCCTTTTGTTTTACAAAGCGCAGTTCTGCAGAGGAAAGACTATCAATCTTGCGTAACTTCAGTTCTGTTTCAATAGTAATAAGCTCTTCAATCTGTTCTAAGAACCAAGGGTCAACCTTAGTTTCGTTATAGATTTCATCTAAACCCATGCCCATTCGGAAAGCATCCGCTAGATACCAAATGCGGTCCGGTCCAGGCTCATGGATTTCATTAATGATGTCATCCAAATCGTTAGATACTTCATCCAAGCCATCCACACCAACCTCTAGTCCACGTAATGCCTTTTGGAATGACTCTTGGAAGGTACGGCCAATAGCCATCACTTCTCCAACAGACTTCATCTGAGTAGTTAAGCGGGAATCTGCTTGTGGAAACTTTTCAAATGCGAAACGCGGAATTTTAGTAACCACATAGTCGATAGATGGTTCAAACGATGCAGGTGTTGCGCCGCCAGTAATATCGTTTTTCAATTCATCCAGCGTATAGCCCACTGCAAGTTTTGCAGCAATCTTGGCAATTGGGAAACCAGTAGCTTTAGATGCCAATGCGGATGAGCGAGAAACACGTGGATTCATCTCAATCACAATCATGCGACCGTCTAATGGATTAATGGAGAACTGAACATTGGAACCACCAGTATCAACACCAATCTCTCTGAGAACGGCGATTGAGGCATTTCGCATCAATTGATATTCTTTATCGGTCAATGTTTGCGCTGGCGCTACAGTAATAGAGTCACCAGTATGAACTCCCATTGGGTCTAAGTTTTCAATAGAACAAACGATGGTGCAATTGTCATTGCGATCACGCACCACTTCCATCTCAAATTCTTTCCAACCGAGTAAGGACTCTTCAATCAATAATTCTCGGGTTGGTGATAAATCAAGACCACGCTTACAAATCTCTTCAAATTCTTCACGGTTGTATGCAATTCCGCCACCTGATCCTCCCATAGTGAAGGATGGACGTATAACAACCGGGAAACCAGAACTACCAGTTTCTTTTTGAATTCGCTGCTGCACTTCATGGGCTTCATCCATGGAGTGAGCAATACCGGACTTAGCAGAACCCAGACCAATTTTGGTCATAGCATCTTTAAATTTCTGACGGTCTTCTGCCTTATCGATTGCTTCTGGCGATGCGCCAATTAGTTCGCAGCCGTATTTCTCTAAAACACCATGGCGATGCAAATCTAAGGCGCAATTGAGCGCTGTTTGACCACCCATAGTTGGCAAAATTGCATCTGGTTTTTCAGTGGCAATAATTCGTTCTACCACTTCCCAGGTAATGGGTTCGATATAAGTAACGTCAGCCATTTCAGGATCGGTCATGATGGTTGCAGGATTGCTGTTAACCAAAATGACTTTGTAACCTTCGTCACGCAATGCTTTACAAGCTTGAGCGCCTGAATAGTCAAACTCACATGCCTGGCCAATCACAATTGGACCGGCGCCAATAATCAAAATGCTCTTAATGTCGCTACGCTTAGGCATTATTTGCCCTCCTTCTTGCTGGTAGCATTCATCAGCTCCACAAATCGATCAAATAGATAGGCAATATCGTGCGGCCCAGGAGAAGCTTCAGGATGCCCCTGGAAACACAGTGCTGGCTTATCGCTCCAGGCCAAGCCCTGTAATGAGCCGTCAAATAGAGAGACATGGGTCACGCGGATGTTCTCGGGAAGAGTATTCGCATCCACTGCAAAACCATGATTCTGTGAGGTAATCGCAACACGACCAGTATCTAAATCTTTAACAGGATGGTTTGCGCCATGATGACCAAACTTCATTTTCAAAGTTTTAGCGCCTGCCGCTAAACCCATAATCTGATGGCCTAAGCAAATCCCAAAAGTTGGCATGCCTTTGGAAATAATTTCTTTTGCAGCAGCAATAGCGTAATCGCAAGGCTCAGGATCTCCAGGGCCATTTGAGAAAAATACGCCATCTGGGTTCATTGCAAGCACTTCTGCAGCACTCGTTTGTGCAGGCACGACCGTGAGTTCACAACCCCGCTCAGTAAGCATGCGCAGAATATTGCGCTTAACCCCAAAGTCATAAGCAACCACTTTTTTCGCTGGCTTTGATTTATCTAAAAATCTATATGCTGGCTTGCCTTCTGGGCCATGTAAATCCCATTCAGCCTCACGCCATTCATATGATTTCTTGGTGGTGACTACTTGTGCCAAGTCTAATCCGGCCATACCTGGAAAGGCTTTAGCAAGCTCCAAAGCTTTGATTCCAAGCGCCTCATAATCGTCACCCACCTTGCCAGCAACAATTGCGCCTGATTGAGCGCCCTGGTCACGCAAAATACGAGTTAGTTTTCGGGTATCAATTCCAGCAATGCCTAGGATTCCGGCTTTAATCAGGTAATTATCAAGACCACCTTCTGAGCGGAAATTCGATACCCGCTTTGGCAAATCTTTAATCACGAGACCAGCAGCATGAACTTGATCGGATTCGGCATCTTGTGCATTTACGCCAATGTTGCCAATGTGGGGATAGGTCAATGTAACGATTTGACGTGAATAACTCGGATCGGTAATGATCTCTTGATAACCTGTTAAAGCAGTATTGAAAACAACTTCACCAGTTGTCTCGCCGGGGGCGCCAATACTAAAACCGGGAAATATAGTGCCATCGGCTAAGGCCAATACGGCAGGAGGAAAAGAAGGAAGCAAGGGTGACAAACCATCTCCAGTCCCTGCTCCATCCGACGCTCAAACCCCCACAAAAAGACCAACCCGGGGGCTTGTATATGCGGGAGGTGAGTGTCTTTAAGCGCTAGGGTATTTATTAAGTTTCGAACCTTGTAATGATACCAGTTTTGCTCAATAAACCCCCAAATCACTAGCCAAATAGGGGTTGCAGGTCACCGCCCCCTTGGGTCTGCTGACCCAGGAGGAGCTCTGTAACGGCAAACCAAGAAATTAAGCTGGCGCGCTTTGTTCGATGATGGTCTTAATTTGCGCCAAGACTGCTTGATCTTCCATGGTGCTGATATCACCAGGATCACGGCCCTCTGCCACCGCCTGAAGAGCGCGCGCCGCACAATTTTGCCTGAACGAGTTTTGGGTAACGCTGTCACCACATAAACACGTCCTGGGCGTGCAATAGCGCCTAACTGGCTATCTACGGTCTTCATACACTCTTTTTCAAGATTTTCAGCTTTAGAGGCGTCTTTCGGAATAACGAACGCAATCGCCGCCTGACCCTTGAGCTTGTCTTCGATTCCGACCACAGCAACTTCAGAGATATTGGGATGGCTAGAAATACTCTCTTCAATTTCACGAGTGCCAAGACGGTGTCCTGCAACGTTAATCACATCATCGGTACGACCCAAAATAAAGAAGTAACCATCCTTATCTTTAATGCCCCAGTCAAATGTCGAGTAAATCAATTTGCCCGGAATTGTTTCCCAATAAGTACTTACAAAACGCTTGTCATCACCCCAAACGGTTTGCATGCATCCCGGCGGCAATGGACCCTCAATAGCTATAACACCTTTTTGATCTGGCCCAAGCTCTTCTGAAGTTGCATCATCAAGCAATTTCATGTTGTAACCAAATGAAGGAACACCTGGAGAGCCAAACTTATGCGGCATGACTTCAACGCCACGCTGGATCGCTAGCATTGGCCAGCCAGTTTCTGTTTGCCAATAGTTATCAACAATAGGTTTTTGAATCGCATCATGAATCCAGCTTGCAGTTGGCTCATCTAAAGGTTCGCCCGCTAAAAATAATGCTCGTAATTTAGTTAAATCATGTTTGGTTAAGAATGCAGGATCTTGTTTCTTAAGAACAGAACACGAACTGCTGTAGGGGCTGAGAACATGACTGACACGTTGTACTTGGCCACAAGCTCCCACCAAATACCAGCATCAGGACGTAATGGAGTACCTTCGTACATGATGGTTGCCATGCCGCTGAGCAATGGTGCATAAATGATGTAGCTATGTCCAACCACCCAGCCAATATCGGATGTACAGAACATGGTCTCACCAGCATTTCCGGTAAAGATGTGTTTCATAGAGGCGGCTAAGGCAACGGTATAGCCACCGGTATCGCGTTGCACCCCTTTTGGCTTACCAGTTGTGCCTGAGGTATACAAAATATATGAGGGGTGAGTTGCATCTACCCACTCGATCGGCACGAGATCGTTTATATGCTTCTGACGTTCTGTGGCGTAATCCAAGTCACGACCGGCAACAGTTGTAAATTCGGTAAGACCACGGTTAACAATCAGCACCTTCTCAGGTTTGTAACTAGCCAGCTTAATGGCCTCATCTAATAAAGGCTTGTAGGGAACTGCTTTGCCGCCCCGTGCGCCAGCTTCAGCTGTCACAATCATTTTTGGTTGAGCATCATCAATGCGAGATGCCAAACTATGTGATGCAAAGCCGCCAAACACTGCCGAGTGAATTGCTCCAATACGAGCACAAGCTAGCATTGCAAAACAAGCCTCGGCAATCATTGGCATGTAAATCAACACGCGGTCACCTTTTTTGATGCCGTTTGCTTTGTAAATAGCAGCCATACGATTGACCTCTTCGTATAGCTCTTGGTAGGTATAGGCTTTTTCTAGATTGGTTTCTGTGGAGACAGCTACCAGTGCGATTTGATTTGGACGTTCTTTAGCGTGACGATCTACCGCGTTGTAACAAAGATTGGTTAAACCACCTTCGAACCATTTAGCAAATGGAGGATTGTCGTAATTCAGTACCTTATCGAATGGTTTTTCCCAGTGAATTAACTTGGACTGCTCACCCCAAAATCCGTCTGGGTCTTTAATTGAGCGTTCGTGATGTGCTTTATAGGACATGATCAACCTAATCTAAATGGACGAAATTACTAGTTTTTGCTCGCCCCCTTATTGCTAGTTTTGCCAGTAGGGGGCAACGAACTAATATTTTTCGCAGATTTTGCAAGTCCTGTCGATGCGGATTTATGCTGAGATGCAGCATTATTTGATGAAGAATTACCCTTAGAAGCGACATTTTGCACTCCTTTTGCAGGCTCACACTTCAAAGTCTTGGCACCCTTTGCATTTTTTGAGCCCTTGGCACTCTTACCAGACGATGCGCATTTTGGTTGCGGTGGAGGCGGTTTTTCTAGGCTCAAACTGGCGTTATCTGCCATGGTCGAAGGAACATCCCCAGAATGTCCGCTAGTTTTTGGAATTAACACAGTTGATCCAGCTTTAATCCGCATCCCCTTGGGTATGCCATTGACCTGTCTTAATGCGTCGGCATCTACGCCAAGCGTTTTAGCGGCTTGATCGACACTCTCGGTTTTACCCACCTTTACTGCCGTCCAGGTTGAGAGGGGCTTGTTATATTTTTTAAGATTTTCTTGAAAAATCTCAGCATATCCAAATGGCAACAAAATTTGCTGATTTGCATTACTCAGAATCACCGGTTTATTAAACGAGGGATTTAAGCTTTGAAATTCTTCCGGTGGAATTTCCGCCAATTTAATTACCAAAGAAACGTCGATGTCATTTCCAACATCTACTGCGACAAAATAAGGGTGATTTTCTAATTCGGGCAATACGATGCCGTAGGCAGATGGGTCCAAAACAATTTGGCGGTAAGCCATGAGTTTGGGTACGTAATTACGCGTCTCTCTTGGCAGAGTAAGGCTCTCATAATCCGTCGGTAAACCCAGAGCAATGTTTTTCTTTTGCGCCTTTGCAATATTTCCGGCGCCCCAGTTATAGGCAGCTAGAGCTAACTCCCAACTGCCAAACTGATTGTTTAGCCGTTGTAAATAATCAAGTGCTGCATCGGTTGACTGCAGTACATCGCGGCGCTCATCACGAAATACGTTTTGAGTTAATTGAAAGTCTTTTCCAGTCGCCGGCATAAATTGCCATAAACCCACTGCTTTTGCATTTGACTTTGCATTCGTTACAAACGCGCTCTCAACAAAAGGTAGCAAAGCAATTTCTGTGGGCATATTGCGCGCATTGACTTCCTGGACGATATAAAACAAATAGCGTGATGAACGCGCCATTGAGCGGTTCACGTAATCCGGTCTTGCGCTAAGCCAACGAACCTGTTCAATCTCCAGCGGGCTATTCATAGGCTCCATTTGAAAGCCATCACGAATACGTAACCATAAATTATCAGAAGGTGCATAGACCTTGCTAACAGACTGATTCTTTAGGTTAACGCGGGTGGCCTTGGAAGATTTTGAGCTACCCTTAGCGGGTGTATCGGATGACCAATCCCCAGTACTTGTACATCCGGATAAGAAGGCGGCAATTGCAATTGCCACATACAACACGCGCATCAGAATTGATCTTTCCAGGCTCGTATTACTGCCAATACATGAGCGGGACTGGGAAGCTGTGCCTGACCTGAAATAGCCTTGGCTGACTCAATAACCTCAGGTTGATCAGAACGCATAAATGGATTGACTTGCAACTCTTGCCCAATGGTTGTTGGCAAGGTTGGCAAGCCCTGCTCTCGCAAAGCGTTTGCTTGCTCGGACCAAGAAATTAGGTTGGTATTATTTGGCTCTACTGCAAGCGCGAACCGAATATTAGATAAGGTGTATTCATGGGTACAGTACACCAAGGTATTTTTTGGCAAGGCAGCAAAGCCAGTGACTCAGTCATCTGGATTGGTGTGCCCTCAAAGAGACGACCGCATCCACTTGCAAAAAGAGTGTCCCCACAAAACAGCATGGGCTCTACTACATTGGCCTGCATATTTGCAAAGTAAGCAATGTGACTTAAAGTGTGCCCAGGAACTTCAAACACTTTAAAACTGATACGGGGTGACACAAACTCAATCTTGTCACCTTCCCTGACAATCTGAGTGCGGCCTGGAATGTTGTTCCCCCCGCTGGACCATAAACAGAGATTGAGCCACCTAGAGCATCCACAAGCTTCAAAATACCGCCAGTATGGTCAGCGTGATGATGGGAAATTACAATGCCCTTGAGTTTGAGATGGTGCTGCGCTAGATAATCCAAAACGGGTACGCAATCACCTGGATCAACAACCAAAGCGGATTTGCCATCATGAATGCACCAGATGTAATTGTCATCAAAAGCCGGAATAGGCCAAACTTGCAATAAAGTATTCTTATCCATAGAGTGATGATACCAACCCCACCCATTCCTTCTCAGAAGCCCGCACCCCCATGGAGCTCATGGGAAAAGTGGCTGCATTCACCCCCTGGACGTTACGTTCTGAGCTGGGAGCAGAAATGCTTTGATCAAATAGTTGCCGATGTATTTGGCTTTCATGCTGTGCAAATTGGCTTGCCCCAAATTAATGCACTCACAGAAAACCGCATGCCTTTACACGCCCTATTGATGAGCTCAAACGACAGTAAAGCAGAAGCCGATCGTTTTGCCTGGCACCAAATTGTAGGCAGTTCTGCAGACCTACCATTTGCTAATGAGAGTATTGATCTGATAGTCCTACCCCATGTTTTAGAGTTTGCGGCTGATCCGCACCAAATCCTGCGAGAAGTGGATAGAGTATTGAGGCCCGAGGGGCGACTGATCATCTCTGGATTTAATCCAGCAAGCCTGTGGGGAGCGCGACAGTATTTAAGCCGATTAATTGGCAACCCCTACCTTCCAAGGGATGGTCAATTCATTGGCCTGATTCGTGTGAAAGATTGGCTACAGCTACTAAATTACTCCTTAGATCGTGGACATTTTGGCTGTTATAAGCTACCCCTTCAAGGGGAATCAGCCATGAATCGCATGGATTACCTAGAGTCCATGGGAAATCGTTGGTGGCCTATTTTTGGAGCGGTATTTTTAGTATCGGCCATCAAACGACATCGAGGAATGAGGCTCATTGGCCAAATCCAAACCGTCCGCGTGCCGACCATTCCACAACTAGCTCCTGCTGCCGAACGCAATCAGCTCGGGGATTCGGTTAATCAGAAGCAAAACCAGTAAATTACGGTTATGCCCAACAGCAAACCATCCCAAACACCTCACATCGTTATCTATACCGATGGTGCTTGCAAAGGTAATCCAGGTCCAGGCGGCTGGGGTGCGGTGTTGCGCTCCGGTAACCACGAAAAGCACATGCATGGAGGTGAAAAGCTCACCACCAACAATCGCATGGAAATTTGCGCAGTCATATTTGCGCTTAAAGCCCTCAAACAAAGAAGTTCGGTTGAGTTGTGGACAGACTCCCAATATGTTCAAAAAGGGGTCACGGAATGGCTGGAGGGTTGGAAAAAGCGTGGCTGGAAGACTGCCAGCAAGGAACCCGTTAAAAATGCCGATTTATGGCAAGAGTTGGACGCCTTATTGCCCGATCACGATATTTCATGGCACTGGGTCCGTGGTCACAATAGTCACCCTGGCAATGAGCTAGCAGATCAGTTAGCCAATAAAGGCGTTGAGGAGTTTTTACCCTAGAGCTCATCAGCCTCTTACTTACACTTATAGCGAGGTCTTATGAGAAAATAGAAAAGCTCTAAAGGCCTCTAAACTGCATTAAAACCATAAAAAAACGAGACTGTGTCAAAAATAGAATCTTCTCTGGATCAGCTAGTGGCCAAACTAGGCCAGCTGAAAAATGCCACTAAGTCGCGTTTGTGCGCCCTTTGGCAAAAATATTCACCGCATACGCAAAAGCTCAAACAATTGAATTTTGCGACTATCAAGACATTCGCCATTCAATACAAGTGGCGTATCTTGTTGGTGCTGATAGCTCTGTATGCAGGTTCCAAGACTTACGATTATTTTTTTCCAGCAGCCGATAAAGCTAGGGGACCAATCACTGTGAGCACAATGGTTGTCGAGAAGAGAGATGTCCCTCTTATCATTGAGGCTACAGGCACCATTGTGTCTAATAGCATTGTTGATATACGGCCAATGATTACCAATACGGTTGCCAAAATCTTTGTAAAAGATGGACAAGAGGTCAAAGCGGGTGACCTACTCTTTCAACTAGATGACCGTAACGATAAAGCCAACTACGAGAAACTCAAGGCTTTGGCTGATGATGCGCAAGCCCAATATCTACGAGCTAAGGAATTGGTTGCCAAGAATTTCATTTCTAAAGCTGGCTTAGATACTTCATCCGCTAATGCGAAGTCTGCTCTTTCTGCCGCCAAAGCTGCTGAAGTGCAACTATCCTTTGATTACATCAAATCCCCAATAGATGGTCGCGCTGGTATTGTGAATGTTTTCCCAGGTTCTTTGGTGCAAGCCAGTAACGTAGTTTCAACAGCCACCAGCTCTACTTCAAGTGTGGGCGCAATGGTTACGATTACCCAATTAAATCCAATTAATGTGCAGTTTGTTATCCCCGAAAAGGACATACCCACATTACTAGAAAACCAACTCGATGGTGAGCCTCTGAAGGTTAGAGTCACCGTTGGTGATTCCAGTAAAAAGGTCTATCAAGGTACGGTTCTTGTTATCGATAATCAGGTGGATCCTTCAATTGCGGCTGTAAGAGTGAAGGCTCAAATTCCAAATGACGATATGACGCTCTTACCCGGGCAGTTCGCGCAGGTATCTCTTGTGGCAAGCGATCTAAAAGATGCCTTATTCGTTCCCTCTCAAGCCGTTGTGATTAACCCACGTGGTAAATTTGTCTACACACTTGATAAGGATGGCAAAGCAGTTTTAAATCCAGTCAAAGTCGTATACGAGTACCAAGGTTCGTCTGTAATCACAGGCATTCAGGCGGGCGATAAAGTAGTTGTTGAAGGAAAACAAAATTTACGCCCCGGCAGCAAAACTCGTGAGGCTAAATCTTCAAATGTGCCATCCGAAACTCCCAGAGCATCCGCAACGACTCCTTCTGCTAGCGATAAAAAATGACGCTCTCTGAGTTATGTATTCGTCGTCCCGTGATGACGGTGTTGCTTTCAATCGCAACCGTCATTGCCGGTACAGTCGCCTATCTAAAAATTCCTGTAGCAGCACTACCAAGCTTTAACTCTCCAATTATTTCAGTCAGCGCCTCATTACCGGGTGCATCGCCCGAGAACATGGCTGCTTCTGTGGCGCTGCCTTTAGAAAAAGAATTTTCAACCATTGATGGCATTACCGTCATCAGCTCCACAAACTTTTTAGGCAGCACTAGCATCACCCTTGAATTCAATAACGATCGAGATATTGATAAGGCTGCAGTCGATGTTCAGGCTGCTTTATTACGCGCACAAAAGCGTCTTCCGATCGAGATGACGATTCCGCCGTCCTACCGCAAGGTCAACCCGGCCGATACCCCTGTGCTAGTAGTACGCATGAGTTCTCCCTCGGTAAATTTATCGGATCTGAATGCTTATGCAGAAAACCTCTTGTCACCCAATATTTCCACGATTAGCGGAGTAGCTCAGGTTCTTGTCTATGGCGCCAAGCGCTACGCAGTTCGTGTCAGAGTCCATCCAGATGCGCTAGCCAATCGCAATCTGACCATGGATGAGGTAGCGGTTGCTATCAATAAAGCCAATGCTAATAGCCCTGTTGGTGTCTTGGATGACCCTAGGCAATCAATCACAATTTATGTGCCAATCCTCAACTTGTTAAACCAGAAGAGTTCGGCAACCTGATCATTAGTCAAAAAAATGGCTTGCCTATTTACTTAAAAGACATTGCCGAAGTTAGCGAGAGTTACGAAGATGTGAAGACTCTGGCTAGCGCAAATGGCGAACGCTCCATTGCAATTGCCATACTTCGTCAACCCAGCGCTAATACTGTTGAAGTTGTTAGGGCTGTAAAACAGCTATTACCAGAGTTACAAAAACAAATGCCGGAGTCCATCAAACTCCAACTATTGAATGACCGCTCTTTGTCAATTATCGAAGCGATACATGACGTCAATTACACACTTGCACTCACGGTATTGCTTGTAGTTTTGGTGATCTTTCTTTTCTTAAAGCATATTTCTGCCACGATCATTCCTTCAATCAGCTTGCCAATTTCATTAATTGGTGCCTTCTTCTTGCTCTATTTCTTGGGTTATAGCCTAGACAATATTTCCTTACTAGGAATCACGCTAGCGGTAGGCTTGGTAGTTGACGATGCAATCGTGGTGCTTGAAAACATCATGCGTTATGTTGAGGAAGGCATGGAACCGCTGAAGGCCTCCTTAAAAGGAAGTAAAGAAGTGGGCTTCACCATCATTTCTATCTCTATCTCTTTGGTTGCCGTATTTATTCCCCTCTTCTTTATGGCGGGTCCTATTGGCCTTCTGTTTAGAGAATTTGCGGTCGTTGTTTCCTTATCTATATTGGTATCAGCACTTGTTTCTTTAACCGTTGTACCAATGTTGTGCAGCCGTTTTTTACCAAAACCTGGTCAGCATGCCAAAGAATACGAAATCAATAAAAAGTTTGATCGTTTCTTTGATTGGATGCTCAAAACCTATATCCATTATTTAGATTTAGCGCTGCATAACCGCAAAAGAGTATTGTGGGGCGCAGTATCAACCTTCGTAATTACTATAGTTCTATTTGTGTACAGCCCCAAGGGATTCTTTCCTGAAGAGGATATTGGACAAATTCAGGCTACCACTGAAGCATCAGAAGATATTTCTTTTAAAGCGATGTTAGCGCTACAAGATAAAGCCGCCGAATTGGTCAACTCTGACCCGAATGTAGCAAGCTCAATTTCGGTTGTTGGTGGTGGCGCTAGCTCAGGCACCAATACTGGACGTATATTCATCATTCTGAAAGACAAGGCCGACTGTCAAAAAATGTCTAAGGTGATGGAGGGTTTAAGGGCTAAATTCAAAGAACTACCCGGTCTTCAGGTATACATGCGCCCTGTTCAAAACCTTCAGCTTGGTGGCAAAAATAGTAAGAGTCGCTATCAGTTTATTTTGCAAAGTGTCGGCTTTGAAGGCGTTAATGAATGGGCCGATAAACTCATGCAGAAGATGCGTGCTGACCCAATGTTCCGCGATGTAACCAGTGACTCTCAATTAAAAGGTTTGAACGTTAAGATTGATATCAATCGTGAAAAGGCTGCAAGCGCAGGTGTTTCCATTGCGGATATTCGAACTGCGCTCTATTCATCTTATGGCGAGAAGCAAGTTTCAACCATCTACACTCCCGTCAACACATATTACGTCATTCTTGAGGCATCTGAAGATGATCGCCAATATGAAACCGATTTAAACAAGATCTTTGTTCGTGGTCGAGCCACTGATAAGTTAATCCCCTTGTCTAGCTTGGCCACATACACCAGAACAGTTGGCCCGACCGCAGTTAATCATCAAGGTCAAATCCCTGCTGTTACCCTTTCGTTTAACTTGGCTCCAGATGTCTTTCTTGGTGATGCCACCAAGAAGATTGAGGAATACACTAAACAAATTGACTTGCCGCCATCGATTATTACCAGCTACAGTGGAGATGCTGCAGTATTTAAAAGCAATCAATCAGGTCAGTTAATTTTGATTTTTGCCGCCTTGGGCGTAATTTATATTCTGCTGGGTGTTCTTTATGAGAGCTATATACACCCTCTTACGATTTTGGCAGGATTACCATCCGCAGCAATTGGGGCGATATTAGCCTTAAGAGTTTTCGGCTTTGAGCTCACTGTTGTTGCTTCTATTGGCATTTTATTGCTGATTGGTATTGTCAAGAAAAATGCGATCTTGATGATCGACTTTGCTTTAGAGGCACAGCGTACCCAAGGCATGACGCCTGAGAAAGCAATTCGGGAAGCGTGTATATTGCGATTCCGTCCAATTATGATGACCACATTTGCTGCGCTGATGGGAGCGTTGCCAATTGCTTTAGGCATCGGAGCTGGTGCTGAGCTACGACAGCCCTTAGGTATTAGCGTTGCCGGTGGGTTAATTTTCTCTCAATTTGTTACTTTAATCATTACCCCGGTAATTTATTTGTACTTGGATAAGTATGCAGGTAATGGACCAATGGATATTCCGGCTTCCGTTCTAGAGGGAACCTAATGCGTCAAGTTATTCTCGATACAGAAACAACAGGCCTTAATCCTGCCACCGGCGACCGTGTGATTGAAATTGGATGCGTTGAAGTCATTGATCGTCGCTTAACTGATCGCACCTTTCACTATTACATCAATCCCGAACGAGATATTGATGCTGGTGCATTTGCTGTACACGGTCTTTCAAGAGAGTTTTTGTCTGATAAACCTGTTTTTGGTAGCATCGTTGATCAACTGATTGAATTTGTTGATGGCGCTGAAATTGTTATTCACAATGCTGCGTTCGACTTAGGCTTTTTGGATAATGAATTTGCCTTGCTAAAGCGCCCTCCATTTCGAAGTCTTGCGTCAAAAATCATTGATACCTTGTTAGATGCTCGGCAAATGTTTCCAGGCAAGCGCAACTCTTTAGATGCATTATGCGAGCGCTTTTCCATCAGCAATGAGCATCGCACTCTTCACGGCGCTTTACTTGATGCACAACTTTTAGCTGAAGTGTATATTGCCATGACCAGAGGTCAAGAAGACCTCTCAATTGATTTGATTGATTACACCGTAGGCGCTGATGCTTCGGGCAACACCAAACCTATTCCTACGAACTTAAAAGTTTTCGCCGCAAGCCCAGATGAATGTCAGCAACATGAGAAGATTCTTGCTGAAATCGCTAAGGGAAGCAAGAAAGAGCCCGTGTGGACACCTACATCTGTAGCTAACTAGGATTTTTCCTCAACAAAACTGATATATAGTGCTTCCAAATCTTTGACGTATTGATGTGTATCGAATAAGGATTTGGTTAAACGGTGATCACACAACTTGTTTTTGATTTGCTTTAATAACTCTGGATTGTGAGAATATTCCAAGGCCTTCGAGTAATAAGATTGCATTGATTCTGAAATTAACTCGGGCATATCAAGAGCTGTTAACTGACTGGCTGCGACCCTTCCAGCAAATGTATCGCCTAAGATCGTCAACACAGGCAGACCCGCCCATAAAGCATCAGCAGCAGTAGTGTGCGCATTAAAGTACGGAGTATCTAAAAACAAATCTGCTAAACGCAATCTACTTAAATGATCTACCCTAGATGGAACACGCTCAGCAAAAAGAATCCTGTTGGAATCCACTCCACGCATATGAGAGTGCTGCTTGAGGTTTGCTATAGCAGCGGCTGAAGGCTTAGAAAGCCATAAAACACTACCTGGAGTTTGTTTTAATAATTCCATCCATACGTCAAAGATCTGGGGCGTGATCTTATAGGAATTGTTGAATGAGGCAAATACAAATCCGCTATCTGGAAGACCTTGACTTTGTCTTGAAGGAATTGGCCCAAATTCCTCATGAGAAATAATGCTATCAGCCGGAAAAAATGAATGGGGCATACAAGCAAGCTTCTCAACATAATATGACTGATGCTCAGGGGGTACGGCAATTTGGTCGCAAACTAGATAGTCGTAAAAATCGGCGCCAAGGGTACCCGCATAACCTAAATAATTCACCTGAACTGGTGCAAGCTTGAGCCCAAACAAACCCGTTCTAGCGTTGGCGGTATGACCATTTAAGTCAATCGCAATATCAAATTGTTGCTCACGAACAATCTCGCACGCTTGAGCATCATTTAATCCGTGGAGAGGAATCATACGATCAAAAGATTTCGCTAAACGAGACTCCAATGCATCACTAGTGGGTTTATTTAATGTAACTCCAATCACTTCAAAACGCCCTCGATCGTGTAATCGAATGATGTGTTCCATCAAGATACCAACCGGATGATCTTTGAGGTCGCTAGAAAAATATCCTATCCGAATTTTTCGACCGGCTATCGGCGATGACAGTGGAATAGATCCTGAATTGATAACATGAACGCGCTTTTGTATATAAACCTGGGCAGCTTTTTTCTGATGCTCCAAAGAAGCAGGCGTTTGAAGTAGGATAAATGGAGGGATTGCGCTTTTGAGCTGGGCAACTTCTTTGACCCCCCTTTCAATCAGCTCTTGACTTTGATTCCATTCACATTGGGTGGTATACGCATTCAGTAACTGGCCAATTAAAAATGGGTGCTCTGGAACGAGTTCATAGGCCATTTGATAGCTCTGCAAGGACTCCTCACCACGTTTGAGCTCCTGCAATGTATTGCCTTGATTTGACCAAGCTTCGCCGTAAAGCGGATTTAAGGTTAACGCTTTTTCATGAGCCTTCAGCGACTCCTCAAACCGGCCTAAATCATATAGAGCGTTACCGTAATTAGTCCACGTCTCTGCATAGCTGGGATTTAACTGTAATGCATTTTCATAAGATACAAGAGCCTGCTCTGGCAAACCTTGCTCTACCAATAAATTTCCTTGATTAGACCAAGCTAGAAAATAGTTGGGCGCTAAATTTATGGCCATTTCATAACATGCGGATGCTTTATCAAACTGCCCCAGCTTGCCATAAGCAGTACCCATATCCGTGAGGATTTGAGGATTGTTTTGAACCAGTCTATTTAGCTTTTGGTAAGTTTCTAGGGCTTGAGCATAAAGCTCGGCACCCTGTTGTGCTTTGGCTAAGTTATTGAGTAGTTCTGGATTTTTTCCATCCAACGATGCCGCCTTTGTTAGCGGGACAACAGCCTCTGGGATGCGACCCTGCATTGCCAAAGAGAGCCCCAACACTTGCAAAGCAACCAGATCTTTTTGATTAATTCGCAGTATCGATTGGGCTATACGCTCAGTAGCATCAAGATGTTGATTCTGAAACTCCCGCATCATTTGCTGTATTAACGGTGCGTATGGCTGCGTCATGCCTTATTTTAAGAGGGATTAAACCGCTGCAGCAATCGCTTTGCCAAGATCATCCGTTTTAGCTGTGCCACCAAGATCTGGTGTTAGAGGAGCATTACCTGGGCCAGATGCAAGAACTGTTTCAATGGCATTAAAAATCGCTTTGCCAGCCTCTGGATAACCAAGGTGATCAAGCATCATCGCGCCACTCCAAATTTGCCCAATTGGATTGGCAATCATCTTGCCGAAGATATCAGGGGCTGACCCGTGGACTGGCTCAAATAATGATGGAAATTTTCCTTCTGGGTTAATGCTACCGGATGGAGCAACCGCGATAGTTCCCGTACAAGCTGGACCCAAGTCAGACAAAATATCACCAAACAGGTTACTAGCAACAACCACATCAAAACGATCTGGATTCATCACAAAATGAGCGGCCAAAATATCGATGTGATACTTATCAGTTCTAACATCCGAAAACTTTTTAGACATCGCCTCAACACGCTCATCCCAGTATGGCATGGTGATGGCAATACCATTAGATTTAGTCGCTGAAGTGAGGTGCTTTTTAGGGCGACTTTGAGCCAGGTCAAAGGCGTATTGCAAAATTCTATCTACGCCCTGTCGCGTGAAGATAGACTCTTGAATGACAAACTCGCGATCCGTATCTGGGAACATTTTTCCGCCAACACTAGAGTATTCGCCTTCTGTATTTTCACGAACTACAAAAAAATCAATATCGCCAGGTTTGCGATTTGCCAATGGGCAAGGAACTCCCGGTAACAAGCGTACTGGACGCAAATTAACGTATTGATCGAAGCCGCGACGAAATTGAATCAAACTTCCCCAAAGCGAAATATGATCAGGCAATATGTCTGGCATACCAACAGCGCCAAAGAAGATGGCGTCGTATTTCATGAGAATGTCAAACCAATCATCCGGCATCATTTTGCCGTGCTTTAAATAGTAATCACAGCTTGCAAAATCAAAATGATCAAATTGCATGCCAATATTAAATTTACGGTTTGCCGCTTCGAGAGCGCGCACTCCTTCGGGCATAACTTCTTTTCCAATGCCATCACCGGGGATAACGGCAATCTTTGGATTCTTAAATATTTTTTTAGCGTTCATGGATGAATAGTCTCGAATAGTTAGTTATTGTTGGTCCAAGGGTTCAATTTTACCCGTGAAAACCTAGCTGATAGCCCGTCGAATCTCATCTGGAGACTGCTTGGCGCCCTTACCTACCGATTCACTATCGTAGTCAGCAGTGTTCTCAATAGTTTCGGGTACTGCTTCTTGCATTCTGATATTGTCCTTCGGACAAATTGGCGCGCCATAGCTTGCCCACTTTTTTAATAAAGTGACCTCGTAGCCGCATTGAGCACATTTAGCCTTACTCCTACTAACATTGCTTGGTCGCGGCGGAGGAAAAACAATCGCCTGATGTGGATAGGGCTCCAACTCTTGGCTAATCATCATCAACTTTACCGTGAGCTCTTCTGTGGCATGAGCCATTCTGGCAGGCCCCTCTAGGCCAACAGTTTGGGCGATACCCTTGAAGTCATCACCATGCCCACTAAAGCAATCATCCACAGCATGACAAAGCTCGTGAACCAGCGTATCTAATAACTGGACTGGATCATCTATCTTGGGGGAGGTAAAAATCTCATTGAAACCCCCCGCCAGATCGCTCTCGTGGCCAACATTGGCCTAAAGTTGTTCTCGGACTACTCGAGGCCGAAAAGCCACAAGAAACTCGTACAGGGGGAATGGCATAGCCAGCCTTAGAAAATACTGGTTCAAGGTGGCGAACCGCATCCTCAAGCCAGGCTTCGCGAACGGTATGTTGCTTCATTTTTATGCAATTTTTTAGAAATATTTAAACTGTAAATTGCGATCATACGCCACCAAAAATAGAATAGTTCAATGAAAGATCTTGAATGCCTAAGCGCATCGCAAGCAGTTAAAGCACTATCTCGCAGAGAGATCAAAGCTACTGATTTATTGCTTTCTTGCCTTGACCGGATTGGACAGCGTGAGAGCCTTGTGAAGGCTTTTGGTAAGGAAAACTCCCTGGTGCGAGCCAAAACCCTTGATAAAGGGGCTCTCAGGGGCATATTGCATGGTCTTCCCATTGGCGTAAAAGATTTATTTGATACCTTTGATTTACCTACATCGTATGGTTCTGCCGCCTATGCAAACCATTACCCAAGCACAGATGCGGTCTCCGTAGCCTTGCTACGCCAAGCAGGCGGCATTATTTTGGGAAAGACTGTCAGCACTGAATTTGCCTCATTTAAGAGCGGTCCGACCACTAATCCGCATAACCTGCTGCATACACCAGGGGGATCTTCTAGTGGATCAGCGGCAGCAGTGGCTGACTACATGGTGTCATTGGCTACCGGGAGCCAAACTGCTGGATCTATTATTAGGCCAGCATCTTTTTGTGGTGTTATTGGTTATAAACCATCTTTTGGAAAGATTAGTACAGGAGGAGTTAAAAGAAAAGTCTAGCGCCCTCTCTGGACACTCTGGGGTGTTTTGGTCGCACGATCGAGGATGTTGCCTTGGGTGTTGCTGCCATGAGTGGCGATCATGAGTTAGCTATTGTCAAAGTGCTACATAACAAACCTAAAATTGCCATATGCAAAACTTCCGACTGGAATTTAGCCAGCAAAGATACTCGGGGTGCGCTGGCATTAGCTCGATTTGCAGCAGAAGCCATTGCAAAAGGAAAAGTGAGTGACTTAAAGCTACCAAAAGGTCTTCAAGGGCTACAAGAAATTCAGACACGCATCATGCTTAGTGAGATGTCTCGAAGCCTAGCTTTTGAGCGCGAACATTTTTCCAAGAAAATGAGCTCTATCCTCATAAAGCAAATAATTCAAGGTGAGCAAATACCGTACTCACAGTACGAGCAAGACTTATTGAAAAGCAAACAAGCGCAAAACCTCATCACCAAATTATTCGATGATCAATTCGATCTGATCATTGCGCCTAGCACGATCGGAGAAGCGCCTCTTCTTAAAGATGGCACAGATGATCCTGTATTTTGCAGAATGTGGACCCTGCTAGGATTGCCTAGCATCAACATCAATATTGCAACTGGAATAAATGGATTACCAATTGGTATTCAGCTCATAGCGGGTCCCGGGAAAGATGCATTCCTATTGAGCTCAGCTCGTGCACTAGCATTAGCACTACCTGATCCCGTTCTCAGGGATCAGGCTTAGACATTGATCAATCCAGGGTAATGTTTGCTGACTTAATTACTTTGCTCCAATAAGGAAGCTCCTTCTTCACCAAGGCTTCTGTAGCAGATGGCGTAAGGTAGCGCAGTTCAACTCCAGCAGCATCGGCACGTTCTTTAACCTCCGGCATGGCTAGGGATTTCTTAACGGAGTCAGTTAATTTAGTTACGATAGGCGCAGGTGTGCCTGCTGGGGCAAACAATCCAACCCATGACTCCAACTGAAATGCTGGTAAACCCGCTTCAGCTGTCGTTGGGACATTAGGCATTCCTGGGTGACGATTCTTACTTCTTACCAGTGACTGCCAAGCCTTTTAGCTTACCACTCTGAACATGCTGCATTACCGAGGGAGGTGTAGAGATAAACACTTGCACCTGCCCTGCTAGGACATCTTGAATGGCAGGCCCTGAACCTTTGTATGGAACATGAACCATATCAACACCCGTTATTTGCTTGAACATTTCAGTACCAATATGAGATACCGAGCCGTTTCCTTGAGATGCATAGTTCAACTTACCAGGGTTGGCTTTCGCATAAGCAATAAATTCTTTTAGATTGTTTACGGGCACCGAAGGATGAACGGCAATCACATTCGTGGAAACAGTTAGCAAAGCAATTGGTGAAAAGTCCTTAATCGGATCCCAAGGCAATTTATCCATCAATGCTGGATTACCGACGTGATAACCGGAATAGGAAATCAAAAGGGTGTATCCATCCGGCTTTGCCTTGGCAACGAACTGATAAGCTGTGTTGCCACTAGCCCCGGGCTTGTTGTCAACAATCACTGCTTGCCCTAAAACTCTGGTTAAAGGCTCACTCAATAGGCGCGCTGAGGT
Organism: Polynucleobacter necessarius; assembly: GCF_900096765.1. NCBI lineage: Bacteria > Pseudomonadati > Pseudomonadota > Betaproteobacteria > Burkholderiales > Burkholderiaceae > Polynucleobacter > Polynucleobacter necessarius. The sequence goes on from NZ_LT615228.1 coordinate 689,701, forward strand.
ATCTACTAAGCCACCCGGTGGATTTGGAACAACCAAGACTACTGGTCTATCTGGAAAAGTTTGAGCTGCTACAACATTAAAGAGTGCTGTAAAACCAAAAGCACAAACGCACTTTAGAAGTAATCGAATTAAGTTCATCACTAGCCCTATTGAATTCTGAATCATTGAATCTATCGCTGACCAATCTTGACATTACCAAAGACAGCCTGCGCCTCTCGCGGCAAGCAACGCCAATACCTTTCGTTTGCTGTGACTGTAGCATTTAATGCCGCAGCAGCTTCCCAACCCCAGCGTGGCTTATACATAAATGCACGAGCTAAAGCGATCAAATCTGCGTCACCCGCTTGCAAAATTGCCTCTGCCTGAAGTGGATCAGTAATTAAGCCCACCGTTATTGTTGGTAGTCCAGATTGATCTTTCACAATCTTTGCAAAAGGCACCTGATGATTTGGTCCTAAGGAAATCTGCTGCTTTGGAGAAATACCACCAGAGGAAATGTGAACAAAATTACAACCCAAAGGTTTGAGTTGCTGTGCAAAACTAGCGGTTTCTTGAGGTGTCCAGCCGCCCTCAATCCAATCGCTTGCTGAAATACGAATTCCCAATACCCCTTTATATGCGCTTCTTACTGCTGCAAACAGCTCCAACGGAAAACGAATACGATTTTCAAATGAACCGCCATATTCATCGGTGCGCTGATTTGCTATTGGAGATAAAAATTGATGCAATAGATAACCATGAGCACCATGTAATTCGATCCCGTCAATGCCGCAGCGTTCCGCATGCTGCGCTGATTCCACAAATGCTCTGATAAGATCTTTTAACTCAGTCTTAGAGAGTTCATGTGGCAGACGCTCTCCATCGAGTTGCGGGATAGCTGAGGGAGCAAGCGTCTCCCAGCCGCCCTGACCTACAGGCAATAACTGCCCTCCATCCCATGGAGTAGCGCTCGAGGCTTTACGCCCAGCATGAGCTAGTTGAATAAACACTGGTGTTGCTGGCGCCAGCTTTCTGGCCCTTTCTAATTTGTCTCTTAAAGCCGCTTCAGTACGGTCATCCCATAAACCCAAACATGCTGGAGTGATACGGCCCTCAGGAGTAACCCCCGTGGCTTCGATAATAAATAGTGCGGCACCGCTGTTAAGAAGGTTGCCCCAGTGCATCAAGTGCCAATCTGTGGCCTCGCCATTGTGGGCTGAGTATTGGCACATCGGGGCAACTACGATGCGATTTGCCAATTCTAGGGGTCCACGGGGGGAATTTAAGGTATAGCTTGAAAAAAGCAAACTCATCAAAATGCCTTTAAAAGTCGAAAAAATGGATCAAAATACGAAAAACGCCTTAAAGCGATAGAATACTTAAAAAGTAGAATAATCGAGACAACAAAGTCCTGCAGGCTCATGGCCTAATGGCTTAATTTACCCACAACTACCCATATCAAATACAAAAGACTATGAACGCACCAAAAGCCTTTGATTCAAAAGCAGATATCGGCCATTACGTAGGCGGTTCCGTTGTTAACCCTCAGGATGGTCGATTTGCAGACGTCTATAACCCAGCTACTGGCGCTGTAGCCCGCAGAGTTGCTTTAGCAAGTCGCAAAGAAGTCGACGCTGCAGTTGCAGTAGCGCAGCAGGCTTTTGCCTCCTGGAGCCAAACTAGCCCCTTGCGTCGTGCTCGTATACTTTTTAAGTATCTGGAGTTATTTAAATGCCAATCGTGATGAATTGGCTGCCATCATTACCGCAGAACACGGCAAAGTATTTACCGACGCACAAGGTGAAGTGACTCGCGGCATTGAGATCGTGGAGTTTGCGACCGGCATTCCTGAATTACTGAAAGGTGATTACACAGAGCAGGTATCAACCGACATTGATAACTGGGTCATGCGTCAACCCTTAGGTGTTGTAGCAGGTATTACCCCTTTCAACTTCCCAGTCATGGTCCCTATGTGGATGTTCCCAATGGCCATCGCTTACGGAAACACATTTATCCTCAAACCAAGCCCGACCGATCCATCGGCCTCACTGTTTATGGCTAATTTACTCAAAGAAGCCGGCTTGCCTGATGGCGTATTTAACGTAGTTCAGGGTGATAAAGAGGCTGTGGATGCCTTAATTGAAAACCCAGACGTGAAGGCTGTCAGCTTTGTTGGCTCTACGCCAATCGCCAATTACATTTATGAGCGTTGTGCGCATTTTGGCAAGCGCTCCCAGGCATTGGGCGGCGCCAAGAACCACATGGTCATCATGCCCGATGCCGATATTGATAAAGCAATTGATGCATTGGTTGGCGCAGCATACGGATCTGCTGGCGAGCGTTGCATGGCAATCTCCGTTGCTGTTCTTGTTGGCGATGTTGCAGAGAAAATCATTCCAAAACTCATTGAGCGCACTAAGACTCTCAAAGTCAAAAATGGTATGGAACTTGATGCCGAGATGGGTCCAATAATCACCAAAGCAGCCTTAGATCGAATTACAGGCTACATTGATAGCGGTGTTGCCGCAGGTGCAAATCTACTCGTTGACGGCCGTAATTTCAAAGTTCCGGGCCATGAAAACGGCTTCTTCCTTGGTGGCACATTGTTTGACAACGTCACCCCCGATATGAAAATTTATTTAGAAGAAATCTTTGGCCCAGTTCTTTCTTGCTTACGAGTTGCTAACTTCACTGATGCTTTGAATCTGGTGAACTCTTGTGAGTTCGGTAATGGGGTGGCATGCTTTACCAGTGATGGCAATATCGCACGTGAATTTGCTCGTCGTGTTCAGGTTGGCATGGTTGGTATTAACGTACCTATTCCAGTTCCCATGGCATGGCACGGCTTTGGCGGCTGGAAAAAGTCCCTCTTTGGAGACATGCATGCCTATGGCAAAGAAGGGGTCCGTTTTTATACCAAGCAAAAGAGCGTCATGCAGCGTTGGCCAGAGAGCATAGCCAAGGGCGCTGAGTTTGTGATGCCCACATCCAAATAAACCTCATTAGCACAAATAAAAATAGCGATCTAAAGATCGCTATTTTTTATCCAATGAAAGAGAGATTACTGCAAAGTATTCTTAAAGGCAGGGATGAGCGGAACGGCCATAACCTCAATGCCCTCCTCCCGCAGGGATTCAGCCTCATCCAAAGTAGTTTGTCCACGAATGCTTCTTTCTGGAGCTTCCTTGTAATGAATCTTCCTAGCTTCTTCAGCAAATGCCGTGCCTACATCTTCGGACTTACCCATGAGTTCGCGCATACCTTTTAAAAAGGCCGCTTGCACCTGCGCCTCTAAATGTGAATGGTCATTGCCAGTAAGCGCAACAACTTCTCCACTAATACTGTTATTAGCAATATCCTCGTTTGGCGCTGTTAAAGCTGTTGAGCTTGAGGATTTTGCAATATGAGGGGCCGAAGGCATCCGCGTAATTTCAGTACTATCACAAACCGGACATGCAAGCATTCCCTTATCTTGCTGAGCAAGACAATCCTCCTCAGAGGCAAACCATCCTTCAAAACGATGACCCAGGGGGCACGCGAGGTTATAAACTTTCATAAGACCTATAATACTAAATTCAATAGTCTCATTTTAATAGGATTTGAAAATCCCCTATTTCAACCCAAAGATGGGCCCCTTGGACCTATTTAATAGGCTTTGGCTTGACCAAACCACGGCGATAACGATCCAACCAATAGGTTGAAATGGTAGTTTTCACATCCGTAATCTCACCCGCCTCAACCCAGTCCAATAATTGCTCCAAAGGGGCGGCAAATACATCTAAAAACTCCTCATCATCAAGTTGGCTTCTACCGGCCACCAAATCCTCAGCTAAGTAAATATCAATGAACTCTGTGGAATATGAAATCACCGGATGAATACGTCGGATGTAACTCCATTTTTTTGCCGTGTAACCGGTTTCTTCTTCAAGCTCTCGTTGCGCACAAAGCAGAGGATCTTCACCAAGATCCAGTTTCCCCGCAGGAATTTCAATACAAGCCTTTGCTATAGGATAGCGATACTGCCTCTCCATCAGCACCCTACCATCTTCAAGAATCGCCACTACTGCAACAGCTCCAGGGTGGGTGAGGTACTCACGAGCAGCTAGCTGACCATCTGGTAAGCGAACCTGGTCGCGCTTCATATTCAGAAAGATGCCGCCATAAATGTCTTCACCTGAAACACGCTCTTCTCGTAAATGTGCATCACCTTCAGGTAGGTCTAGGTAAGATTTTTCGGTCATATTGGCTAATCCAGTACAAATGATTTGCTTACATACTACTATGGTGGCATGTCATTCAAGTGTCGCAATTACACAAACAAATAAGGCTCCTAAAGGAGCCTTATAAAACTGTTGATACCCTACTCTTATCAAGAACCCAATAAAGTCCGTCGCATTGCATCAAGACATACGCTCATTAAGGCGGCTGGGATAATGCCGATAACCAGAACTAAGATGCTATTAAAACTCAACAAGCCTTTAGCAAAGCCAGACCCTGATACGGTCACCTCATGATATGGCTCATCAAAATACATCACCTTAACAACACGCAAGTAGTAGAACGCGCCAACCAATGAAGCCAATACGGCAATCACCGCCAAGAAAGTATGCTCTGCGTCAACTAAGGCCTCTAGCACCCCTAATTTAGCAGCAAATCCAACGGTTGGGGGTATACCAGCCAAAGAGAACATCATCACCAGACCAATAAAGGCAAACCATGGATGCTTCTTGTTAAGCCCTTTAAGACCCTCAAGGGTCTCGCAATCATATCCTTTGCGCGAGAGCACCATCAACAGCCCGAAAGTACCTAAAGTTGTCAGCACATAGGTGATGGCATAGAACAAGGCTGCGCTAAATGCATGATCATCAAAAACAGAAAGCATGCCCAAGAGTACAAATCCCATCTGCGCTATTGCAGAGTAAGCCAACATCCGCTTAACATTGGTCTGGGCGATGGCAGTCACGTTACCCACAACCAACGAAAGAACGGCCAACAACACCAACATCGGCTGCCAGTCTCCCATCAGTGGTAATAAAGTATTAACCAGAAGGCGGAACAACAAAGCAAATGCAGCTAACTTTGGAGCGGCTGCGATCATTAAAGTAACGGCAGTTGGCGCACCTTGGTAAACGTCTGGTACCCACATATGAAATGGAACCACTCCAAGCTTAAATGCCAAGCCGGCAACAATAAACACCAAACCAAAGGCCATCACCAAATGGTTTACTCTAGGATCCGCAACCGTTTTAAAGATCTCTAACAGATCTAAAGAGCCAGTAACGCCATACAACATAGACATGCCATACAACAAGAAACCAGAAGCTAAGGCGCCTAGTACAAAATACTTAATACCTGCTTCAACACTCTTCTCGCTGTTATGACGCATGGCTACTAAAGCATAAGTAGGCAATGCCATGAGCTCCAAGCCAAGGTAAAGAGTCAAGAAATTAGCGCCTGAGATCAAGACCATTTGACCTAGCAATGCCAGGAGCACCAAAACTATGAAGTCTGGGCGAAATAAAGCACGATCCGTTAAATACTGCTTTGAATAAATCAGGCTGACCAGTACCGCGCCGCAAGAGCAAGCTTTCAAAAGGTTTGATAGTGGATCAGATTGAAATAAACCATTCATGGCAACCAGTGATACATCGCCCAAACGACCAACAAAAGCAAAGATCAAGTAGATCAACAAGATCAATGAGAAAAAGTACACAAATCCAACGCCGCGAGGGGTATAGAAAATATCCTGCTCAACACCAGGGGTTGAAGTTACTCTCTCGCGAACATAAACACTTGCCACCAACAATAAGCAGGCAGCAATAAGTAAAACGAGTTCCGGCAGGATGGCGTATAGGTCGAATGCTTGCATTTGCTTTTACTCAGAGTTTTGCTAACAGCAACGTGCTGCAGCAGATTAATTACAGCAGGATGAATGATGTCGGTGAATGGTTTTGGATATACGCCCATACCAAGCACGCAGATGGTTAACACTGCCATCATGAAATACTCACGTCCATTTAGATCTTTGAGCTCTTCAACATATTTATTGGTAACGGCGCCAAAAAATACGCGCTTGACCATCCACAAGGAATACGCCGCGCCAAGAATTAAGGCCGTAGCAGCCAAGATGCCGATAACAAAGTCATAATCGACAGCAGCCAGAATGACCATGAATTCTCCTACAAAGCCTGATGTTGCAGGTAGTCCGCAGTTAGCCATTGCCATTAATACTGCAAAGGCGGTAAATGCTGGCATGCGGTGAACCACGCCACCGTAATCAGCAATTTGACGGGTATGCATCCGATCATACAAAACACCTATAGATAAGAACATGGCGCCAGCAACAAAGCCGTGTGAAATCATTTGCACGATACCGCCCTCAATCCCTAATGGACTAAAGAGAAAAAAACCTAAAGTGACAAAACCCATGTGTGCTACAGATGAGTATGCAACCAGCTTTTTCATATCCTTCTGTACCAAAGCTACGGCACCAACATAAATTACCGCCACTAAAGATAAGAAAATGACAAATGGGCCGAGATATTGGCTTGCATCTGGAGCAATTGGTAAAGAGAAACGCAAGAATCCATAAGCACCGAGTTTTAACATAATCGCTGCCAACACAACAGAGCCGCCTGTTGGAGCCTCAACGTGGACATCTGGCAACCAGGTGTGCAGAGGCCACATCGGCACCTTTACAGCAAAAGCCATAAAGAAGGCAAAGAACAATAAGATTTGCTCAACGATATCCAAACGCGCATTTTGCCAAGTGAGAATATCGAAAGTGTTGGTGACGTTATACAAGTAGAGCATTGCAATCAGGGTCAACAGTGAACCAAGCAATGTATATAAGAAGAACTTGAATGCGGCATAAATACGGTTATGACCACCCCATACACCAATGATGATGTACATCGGTATGAGCGTAGCTTCAAAGAAAACGTAAAACAACAAAGCATCTAACGCAGCAAAGACACCAATCATTAATCCAGAAAGGATCATGAAAGAAGCCATGTACTGAGATACTTTGGTATCAATCACTTCCCATGCTGCAATCACCACGAAAATGTTGATGAAAGCGGTTAAGACAATAAACCAAACAGAGATGCCATCGATGCCAAGATGGTAATTAATGTCGTAGCGAGGAATCCAACTGACCTTCTCAACAAACTGCATCCCAGCATTGGCGATATCAAAATTGATAATCAGCGGGAGTGTGGCAACAAATCCTAGAATTGCGCCAAAGAGTGCTAACCAGCGTACGCCAGCAGACGGCTTCTCAGACCCATAAAACAAAATAATGAGTCCAAAAACGATTGGGGTCCAGATTGCGAAAGAAAGAATCATAGTGAAAGAATCATAGTGGCTACTTAAGTCAAAGGCCTATCGAACAAAAGGCAGGTAAGCGTACAAAACCCAAGCGAGCAATGCCGCAAGGCCTGCAATCATGGCAAAGGCATAGTGATAAACATAACCCGATTGCAAATGACGAATAACACCGGCAAAACGCTCTACTGTATGAGCACTGCCGTTAACAAAGAACCCATCGATCACCTTTTGATCGCCGCGGTGCCATAAGAAACCACCGATCCAAATGAGTCCTTTAGCAAAGACCGCCTGATTGAGATCATCTAGGTAGTACTTGTTATCCAAGAGCTTTTTCAATGGCGCAAAAGCTTGTGCAAACTTCTCTGGCAATTTTGGTGCCCAGAGGTAACCAATTGCAGCAGTTAGTACGCCCAACACTACAAGACCCAATACTGGGGAAGTAAACGCGTGGATCGCCATAGCCACTGGGCCATGGAACTCTTCTTCCAACTCTTTCATCACAGGGTGGCGAGCCAAGTCGATAAAGATCGAATCACCGAAATAGGTCCCAAATAGCAATGGTGAAATGGTGTAAAAGCCAATGATGACTGATGGAATGGCCAAGAGAATTAAAGGCAATGTCACGACCAATGGAGACTCATGTGGTTTCTCACCAGGAGCTAGGCCATGGTGCGCGTGATCATCGCCCTGCTCCGCATGATCGTGGTGGTGGTCATGAGAATCTGCATGGCCCCAACGAGCTTTCCCATGGAATACCCAGAAGTACAGACGGAATGAATACAGTGCTGTAACAAAAACACTTGCCATCACTGCAAAATAAGCAAAACCAGAGCCAGGTATATGGCTAGCTGCTACCGCTTCAATGATGGAATCTTTGGAGTAGAAGCCTGAGAAGAAAGGTGTGCCAATCAAGGCCAGATTACCCAGCAACATCATTAAGCATGTAATTGGCATGTATTTCCATAGGCCACCCATCTTGCGCATATCTTGTTCATGATGCATGCCTAAAATCACGCTACCGGCAGCCAAGAACAACAATGCCTTAAAGAATGCATGGGTCATCAAATGGAATATGGCAACTGGATAAGCCGATACACCCAAGGCGACAGTCATGTATCCCAATTGAGAGAGCGTTGAATAAGCCACCACACGCTTGATATCGTTTTGCACAATACCCAAGAAGCCCATAAATAAAGCAGTGATAGATCCAATCACTAGAATGAAGCTCAAAGCAACATCCGATAGCTCAAACAATGGTGACATGCGAGAGACCATGAAGATACCTGCAGTAACCATGGTTGCGGCATGAATCAACGCGGAAATTGGGGTTGGGCCTTCCATTGAATCAGGCAACCAGACATGCAATGGAAATTGCGCTGATTTACCCATTGCACCAATAAACAAGCAAATACAAGCAACGGTCATCAGGTTCCAGCCAGTACCTGGAAGCGTTTGCGCAGCTAATGCAGCATTTTGTGAAAAGATCACGTCATATTGCATCGAGCCAGTACTAGCGAGGATTAAACCAATGCCCAAAATAAAGCCAAAGTCGCCAACACGGTTTACCAAGAAGGCTTTCATATTGGCAAAAACTGCGGATTGACGCTCAAAATAAAAGCCAATCAGGAGGTAGGACACAACCCCCACAGCTTCCCAGCCAAAAAAGAGCTGGAGCAGGTTGTTACTCATCACCAACATCAACATGGCAAAAGTAAACAGGGAAATATATGAAAAGAATCGGTTGTAGCCCTCTTCCCCATGCATGTAGCCAATGGTGTAGATGTGAACCATTAATGAGACAAAGGTCACTACGCACATCATGGTGGCAGTAAGAGGGTCAATTAAAAAACCAATGTCGAGATTGAGCTCACCCAACTGCATCCAACGATAAACAGTGCCGTTGAAATAAAAACCATCCATCACTTGCGCTAATACATTGCATGACAAAACAAAGGCGATCGTAACGCCCAAGATAGTCACAAACTGAGAGGCACCGTGGCCAATACGGTTGCCGCCAAGTTTGGTGCCAAAGAAACCAGCAATGATTGAGCCAACTAATGGCGCAAGCGGAATTGCACAGAGAACAGGAATATTTAAGGTCAATTGCATGACTAGCCTTTTAGGTGGTCAAGATCTTCGGCATTAATGGTGTCTACCTTACGGAAGAGAACAACCAAAATTGCCAAGCCGATAGCCGCCTCAGCAGCTGCCACAGTCAAAATAAAGAATACGAATACTTGACCTGCCATATCACCCAAGTAATGAGAGAAGGCAACAAAGTTCATGTTGACCGAGAGCAACATCAATTCGATTGCCATGAGTAAAACAATGACGTTCTTACGGTTCAAGAAAATACCGATGACACTAGTCGCAAATAAGATAGCGCTCAAAACTAAATAGTGGGCCAGAGTGATAGTCATTTCTTCTCCCCTCTAGCGTCTTGCTTGGCATCCATATCCGAACCCATCTTTACGATACGCATACGATCAGCCACAACAACATTCACTTGCTCGTGAACATTTTGTGATTTGGAATCTTTGCGATTTCGCAGAGTCAGCGCAACGGCAGCAATGATTGCCACCAGCAAAATAACGCCTGCGACTTCAAACGTATACACATAATCAACAAAAATTAGTAAACCTAAGGCCTGAGTATTACTTGCCATCAACTCTTCTGGCATAGGTTGCACTGGAGTATTCGTACCGATAAAGCTGCGAATAATCACAATTGATAACTCAAGAACGATGACTGCACCCATTAAGAAGGCAACCGGCAGATATTTTTTGAAATCACGACGTAAATGCTCTAAGTCAAGGTCAAGCATCATGACAACGAATAAGAACAGAACCATGACAGCGCCTACATATACCAATATCAAGGCTAGACTTAAGAACTCAGCTTTGAGCAACATCCATAAACCAGATGCGCTAAAGAATGCTAAAACTAAAAATAAGGCTGCATGCACAGGGTTGCGCGCCGTGATAACACGCAAGGCCGAAATCACGAGCAAGCCGGCAAAGCCGTAAAAGAATACGGCGAATAATGTAGATGGATCGAATGTCATATTAGTTAAGCTCAATTCGATTAACGGTAAGGTGCATCAATGGCACGGTTAGCAGCGATATCTTTTTCATACTTGTCACCAACAGCCAAGAGCATGTCTTTGGTGAAATACAAATCACCACGCTTATCACCAAAATATTCAAAGATATTGGTTTCAACAATAGCGTCAACTGGACAAGCCTCTTCGCAGAAGCCACAGAAAATGCACTTTGTTAAATCGATGTCATAGCGTGTGGTGCGACGGGTTCCATCGTCACGCTCAGCGGTTTCAATTGTGATGGCGTATGCAGGACAAACTGCTTCACACAACTTACAACCGATACAACGCTCTTCACCATTCTCGTAACGGCGCAAAGCATGTAAACCGCGGAATCGGTTAGATAAAGGCGTCTTCTCTTCTGGATATTGAACAGTAATCTTTGGTTTAAAGAGATAACGACCAGTGATAGACATACCAGTCAAGATGTCTTTAAGCATCAAGCAATCGAGGAATTGGGAAATTTTCTTAAACATGATTGATCAACTTATTTCCAAATATTCCATGGGGATACCACCCACGCGCCGATAACAACCACCCAGAATACTGAGATGGGAATAAAGATCTTCCAACCCAAACGCATGATTTGGTCATAGCGATAGCGCGGTAAGGTTGCGCGCAACCAGATAACGCAAGAAAGCAAGAAGAAAGTTTTGCCGAATAGCCAGAAGAAGCCTGGAATATCACGCAAGATTGGCAAGTCAACAATAGGCAACCAACCGCCTAAGAACATGATTGATGCAACTGCTGCAATCAAAATCATGTTTGCATACTCAGCCAAGAAGAACATGGCAAATGACATACCAGAGTATTCAACCATATGACCGGCAACAATCTCTGACTCACCCTCAACCACGTCAAATGGATGACGATTGGTCTCGGCAACACCAGAGATAAAGTAAATCAAGAACATTGGTAATAATGGCAACCAGTTCCATGAAAGAAAATTCAAGCCCATGTGCGCAAAGTATCCATGCTCTTGCGAGGCCACGATGGCACTCAAGTTCAAAGAGCCAGAGGTCAACAACACTGTAACTAATGCGAAACCCATCGCGATTTCATAGGAAATCATTTGCGCCGATGCACGCATTGCACCCAAGAATGGGTACTTAGAGTTTGAAGACCAACCCGCCAAGATGACACCGTAAACACCAATCGAGGAAATAGCCATGATGTACAAAAGACCCGCATTGACATCAGCTAAGACCATTTTGGCTTGGAATGGCACTACTGCCCAAGCCGCAAACGCAGGCATGATCACCATAATAGGTGCAATAAAGTACAAGACCTTGCTCGATTGTGTTGGAGAAATGATCTCCTTCATTAACAATTTAAGAGCATCGGCAATAGGCTGCAACAATCCCAAAGGACCAACGCGGTTAGGCCCTAAGCGAATATGCATCCAGCCAATCAATTTACGTTCCCACAATGTCAAGTAAGCAACGCAGCCAAACATAGGCAAAACGATGATCACGATGCGCACTAAAGCCCAAACGAGCGGCCAAAGTTGGCCAAAAATAGCCTCGCCTTGAGTGGTGATGAGGTTCAAGAAATTATCCATCTCGCCCCTTAAGCCTTAGAAACTGTTACAGGACCAAACATCGATCCTAATTTGGCACCAGCCGAAGTGCCAGCAGAAACTCGAATGGCACTTGACGCTAAATTGACTTCCAGAGTAGCAGGCAAATCCACTGTGAGATTTCCTTGAGTTACGCGAACCACATCACCCTCTTTCAAACCTAATTCTGTAAAGAGTTTTTGACCGAGGCCAACTTCATTGCCGCGTTTAGCATCACGAGTCAATTGCAATGCAGAGGAGCGACGAACAATCTGATCACCAGCATAGATATTGACATCAGATAAGCGCTCCAGGCCATTGAACGGAGCTAAATTACCATTAACAACATTAGTAGTTATCGCTTGATTGTTTAAGCGAGTGCAATAGTTATCACCCAAAGCTTCAGCAAGAACCTCTTCTGGCATGTTATAGAGGAAACCTTCTAAGCCCAGCAATCCACCGAGAACGCGCAATACCTTCCAGCCTGGTCTTGAATCGCCCAGCGGCTTAACTGCAGGCTGAATTGTTTGCGCCCTACCTTCAAAATTAACAAAGGTCGACACAGTCTCAGTAAACGGAGTAATTGGGAGGATTACGTCGGCAACTTCCATCAAATCGGCAGATTTGTATGCACTCAAAGCAATCACTGTATTGGCATTTGCTAAAGCTACACGTGACTGCTCAGGGTTCGGTAAATCAGAATCTGGTTCAATATTCATCAAAATCACAGCACGACGATCACCAGACAAAACAGAATCTACGCCAGCACCATTAGCATTGACCAAGGATGCTCCAACGGCATTGCCACCAACTGGCAAATAACCGAGTGTTGCTCCAGTTTGCCGCGCAATAAATTGTGCTAATACTTGTAAATCAGAGGCATGAGGATGGGCAATTGCAGCAGAACCAAGTAGGACTGCAGCATTAGCACCAGACAGCAAGTTGTCAGCAACTTGCTGAGCCTGCGCAGAAATAGGTAAATTGAAGGTTCCAGATGGTACTGATACTGACTTCGCTTGAGCGATGGCTAACGCAACCTCGCTTAAGGCGTTTAACCATGCGCTAGGGGCAGCAGCAATGCCTGTGGCTGGAATGAGCCAATCATCACCACCAGCATCGATACGAGAAACTTGTAAGCCACGTTTAGCTGCAGTACGAATGCGCGCGGCAATAATCGGCTGGTCTTTGCGCAAGAAACTACCGATTACCAAGGCTCGATCAATCTCGCTTAATTTTGCAATTGGCATACCCAACCATGGCGCAGGCGCAGCCCCATTAATATCAGTTTGACGCAAACGAGTTTCAACTTGATTGGAGCCTAAGCCACGGACAAGTTTTTGCAAGAGATGCAATTCTTCTGTACTAGAAATTGGATGCGCTAAGGCAGCAATAGATTGAGCGCCACTCTCAGATGCAATTGTCTTTAAGGAATGTGCTACATAATCAAGCGCAGACTGCCAATCCGTTTCAAGCCATTGACCGCCCTGCTTAACCATAGGCGTTGTCACGCGATCAGCGCTATTGAGGCCTTCATATGCAAAACGATCACGGTCACTAATCCAGCATTCGTTGATCGCTTCATTCTCTAAAGCAACTACGCGCAATACTTTGTTCGATTTAGTTTGAACAGTTGTATTTGCACCTAAGCTGTCATGCGGACTCACGGAACGCTTACGGCCCAATTCCCAGGTACGAGCACCATATCGGAATGGCTTACTAGTCAAGGCTCCGACTGGGCATAAATCGATCATATTTCCAGACAATTCAGAATCCACTGTCTGACCCACAAAAGTGGTGATCTCTGAGTGCTCGCCACGATTGATCATGCCAAGCTCCATCACACCAGCCACTTCTTGACCGAAGCGAACGCAACGGGTGCAGTGAATGCAACGAGTCATCTCCTGCATAGAGATCAAAGGTCCTACATTCTTGTGGAATACCACACGCTTTTCTTCTTCGTAGCGTGAGTTTGACTTGCCGTAACCAACTGCTAAGTCTTGTAACTGGCACTCACCACCTTGATCGCAAATTGGGCAATCTAAAGGATGGTTAATAAGCAAGAATTCCATTACAGAGCGCTGAGCTTCAACAGCTTTAGCGGAATGGGTAAAAACTTTCATGCCCTGGGTTACAGGAGTAGCACAAGCAGGCAATGGTTTTGGCGCTTTTTCAACTTCCACTAAACACATACGGCAGTTAGCAGCAATTGATAATTTCTTGTGATAGCAGAAATGTGGAACGTAGGTTCCGAGCTTATTCGCGGCGTGCATCACCATCGAACCTTGCGGAACTTCTACTGCCTTACCATCTAATTCGATTTCAACCATGCTCACTTTAAGATGCCCCGTGCTCAATTACTTATAAAGGTTTTGCAGAATCTAAGCAGCGCTTATGTTCTACGTGATACGCAAATTCGTCCATGTAATGCTTCAACATGCCACGCACTGGCATAGCAGCCGCATCACCCAAAGCGCAAATCGTGCGACCTTGAATATTTGCTGCCACATCGTTAAGCAAATCTAAATCCTCTGGGCGTCCTTGACCGTGTTCTATGCGGTGAACAATGCGCCACAACCAACCAGTACCTTCGCGACAAGGTGTGCACTGACCGCAAGATTCTTCATGATAGAAATAGGACAGTCGCTCAAGTGCTCGAACCATACAACGGGTTTCATTCATCACGATCACAGCACCAGATCCCAACATGGACCCTGCTTTAGCAATGCTGTCGTAATCCATGGTTAGATCCATCATCTGCGCCCCAGGAACAACGGGAGCAGATGAGCCACCAGGGATCACCGCTTTCAATGCTTTACCATCACGCATTCCGCCAGCTAGCTTCAAGAGTTCTGCAAACGGTGTGCCAAGTAGAATCTCATAGTTACCAGGGTGAACTACGTCACCCGATACAGAGAATATTTTAGTACCGCCATTATTTGGCTTACCCAGATCCAAGTACGTTTGACCACCGATGGCCAAAATAAAGGGCACTGCTGCGAAAGTTTCGGTGTTGTTAATGGTTGTTGGTTTGCCATATAAACCAAAACTTGCTGGGAATGGGGGTTTGAAGCGTGGCTGACCTTTTTTACCTTCTAAGGACTCAAGCAAGGCAGTTTCTTCACCGCAAATGTAAGCACCCCAACCTGGAGCTGCATGCAATTGGAAGGAGAAATCACTTCCTAAAATTTTATCGCCCAAATAACCTGCTGCTCTTGCTTCTTCAAGCGCCTCTTCAAAGCGAGAATAGACTTCCCAAATTTCACCGTGAATGTAGTTGTAGCCTACAGTGATACCCATGGTATAGGCACCAATAATCATGCCTTCAATCAGAGCATGCGGGTTGTAACGCATGATGTCGCGGTCTTTAAATGTACCTGGTTCACCTTCGTCACTGTTGCAAACTAAATACTTTTGACCGGGGAATTGTCGTGGCATAAAGCTCCACTTCAAACCCGTTGGGAATCCTGCACCACCACGACCACGTAGTGATGAGGCCTTTAACTCAGCAATAATGGTATCAGGCGCTACTTTGTCGTTAATTAAACGACGCAGCTGTTGATAACCACCACGACTCTCGTAATCTTTTAAACGCCAGTTATCACCGTTTAATCCCGCAAGGATTAATGGCTTGATATGACGATCGTGCAAACTGGTCATGCTGCCTTCCCTTCTGCACGAAGCTCATTTAATAGAGCGTCAATCTTTTCTTTACTCATAAAGCTACACATACGTTTGTCATTTACCAACATGACTGGGGAATCACCGCATGCGCCCATACACTCGCCCTCTTTCAAGGTAAAAGTGCCACAGGCAGTAGTTTCATTAAAGCCAATGCCTAATGTTTCTTTTAGATAGGTAGCAGCAGTTTCACCATGAGTTAACTGGCAAGGCAAGTTGGTACAAATAACCAATTTGTACTTGCCAATCGGTTTGGTGTTGTACATGTTGTAGAAAGTAGCTACTTCCTCAACAGCAATAGTAGGCATCTCTAAAATCTGCGCAACAGTAGCGATGACCTCTGGAGACACCCAACCTACTTCGGTTTGAGCGGCGATCAGAGAAGCCATCACTGCAGATTGCTTTTGCTCTGGCGGGTACTTCGCAACGTTACGGGCAATATCTGCCAACGTTTTATCGGATAGTTGAAGAGTTGTTGTCATTAAATAATCCTTGGCGCGCCTAATTAGCGGTCAATCTCCCCGAACACAATATCCTGCGTACCAATAATGGTTACCGCATCGGCCAACATATGGCCACGAGACATTTCATCCATTGCGGACAAATGCACAAAACCAGGTGCACGAATCTTCATGCGGTAAGGCTTATTTGCGCCATCAGAAATCAGATAGATTCCAAACTCCCCTTTTGGATGCTCAACGGCTGAGTAAGCCTCACCATCAGGAACGTGAATACCTTCCGTAAATAGTTTGAAGTGGTGAATAAGTTCTTCCATATTGGTTTTCATATCCACGCGCTTTGGTGGAGAAACCTTATGGTTATCGCTCATTACTGGACCGGGATTTTCTTTGAGCCACTTCACGCACTGCTTAATAATGCGATTAGATTGACGCATTTCTTCCATGCGAACTAAATAACGGTCGTAAGAGTCGCCGTTAATACCTACTGGAATATCAAAATCCAAACGGTCATAAACTTCATACGGCTGCTTCTTACGCAAGTCCCACTCAATACCAGAACCACGCAACATTGGACCGGTAAAGCCAAGTTGCAAGGCGCGCTCAGGCGTCACGATACCGATATTGACCAAGCGCTGCTTCCAGATACGGTTATCTGTAAGCAAATTGCAATACTCATCTACGTTGGCATCAAAGCCATTGCTAAATTGCTCAATAAAGTCCAGCAATGAACCACTACGGTTTTCGTTCAAACGCTTGACTGCTGAAGCACTACGAATCTTCGATTTACTATATTGGGCCATTTGATCTGGCAAGTCACGATATACACCACCTGGGCGATAGTAAGCCGCATGCATTCGAGCACCAGAAACAGCCTCGTACATGTCAAAGATATCTTCACGATCACGGAATGCATACAAGAACACCGCCATCGCACCCACGTCTAAGCCGTGGCAACCAATCCAGAGCAAATGATTCAATAAGCGAGTGAGCTCGTCATACATCACACGGATGTATTGAGCCCGCAAAGGAACATCAACTTGCAGCAATTTTTCAATCGCTAAAACGTAAGCGTGCTCATTAGACATCATGGACACATAGTCCAAGCGATCCATGTAAGGCACGTTTTGAATCCAAGTACGTGTCTCGGCCAGTTTCTCAGTGGCACGGTGCAACAAGCCAATGTGTGGATCAGCGCGCTGGATTACCTCACCATCGAGCTCCAACACGAGACGTAATACACCGTGTGCCGCTGGGTGCTGAGGACCAAAATTGAGGGTGTAGTTCTTAATTTGTGCCATGACTTAAACCGACCCTCCGTACTGTTCTTCGCGAACGATGCGGGGAGTAATTTCGCGCGCTTCAATGGTGACTGGTTGATAGACAACCCGCTTTAACTCAGGGTCATAGCGCATTTCTACATTACCGCTGATTGGGAAGTCTTTTCTAAATGGGTGGCCGATAAAGCCGTAGTCCGTCAAGATGCGACGCAGATCATTGTGACCTTCAAAAATGATGCCGTACAGATCGAATGCTTCACGCTCAAACCAGTTTGCAGAATTCCACACTGGTGCAATCGATGACACTAATGGATAGCCATCATCTGGAGCAAAAACGCGTACGCGCAAACGCCAGTTATGCTCGAGCGAAAGCAAGTGACTTACCACACCAAAGCGTTGACCACCCCATGAGCCATCACGGAAATCCTGGTAATCGACACCGCATAAATCAATGAGTTGCTCAAAAGCTAGAGATGGGTCATCACGAAGCATCAACGCAGATTCAAAATAGGTATCTGCATTCAGAACAACAGTAACCTCACCTAGGGCAATTTCGATAGATTGTGCGCGCTTACCTAGAACTTTTTCTAAGTTGGCAGCTAATTGAACTAAACGATCTGACATGAATTAAGCCTTCCGCGCAATAGTGCTTGTGCGAGTGATCTTGGATTGCAACTGAATAATTCCATAGATCAACGCTTCTGCAGTTGGAGGGCAGCCAGGAACATAAATATCAACTGGCACGATCCGGTCACAACCGCGAACTACTGAGTACGAGTTATGGTAATAGCCACCACCATTAGCGCAGGAACCCATGGAGATGACCCAGCGAGGTTCCGGCATTTGGTCATAGACCTTACGCAATGCGGGAGCCATTTTGTTGCAAAGGGTTCCAGCAACAATCATCAAATCTGACTGACGGGGTGATGGGCGAAATACCACGCCAAAACGGTCTAAGTCATAACGGGAAGCACCCGCGTGCATCATTTCTACAGCGCAACAGGCCAGACCAAAAGTCATCGGCCATAAGGAGCCGTTCCGAGTCCAGTTAATTAACTGGTCTGCAGTTGTAGTAACAAAACCTTCTTTGAGAACGCCTTCTAATGCCATATCGATCACTCCCAGTCGAGAGCGCCCTTTTTCCAGATATATACAAAGCCCACAATGAATTCCAAGAGGAAGATCACCATAGAGGCGTAGCCAAACCAACCAATTTCACGCAGCGATACACCCCAAGGAAATAGGAATGCAGTTTCTAGATCAAACAATATGAAAAGAATAGCAATTAAGTAGTAGCGCACATCGAACTTCATACGCGCATCTTCGAAGGCTTCAAAACCGCACTCATAAGGAGAGAGTTTCTCAGCGTCAGGCTTCGAAGGAGCAAGAATTTTTCCGAGGAACATGGGGACTAACCCCACCCCAATACCTACGAGGATAAAAAGTAGAACAGGAAAGTAATTATCGAGATTCAAAATAGTCCTGAGTCGTTCTCCTGAGTCGTTCGTCTGGTAACTCTATAAAAGCAGTTAATTATTCATTATTCCACTACATACAGTACAGCTTTGATTTAGAGCAAAAACCCCTACTAAAACATCTTTTTGGTGCCGACGGCGAGACTCGAACTCGCACAGCCTAAGCCACTACCCCCTCAAGATAGCGTGTCTACCAATTTCACCACGTCGGCATCTTGTAAAACTTGATAATTCTACTGCATTGCACCACAGGACCACCCCGAATTAGGAACGACCAAATCGGTAAAACCTACTTTTTTACTTAGGAACTGCTGGCTTAGTCGGATCCTGAGAGGGGGCTACCGGAGCAGCAGGTGCAGCTACAGGAGCTACTGTCCCAGAGAGAACGCCTGGATTTACTTCTTTCTTGTTCCCGATCCAAGTAATTCCCAAAGTACTAATAAAAAACACTGCTGCGAAGATAGCAGTTGTGTGAGAGAGGAAGTTGGCAGAGCCGCTGGCACCAAAAAGGCTTCCAGATGCACCAGAGCCAAAAGCAGCTCCCATATCAGCGCCTTTGCCCTGTTGTAGCAAAACCAACAAGATAACAGCCAGAGCTGAAATTACCTGCAACACGATTAATAAAGTCTTAAACCATTCCACAACTGATCTCCAAATAAAAAATCTATGCCTTACAGATAGCTAGAAAGTCTTGAGGATCTAATGATGCACCCCCAACCAATCCACCATCAATATCTGGCATGGCAAATAATTCAACGGCGTTGTCAGGCTTGACACTGCCGCCGTACAAAATTCCGACGTGAGACGCCACATCTTCATCAAATTCCGCTAATTGCAATCGAATAGCGCGGTGCATGTCTTGTGCAACCTGGGCACTCGCTACTTTTCCTGTACCAATAGCCCAAACAGGCTCATAGGCGATTAAGCAGTCGGCGAGCCGGTCCTGCAGAACTGAGACTTGTTTTGCCACTTGGCCACAAACAATTTCCTCCGCCCTGCCCGAGTTCCGCTCAACCGCAGTCTCACCCACACAAATCACAGGAGTCATGCCATTATCCAAAACTTGTAGCGCCTTGGAAGCGACAGTTTCATCCACCTCATGATGCATTTGACGTCGCTCAGAGTGGCCAACAATCACATATTGACAGCCCAGTTCTTTGAGCATTGGCGCACTTACTTCACCGGTATAAGCACCCAACACTTGTGACGATGCATCTTGCGCTCCAAGGCTTAAAAATGCCAAGGAGTGTTCCTTGATTAAGCTGGCACACTGAGCCAAGTATGGAAACGGTGGACACACTGCAAACTTACGTCCTGCAGGCATACCACTTTCCATTCCTCTAGCAACGGTCTTGATCCAGTCTTGATTGCTACCAAGACTGCCATTCATTTTCCAGTTACCAATAATGATCAGTGGGCGCATAAGGTTTTGAGAACTAAACCGTCAAAACTATCTTGCCAACGTGCTCAGAAGACTCCATCAATCGATGGGCATCTGCAGCTTGATCAAGCGTAAATGTTTGATAGATAGCTGGCTTTAGCTTGCCTGCATTGAGTAAAGGCCAGACATTGTCAAATAATTGCTTAGAAATTTGCTTCTTAAATGATACTGGTCGTGGACGTAATGTTGAACCAGTAATAGTCAAGCGACGTCTTAGAATTTGATTGGTGCTGACCTCAGCTTTCGATCCACCTTGGATAGCAATAATCACAATCCGGCCATCATCAGCCAAGCAGTCAATCTCACGTTGAACATAATCGCCAGTCACCATATCTAGAACTACGTTAACACCCTTACCATCAGTCGCTTTTTTGACTTCTTCAACAAAATCTTGAGTTTTGTAGTTGATTGCTAGGTCTGCGCCCAACTGAAGGCAAGCAGCGCATTTCTCATCAGTGCCTGCAGTAACAAATACTTTATGGCCTAGAGCTTTCGCCAGCAAAATAGCAGTCACGCCGATCCCACTAGAACCCCCTTGCACTAAGAGTGTCTCACCAGCAGATAGCTCGCCACGCATGAAAACATTGCTCCATACGGTATAAAAAGTTTCTGGTAGTGCAGCAGCTTCTTGATCGGTAAAACCGCTTGGATATGGCAGGCACTGAGCAATTGGAGCGATACACAAGTCAGCGTAACCGCCGCCCTGCACCAATGCGCAAACTTTATCGCCCAGCTTTAAACCAAAAGCATTATCTGCGTGAGCTAAGTCACCACCAATGATCTCGCCAGCTACTTCTAGACCAGGAATGTCTGAAGCACCAGCTGGCACTGGGTAAAACCCCTTACGCTGCAAAACATCAGGGCGATTAATGCCCGCCGCCAAAACCCGAATTAACACTTCTCCAGAACCAGCAGCAGGAACAGCTGGATCTGGACGAGTGCCTGGCACCAGCATTTCTGGTGCGCCGTATTCTTTGATCTCAATTACCCGCATCAAATAGCCCTCGAGTTTTAAAACTTAAGCGGTTTGGTCGGAAGCAGGAGCAACTTCAGTGATTGCCTCCGTGCCATCAGCCAAAGGAGCGATCGCGCCACCCTCGTCAGCCAATGCTGCTTTTAAAGACAAGCGTAAACGACCACGCTCATCAGCAGCCAATAACTTCACGCGCACTACCTGACCTTCTTGCAAAACGTCTTTCACTTCTTTGACACGCTCATTGGAGATCTCAGAGATGTGCAAGAGGCCATCCTTGCCTGGGAGGATGTTTACCAATGCGCCGAACTCCAGCAATTTAACTACCGGACCTTCGTAGATCTTGCCAACCTCAGCTTCAGCAGTAATGCCTTCAATACGAGCTTTGGCTTCAGCCATTCCCTCGGCGCTTGTGGAGGCAATGGTGACTGTACCGTCATCTTTGATATCGATGCTGCAACCGGTCTCTTTGGTCAAGGCCTGGATCGTTGCACCACCCTTACCAATCACTTCACGAATCTTGTCTGGATGAATCTTGAAAGAAACCATACGTGGAGCGTGAGCTGACAATTCGGTACGAACTGAACCCATTGCTTCTTGCATCTTGCTCAAAATATGCAAACGACCTTCTTTTGCTTGCGCTAAGGCAACTTGCATAATTTCTTTAGTAATCCCTTGAACCTTAATATCCATCTGCAAGGCGGTAATACCATTTGCTGTACCAGCAACCTTAAAGTCCATGTCACCTAGGTGATCTTCATCACCCAAGATGTCTGTCAATACTGCAAAACGATTGCCATCCAAAATCAAACCCATTGCCACACCAGCAACGTGCGCCTTAACAGGAACACCAGCATCCATCATCGCCAGACAGCCACCGCAAACAGAAGCCATTGATGATGAGCCGTTTGACTCAGTAATCTCGGAAACCACGCGAATGCTGTATGCAAAATCTTCTGGACTTGGCAATACTGGAATCAATGCACGCTTAGCCAAACGACCGTGACCAATTTCACGACGCTTCGGGCTACCTACACGGCCAGTTTCACCAGTAGCAAACGGAGGCATGTTGTAGTGGAACATGAAGCGATCGCGGTATTCACCTTCGAGCGCATCAATAATTTGCTCATCACGGGCAGTGCCTAAAGTTGCTACCACGAGAGCCTGAGTTTCGCCACGAGTAAACAATGCAGAACCGTGGGTACGCGGCAATACGCCATTACGAATTTCGATTGGGCGCACTGTGCGAGTATCACGACCATCAATCCGTGGCTCACCATTCAAAATCTGGCTACGAACAATCTTGGCTTCAATTTCAAACAAGATATTGCCAACAGCAACATCATCCACTTCACCTTCCAGCGCTAATTGAGCCAATACTTCTTTAGTGATTGCCTTCAATTTGTCTGAGCGAGCACCCTTTTGACGAATTTGATATGCCTCACGCAATGGACCTTCTGCCAATGCAGTAACTTTAGCAATCAATGGTTCATCCTTAGGAGCGGCTTGCCAATCCCACTCAGGTTTGCCTGCTTCACGCACCAAATCATTAATCGCGTTAATTGCAGTTTGCATTTGCTCGTGACCAAACACCACTGCACCTAACATCACTTCTTCAGAGAGTTGATTAGCTTCAGATTCAACCATTAACACGGCAGCTTGTGTACCTGCAACGATCAAATCGAGTTCGCTAGTAGTTTGCTCTGTACGTGTTGGATTCAATAAGTACTGACCATTTGCATAACCAACGCGAGCTGCGCCAACAGGACCGCTAAATGGGATACCAGAAACTGCCAAAGCTGCTGAAGCAGCGATCAAGGCAGGAATATCAGAGGGCACTTTTGGATTAATAGAGAGAACATGCACTACAACCTGAACTTCGTTGTAAAAACCTTCAGGAAACAATGGACGAATTGGACGGTCGATCAAACGGGAGATCAATGTCTCACCTTCAGATGGACGGCCTTCGCGACGGAAGAAACCACCAGGAATCTTGCCGGCTGCGTATGTCTTCTCTAGGTAATCAACGGTTAATGGGAAAAAGTCTTGGCCTGGCTTTGCAGACCTAGAGGCAACGACTGTGCCCATTACTACGGTGTCATCCACGTTAACAATGACAGCACCGCCTGCTTGACGAGCAATCTCGCCTGTTTCCATAGTTACTTGATGATTGCCCCATTGAAAACTTTTTACTGCTTTTTTAAACATAGTCATTCTGATCTTCTCCAAATTGTTCACGCAATACTCACATGAGTATTGCGCTTGTCGTGGGATAAAGCAGTGTCACGACAACACTGGAGCGATTGAAGTTCACAAGGGATGCCATTCCAGGGAGACTCTGAATTGAATATCAGAAACTCATTGGAATGACACGATCCCCTACACAAGTGTTCTTGAAGCGCCCAAAAAACATGCCATCTGCTTGAGACTGATTCTGTAAAGAAACAACCCTAAGAAAGATGGCATTGCATACCGATAAGAATTACTTACGGAGACCTAATTTGTCGATCAATGCGCGATAGCGATCCAAATCTTTGCCCTTGAGGTAATCTAAGAGGCGACGGCGACGTGAAACCATCTTCAACAAACCGCGACGGCTGTGATGATCTTTGGCGTTAGCCTTGAAATGGGGGGTTAATTCATTGATACGGGCTGTTAGCAATGAAACTTGAACTTCAGGGCTACCCGTATCGTTTACGCTGCGCGCGTTTTCTTTGACGATTTCCGCCGTTTTGATATCAGCAACTGCCATTTTTAATACTCCTTACTTGCGAACACATGAGCTTTCACCCAATTCGTGTCGTGCGTTATTATTAATGAAAAACTAAAAAAGCTTTATAAATCAAAGCCATCGAATTGTAGCAGATTGAACTGCCCAATAGAAAGAGAAAGGCGGCAAAAAGGCCACCTTGGGTGACCTTTTTGCATATTTACCTTATAAATCAATTACTTATCTATTTTAAGGCGTCATTTGAGCATTTAATTTCGCCTGACTAGGGTCATGCAGCTTATTCAAAGCCGATAAATATGCCTTGGCTGATGCTGCAATGATGTCGGGATCAGTACCAACTCCATTCACAATGCGACCGCCTTTTGCTAAACGTACCGTGACTTCGCCTTGCGATTGGGTTCCTGAAGTAATGGCATTGACAGAATAGAGCAACTGCTCTGCCCCACTCTTAGCAATCTCTTCGATTGCGTTCAAGCTTGCATCAACTGGACCATTACCCTCTGCTTCAGAACTAACCTCTTTATTCCCCATGCGGAAAGTAACCCGTGACTTTGGACGCTCACCAGTTTCTGAATGTTGGCTAAGTGAAATGAAGTGGTAATGCTCACCCTCTTCTGCAGCAGCAGAATCAGACATGATGGCAATGATGTCCTCATCAAAAATTTCTGCTTTTTGATCAGCCAAAGCTTTAAATCGAGCAAATGCCTCATTAATGTCCGCCTCTGCTTCTACTGTGACACCCAATTCTTGCAAGCGTTGTTTGAATGCATTGCGACCAGATAATTTCCCAAGAACAATCTTATTGGTTGTCCAGCCCACATCTTCAGCGCGCATGATTTCGTAAGTTTCACGATTCTTCAGAATACCATCTTGGTGAATACCAGAGGCATGCGCAAAAGCGTTGGCACCAACCACCGCCTTGTTTGGTTGAACTACAAAGCCAGTAATTTGAGAGACCAATTTAGAGGCCGGCACGATTTGGCTGGCATCGATACCACAAACCATATCGAAGTAATCCTTGCGTGTGCGCAAGGACATCACAATCTCTTCCAAGGCCGTGTTACCCGCACGCTCACCCAAACCATTGATAGTGCACTCGATCTGGCGAGCACCGCCAATCTTGACTCCAGCCAATGAGTTGGCAACAGCCATTCCTAAATCGTTATGGCAATGCACTGACCAAATGGCCTTATCTGAATTGGGTACGCGGGTTCGCAAAGTTTTGATAAATTCACCATACAGCTCAGGGGTTGCATAGCCAACCGTATCAGGAATATTGATGGTGGAAGCGCCTTCATTAATCACGGCCTCGACTACTCTGCACAAGAAATCCATTTCAGAGCGATAGCCATCTTCTGCAGAAAATTCAATATCAGAAGCTAAGTTTCGCGCAAAACGAATAGAACGCTTAGCCTGCTCCAATACCTCTTCTGGTGACATGCGCAACTTGACCGCCATATGCAAAGGACTGGTAGCCAAAAACGCGTGGATGCGTTTAGCATTCGCTGCTTGTAAGGCATCCGCAGCACGAGTAATGTCTTTGTCATTGGCTCTAGCCAAGGAGCAAACAATTGAATCCTTCACCGCAGCAGCAACTGCCGAAATCGCCTGAAAGTCTCCTTCAGAGCTAGCAGCAAAACCGGCCTCAATCACATCAACCTTGAGGCGCTCTAACTGACGAGCAATACGGACCTTCTCATCTTTAGTCATGGATGCTCCTGGCGATTGTTCGCCATCACGCAAGGTGGTATCAAAAATGATTACTTTGTCGCTCATCACTACTCTCCGGTTTGGATATCGATTGGTTTAATACTGTATTGCAATCTTTAAAACAAAAACCCCAGCAAATTGCTGGGGCTGGTATTAGTGGTTAATGAGTGGTTAATGAAGTTTTTTATCTCATCAACTCAGGCCTTACCCGCCCCAAGCGTATGCTTAGTGCCAGCAGAAGGAGGTTAGATAAAGGTGGGAAATTCATCAACATGGAATTAATATACCTGAAAAATTCGGATTTAGCTAAAACGTTTACCGCTCAGTTGCTCCCAAGCCCAGACAACATAGCCAGAGATCGAGTAGATCACAAATAGTCCAAATAAGGCTAAAGGAGAATTGGATGAGATCAAAACAAAAGTGAGGATCATGAGCACCATGACGCCAAAAGGCACTCTATAGCGCACATCCAAGGCTTTGCCACTGTAAAAACGAGCATTTGACACCATTGTTAAGCCAGCATAGACAGCAATCAAGAAGGTAATCCAGGGAATGGCGGTATCTCGCACGGAAATCTTATTGTCATCGGCTAACCAGATAAATCCTGCAATCAAGGAACCCGCTGCTGGACTCGGCAAACCCTGAAAGAACTTTTTATCAACTACGCCCGTATTCACATTGAAACGAGCTAAGCGCAAGGCAGCACCAGCACAATAAGTAAATGCGGCTAGCCAGCCCCACTTACCCAGATCTTTTAAAGCCCATTCGTAGGCAACTAATGCAGGAGCAACTCCGAAAGAAACCATATCGGCCAAAGAGTCGTATTGCTCTCCAAACGCGCTTTGCGTATTGGTCATACGCGCCACACGTCCATCCATACCATCCAACACTAAGGAAGCAAAAATGGCGATTGCGGCAACTTGAAACTGATCATTCGTTGCATTCACAATCGCAAAGAAACCACTGAACAGCGCTGCAGTCGTAAAGGCGTTTGGAAGTAAATAAATGCCGCGATTTCTGGGGCGTGGTTGATGAGTTGATGCTTCTACTTCGTAATCCAAAGGATCACCAAGATCTTGCGCCCAGTCATCTTGTGATGGTTTGCGCAAATGGGTTAGTCGACTTCGGTCTAAACGACCATGACGGCGAAAAGTTGTCAAATCAGACCTCGGTAAAGAATGCGAATCAATCTAGACCTGGCACACGTGCCAAAGCGGTATTTGTTGCAAAAACTTTATCGCCAACGGCAACAAGAGGCTCAGCTGTCAGGGGTAAATAAACATCTACACGAGATCCAAAGCGAATGAAGCCATAGCGCTCACCTGCTTTAAGGCGATCACCAACATGGATGTAACAAAGGATACGGCGGGCAATTAATCCGGCAACCTGCACTAAGGTGACCGTTTGACCGTTTGCATCAATTACAACTGCATTGCGTTCGTTCTCAGTGGAAGCTTTATCCAAATCAGCATTGACAAACTTCCCTGGAAAATATTGGATTTCTTTTACAAAACCATTGACCGCGCTGCGATTGGAATGAACATTAAATACATTCATGAAAACACTAATTTTGAGTGCCTCACGTCCAGCGTACGGATCGTTTGCTGTTTCAACCACAACAATACGCCCGTCAGCAGGAGATAAAACCAGATCGCGACCTAGAGCCGGAATGCGCTGTGGATCACGGAAGAACTGCAGAACAAAGAAAAAGATAATCATTAGGGGCCATGACCACCCGATACCACCAAGATAGTGGATCAGCAAAGTCACCACTCCCACTAGCGCCAAATAGGGCCAACCTTCTTTCGCAATAATGGGGTATGGATACATCATCTTTGTTCTGAGCCTATTAAGTTTCTTCGATAATTGAATTGCTTAGTTCTTAGTCTGATCAACTAATTTGTTCTTTGCAATCCAAGGCATCATTGCACGTAACTTAGCGCCAACCACTTCGATGTCATGCTCAGCGTTCAAACGACGACGTGAGATCAAGGTGGGAGCACCAGCCTTGTTTTCAAGAATGAAGCTCTTAGCATATTCACCAGTCTGAATATCTTTGAGGCACTTACGCATTGCGTTTTTAGTATCTTCCGTCACCACACGTGGGCCAGTAACATATTCACCATACTCAGCATTGTTTGAGATGGAGTAGTTCATATTGGCAATACCACCCTCATAGATCAAGTCAACGATCAACTTGAGCTCGTGCAAGCACTCAAAGTAAGCCATTTCCGGTGCGTAACCAGCTTCAACCAAAGTCTCAAAACCAGCCTTGATCAATTCAACTGCGCCACCGCAGAGAACAGCCTGTTCACCAAACAAGTCAGTCTCAGTTTCTTCGCGGAAGTTTGTTTCAATGATGCCAGCACGGCCACCCCCGTTTGCTGTTGCATAAGACAAGGCAACATCACGTGCAGAACCAGATTTATCTTGATATACAGCGATCAAATGAGGCACACCACCGCCTTGTGAGTAAGTACCACGAACAGTGTGTCCAGGTGCTTTAGGTGCAATCATGATCACATCTAAATCAGCGCGTGGCTGAACCTGACCGTAGTGCACATTAAAGCCGTGAGCAAATGCCAAAGCAGCGCCTTGCTTAATATTGGCATGAACTTCTTTGTTGTATACATCAGCGATTTGCTCGTCTGGCAAAAGCATCATGACTACATCAGCATCTTTAACAGCTTCTGCCACTTCTTTAACAGTCAAACCTGCGTTTGCTGCCTTGCTCCAGGAAGCGCCGTTCTTACGCAAACCAACGGTCACGTTCACGCCAGAATCTTTGAGGTTCAAAGCGTGTGCATGGCCTTGTGAACCGTAACCAATGATGGTGACTTTCTTGCCCTTAATGAGGGACAAATCTGCGTCTTTATCGTAAAAAACTTTCATGCTCTTTCCTTGTGTTGAAAATATTGTTATTAGAGTAATAAATCGAGTAAAAAAAATTAAACTTTCAGAATACGTTCACCGCGACCAATACCTGAACCTCCTGAACGCACTGTTTCTAATATCGATGTGCGATCAATAGAGTCAATAAAGGCATCTAGCTTGGCGCCATCGCCAGTCAATTCAATGGTGTAGCTCTTATCTGTGACATCAATAATGCGACCGCGGAAGATATCGGTTGTTCGCTTCAGCTCCTCACGCTCTTTACCTACAGCGCGCACCCTAATCATCATGAGTTCACGCTCAATATGCGGACCCTCGCTCAAATCAAATACCTTCACAACCTCAACCAAGCGGTTAAGGTGCTTGGTAATTTGCTCAATCACATCATCAGAGCCAAAAGTAACAATGGTCATGCGCGATAAGGATGGATCTTCGGTTGGCGCTACGCTCAAAGTATCAATGTTGTAACCGCGAGCAGAGAATAAACCGACAACCCTAGAAAGCGCGCCCGGCTCATTTTCAATAAGTACAGAAATAATGTGTCGCATTACAGATCCTCACTACCCAAAAGCATTTCAGTAATTCCCTTGCCCGCTTGAACCATCGGCCAAACGTTTTCTTCTGGGTCAGTCTGGAAGTCCATAAATACCGTGCGATCCTTTAAGCGAATTGCTTCTTTGAGAGCGCCCTCTACATCGGATTTTTTCTCGATACGCATACCAACGTGACCATAAGCCTCTGCCAACTTCACAAAATCAGGCAATGAATCCATGTAGGAGCTGGAATAGCGCTTGTTATAAGTCAACTCTTGCCATTGGCGAACCATTCCCAAGTAACGATTGTTTAAAGAAACAATTTTCACTGGTGTGTCGTACTGCTTGCAGGTTGAGAGTTCTTGAATACACATCTGAATCGAGCCTTCACCAGTAATAGTGAATACATCCTTTTCTGGAAATGCTTTCTTGATACCCATTGCGTACGGCAAGCCAACTCCCATGGTTCCTAGACCACCAGAGTTGATCCAACGACGTAGTTTATCAAACTTGTAGAACTGAGCGGCCCACATCTGATGCTGGCCTACGTCAGAGCAAATAAATGCATCACCGCCTGTCAGCTCCCATAATTTTTGAACCACGTATTGTGGTTTAACAATTTGGGATGCCTCGTCATACTTCAAGCAATCTTTTTTGCGCCACTCGTTGATCTGATCCCACCAAGCAGCGACTTTATCGCCGTTTTTACGAGGGCCAGCAGCTTTGAGCTGAGCTGTCATCTCAACCAATACTTCTTTGAGATTACCAACAATAGGCACATCCACTTTCACACGCTTAGAGATCACGGATGGATCGGTATCAATGTGAATAATTTTGCGGGGATGACTTGCAAAGTGAACAGTGTTTCCAATCACGCGATCATCAAATCGAGCGCCAATCGCAATCAATACATCACTGTGTTGCATTGCCATATTGGCTTCGTATGTTCCATGCATACCCAACATGCCGACAAACTGAGGGCTGGTCCCTGGGAAGCCACCAAGACCCATCAAGGTATTGGTAACTGGATAACCCAATAGATCCGCGAACTCTTTTAGCTCAAGTGCGGCATCGGCTAAGATCACGCCACCACCGGTATAGATGTATGGGCGCTCTGCCTCTTGCAACAAAGTAACTGCTTTGCGAATTTGTCCACTATGCCCCTTGATCACAGGGTTGTAGGAACGCATTTCCAAGGTCTCTGGATATACAAAAGGACCCTTAGCTGCTGAAACGTCCTTAGGAATATCAATCAATACAGGGCCTGGACGACCAGTCTGGGCAATGTGAAAAGCTTTTTTCAGCACCAGTGGCAAATCTCTAACATCCTTGACAAGGAAATTATGCTTTACCACCGGACGAGTGATGCCAACAGTATCAGCTTCCTGGAATGCGTCTTCACCAATCGCATACGTGGGTACGTTACCACTAATAATCACCATTGGGATCGAATCAGTGTAGGCAGTGGCAATACCGGTTACCGCATTTGTCACACCAGGACCCGAGGTTACTAGTGCAACCCCAACTTTACCGGTAGCGCGTGCATAACCATCAGCCGCGTGAACCGCCGCTTGTTCATGGCGTACCAATATGTGCTCGAACTTGTCTTGTTTAAAAATTTCATCGTAGATAAAGAGAACGGAACCGCCTGGGTAACCCCAAACATATTCAACACCCTCTTTGTGCAGTGCATACACGAGCATCTCAGCGCCAATGATTTCTGGGGCTGCTGCTACGGAATTAGTATTTGCTGAGTCTTTGTTAGCTTTGCTAGCTAAGAATTCGGCGCTGCTTGTATTCATTTGTATTCATTTTCTTTCGTCCTTTGCAATTTTCGGCAAAAAATTATTTGGTCTGTTCTGTCTCCTGCTTTTGGCCTGAGTTCGAACGGCGCTGCTACCGGAGCTACCGGAAAAAAACCACTTCAAAACCACTTCTTGAATGAGATTCTAGGTAGTAAGCCCTATATTCTATAGCAATCCCCTAAAATAGCCCAATTCTTACCGATTCGGGTGTAATCGACTGCATGGCATCAGCCCAAGAACTATCTGACTTTCTGAGCAGCATTGAGCAGCGCGCATTCAAGCAGGCTGTTTACGCCGTGCGTGATGATGATGCTGCGTTGGATATTGCTCAAGATGCCATGATCAAGTTGGCTGAGAAATACGGGGATAGGCCTGCAAGTGAGCTGCCCTTGGTTTTTACTCGAATCCTGCAAAACCGAATTCATGACTGGTTTCGTCGCCAAAAAGTCCGGAACGCCTGGGTCACCCTATTTTCGAGCATGGGCAAGAAAACAGACGAAACCGAAGATTTTGACCCTTTAGAGTCACTTTCTGCGCCAGATGATAGTGAAATTCACCAAGATGGGTCACAAAAACTAGAACAAAGTCAGCTTTTACAGGCTTTGGAGTCAGAAATAGAGAAATTACCTGTACGTCAACGAGAAGCCTTCCTGATGCGTTATTGGGATGAGCTAAGCATTACTGATACTGCCCTGATACTGCCAAAGCGATGGGTTGTAGCGAAGGCAGTGTCAAAACACATTGTTCTAGAGCATCACAAACCTTAGCTAAAGCACTGAAATTAAAAGGAATTACCCTGTGAAATACCGCGATGAGCCACTAAACCAGTCCCAGTCAGACCAATTTGGTCATGCCAGCGCCGTCCTATTGAGCTTGGGAGCCCAAAACTTGCCTGCCAATATCAAAAACCGGCTTCACGCTGCTCGACTCAAAGCACTTTCTGTACGAAAAGTTGAAAAAGTTCGTGCTCATCAGCCTGTATTTGCTAGCACAGCAGCAAACTGGTCGTCTGGCACCAATGGACGTTGGGATACTGTTGGATGGGTTGCTCCATTGGTCGTGCTGGTATTTGGATTGATTGGCATTGCTCAATGGCAAGACAACTCTCGCATTAATGATATTGCCGAAGTCGATGCCACTCTCCTAACAGACGATGTTCCACCAGATGCTTATGCTGATAGTGGATTTATGGCTTTCTTGAAAAATGGCCCCCAGTCTGATTCTGGTGACAGCACAAGCGATTTATCACCAAGCAATTAAGCACCCAATTTCATGAGAGAAATGGTTAAGCCGTTTTCTGTCAACGCCATATTGGTGTCGCTTGTTCTCGCCTGCTCAAGCATTGCCTCAATTAGCAAGGCGCAAACTGGCAGTGGTCCCGCACATGGAAAAACAACGGCCATTCCCGAAAAAAAGCCAGATGGAACTTGGGAAAACCTGAGCGCAACTCAGCAACAAATTTTGGCTCCACTAAAAGGCGATTGGGACTACATGCTTCCCGATAGCCGTAAAAAATGGATTCATGTATCGAACATCTATCCCAAGATGAGCACTCAAGACCAAGAGCGCTTGCAATCACGCATGACCAGCTGGTCTAACCTCTCCCAAAAAGATCGTCGTATTGCTAGAGAAAACTATCTGAGCAGCCTTAAATTTCCTGCCGAGAAAAAGGCTGAAGCTTGGAGTGCGTATCAAAAACTCAGCGATGAGCAGAAAAAGAAATTAGCCGAGATGGAGGCCAAGAAAAAGCCGCACGCAATTAACGCCCCCACTCTTGCTCAACATGCTATCAAGCAGAATACGACGCCCCCGCCCCTTGCGCCAAAGCCCAGAAGCTTGCCCCCTGAGGCGCCAGCTGCTGCAAGCAGTTCAGAATCTCCATAAGCAGATTGATGACGCCTTCTGAATTAAATGCATTACCTTCGCCACGATTTTGGCGACGCGTTTCTTGCTGCCTGTATGAACAGTTAGTTTTACTCGGTGTGATTGCCCTGACTTTTCTGGTTCCCAATCTCCTGCTGGGAATGCTTTTCAATACCTCCTTACCAAGCTGGCTCACATTTCTGTATCTATATCTCGTTCTGGGATTCTATTTTGTCTGGTACTGGACTAAATCAGGCCAAACCTTAGCAATGCAAACTTGGCGTGTTCGCATGATAGGTAGGGATGGTTTTAATGTGAACAAAAAACAAGCTTTATGGCGCTATGTCTACGGTTCATTGTGGATCATTCCTTGCATTTTAATTCAATGGGCATTTCATTTAGAAAAATGGCAAATCATTGAAATGTTATTTACTGTAGCCCTTTTCATTTGGCCCTTGAGCATTTATCTAGATCGTCGAAATACCATTGAACGTCAAAGCTTGCCAGATCGTTTTGCAGGTACGCGCTTAGTCGAACTACCCAAACATCTCGTGACACTCTCGTAGTTTGCCTAAAGCAAATAGGGTCGTTTTATATCTCTCGTAGGCATTCAATGGCAGTGGCATTTTGAATGCCATTTAAAAAGTGGTAGCCAGAAACTAACGTGGCGGCAATACCAATACCTAGCCCCATAATGATCGATTGAGCAAATGCATTAAATTCAATCTCCATCACATAGCGACCCAAAGCCCAAGCACCAACACCCGCAGATATACCCGCTAGTAAACCTGCAACCGATCCAATGATCAATAGCTCAACTGTCGCTATGCGAGCCAAGACGGCGCTCTTGAAGCACCCATGGCCTTAAGCAAGGCTGCATTACGGTAGCGCACATCCTGGGTAGCAGAAAGCGCTGCCAATAACACCAAAATGGCTGCCACAATCGTAAAAGCAAACAAGAGCCCCAATGCACCAGATAATTTATCAAGCACTTCTTGGATTTGGCGCAAGGAAGTAATTGGGGCGCTAATCTGCTCCCCTGCCACCTCGAATGTCAGCATGTCGCCCTGTTTCAGTCGCAAGGTTTTGGCAATGCCTGTCTCAATCGAAATCTGCGGGGTATCTCCTTCAATCCACTTACCCGAAACAACTTGGTTGCTCTGTGGCAACTCATTCGTGTAGGAAAGATTGAACTCTCTATCCAACAGTCGCTTCGCGTTTTCTTCTGCATAATCTGCAGGCGAAACATCGCTCCCATTAACCTGAATTAAACGCCCTCTCACCATGGGATAAAAATGGGGGGTGGCGATTGCCCGAGATTCCAATAATTTGCTAATTGCCCCCTTCTGATCCTCTTGAATATTGATCATGAATCGATTGGGGGCATCGGCTGGAATATTAGCTTGCCAAGCCTTCAATAAATCTTGACGCAATATAAGAATCATTAAAAGTGCCATGATGGCAACTCCCAAGGCCGTAATTTGCAGTATGGCAAATCCTGGGCGGCGACCAATCGCAATCACTGCAAAGCGCCCTGCAAAATCTTGAAAAGTCAGCTTACTAGTGATCCAAAGAACTAGATAAGATATTGCTGCAAAGGCAGCAATCGAGGCAGTGCAACTGATGGCTACCCATAAAGCCAACTTCCAGTCGCGCGCAGCAATCCAAATCAGCGCACTGCAAGAGCCCAAACCCAAAAACAAAATCCAAAATAAGGTCAGGCGATTGACCTCAAACTCTTTGCGGATCAACCGAATGGGTGAAACCTGAATTAAGGCAGTCAGCGGATAACTGGCAAAGCCAATTAATAGTATCCAAGCAAATAAAGCGCTCCACAAAATAGGCTCAACTGATACGTCAGGCAAATTCGCTAGCAGCAAACTGCCTAATACAACCGTCAAGATATTTTGCGCAAGGTAGGCGAGCAATGCGCCGAGCAGAGTGGCGATCAAACCAAGAGATACCAGGGTTTTCATTTGCTTTCGCAGAATGACGGCTCTGGTAGCGCCAAAGCACTTCAGTACCGCACAGACATCCGCTTGCTTTTGCATATAGCGATGAGCAGACAGACCAATTGCAACCGCTGCAATCATGGCTGTTAATAAAGAAACTAAGGAAAGAAACTGTTCCGCCTTATCCAAAGTCTTACGCATAGTCGGCTGGGCAGTTTCTAGTGTCTCTACACGAATGCCACGCATAGACTTTGAGTCTATTTCTTGCATGAGCCATAACTGATAAGACTTCACTTGAGCATCATCACCAGCTAGTAGAAGACGATAAGTCACTCTGCTACCCAAGCCAATTAATCCCGTGGATGGCAAATCATCCAATGACATCATGATGCGAGGAGCAAAATTCATAAACCCTGCTCCTCGATCAATTTCTTGCGTGATCACTCCAGCAATGACAAACTGTCGATCGCCCAAGCGCAACATTTGACCTGCTTGAGTATCCAAGTTATTTAATAAAGCAGGTTCTACCCAAACGGTGCCACTCTTTGGCCCCTTTAGTAAAGGTGATGCGCTTGCGGGACTTTGCTTAATGGTCAGTTGACCGCGCAAGGGATAGGTCGCACTGACCGCTTTGATTGAGGCAAGTTTGCTAGATGACTCTGTGCTTGCCATACTCGGAAAGACGATGGTTTGAGCAATCTGCAGACCTCGAAGCTCAGCCTCTTGAATAAAAGCTTCTGGAAGTGCTTGGTCTGCTGCAATCAGTAAATCGGCAGCAATCAGCTGACGGGCATCAAACTCAAATGCGCAATGCAAGCGATCCGCCAGAAAGCTAACACTCGTTAGTGCAGCTACCGACAAAACGAGAGCAAATAATAAAAACCTCAGCTCTTTAGACCGCAGGTCTTGTCTTAATTCCCGAAAGAGGCTACAGAAATGAGATATCAAATCGCCTGTATCTGACCGCCATCAATCCGCATGATGGTACCAGTGATGAAAGATGCATTTTGACTAGCTAAGAAAGCTGCAGCATCACCATATTCCCTGGGATCACCATAGCGCCCCATGGGTATTTGACCTAAACTTGCCTTAACCACAGCTTCATAAGTAGTGCCTTCGCGATTGGCACGCGCTTCATCTAATTGACGCAGTCGATCAGTAGCAATTCTGCCTGGCATGATCACATTTACCGTAACACCCTCTGAAGCCACCTCAGCAGATAGTGTTTTAGACCAAGCTAATAAAGCAGCCCGTAGCGTATTGGAGATGGCTAAGTTTTTGATTGGGGCAATTGCGCCGGAGGTGGTGCTGGTAATAATGCGGTCCCATTTACGCTGACGCATACCGGGCAAAACACGATCGGTAATGGCAATTAATGAAAGCACCATGTCATTAAAACTCTTTTGCCAAAGTGCTGGGTCCTGACCTGCAGCAGGAGTTGGCAAAGGGCCGCCCGTATTGTTGATCAGGATATCTATTGGTCCGAGGGTATTTTCAACTTGCGATACCAATCCATCAATCACACTTAAATCGGCTAGATCCCAGTTCAGGACCATTCCTTGTCCACCAGCAGCTTGAATCAGCTCAAGCGATTGCTTTAAGCCCTCTGGATTGCGACCAGTTACCGCGACTTTGACACCCTCTCGCGCCAATGAAACGGCCATTGCTTGACCTAAGCCACGACTTGATGCCATCACTAAAGCAACCTTGCCCTGAATTCCTAAATCCATATCGTCCCCAAATTTTTTGTGTATTCGAATTCAAACTGATTCGATTTATTTTTACCACTTAATCAAGCTGTAACTTCTGCTTGGCTACCACCTCTTTATATACGGTGTACTCCGCCTTGATCTCTTTAGAAAATGCCTCTGGGCCATTGACGTTAATCAACGAGCCGGTTTCCTCAATACGCTTTTTTACTGCTGGATCAGTAATCACTTTTTGGAGTGCAGCATAGTATTTATCGACCACATCCTTAGGAAGGCCTGCCGGCCCTAAGAGTCCGTAATAAGCCATTCGATTGACAGGCGCAAGCCCTACTTCTGAAAATGTTGGCACATTTGGCAACTGAGCAAGACGTTTGGGTGCGGCGATCACGATAGGCACCAATTTTCCATCTTTGATAAATGGCAGGGATGAAGGTAGATTATCAAAGATCATCGAGACTTGACCGCCCACAGTATCAGCCAATGCAGGTCCGGCACCGCGATAGGGAATGTGAACGATGTAGACACCAGCCAAAGACTTAAATAGCTCCATCTGCATATGGCCGATTCCGCCAGTGCCAGAGCTTGAGTACGAGTATTTACCGGGGTTTGCTTTTAGCGCTGCTAAAAAGGTTTTGAAGTCTTTTGCAGGAAAAGCAGGATTAACAGCAATAATGTTTGGTGTGGCGGCAATATTGCTGATGGCCGTGAAATCGGCAAGCGGATCATAACCAATCCTTGAATTGATTGCCGGGTTCGCTGCTGTAGTAGAAACAGTAGCCATGCCAATGGTATATCCATCTTTGGGTGCCCGCATCACCTCTAGAGCACCAACAGAGCCGCCTCCACCCGCCTTATTTTCAACAATGACTGGTTGACCTAATTGCCTTCCAAGAGCATCACCCACAGCACGCGCGATGATGTCAGTACTACCGCCTGGCGCAAAAGGAACAATCAGACGAATTGGTTTTGTGGGGAAAGCATCTGCAGTTGCACCAAAGGAAGCGGTCATGCCAAGCGCGAAGAAACAGGCAGAAACAATCTGCAAACCCAAATGACGTGCTAATCGAAAATTCATGAATTTATTGCCCCAAAGGCTTTGGTAAATGCGCAGCATATTTATTCAGCTGCTCTTCATATTCCTTGAAAATATCAGCAAGGGCTTGCTGCTGACCCAAAACAAGCGCCTCAGGAGTATTGTCTTTAAGGGCAATACGCTTGGTATAACGGTTTGCACCAATTAAGGGATTAACCTTGCCGCCATTGGTAACGCTCAAGAAAAACTCAACACTGACAACAGCCTCTGGTTTGACCCGGTAATCACCATAAAACTCGTTCACGGTAGCTTGCAGGGTATAGAACGGAAAGAAACTATTGCCCTGACCCATGGCTGCAGCAAAGATATTGGATTGATTTATCCATTGGCGCTCTGCGTTTCCAATCATCTCCGCCGGAATCGTGGCGTAAACGTTGTAAAAGTCTTTCTCAAAGCGCTGATCACCTAAGCGGTAAACCAAGGATTTGCCGTCATAAGGTGCGGCAACTGAAACAGCACCAATCTTGAGCCACAACTCACACAACTGTTTGCGTGGGGCTCCTGTTCGCTCAGGTGCAACCATCCAACTCGTTGGCGTTACTGGTCCACGGGTTGGCAAGGAACAAGCTGCCAGGCCAAGCAAAAAAGCGAGGGATATTAAATATTTTTTCATTTGCTAGCTCCCGACTGTTCGCCTGAGCCATTCATAGGTGGCGTAATCTTGAGTGGTGGCGCACTCCAAATGAGACTCGAAGGTGATTGACTTGCTATGCGCGAGAATTCATTCAATTGCTCGCTGGTTTGCTTAAGGTTCTCAATAGTCAAACTCGTATCACCTTGAATGCTAGTCATGGTTTGGCGCAATGCAACCATAGTACCAACCAACTCTCGCATGAGAATACTCAACTCATCTTTATCCGTAACCTTAGCAATTCTCTCTAGGATGATATTCATATCTTTAACAGATCGCACCAAACCTTGATTATCTTTGCCATCCCCAGACATTAAAAGGTTTAGGTTTGATAAGAGCGCATCAAATTTTTTCTGCGTATTCTCAAGGTCCGCATTATTAATCGATGAAATAAATTTTTGAATACCAGAAATGATTTCATCAGCCTGATTGGGCAAGAATGGAATCACTGGATATTCAGGAGTCCAAGAAAATGGCAGTGGAGGATAGTCTTGTATTGAGCTTGGACCGCTGAAATCGAACTCAATGTAATTTACGCCAGTGATGCCTATGGACTTTACACGTGCACGCAAGTTGTTGTGCACAAAATCCTCGATCTGTTTTTGATTGACTTGGTCCCCAAAAATCTGCATACGCACCACAACATATTGGCGACGATGGTCAAAGGGCCTGTCTTTCTCATAGATATCCCCAGAAAGACCAATCATACTCACTTGACCAATTTTTACCCCCCTAAAACGAACGGCTGCGCCAACATCAAGACCGGTTACGGATTGTTTAATGTAAGTCTCGACATAGAATGATTTTTTGAACAGTTGGCCAGATCCAAAAATCAGGATGATCGCAATCAATACCCCGATTGCAGCAAGCACAAAAGCACCTAGTCGAAAGTAATTGGGATTAGAGTTATTACTCATGCTACGTCCTTACTCATGATGCGATTAAAGAATTGATGAACTCGTGGGTCCGTACTAGTGTCACGCAACACCTTGGGATCACCCTCGGCGATAATGCCCTTAGCGGTCTTATCTAACATAATGACCTTATCTGCAATGGCATAAATACTGGCGAGCTCATGCGAAACAATTACAAAGGTAATCCCCAGATTCTTTAATAAGTCCAGGATAGTTTGATCTAAATCTGCCGAGGTAATAGGATCCAAACCCGCCGAGGGTTCATCTAAAAATAAAATCTTCGGATCCAAAGCCATAGCCCGAGCAATCGCAGCGCGCTTTTGCATACCACCGCTGATGTCGCTAGGCATATATGACTCATAAGGCAATAGCCCTACTAAATCAAGCTTGCAACGAGCCAATAAATCCATTTGGTCTTGCGTTAGCTGGGTATATTCCTGCATAAACAGCGTGACGTTATCGAGCAGGTTCATTGAACCAAATAATGCGCCCTGCTGATACATCACGCCAAAACTAGTCATAATCTTTTGGCGCTGAGCACCTTGTGCCGCTGTAATGTTTCGACCTTCAATCAATACATCACCTGCTAATGGTTGGTATAGACCAAAGAGGTTTTTCAGTAAACTGGATTTACCACAACCAGATCCTCCTAAGATCACAAAGATCTCACCATTAGTGACAGTAAAGTTTAAGTTCTGCATCAACACATTAGAGCCATAACCAATCGTGAGGTTTTGCACCTCAATAGCGTAAGTAGGGTTGGCTGGCGTGTTCGGGTTAACCAGTGTATTCATCAAAAACCTGTCTTGTAAGAGATGAAGGCAAAGATGCCATCAACCACCACAATCATCACGATGCTGCTCACCACTGCACGTGTGGCAGAGATGCCAACTGCAGCAGCGCCAGTACCCGTTTGCATACCGCGTAAACATCCCATCGCCGATACCACAACACCAAATAAGGTTGCCTTAATTAAGCCAGAGCAAATATCTTCAATATCAACCGCATTGAGCATACCGTTATAAAAATTTACAAAAGGAATGCCGTAGATCAACATAGTGCACATCGATGCAATGATGCTCACGATATCAGCAAATAAGGTCAAAATAGGAGCAACCAAAATACCTGCGAGGACTCTGGGCACAACCAGAAAACGAATTGGGCTTAAACCACCAGAAACCAGTGCATCTACTTCGCTATTGACTGTCATCGTGCCAATTTCTGCTGCAAAAGCTGCAGATGAACGACCTGCCAACAAAATAGCAGTAATCAAAGGCCCCATTTCACGTACGATCCCCAAGGCTG
Organism: Polynucleobacter necessarius; assembly: GCF_900096765.1. Lineage (NCBI taxonomy): Bacteria > Pseudomonadati > Pseudomonadota > Betaproteobacteria > Burkholderiales > Burkholderiaceae > Polynucleobacter > Polynucleobacter necessarius. Next base: position 730,110 of record NZ_LT615228.1, read on the forward strand.
CGAGTGGTCCAACATAAGAGGTGGCGCCAAATTGCTGCATACCAATGGCCGCCTGAAAGGACAAAATCACACCAATCAAGAAGGCCACCAAACCCACAATTGGTAAGGCCGCTATACCCGCCTCTACTGCAGCATTGACAAAGTCTCCCCAACGAACTTGCTTGGGATTGCGAACCGACCAAAATAAATCATCACTTAAATGACCTACGAAGGTAATCAGACCCTTCATATCATCCAATAGATTTTGGGCGGCCATTCCCGTGCTAACCACAAAACTCCGTTTGGGTTTAGGAATAGGAACAGGGAATAAATTGGTAATCGGATTAAATCAAAGGCTGATAGCGTTCATTGAGCCCGACAATCTCAAATTTTCCGCCTACCTTTTGCTGCGCTTGCTCAACACCAATCAGAAAAGCAATACCTGAACCATCTAGATATTTTACTTGAGAGGCATCAAATATGAGGGAAGCTATTTTAGAGTCATTGGGCGATAATTTTGAAAGCCAAGCATTTTGTGAATCACGAATTTGTGTCCAAACTCCGCCAAGGGAATACACATTCACTACGCCCGTTAAAACGACTTTGGCATTGGTAGCATCGATCTGAGACCAAACCGCTACGGAAGGGTTTGATGCTTGGTCAGACGTAATCATGGCTTCAGAAGTGCTCATAGGCAAACTATAAGGTATCCATAAGAAATGCTTGTGAAATACGGAAAAGGGCCCAGTTTTTCAACTAGGCCCTATATAAGATGGTGCGGCTGGCAGGAATTGAACCCACGACCCCTTGGTTCGTAGCCAAGTACTCTATCCAGCTGAGCTACAGCCGCAACAGCCATAATTATGCCATGGAAGAGAAGAACTACATCACACCCACTGGACATGAGCGCATCAAAAACGAGCTACTACAGCTCTTAAACCTTGATAGACCGGAGGTTGTCAAGGTTGTTCACTGGGCCGCTAGTAACGGCGACCGATCGGAAAATGGGGACTATATCTATGGAAAAAAGCGTTTGAGGGAGATCGATCGGCGTATCCGCTTCCTGAACAAACGCCTGGAATTTGCTGTAGTATTTGATAATTTGGCCCGCAAATCGGGGGATGCCGACTCTGAGCAGATCTTTTTTGGAGCCACAGTCACTTACTCACCTCAATCAGGCAAAGAAGCTGGCAAAGAAACCATCATCACCATTGTTGGGGTCGATGAGGTTGACCTAGATCAGGGGCGCGTCAGCTGGATTTCGCCAATCGCTAAGGCCTTGATTAAAGCCAGGCTTGGGGACTGCGTATTCATTCAAACGCCAACCGGTCCTACTGAAATTGAAATCCTGGACGTTCAATACCGATAAATCTCTGAGTCTTCTTGCTTCTGAGTATTATTTCCTTACAGAGCGCGAGTGCGGGTCACCCGCATCACATCTGGATTGGCTCTCAAGCTTCGCATGACCTTAGATAAATGCAGTCGGTCATAGACTTGAATGGTAAAGCGAATGGTGACGGAATCTTCCTTAAAACGGTCTTCCATCGACACGTTCATGATATTGGAATCGGCCGAAGTCACACTACTTGCAACCCGAGCCAATACTCCTTTGCCTTGACGGGTATCAATCGCCAAATCAACCTCAAATTCACGGTGAATATCTCCACCCCACTCGACCTCCACCCACTTGTCATTATCTTTTGACAGCATCCGCAAAGCAATTGGACAATCGTTGGTATGTACCTGCAGGCCCTCGCCCTTGCCAAGATAGCCAATAATGTTGTCCCCAGGTATGGGGTGACAGCAGGATTGAAAACTAATCGAATTACCTTCGCGCCCATCTACTAATATGGCCTGACGTTGGTGATGATGCGCTTCTTGATTTGGAGTTACCCAATCACTGGCACCTAAACGCATTTGCTCAGCACCACCCTCATCGTCGATCAAGATTTTTAGACGGATAGCCAATTCTTGTGGAGAACGACGACCCAAGGCAATATTGACACATGCCTCTTCACGGGTCTTATCGCCGGTCCAATGCATGAGCTTTTCCCAAATCTCTGGAGTGAGCAAGGCTGCATCAACCCCCTGCTGGCGCAAACTATTTACCAACAAACGCTCACCCAATTGCAGGGACTCGGAATAGTGCTTGGTTTTGAGAGAGTGCCGAATAGATGCGCGGGCCTTACCGGTGCGTACAAACGCAAGCCAACCCGGATTTGGCTGAGAATTAGCTGAATTGATGACCTCAATAATGTCACCATTCTTGAGCTCGCTTCGAAGTGGCAATTGCAAACCATTAATTTTCACGGCAACACAGGTGTTCCCTAAATCACTGTGAATCGAGTATGCAAAATCAAGCGCAGTAGCCCCACGAGGTAGAGCACGAATGTGCCCTTTTGGAGTAAAGACGTAGACTGCATCTGGGAATAAATCAATCTTGACGTGTTCTAAGAATTCTTGAGAGTCACCGCTACTATCTTGTATATCAATCAATGATTGCAACCATTGGTGCGCACGATTTTGCACTTCACTCATATCGGGTGAGCCGTCTTTATAAGCCCAGTGCGCTGCCACACCTGCCTCGGCAACCGCATGCATATCCGTTGTGCGAATCTGAAATTCTACTGGTACACCAGATGGACCCAACAAGGTTGTGTGTAGTGATTGATACCCATTGAGCTTGGGAATGGCAATGTAATCCTTGAACTTGCCAGGCATCGGCTTATACAAGGAGTGCAAAATACCCAACGCACGATAGCACTCATCAATGCTACTAACGGTTACACGGAATGCATAGACGTCTAATACTTGAGAAAAACTCAAATGCTTAGCGCGCATTTTGTTGTAAATACTGTAGAGAGTTTTTTCGCGGCCACGAAGGTCAACTTCTAAATTGGCTTTTGCAAAAGCCATTCGAGAGGCCTGTAAAATCTTTTCAACCATCTCCTTGCGATTACCTCGAGCGCGCTTTACCGCTCCCTCGATCACTCGAAAACGCATTGGCATCGAATAACGAAAACTCAGGTCCTGCAAATCACGATAAATCACATTAAGACCCAAGCGATAGGCAATTGGAGCGTAAATCTCAATCGTCTCTGCAGCTACCCTGCGACGCTTTTCCATCGGCACGGCATCAAGAGTTCGCATATTATGAGTGCGGTCCGCTAGCTTGACCAAAATGACGCGCACATCACGCGCCATCGCCATAAACATTTTGCGAAAACTTTCCGCCTGCGCTTCAGCGTGACTCTGAAACTCTAGTTTATCGAGCTTGGTGAGACCTTCAACTAACTCAGCCACTTTATTGCCAAACTTTTCTACTAAATCAGCCTTAGTGCATCCCGTGTCCTCAATGACATCATGCAGTAGTGCTGCCATGATCGATGGCGCATCTAAACGCCAGGTTGCACAGAGCTCAGCAACCGATACTGGATGGGTAATGTAAGGCTCTCCGCTATGGCGGTATTGGCCTAGATGCGCGGCATCAGCAAATTGAAAAGCTTTTTTGATTTGTGTAACCTCAACTGGCTTGAGATAAGACAACTTGGATAACAAACCTTCGATTGAGACAACCTGGTGCTTTAAGGGAAGAGTGGGCGCAGAAGTTGGGCCAAACAAATGCCGACTCGATTGCGCAAGAATGCTTGCAATAATCGATTTTTTACTGCTTTGTGTGCGGGTATGTGATGGAAGATCAAGTAAATCAGCACGATCTTCTGATTGCAGTCTTTCTTTGGGAGCCTCTTTTGGCGAGCCTCCCCCTACTGCTTCCAATGTTTTGGTCGTTCCTGAAGAGAGCTCCACACCGGAACTCCTGTATTACAGAGGAACTTTGGTCAACATGTCACGATCAGTCACGCCAGCCGCAACTTCACGCAAAGCAACAACAGTGGCTTTATCTCTAGACTCAACACGTGGGGAGTAACCTTGAACCAATTGACGAGCGCGATAAGTTGCTGCCAATACCAGTTCAAAACGATTTGGAATAGTTTTAAGACAATCTTCTACAGTAATACGGGCCATGCTGAACTCACTTAAATTTAGCTTCAATACCTACAGGATAACTGATTAGACCCCAAGGCGCCTCAAAAGAGCTGGATTTCTGGCCATACTAGGCCCAGAACGCAGGCGACTAGAGGCCAAAATATGCCTGAGATCAATTAAAGTCTGATCGAAAGAGTCATTCACCACAATGTAGTCAGCTTCATGGGCATGCATGAGCTCGACATGGGCGGCGGCTAGGCGCTTCTGAATGGTCTCTTCATCATCTTGACCACGCTTGCGCAAACGCTCCTCCAAAGCCTCCATAGATGGCGGAAAAATGAAGATCCATTGAACCGAAGGAATCAGTTTACGAATTTGTTGTGCGCCCTGCCAATCGATTTCTAGGATGACATCACTACCGGCTTGCATCTGCGCTTCGATCCAAGGTTTTGAGGTGCCGTAAAAATGTCCGTGCACTTGCGCCCACTCTAAAAAATGACCTTGATCACGCTCGGCAATAAATTCTTCTTTACTTGCAAAGCGATAATCCTTGCCATCAACCTCGCCAGGTCTTGGGGCACGCGTGGTGGTTGATAGAGATAACTTGAGTCCCGCATCATCTTTTAACAATGCATTGACTAAGGATGATTTACCAGCACCAGATGGCGCCACAATCATCAGCATGCTGCCTTGATACGAGGGAGTTAGGTTGGAACTAGTCATCAATTCGTTGCATGTTTTACTCTAAATTTTGAACCTGCTCGCGCATTTGTTCAATCAAGAGCTTAAGTTCTAATGCGGCCTGAGTACATTCCTCCGAAACTGATTTAGAGCTTAATGTATTTGCCTCACGATTGAGCTCTTGCATCAGAAAGTCTAAGCGCTTTCCTACAGGCCCCTTTCCTGCCAGAGCAGTATCAACCGCCTGTAAATGCGTCTTTAAACGGGCAAACTCTTCAGCAACATCGATACGAACCGCATATAGAACGACCTCTTGGCGAATACGCTCCATGAGCTCAGTACCACTACCGCCAGAAATCCTGCCTTGCTCTTGAGCGGCCAAGGCTTCGGATAAACGTTCGGTTAATTTTTCTTGGTATTGGGCGACATATTGCGGCACCTTAGGCTCGATCGCCTTCACGATTTCACGCATTTTACTAGTTATAGCTGTCAAAACACTCACCAAGGATTTTCCCTCGGAGTAGCGGGTTTGTATCAGCGCATCTAGTGCAGCGCGTGCAGCTTCAGTAGTTGCATGAATCCAGCCATCCTCCTCTCCACGGGGCTCTGATACTAGGCCAGGCCAACGTAATACTTCCGCAATGCTCAATTGACTTGCTGTTGGAAAAGCAGCCTGAGCTTGCTCTTGAAGGGTAAACAAGGCGTCTAAACGATCTCGATTCAAGGTACCCAAGGCATGAGGGTTGGGCTTAGCAGCAGCCCCGCTGTTAACGCGCCACGCAGCTCGAAACTCTACTTTGCCTCGGGAGAGACTGGCTGTAGCCATTTCTCGAAGTGTTGGCTCAGCCCCGCGACACTCGTCTGGAAGACGAAAACCCAGATCCAGAAAGCGGCTATTAACAGCCCGACATTCCACCTGCAGATCAGCAACCACGCCCCCTCCTAGGGAGACTTGGCGGGAAGCGCTGCCATAACCAGTCATGCTCGATATCATATGGACATTGTAGATTCTTTAATGCCATCACCACCAATTCGAGCCAACCTTTAGGACCCATCACCATGAGCAACACCACTCCAGCCTCCATTACCCGCCCTAGCGGTCGTAAGCCAGCCGATCTACGCCCGGTAACGATCTCTAGAAGCTTTACAAAGCATGCCGAGGGATCTGTCTTGATTGCCTTTGGCGACACCAAGGTGCTGTGTACGGCAAGCGTCTTGGACAAAGTTCCGCCCCATAAAAGAGGCTCAGGAGAAGGCTGGGTTACCGCAGAGTACGGAATGCTCCCCCGCTCTACTCATACCCGCAGCGATCGAGAAGCAGCACGCGGCAAACAATCTGGTCGCACACAGGAAATTCAGCGTTTGATTGGGCGTGCGATGCGCACGGTATTTAACCTAGAAACTTTGGGAGAGCGTACGATTCATCTAGATTGTGACGTCTTGCAAGCCGACGGTGGCACACGCACCGCCTCCATTACTGGCGCCTATGTTGCCGCAAGAGATGCCGTAAATCAATTACTCAAAACCGGCGTACTCACCCAAGACCCCATCATCGATAGTGTTGCCGCGATTTCTGTTGGCATCTATCAAGGCGTACCGGTTTTGGATCTAGATTACCCTGAAGATTCATCGTGCGATACCGATATGAATGTAGTGATGACTGGCAAGGGCGGCATGATCGAGGTGCAAGGCACTGCCGAGGGTGCTGCGTTCTCTAGAGAAGAACTCAATGCCCTGCTCAATTTGGCTGAGCAAGGTATTCATGAACTCACTCAATTACAAATTGACGCGTTCAAGTAAGGTACCAATAGATTTATCCATGCAAAAACTAGTACTTGCTTCGAATAACGCCGGAAAGCTAAAAGAGTTTCAGGCGCTATTGGCTCCTTTAAATTTTCAAGTCATTCCTCAGGGCGAGCTTGGTATACCCTCAGCCGCAGAACCGCATCACACCTTTATTGAAAATGCCCTTGCTAAAGCGCGCCATGCCAGCGCTGCTAGCGGGCTTCCAGCCCTAGCAGACGATTCCGGTATTTGCGCACACGCCCTCAACGGAAAACCAGGGGTTCTCTCTGCTCGTTATGCGGGCGAGCCAGCTAATGATGTGGCTAATAATAAAAAATTGATTTTGGATTTAAGCCAGGCTGCCGATCATGGTGCGCACTATGTTTGCGCGCTCGTGTTTGTCAATAGCGTAAATGACCCAGAGCCCCTGATCGTGCAAACGCGTTGGTACGGACAGATCGTCGCCCAAGCAAAAGGATCTAATGGGTTTGGCTACGACGCCCATTTCTTTTTGCCTGATCTGGGGGTGACGGCTGCCCAGCTTGAACCCGCACAAAAGAATTTAATCAGCCACCGTGGCCAAGCTTTGCGTGAACTCATCTCTCAACTTCAATCGCGCAGCAACCGTGCTTAATCTGGGGTCCAATACCATTTCCTTAAGCGCGCTGCCACCGCTCGCACTCTATATTCACTTTCCCTGGTGTGAGAGGAAGTGCCCCTATTGCGACTTTAATTCCCATCAAATAAAAGACAGAGTTAGTGGCAAATCCGGCTTTGATGAACAACGCTATATCAAGGCATTGATTGCCGATTTAGAAACAGAGCTTCCCCATATTTGGGGCAGACAAGTTCACAGTATTTTTATTGGTGGTGGCACACCCAGCCTGCTCTCACCCAAGGGAATGGATGAGCTCCTATCTTCAGTTCGCGCTCGCGTAAATTTAGAACCAGATGCTGAAATCACCATGGAAGCAAACCCAGGATCCATTGAGGCAGGCAAATTTTCCGCTTTTGCTAAATGCGGCATTAATCGTGTCTCCATAGGTGTGCAAAGTTTTCAGGATGAGCAGCTTAAAGCCCTGGGGCGTATTCATAATGGAGATGAAGCAAAACGCGCCATCCACATTGCGTTGGAACACTTCAAATCTGTAAATTTAGATTTAATGTATGGCTTACCCCATCAAAGTCTTGAAGCGGCTAAGTCTGATGTCCAAACTGCTTTAATGTTTCAGACCCCGCATCTATCTCTCTACAATCTGACTTTAGAACCCAATACCTACTTCGCCAGTTTTCCACCCAAGCTTCCTAGCGAAGATGAGATTGATGCCATCTTTGAACAGAATCTAGAGTTACTAACCCAAGCAGGCTATCAACGCTATGAAGTGTCTGCGTATGCTAAGAAAGATCAGGAGTGCAAACACAACCTGAACTACTGGCGTTTTGGCGACTACATTGGTATTGGCGCGGGAGCTCATGGGAAGATTTCATTTCCCAATAAGATTACTCGCCAAGTACGTGAGCGCCATCCTGACACTTACATGCAGGCAATGGAGCAAAAAGGCAATGCACTGATTGAGACTCAAGAGATTGCCGCTAAAGATCTGCCATTTGAATTTATGCTCAACGTATTGCGTTTATCTGCCGGTGTTGATACCAACACTTTTAGCGAGCGCACTGGCCTACCCTTGCACACTATTAGCAAGGCCCTAGGACAAGCTACAAAAAAAGGCTTGTTAGATGAAAACCCCAGCAAACTCAAAGCGAGTGATCAGGGTTTACGCTATCTGAATAACTTACAAGAGCTCTTTCTGAGCTAAAGTCATCCTATAAATAAAAACGACAAAGAATGTCGTTTCACCATGGAGACATAAATGATTCATCAAGATCTGCGTCGTAGAGTATTTTCAAAACTGTTCGTCGGCATCGCTTGCGTCATCATTTGCCTAGCCTTATCAGAGACGGCATTCGCACAAGTAAAAAATTGGCCAGATAAACCGATCAAACTCATTGTTGGCTTTCCTCCTGGCGGTGGCTCTGATGCTATTGCGCGCATCATTGCCATCAATCTTTCTCAAATGTGGGGTCAACAAGTAGTGATTGATAACCGCGGCGGCGCTGCCGGTACGATTGCTGCAGATTTGGTAGCAAAATCAACTCCAGATGGATATACCTTAGGGCTAGCACACGTGAACGCCCTTTCCATCATCCCTGCCTTAGGACAAAAAATGTCCTATAACGCCAGCACCGATTTCACGCCCATCGTGCTTTTAGGGATTACGCCAAATATTCTGATTGCTAACGTTGATACGCCCGCGAAAAATGTGAAAGACTTAGTGACCTACCTGAGACAAAATCCTGGTAAGGTCAGCTTTGGCTCTGCAGGTAATGGCAGCACCCAGCACCCAGCACCTCGCATACGAGCTGATGATGCATATGGCGGAAACACAAGCCTTGCATATTCCTTACAAAGGCAGTGGCCCTGTTTTGGTTGATTTGATCGCTGGCCACATCACGTATGCCTTTGAGACAATGAGCGCGGCAACACTCCATATTCAAAGCGGCAAAGTTATTCCTCTCGCACAGACACGAACTAAGCGCTCACCAGCTTATCCCAATCTTCCAACAATGGAACAGTTAGGATTTATTGGCTTTGAAGCTACCGCCTGGTACGGCCTAATGGGCCCTGCCAATTTAGATCAAAAAATCGTGGCAAAAATTAATGCTGATGTGAACACCATTTTGCGCAAACCAGAGATTATGGCAAAGCTAGCCGAAGTTGGCGCAGAAGATGGGGGCGGTTCTCCTGCTGCCTTTAGCAAATTCATTGTGAGAGACCGTAGCCAATGGGCTAAGTTAGTGAAAGACGCTAAGCTTCAGGTCGATTTGAATTAATCAAAATCCAGAAAATGATCCATTAAAAAGGGGCTCACGAGAGCTTCTCCCTTAACCTTATGCTCTAGAGCAGTACATCAGAGATATAAACAATCCCAACATACACACTGGGATTTTGTATTTGGCGGAAGAGGTGAGATTCGAACTCACGAAGGACTTTCATCCTCGCCAGTTTTCAAGACTAGTGCATTCAACCGCTCTGCCACTCTTCCTTATATTTGAAGCCATTTGAACCGTATTTAGATTCAAGCCATGAATTATAAAGAACTTTTGATTTGTCCTTCTAAATAGCTGGCAATGGCCAAGCTAGAAGTCAGCCCAGGGGATTCAAAGCCATATAAATTGAAGAGCCCTTCGAGACCGTGACTATTGGGGTCATCAAAGGAGAAGTCTCCCGCAGGGGCATCAGGGGGAACAATTTTGGCTCTTACCCCGGAATAATCAGGTTGTAGAGCACCGTCTTTCAAGCCAGGCCAATACCTTCTCACCGCCTCATAAAAGCCCTGACTACGCCCGGGATCGACCGTGTAATCAATTTGCTCTTCACCATCTATATCAAGCCACTGCACATCTGGTCCAAATTTTGCCTGACCACCCATATCTAAAGTAAGGTGCACACCTAGTCCACCAGGCTCTGTCTGGTATGGGGTAGATCAAATGGGAAAATGGTGACTTTCCTGATAAAGAAAAATAATTTCCTTTTGCAAAATACGCCTTCGGAATTAGCTCTTTTGGAAGTCCCTCAATTTTTTGTGCCACGGCAGGCGCACTCAAGCCAGCGCAATTAATGAGTAACTTGGTTTGTAATTGCATGCCATCAAGACCGCCGATTAGTAACTCATAACCGTCACGCGCATCTTGTCCGATGGGTTTTGCACTAATAAGCGGAGATTGATAAGCAATCATTCCACCCGCATCCTCAAAGCCACCAAGCAAGGAGAGCATATAAGCGTGGCTATCCACAATGCCGGTGCTTGATGACAAAATAGCAGCCGCACATTGTAGGTTAGGCTCCATGGCTTTTGCCTCATCCCCTGAAAGCAATTTCATTTTCGGGACACCATTATTGCTTGCTCTATATAAAATCGACTCTAAGTCGCTAATTTGCTGATCATCAGTAGCCACAATCAACTTGCCATAAGCTTGCGTAGCAACTTGATGACTGCGACAGTACTCATAGAGCAGTCGATTGCCCTCTACGCAAAGCTTAGCCTTTAAGGAATTTTTAGGATAGTAGATTCCAGCATGAATTACTTCACTATTGCGTGCGCTACTGATGGTGCCAAAGGAGCTTTCGCGCTCAAGCAAGATGGTTTCTCGTCCTTGAAGGGCCATTTCGCGTGCGACTGCCAAACCAACTACCCCGGCACCAATGACAACACAATCCACCCTCTCCATCTATTTGTCTCCAGCTTGACAACTTTTCATCATGAGAATCTATTCACCAATATACCTAAATACCAGCATTTTCGGTATTTTCAAGGTTTTTAGGACGCTTCTTGCTAAAATCTAGAAATGTCTTTAAAGCCCGATTTGAACACCACAAACGCTCAAGGCAAACTGCCAAACGGCGCACATGACGCTGTGAATGTTGTGCTCGACACAGCCTATCAAGGCATTGACCAAAAGGCCTGGGCTAAATTATTTACTCAGGCGCGCAAATCGCACCTACCAGAGTTTATTGCTGATATGCTTGCTGGAAAACATATCAATCTCAGTGAAGATCGACCCGCCCTGCATTCAGCGCTACGCAATTTGTCAAGATCACCTGTCATGCTCAATGGCCAAGATGTGATGCCGGCAGTTTCCAATGTATGGCACCGTATTGAGGCTCTGTGCAATAAATGGGTTGGCGTCACCGATGTCATTCACATTGGCATTGGTGGCTCTGATTTTGGTCCACGCCTAGCCGTTGAGGCTCTTGCGTACGTTCCTGAGATTGAATGTCGTGGTATGCGCATGCATTTTTTGGCCAATATTGATTCCGCTGAATTGGCTCGAATTCTCGATCGTGCGCTCCCCCACAGCACCCGCGTCATCATCGTCTCCAAATCTTTCACCACACTTGAAACCACAATGAATGCCAAAGCAGTTGTGGCCTGGTTAAAAGCAAGTGGTCTTACCAATAGTCAAATGAATAAAGCGCTATTTGCAGTAACTGCTAATGTGCCGGCTGCTAAAGACTTCGGTATCGAGGAAGACCACATCTTTCCCTTTTGGGACTGGGTTGGTGGTCGTTACTCAGTTTGGTCTGCGGTTGGACTGCCAATTGCCTTACAGTACGGTTTCAAAACTTTTCAAGAGTTTTTAGCTGGCGCTCATGCCATGGACTTGCATTTCAAGAATGCCCCACTAGAAGACAATTTGCCAGTCATTATGGCCTTGGCGTTGCTGTATCAGCAAGATAAACGTGGAATCAAGGCTTACGCCGCCGTTCCTTATGCTGATGCTCTGGATTGGTTTCCAAAGTGGCTCCAACAGCTAGATATGGAAAGCAATGGCAAAAGTGTTGACCGAAATGGCAAGCCAGTGAAATTTTCATCACCAGTAGTCTTTGGTAGTGCGGGTAGCAATGCCCAACATTCTTACTTCCAACTACTTCATCAGGGTACTGAGATTATTCCAATCGATTTCATAGCGATTCGCAAACCGATGAGCAATCGCCCAGAGGCTGCAGCCCATCATCGCATCTTGCTATCCAATTGTTTAGCGCAGGCTCAGGCTTTAGCCCATGGCAAATCAGCTGATAATCCGAACCACGTTTACCCGGGCAACCGTCCAAGCAGCCTACTGCTATTACCCGAATTGAACGCCTTCTATCTGGGCGCTTTACTAGCCTTGTATGAGAACCGCGCAGCAAGTTTAGGCGCCCTGTGGAATATCAATAGCTTTGATCAGCCCGGCGTGGAATACGGCAAAGTACTTGCCAAACCCATTGAGAAAGCTTTGGTAAGTGGCTCCGATCAGATCCGGACCGATGATGATATTGATGCCATCACTGCTAACCGCATTAATTTCTTGAATTCAAATTCCTAATTCCTTCCTTGCGCTACGCGCATCCTTTTTGCAAAGGCTTATATGCAACTCTCACCATCGATCTTCAAAGCGTATGACATTCGCGGCATTATTGATCAAACTCTCGATCCATCGATTGCTAAATTAATCGGTCAAGCATTTGGCACTGAGATGCGCGAGCTTGGTGAAACAGAAATTGTCATCGGTCGGGATGGACGCTTATCAGGCCCCTCCTTAATCGAGGTCTTGACTGAAGGTTTGCTTTCGACCGGCGTCAATGTAATTGATTTAGGTATGGTCGCCACGCCAATGGTGTATTTTGGCGCCAATCAAGTAATCAATGGCAAGCAACCAAAATCTGGCATCATGATTACCGGCAGCCACAATCCGCCAAACTACAATGGCTTCAAGATGGTTTTAGGTGGCGCGGCAATTTATGGCGATCAAATTCAGGCCTTACGCAAACGCATCGAAGCCAAACAATTTGCAACAGGTCATGGAACACGCAGTACCTTTGATATCTTCCCCATGTACTTAGAACGCATCGTGAGCGATGTAAAAGTTGCTCGACCCTTGAAGATTGTGGTTGATTGTGGAAATGGTGTTGGTGGCGCTTTCGCTGGTCAGTTATTTCGAGCCTTGGGCTGTGAGGTTCAAGAACTGTTTTGTGAAGTTGATGGACATTTTCCCAATCACCACCCTGATCCGGCACACCTAGAGAATTTGCAGGATCTGATTAAAAACCTACAGACAACTGATAATGAACTAGGTTTAGCATTTGATGGCGATGCAGATCGCCTTGGAGTCGTCACAAAAGATGGTCAAGTCATTTTCCCAGACAGACAAATGATGCTTTTTGCCAAGGATGTTCTCTCGCGCAACCCTGGCGGTCAAATTATTTATGATGTGAAATGCACCCGCAATCTCGCCAGCTGGATTAAAGAACATGGTGGCAAGCCACTGATGTGGAAAACAGGTCATTCATTAGTAAAGGCAAAACTCAAAGAAACTGGCGCACCGCTTGCCGGAGAAATGAGTGGTCATATTTTCTTTAAAGATCGCTGGTTTGGATTTGATGATGGGCTCTATACAGGAGCCCGACTCTTAGAAATTCTTTCTCAAGAAAAGGATCCCAATGCGACCCTCAAAGGCCTGCCCAATGCCATATGCACCCCTGAATTACAACTAGCCTGCGCCGAAGGGGAGCCTTTTGAGTTGCTTGAGTCTATTAAAGCCAATGCTAAATTCCCAACCGCCCAAAGTATCAACACCATCGATGGTGTTCGCGTGGAATATGCCGACGGATTTGGACTTGCAAGACCATCCAATACTACGCCCGTGGTAGTGATGCGTTTTGAAGCTGATAACCATGACGCCATTGGACGCATACAACAGGAATTTAAGGATGCGCTGTTGGCGGCTAAACCAGGAGCAGAGCTACCTTTTTAAAGCTTGCTAAAGAAGTTCATAATTTTGGACACAAGAGACGTTTTAACTTCTTCAGCGATAGCGACTTGCGCAGACTCACTCAGAGTTTTTTGCTTGTGAGCAACTCTTTCAGCTAGCAGTATTGAAATGCGTTCCACTAATAATGGATTTTTAGCCAAGATAGGCGCTAATTCATCTTTGGTAATTTCAATGAGGTGTGTATTGAGGCTGGCACAAACATTAGCCGACCTCGGTTCACCAGTAAGCAAGGACATCTCACCGACGCAATCACCAGGCCAAAGATGGGCAAGAGTGATCCTCTCTCTCCCTGCTCGTTGAGCGCAGTCACCTCCAAACTACCTTCGGCAATGATGTACATACTATTAGCAGTATCGCCTTGCTGAATCACTTGTTGTCCTGGGTTGTAATGCAAGGATTGGGCTTTTTTAGATAACTCCAAGACCTCTTGCTCATCAAGTACTCGCAAAATACCAAATGGATATACATTAAGCAGAGGTGAAAAATGGCTGGTATGCAAGGATTCGACATTTTGAACCACCATAGAAGAGTCAAACGTAATACCTGAACTCTTTAAGAAACGGAGAGCATTTTTTAAGATGTAATGCTTTGGTTCATCCAAATGACTCTCAGCGCTGCACTCATAACGAATCTTGTAGGTAACACTTCCAATCATTACCTGCGAAACATAACAACGATACCATCCCTGAAAATGAGGATGCGATTTGCCAACGTACTCCATTGCCGAAGAAAGCACGGACAAAACACGATCAGAGTTATATTGGGCATCAACTGGTATGCTTACCTCTCGAATTGGCGCTCTTGTTTGCTGACTCAGATTGACGAAACTCATTCCCAAAAATTTATGGTTCGTAATCCGATAACTGATTCCATCTAAATTTTCTAGTGTGACGTAACGACGATCCATCTCTGTAACTCTCGCCAACAAGATCGCCCCTGCTTCTGGGTATTCGATGAGATCGCCTATTCCAATTAAGTGATCCGTCTGCAGGGTTATGCTGGCGACTACATCGGCAATCATGTCGCGAAATGCATAGCCAACTGCTAATCCCAAAGCACCAGATGCTGCGACCAGCGTACTGATAGACTGATCAAACAATAAAATAAATCCAAGTAGCGCTACTAAGGCATAGATTACGATCGATCCAGCCTCAACCACGATTACTAGAATTTGTCCTTGCTTCTTGTGGCTATTAAATCGTTTCACTGAATAACGAAATAATTGATCTAGAGAAAAGCCAAATAGCAGAAACTGGCTCGCTGCCAACAGATCAAATAGAGTGGGAATTTTTTGTAAAGATAAATGCGTTGGAATCCACCCCCATGGAGTGCCCAAGACCTCATTGACCCAAAACGCTAAAGCAATATTTAGTGCAAATAAAATCCAAATGACGGCTTTCGATTTAGATGAAAAGGTCTTCAATTGCGCTCCTCAGAAAAGCGATATTTTGTCCGCCAGATTGCAGTAACCATACTGGGATAGGTCTCTTCACCTAGGCTGCCGTTATACCTAGCCAGTCCGCGTGAGAGATTTTGATTTTCCATAGCTAAGTAATGTTTTAGGATGATGCATCCATATCGCAGATTCGTCCTCACATCAAACAAAGAGTCTCTTGTATCTCCGATGAGATCCTTCCAGAAAGGCATGACCTGCATTAATCCACTGGCACCTACTTTGGAAATAGCGAATCGATTAAAGCCACTCTCCACTTCAATCAATGCCAGTACTAAATCGGGGTCTAGGCTATAACGAGTAGCTTCATAATGAACCATTCGAAGCCACTGACGCCGTGTAGTCTCATTGGGTATCTTGCTGGCCAAGTTCCTTGATTGATAACCAATCCAATCAACAGCCTCCTTGGCTGATCTAAAGGAGCTAATCGAACCTACTTCAGAGGCAAGAGACTGCCTTAATTCGTAGCGATTTGCTAGAGAAATATCTTCATATTTTTGGTTGGCTGCAAAGACCACACCATGCCCCATGAACATGAGCAGCAAAAGCCCAATACGTCTCATTTTCTGAAAAAGCGGCGCACTGAACATAGCGTTAGCCTGTAACCACTTGTCCCATCTTGAAGATAGGCAGATACATAGCAACCAGAATAAAACCAATCACACCGCCTAAGAAGCAAATCATGACGGGCTCCATCATTTGCGACATTTTATCAACTGAAGTGTCAAACTCTTCCTCATAATATGAGCTAATGGTGTCTAGCATCTCGCTCATATTACCGGTTTGCTCTCCCACAGAAACCAATTGCGAAAATGCAGTCGGGAAGACTTTTATCTTTGCCAGGAGCTCAGAGAGGGGCTCACCCGAAAATACGCCCCTCTTAGCCGACTGAATACCGTCTTTAATAATTTCATTTTTACTAGATTCAGCGGTAATATCCAAAGCCTCAATCACTGGCACCCCTGCATTAGTTAAATTGCCATAAACCATTGCCACTTGAGCCACGTTAGAATGCAAGGCCATATCCCCAATTAAGGGAAGTCGCAAAATTAATGCATGCCATTTTCTTCGTAAGGGCAAACTGCGTTTCAGGGCCATCCGGAAAGCAATAAAACTACCAATCAAAGTTACCGCTAATAAACCACCACCCAGTGGATCACGTAGAAAATTACTCAGATTAACAATCATTAGCGTAGGTGCCGGCAATTGAGAGCCCATGCTGCCAAACATCTTGGCAAATACTGGCACTACAAAAATCATCATGATCGCTAGAACAATGGTGGCGACCGCTAAAAGAATACAAGGATAAAGCGAGACCGACTGAATGCTTTTGCGAATTTTGATAGTTTTACGAATACTTAAAACCAACTTATCTAAAAAGATGTCAAGACTACCGCTTGATTCGCCTGCGCGAACCAAGTTAATGTAAATTGAGTCAAATACATCTGGGTGCTTTCCGAAAGCTTGCGATAGGCTTGAGCCTGCCTCCACATCCTGATAAATCTCATCAATCGTTTTCTTGAGCAAAGGATCGTCGACTTGATCGCGTACCATTTCTAAGGATGGCAAAATGGCCAAACCAGAGCGCAACATGGTTGCCATCTTTTTGGTGGCAATCATAATTTTGTCGAGCTTAACTTTTTTGGGTAGGCTAAATTTAAAGTTAAATTGGAGAGACTTTTTGCCCTCCTTTTTTTCTTGCTCTGCTGACTTTCTATCCAAATGAGTGATGATGATCCCATCCTCTTTGAGCTTGAAAGCAGCTTCATCGCGAGTCAATGCATTAATGGTCCCATTTAAATATTGGGTATTTTTAATGCCCTTCCATGTGAAATCTGGCATATCTAGAGGCGATCAATGAAAAACAAGATTGCGACGATATTCATCCAAGGTGAGGCGCCCATCCCTCATCATTTCTCGTCCAATTTCTTGAATATTGCGGAATCCCTCTTGAGAGGCGATCCTCTGAAGCTCAGTTGCGGGGGCATTATCAATAATGGCAGCCCGCAGCTGCTCGCTTATTTTTAAGACCTCTAAATACCCTGCCGCCCCTTGTAACCCGTGTGGTTACATTTTTCACAGCCTTTGCCGACATATAGCTTGAGGTTTGCAGCCTCTTCAGAGGTAAATCCAATATCTAATAAGCTAGCCAGATGATCACCATGATCTTCTTGTTTGCAATGCGTGCAAATCTTTCTAGCCAAGCGCTGCGCAATCACTAAAGTAAGGGCTGCACCAATCAAGTAGCCTGGAATACCCATATTTACTAAACGGACAATGGTACTAATCGCATCATTCGCATGCAAAGTCGAAAGAACTAGATGGCCCGTAAGAGACGCTTTAATCGAGATGTCGGCGGTATCCTTAACGCGTACCTCGCCCACCAATATAACCTCTGGGTCTTGGCGCAAAAATGAGCGCAGTGCTTGAGAAAAGGTTAAGCCAATATCGTCACGAATTTGGACTTGCCCAATACCTTCTACCGTAAATTCGACCGGATCTTCCGCAGTCAGAATATTGATGTCAGGCTTGTTTAATCTTCTTAAAGCACCATAAAGCGTTGTTGATTTACCCGAGCCAGTAGGGCCAGTAACCAACACCATTCCCTGAGATGCATCAATCGCAGAGGTAACATCCTTAAACTCTTTTTCAGGAAAGCCTAATTTATCAAGGTCAAAAGAAACTCCTTCCCGATCCAAGATACGCATTACTACACGCTCTCCAAACACCGTAGGCAGTACGGAAACGCGTAAATCAATATCACGATTGTTTGGTAAAGACGTCACGATTGCGCCGTCTTGCGGCAAGCGTCTCTCGGAAATATCCAAGGAGGCCATAATTTTTATGCGCGTCGTGATTGCAGAATAGTTGGCAAATAAGAAATCTTTGTATTAAACCATCTCTTGCAAAACACCATCAATACGATTTCTTAAGGTTGCACGATCCTTATATAACTCAATATGAATATCACTGGCACCCTTATTTACAGCATCAAAAATTAAGGCATTAACAAATAAGATAATTTGTCCGCCCTGGTCATCTTGTGCAGGAGCATTATTAAGAGCTTTGGCTTTTGAAGCCAAATTATCTGACTCTTTATTTTTGCCACTAAACAATAAGCTGGGTTTCTTTTTGGCTTTTAAGCCCTCTCCTAATTCAATAGCTGTTGAGTTTTGACTCCCAGTAACCGGGGAACTTAAACGAAAGTCTACCGGATCTTTTGTGGGTATTTTTGTTTTGACGGTTTGCAATAAAGCTTCCATCTCCAATGGGGAAACCACGGTCGCAACGATCTTTTTTCCTGTGATCAATTTTGCACTTGAAATGCCTCTCAGTGCACTGGGCTCAGAGATGGCAACTTTAATCTCTGAGTCACTCAATGAAAAGGGAATAATTCGGTTATCTAAAACGTAGTTTCTGGGGATAACATCAACAAAGTGAGCTGTAATATTTTCAATAATAGGCTCAGGCGTTAAATTCAAGTCCAAGTAACTCGATAAGTTTTCTTTTACGCCAAGGTCATCTACCAAGCTAGATTTCACCAACACTTCCTACAAGTTTCGTCCGCTTTGACGGCTCTCTAATTCAGCTTGCTTAAAGTCCAGCGGGTTGACAAGGCCACGGTCTAAAGTAAACCGGGCCATTTCTTGCGATACATCGACCGTTGCAATCATTGCTAGTTAAGAACCTTAGGCGCTATAAAAACCAGTAACTGCGTTTTATTGTCTTGCTTATAGTTGTATCTAAATAGATACCCCAAGTAAGGAATGTCTCCCAACAAGGGAACCTTAATCGTTTTGTTTTCTTGGGTCTGGTCGTAGATACCGCCAATCACCGCGATCGTACCATCTTTTAAAAGTAGCTTACTTCTAACTTCGCGCTTATTAATCGAGGGTGGCTGCGTCGTGTAATTAGGCGAATCTTTATTGACAATCATGTTCAAATACAAATTGCCGTCACCTACCACGCTCGGTGTAACCGTTAATTTCAAGGCTGCATCCTTAAACTCATAAGTAATCTGATTGGTACCTACTCCGGGCACTGGGTACGGAATTTGCACACCATCAATGACTACTGCCTCTTCATTATCCATCGTAAAGACATGGGGATTGGAGATGACTTTCATCACGTCTAGTTGCTCTAGGGCAGTTAATTCAACCTTAAGTGCACTAGCGCTAGTTTGATAGAGATATCCCAATCCAAATGGATTGGCCAAGCTATTGACAGGCTGGTTAAAGACCGAACCTGCAGGCGTGCCAAGAGCTAAATTGCTGGCCGCATTATTGGGTCCTGCAACACCAACACCACCAATAGAGGTTGGACCTGAGTTGATGTTGGAGTAAGCCCCCAAACGAACACCCAATTCTTTTTGCCAATTATCCGATGCTTCAACTACGAAGGCTTCAATCAAAACCTCTTGAGTACGAATATCCAACTTAGAAATCAATTTGGCCGCCAACTCCATTTCGCTTTTGGTGCCCTTGATAATGACTGAGTTAATACGCTCATCAGTAGTAATTTCAATAATGCCCCCAGAAGGACGAGTAGCAGCGGCGCCACCAGCACCCGTGCCACCAAATATGGCCTCAAGTTGAGCTTTCACACGGGCGGGCTTGGTGTAATACAAGCGGAATATCTCGGTATATTGAGTGCTGATGATCCTTTTAGCAGCCAATTGTTTACTAACCTCTTCCAAGCGCTTACGTTCAAACTCATCACGCGCTAGAACGGTTTCTGGTTTTTGAATCCGAATAATGCCCGCTTCACTATCAACACTCTTCGATAAACCTTTGATGCGAAGAATATTATCTAGAGCCTTATCCCAGGGCACATTAGTAATCTTGACCGTTACCGTTCCCTCAACTTCATCGCCTACCAGAATATTGACGCCAGAGACTTGAGTCATAGCCTGAGCCAACTCTCGAATATCAACATCCACAAAATTCAAAGTGACATTAAAAGATTTCCATCTGCCATCTTCCGTTCTTTGTGACTCATTAATAAAATGACGACGCTGTGCATCTAACTCTGCATTCGGTTTCTTATCAATTTTGGGGCCAATGTCTAGAGTCTTTTGTGTCTTAGGAGCAAGATCATTCATGATCTGTTGAGGATCTAAAACCATCTTTTCTCAGATCTGAGCATCCGATGGCGGAGGCATCGTGCCATCAGACATACAAGCCGTCAATCCGACCAGCGCCACCAAAGATGTATAGGCTAATGCACTTTTTAGCGATCTCATCGTGCGCCCCCCTTGGAATTATCAACGCCCGGAAATTGACCAGCTTGAGACTGCAAATAGAGACGAATCTTACCGTTAGGTTGACGCAAAATAATTCCATCCATATCAATATCGGCAATGACCCCGCCTTGGTTACCCAGGCGATCACCCACCCGAACCACGAAACTTTCTCTAAAGTCAGTTCTGATCATGGCCGCTTTCACCGAATTAGAAACAACTACTCCCATAATCACATAGGATTGCGGATCAGCCATCAACAATGGTGAATAGCGAGGGTCACGCCCACCCTCGATCATTCCGCTAGATGATTTAGAAAATGGGTCTCGATCATTAACTCGCCCACCCTCTGATGAAGGTGGATCTACCACAACATGCTCATTCTTTAAAAGTCCTGTTTTTGAATCCGTTGCAGTAGCCGCGTGCGCACTAGAAATCATCGCTTCTAAAGCTAGATGAATGGTGCGCTGTAATGAAGATTGTGGTGCAACCTTCGATTGTAATTTTTGAGGTAATCGATAGGTAGACAATTGAGACTTCACTTGTACCAAACCATGGGTGTTGCCGCTGACCAAGATAATTTGTTCCTTATCAATATTGACGGTTTTTTCAAATCCTGCCAATAGCTTGCGATAGCGCATGTAACGATTGTAATTACCAGTCATCTCTACTTTTAGTTTGATTCTGTAGAACAGAGGGGTCGCGTTCGCAGGTGGATTGGCAGCGGCATTAGGGGCGCTTGCAGGGCTACCACCTGGTGCAGGAGCCGGCGCACTAGGGGCTGCAGCGGCTTGACCCGGAGGAGCAGTTTTGCCTCCAGCATAAATAGCCTCTTCGCCATCTGTCGACAAGGCACTAATCACCAACCCTTGAGAGCTAGCCATCTGACTTAAGCGTTGATATAAATCTTCCAACTCTGAATCCACACTAAATAAACGATTGAGCTCCAGATAATTCATTTCCGCTTGCAACAAATCTTCCTGAGCACGCTTATTTGCCACATCTAGGTATTTCACTTTGGCTTCCATCTCAGGAATAGCAGCAATTTTTTGCGCCATCTGTTCGCGCTCTGCTAGGTAGGGTAAAAAAACAAAGACGATGTATGCAACAAATAATAAGGCTGCAAAACCGCCCCAAAGGACCATTTTTGCTTGCGGCCCTTTGAGGGAGGAGTTCTTATTCAGCACCCCCTTGAGTAGCGCCCCTAGATCGAGATTTTTAAGTTCAGACAGGTTCATATTTATGGTCGTTGCTGGGGTGACTTGGGGGAATTTGCGGCCGGGACGTCCAATTTCACGATACATTTAATCTGAAATTGCTTATAACCACCCACTGAATTACGTCCTGTACCCGCTTGCGTATTTTGTGGCGAGGCACTCAATGCCATCGTACTTAAGGCTGCATGCGAAATCATCGGTAGGCCTTGCAAACGATCAACTAAATTGACAATCACCTGATCATTCACCGCATCGCCCTTGATATTCAAAGTACTAGGATTTTCAAAGGTGAGCTCTGTAAACCAAACACCGCCAGGCACCACGCCATTGACTGCGTTCAAGAGAGCATAAGAAGATGCTTGATTAGACTTCATCTCTCCACTAGCCTGTAGCATTTGGCTGTATCGGGACTTTTGAGCCGTCAACTTCGCCAGAATCGCCTCTTTGAGTTTGACATCCTCTTCTAGACGCACCGCCTTTTGAAATTGTGGGTCTGTAGTACCAGAGGAAAACAATTGATTGAGCAGCGTAAAAATAATAAAGAGCACCAACACTGCCCCAGTCAACCGAATACCAATCTTGGAAAGTATCTTCTTCTTTTCTGCGCGCTTAACAGTATCTTTGTTGGGCAATAAGTTAACGTTGTTAACTCCAGTGACATATTTGTAATAGCCAAATATATCGACCTTGCGTGTTGCCAAACCAATCGCCGAGCTAAACACGGAACTGTTTTTCTCTGAAACAAGCTTATCCTGCAGGTTGGCAGGAATAGTTAAATCTAGCAATGGATTAAATAACTCCACCCGATAACCATCTAGACAATTACGCAATTGAATTAATAATTCTGAAGTGTCAGGAATTGGGGAGACTAAGAGGACTTTTTCGATCAAATTTGAACCAACCTTGGTCTCATAAGCTCGAAACGCTTGACGAATTTGCCCTGATAAACGGTCATATAAGCGATCACCCGCCTCGCCTGGTGGGACGCCATTTTCAATCAATGCCCTATCAGTCTCAGAAACATAGACATCGTAAATAAATGGCGCATCATCAGTAATAATCAAAACGTAATTCTCATGCGGACCACACTCAATCAAAGCAGTAGTTTTTTGCGAGCGTAATTGCTGCGTCTTTAAAGCATTGCGAATCGCAAAACATCGCACATCCACCACCACTGGATTAAGACCTGCTTTAGTCGCTATTTGAACGTAATGATTAATCTCAGATAGCTTTGAAGCAACAAATAACAACTCCATCGTGTTTTCAGCAGCATTTCGTCGAATGACTTGCCAAAAGACCGAATACTCTTCAAGCTTTTCAGCCAACTGAATAATATTGCTCCACAAACTATCGTATTCAATCGCACTTTGAATTTCTTCATCGCTCATTAAAGGCAAAGTGACAGTGCGAATAATGGTGCTTGTAATCGGAATAGAAATAGCGACATTTGGCGCTTCCAATTTTGCGCCCACAATGAGCTCTTTAAGTTTATTTACATACAACTCTTGATTCAGTTGAATGTCTGGTAGGCCAGCATGATCACCAACATACTTTGAGCCAATCTTTTCAAGTAGCCACTTACCATTATTCTCCGAGAGTTGAGCCACGCGGATGAAATTTGGTGTGATATCAACCCCAATAACGTCCTCTTGCTTAACGGAGTACTTACTCAGTAGATCAATACAGTACCGCAACAGAGGTTGAAGGGGGTTATTCATTTAGTAGCCAAAAAATTGCAAAATTGGTCAAAAGTATATAAAAAAACGGCATAGTACTTAATATATTTTTTTTCCCACCAAGACTTGTATTTAACTTGCCCAGTCGGACTGGGGTTGCTAGACGTAATTTTTGCTAAATTATCTCGGCCATTGGGAAGTGCAGTACCAGGAGCAATATTACTCATGCCGACGTAAATGTTTCCTTTGCCATCAACTATGGGGGCGGTAGCTAGCCCTTGCCCGATAACGGTTCCAGCACTCCCTGCGGAGCAATTATCAGTAAGCTCAATAATGCGACTCGTGCCGTACAAGGGACAAGTCAGGTCCTCGGGTCTATATGCTGTGAAATAGACATACTTGTTAAACACTGCCGCCCTGCCTATGACTTTTTGACAATCCGCAGCAGGATTTACCCCCGTTTTAGCATAGACATCGGCATACCAGGAATTATTCACCGTGCATTGCTGGGTGTTGACATTAGTGAAAGTACTAACAGTCTGACCTGTCTGAGTTAACTGGGTCGCAGGGAAGTTGGAGTCCATTACCCCATAAATACGGTTATTAATAGTATTGACCCTACGTTGGAGCCTAATCTGATCACCGGAACCAAAATAGTTGAATAAGCGGTTTACCGATGCACCTAAAGCATTAGTGCCCGAAACAATTGTTGAACCAAGCTGGTTATAGGCTAGTCTGTTGTTGGCTAAGCTGGCCTGATCCAAAAAGGACTCATACAAAGTAAATAGTCCACTATTACTATCTGACAAACTTTGCTTGCTCAAATTCAATTTCCAAAGTTTGCCCTGTAAGTCCGTAAAGTAAGCTAAACCTCCGTAATAATTAGCCAAGGAAGTCCCATCTCCAGTGATCACGGTGAGATCAGCTGTAACGCCGTTGGGAATATTCGAAGTGCTGTCGCTAGCTACTGGAGCAGCGACTAAGACATGCCCACCCGTCACCCGTAGAAGTGACTACTGATGAGCCGGTCGCTCCACAGGAGGCTGTTTGATTTAGTGCTATCGGGTTCAAGCTCTAAAACATAGACATACGAGCCGTAAGAGCTAGCTGCGGTAGATCCTGTTGAAGAGGCTCCACCAGCAAATCCACCTCCAAAAGCAGCAACCCAACGTTGATTGGCGCTACCCTCAATATAGGGCAACAGCATAATCACTGGCCTAGACCAAGCGCCTCCTAGCTTTGAATAATCAAAGGTGGTGCAACTCGAGTTATAAGCAAAGGTCGACTTTTTACCGCTTGCATCCCAATAATTAATGACTTTGTTGGAGGTATCGTTATTAATCGTGAAGAGATGGGCTGGCGCATCAGGATTAGTGATGTCTAGGGCGTAATATCCATTACCACCCCAACCTAGACCTCCCATCAAAACGGTTTTCCAGACACCCTGGCCAGAAAAATAGACATCCTTAACAGTGATGGGGCCATCAACGCTAAAAATACTATTGCTAGTGCCCGACCCAGCGTTGAGACCCTTATTGCCAGTCTCATTTCTGAGCATTGGTATGACCGAAGGTGGAATAAAAGCCCAGCGCTCATTTAAATCAGCATCAAAGGCGTGCAACATTCCATCATTTGCCCCGACATACAGTTGAGATCGACGAGAGGAATTGCTACTGATAAATGCTGGATAATTATTCTGGTAACGATAGTAGGCCTCTGACTTGCCAAAAGTAGCAACATCAGAACTCCAGGGCGCATTGGGAATGCCCACCATGACCATCTCAGAGTGATAGGTATCACCCAACACCGAGGTACGTACCGCTGTAGTAGCGCTGCTATCCTCCCAAGAAGAGTTCAGGCCTCTAGTGAAATTGATCAGGTCTTGGGTTGCGGTGGCATTCGATGTTGATGGGCAGTTGAACATCAGGCTTTCCAGCTTGGCGCTATTCGCTAAGGTGACATTGTTATAGGAGCCATCTAAAGGCAAGCCACTAGACATGCATAAAGGGTCATAGCCAACCGTCCAAATAGATCTGCCTCCACCGGAGTAGGAGTTGCTGTTTGCTGCCCGAACTAGTAACTTTGATTGGGCAGTTACAGGCGTATTCCCAAGAATGGTGCCAGTGGTGTCGATGTCATAACGCTTAATCTCTCCGATCCATTGCTTATCCTTCTGATATTTAAATAGAGCCTGA
Organism: Polynucleobacter necessarius; assembly: GCF_900096765.1. Lineage (NCBI taxonomy): Bacteria > Pseudomonadati > Pseudomonadota > Betaproteobacteria > Burkholderiales > Burkholderiaceae > Polynucleobacter > Polynucleobacter necessarius. The sequence goes on from NZ_LT615228.1 coordinate 755,696, forward strand.
TAGATAGTTCCATCACCCAATACTGGAGGAGCATAGGTTTGCCAAACATCTTGACGAGTGCTGCTACCTGCAGGTAGTGAGGCAGTCTTGGTTGGCAAAGTGGGTGCAACCGCTGAACCGCTGACCCCTTTAAATCCAAACCCATAAAAAAGTGTTGGGTAATTGGGATCGTAACCTAGAGAATACACACCAGCACCCACGGTAGTGAGCGCAGTGGTAATCTCCGCTTTTGTAGCGCCGGCCCCATAGTAGATATAAAAAATGGCGGATTCATTACAAAGCAAATCCCCAAACTGAAAAGTAAAAGAGGCGCCCAAATTGGTTTGCTGGTTATTGACCGTTCCCCCAATTCCCGCATAGTCCATATGCGTATTAGCTAATACAGGTAGAGGCGCAGCTCTGCAGGCTACAGAGGCATCTGGAGTAATTGAGTAGTGAGAACCACCATTGTCGCAAGCATCAAACACCTTTGGCGTGTAGGTGCTTGCATATGAAGCTGCTACCCCCACCATATCAGTAAAGTTGGTCGTTAAGTTATTTAATATATCCCAGTCCATGATGCGACGGTAACGAACATCGGTGAGCGTTCCACCAGAGATATTGGTAATAGTGACAAGCGCCTGAAATAAATTCCGATTAGTTGAGCCGCTAGTAGGCCCATAAACATGGGTTACCTCTAACAGAGGTGTTTTAGTGGAATCTGCTGGATCGCTAATCCATACGGTAGATTTAATACTGGTGGCATCCACCACAAAGCTTTTCACAGTAATGTTGCTTGAAATACCACCTGCATCTACCGAAGCATATCCAGAGATTACTTTATTACTCACTGGTATGACGCCGCTAGCGCCCCAACCCTCCCACTTTCTTCCTGAGGATGTTCCGTCATACCATCCGGCAGAGTAGCTACCACCCCCACCCCACTTGTAGGCAGTGCCGACCGAACCTGGAGGACTAGAATTTAAGGTGTTGGCATTATTTGCCACCGTTCCAGATCCAGTGGGCGTATTAAGATGGCCTGCAGGGTTAACACCTAAGGCAATAGTTTGTTCGGCAGTAATTGTGCTGTTATGAATAATGCCGTAGGCAGGAAAACTCTGTGCATTGACCTTGAGTCCAAATGAAATGCTGCATGCCAAAAATACAGTGGACACTATTAAGCGAGTTGGAATATTGTAAAAAAGGGTCTTCATAATTTACGGGGTGTATTGCACCACCGCCTCCAATGACGAACGACTCGAATTTGACTGCCAAAATTGGGTATTAATTACACTGTTAGCAAGTGGAACGTTGTAATTGCCTATCGAAGTAATTTTGACAGTGTAGGTAAATGTAGATACTCCATAGCCATTGCTTGTGCCGACCTCAGTACCGACCCCAAGCGAGGATGTACTGGCAAGTTTTTGCACAATACAAGATGAGTAATTTGCCCGGCCAGCACGATCTTTAAACTTCGAACTTCTAGCATCAGTTTGACCCTGGGGAATCGTATCGGCCAAAATAGAATTCGTATTGAGCGGGCCACCTGGAGCCGCAAGATCATAGGCAGCACCCACACCATTTATCCAAGACTTACCAGCAGAACTTGCAAACCACTCGATAGCATTGTCAAAGCAAGTCTCCCCTGCCTCAATCGAAATGGGTTTGTTAGCAACTGCCGAAACTAAATCTGCCTGAATCGAGGCTAAATAAGAAATACCTGCACCCATGACCATTAATACCAATAACAATATCAGTGTGACTACCAAAGCAATACCGGACTGCTGTGGCAGCTGAGCAGTACCTTCCTGCTGCAGGCGTTTGATCTTAAGGAACCAGGGAAACATTTTTGGCCCTTGTAATCACAGTAAACGTTTTAGAGACAATCCGGGTCGTACCCTCTACTTTCCGAGGAGATTGCACGAGTAAGCTGGCTTGAATCGTCTGAAATTGCCCGCTATAAGTTCCAGTTCCACTAGGCTTGGCATTTAAGCCTTGCACAGTAAAGCTACTCACCCAATCTAGGATGGGCTCACCAGATGAACTTCCGTATACAGGAGTTGAACTAGCCAAGTCACAAAAGGCAGCAGGGTTTGTGCATCTTCGCCACTCACGTAGCAAGCGGTTTCTGGTGCTGCCACCTGCAGGCGCGTAGGAGGCCAAATAGTAGCGAATCAAGGCTCTGTATAGAACACCGGAGTTATCGTAGTCATCATAAACAAAAATAATATCGCCCGGGTTTAGATGAAATGATATTGATTGCTTGATTGCCAGGCATGGGGTTGGTATCGTTGTAATCGAGATAGCCAGCGACACGCACATCCGATTTAAATAAATCAATGGCCCTCAAGGCATTACGATCGACTTCAGTTTGCGCCGAGAGAACCTGCTGCTGCTGAGAAAAAAATGAATAGCCTGCATATGTACCAGCAATCACAATGGAAGAAACTGCCAAAGCCACCAACAATTCCACCAAGGTATACCCTTGTTCGCGAGCGCAATAGATTAGGCTTTTCATATCTGCCTAATCTTGCGCGTGAAATACGCGCTAATCTGCCCACCACTTGTGACTAAACTGACATTAATAATTAATGCAGTACCATCCTTGGTGACATCCACCTGTCTAATCTCTAGACCAGAGGTCGTATTGAGGGAACCAATATTGGCATTGAGATCATTGCACCAAGATTGGCGATCATCCCCAACAGAATATGTGCAGGCAACTAAACTTCCGGCATACAAGGGTGGCGTTACAAAAGGGTTTAAAGCATCGGTGCTTGACCTCATTCCCTCAGCAGCGATGGTTTCGATGATTCTATCGGCCATCAGATTGAGGTACATTCTTTTTTCTGACTCAGCGATAACTTGTTGAGCAACTCCAAAAAAGAAATAGAGCCCACTAAAGCCCAAGGTAAAAATGACCATGGCAACCATCGCCTCCACCAAAGTAAATCCCTTGGAACGATTGATTGTGAGAAGGAGTCCTTAGTCTTGCTCTATCCATAAACCTGAAGACTGCTGCCATTTAAATTTCTGCACAAACCCTGTGGTCTGATTGATCAATACGCGATAGGCACCATACAGTGCTCGATTACTACTGCGATTGAGTTCAATATCAATGGCGCCCCCACTCCCCTCCACCCCAGCCAAGCCATTGGTGGTGAAAATACCTCTACCCACTGTACATATGGTACTCACGATGGATGAATTTCTGGAGAGGATATTGAAATTCGGATCTTTAGAAATGGGGTTCTCAACAACATTGCTGGCAAAGTTTGACGAAACGCTAGCAGTTGAAGATTGGGGGGGCTGAAGAAATCTGGTAACTCAAATTGGTCGGGCTATTGCAAATGAGTAATCCTGTTCCATTAATAGTGCGCACCCGAGTTTTTAAAAAATCAATGCTCGATAGTAAGGCAAGGTAGTCTGACTCTAGAGAACGTTTGCCACGCCAATCGGTAATTGAGGGGGATACAAATGCACTGACGATCATTAAGATCGCTACAACTACAACGATTTCGAGAAAACTGACGCCCCGTTGCTTCATGTCGCCTCAATTTGACCGGACTGAACCAGCTGCTGCAAAGAGGCTTCCATGGTCATCATGCCTTCGCCACGAGCCATCTGCATCACACTAGGAATTTGGAAAACTTTATTTTCACGAATTAAGTTACGCACTGCAGGATTACAAGTCATCACTTCAAAAGCGCCAATTCGACCTGGCGCATCTTTTCGTTTGAGAAGGCGCTGCGTCATTACCAGGCGTAAGGATTGTGAAAGTTGCGCCCTCACTTGATCTTGCTGTTGCGGTGGAAATACGTCGATGATTCGGTTAATCGTATTTGGGGCGCCACTAGTATGTAAGGTCCCAAAAACCAAGTGACCTGTTTCAGCGGCAGTGAGTGCCAATTGAATGGTCTCTAAGTCACGCAACTCCCCAACCAAAATAACATCAGGATCTTCACGCAATGAGGCTCGCAATGCGGATGAAAAAGATAAGGTATCTCGCTTGACCTCACGCTGCGAAACAACGCATTTCTGATTTTGATGAATAAACTCAATAGGATCTTCAATGGTAATGATGTGCTCATGACGAGTGCGATTAATGCGATCAATCATGGCCGCTAATGTGGTTGATTTACCAGAGCCTGTCGGGCCAGTAACCAGAATGAGGCCATTCTCCAACTCAATTACATCTCTGGCTACTGGGGGCAAACCCAACACGTCAAACGCAGGAATTTGGGTCTCAATTTTTCATAAGACCGCTGCCAAGCCACGTGAAGTCTTAAAGAGGTTTACCCTGAAGCGCACATCACCTGCCTCTACTGCTAAGTCAGCATCAAGATGCTGCATGAATTCAATTTGCTGTTCTTTAGTAAGCTCCTGCTCAATGAATTCTTTCATCTCTGCCTGAGTTAAAACATCATCGGGAAAGGTTTGTATAACGCCGTCAACCCGAATTGATACAGACTCATTCTCATGAAAATGGATATCCGATAATTTATGTGCTGCCACATATTTAAGCGCCTTATCTATCATTCCCATGTTCTGATCCTTAATCTTGATTAATCAATTGTTATTGCAATGAATTGCGCTTACGAAAAAAACCAGGCAGGAATACCAAACAATAGAATGAACCCACCTGCCAGTATTAAAAATGGTCCAAACGGCAACATCCTCTCTAAAGAGAGTGTTTCTTTGCGCATTAACATCAGGCTGGTAATCACCAGTAAACCCAAAATACTGGCAATCGCCAAAATGGGCATGATTGCAGAAAAGCCAAACCATGCGCCAAAGACAGCGAGCAACTTAAAATCGCCACCCCCAAAGCCATCGCGTTTCCGAAATAAGCGATACAGATAATTTACTGACCAAGGCAAAAGATATCCACCGCATGCCCCCAGAATGCAATTAAATAGGCTCACGGACGTAAGTCCAAAGAGCGAGCCAACAACACCAAGTGCAAGCGCGCTATAAGTTAAATAATCTGGCAGGTAATAAGTTTCTAAATCAATAAAAAAGAGTGCAATTAATAAGGCCAGAAATAAACAATACAGTGGGGTTGCCCAGCTCAAACCAAATGCCAAGTAGACTGATGCAAAACCCAACCCTGTAAATAATTCCACCAAAAAATATCGCGGGGAAATTGCGCTTGCACAATATCGGCACCTGCCTTTGAGACGCAACCAAGACAGCAACGAAATATTGTCAGACCAAGCAATTACATGATTGCAACAAGGGGTGGTTGAACCTGGGTGAACAAGACACTTCAGATTGGAGATAATCGACGCATGATTTTCAATGTCACCTTCTTCGCTAAATAAAACTTTTGGAAGGTGGTAGATAACTACATTCAAAAAACTACCCACAATCAATCCCAATAACAGGGCGTACCAAAAACCAATCTGCCCGAGCAAGGCTAGTGTCTGAGAAGGTGCAAAGAGCGTATCAGCCATGTTCTTGTGGGTCTCTAAAACTAAAATCCTGTTTTTACGTTCTGTTGATTAATGGTGTATGTCAGATTGGAAACCGTGCGAGATTGGGCATGGGCCACATAATCATTGGAGTTAGCGCCAGTACAACCCCCACCCGATCCCACAGTGCCAGCAGTGATATAAAAATAAAAATCATTATTCGAGCCCACAACAATCGGGCCGGTTGTAGGCGTAGTTGAACCCATGACATATTGATTAATGCTGCTGGTTTGATCACCCGATCCAGGGGTCACGTAATAACAGTAGTTTTCAGCAAAGTAATTTTTTTCCATCAGATAAATACTTTTGAGAGTATTTTGTGCGTCAGCATTTTTTGCTGCCCGAATATTGCCTGTATACAAAGGAACACCAACTGCCGCCAATATCGCAATGATGGCAATCGTGATTAGCAACTCCATTAATGTGACACCCAACTGCAGGCGATATTGAAATGAATGCTGGCTCAAAATATTTCCTTTATTCCCCAGAAAAATGGCCCGTCTAAGCGGGCCATTTAGTCTTTAAAAGCTAAACGAACTGATTAGCCCTTGTGGTGATAACACCTTACTGTAAGTTGATGCACTCTGCGGCAACAGGATAGTTAGTTTTTGTTGTTCCGTCAGAGGCCAATACTAAAGTCTGAATAGACAACCCTGTGCAATTGGTAGTTGCCGTTCCACTAATACCCAAGTCTCCAGGATTAGTTGGGGGAATTGTGGTCACTACGTTTGTAGTAGATGAAGTGTTGTAGGGATTTTTAATAGTCGCTAAAGCATAATTTTGAAAATACGTTTCAGCTGCCCCGCCAGTAATAGTTGGGCAGGTAATAATAGCGCCACCTGCTTTAGGATCAGCCAAGGTTTGGACTAAGCCTGCAGAGCACTTGATTACTTCACCTGCAATAAAGGTCTTGATTGAGTCGAAATTTTGCTTCGTTGCACTTACTTTTGCTGATGCTTGGTAGCCGTTGTACATTGGCACGCCGATTGCAGTCAAAATACCAATAATGGCGATAACAACTAGTAATTCGACAAGAGTAAAGCCGGATTGTTGAGCCTTAGATTTCACTTGGAGCCTCCATGGATCACATAAATTTAGGGGTTAACTGCATCTAATGGCCAATATCAAACACTGTTTAGTATTTATAAACTAATAAATATCAAATATGCTGGTACTAAAATACTATTTTTGTTAAAAAACATAATTAATGAGCTTTTTAACAACAGTTGCATTGATTTTAGCCATATTGCCAGGTCTATATCAGGAAAAATACATTACTTATTCAGCTCCTTTTGCAATAAAGCGATGTTTGAACGATATAAAGACTGCTTTTGCTGAAGGTCAGCCAAATCTTTGTCTTGACCAGTGCTACGTTTTTTGAGGTTTGACAGTTGGGCAATTTTTCCATCAGCCTTGCTCAGTCGACCCTTTTCCAAATCAATCTCTTCCTGAATAATCCGCTTTCTTTCAGCAACCGCAGACTCATATCCGGTCTTGGGCTTTAACTGCTTGTCATCGGCTGAACCGCTGGCTTTGGTTTTTGACGTATCTGACGGGGGGGTTTTGCGGCCTCTTTTCAGGGGGTGGCAAAATCATCTTTGTGCAATTTTTCCCTTTTTCTACATTCGAGAGGGTAATCACGCCCGCCTGCTTATCGCAGCGATAGATATCGGCTGCAGCAAAACTGGGGAAAAAGCTTAAGGTAAGTGCAAGCAGGGTCAAAATGTTAAAAAAAGTGGGGTTCATTTTTTTAACAGGTAATTCAAATAACAAGATTAAGACCCTTCTTGATTCAACAGGGGCAACAGTTCCATCGAGAGTATCTTTGTCGCGATACCATAGGATTGCTCAAATTCCTCTGCCCTGACGACCTCCCCTTGGCAAGAAATCTGCAACTCACCCGAAGGAGAATCTAGCGTAACCAAAAACTCCACCACTTTCCCAGGCTCAATCGGGGAATCAAGCTCCAGAAAAATTCCACTGGAACTTACGTCTCGAGTAATGGCCTTGATACCGTCAATGCTGACCGGTAAAACAGCCTTGACCCTTTCGGACCCGCGAATTGGATTCACTTTTTCGGCAGTCATAATTTGAATCGACCACAGTTTGGATGTTGATGCTCAATAGTCATAAATCTGATTGTATTGAAGAAGTTACAAATATCAACTAAACGTCCCAAAAACATTATCTTTAAAACTTCTTTGTTCAAGCAAATCAACACACTAGTAAAAAGAAGGGGTTTACCCAGCATTTGCTGCAGGAATCCTCAACAGCTTAATGAAGTCCTCCCCGGGAACTGGGCGGCTAAATAAATAGCCCTGCCCCAGAACGCAACCCACTCCCAATAAGGCTTGGCGTTGCTCCTCAGTCTCAACACCTTCGGCGATGGTATGCAAGCCAAGACCTGCACCCATTGTCACCATGGCGCGCACTAGAGCTTCATCGGATTTGCTGTGTGTAATTTGACGGGTAAAGGAAAAATCAATTTTCAAATAATTAAAATTAAAGTTTCTGAGAGCGGATAAGGATGAGTAACCCGTACCAAAATCATCAATCGCAAATTTAAATCCGGCCTTATGCAACAAGGCGATCTTTTGTGCAACCCGCGCGTTTTGATTCATCATCGTGTACTCGGTAACCTCGAGAATGATTTGGCTGCTAGTCAAGCCAAGCTCCTCTAAATGAGAGATCCAATCCAAGGCGGAATGTTTGTTTGAATTAAATTGGCTTGCAGAGACATTGATGCCGATACTAATGTTCTGGTTGATAGGAGCTAACTCTTTCAAGAACTGGCAGACCTGCTTGAAAACCCAATCTCCAATCTCAATAATCAAACCCGAATCTTCTGCAACCTCAATAAAATTTACGGGCAGGCTGAGCTGCCCATTTTCTTTCTTCCAGCGTAAGAGCGCTTCAGCATGCAAAATCTTTCCTGAAGCCAGATCCACGATTGGTTGATAGTGAAGATAAAACTGATTGTTTTGTAATGCCGTCTTAAGCTCCGAAATGACTTTCATCTTTTGATCAGCCACTTCCTGCAAGGATTGAGTGAAATAGTGATATCCATTTCTACCCTGCGACTTGACCGCATACATTGGACCGCATACATTGCCTGGTCAGCCTTCATCAACAGACCTTTAGTACTAGTTGCATCCTGAGGATAAAAGGCAATCCCTAGTGAGGCAGAAATATGAAAAACCTTGCCCTCAATTTCAATCGGCTCAGCTAAAAACGATCGGTAATTCCTAAAAGGACTTTATCTAAATTCTTAGGGTGCTCTAAGTCATTCAAAATAATGGTGAACTCATCGCCACCAATCCGAGCTACCGTATCAGATTCACGCACTTCAGCTTTAAAGCGCTCAGAAACCCTGCGTAAAATTTCATCACCAACGTCATGGCCTGAGGTGTCATTAATATCTTTAAAGTGATCAAGGTCAACAAACAACAAAGCAAAATTATTTTTGCTGCGGTCAGCTCGCTTAATAGACTCATCGACACGATCTAAAAATAAGCGGCGATTGGGAAGCCCAGTCAGCGCGTCATAATTGGCTTGCCGGGTAATAATTTCTCGATATTTCTTTTGATCCGTCACCCGCGAAATGAGACCGACCCGCTGGCGTACATTTCCGCGGTCATCCAAAGCAGAAAAGAGCGATAAAAAACCTAAGTAATTGGTGCCATCACTACATTTGATCCAGACTTGACCTTCCCAGTGACCCACAGAGTCTAGGGCTGGCAATAAATCGGAGTACGCACTTGCACCCTCCTCCTTTACCAGCAGGGATTGCAAATTCAAGTCAGTGATTTTATTTTTGCTATATCCCGTAATCCCTGTAAAAACATCGTTCACCAATAAAAATTCATTTTTGGGATTGGTAATAAAGACAGCCTCACCAATTGCTTGGTAAACCGAAGAAGTGATTTTTAAAAGATCTTCGTTTTTCTTTCTCTCGGTCAGATCGATTCCATATATTGCAAACTTATCTCCCGCACTGACGGAGCCCCAACTAATGTATTTTTTCTCACCTTTTTTACAAACAATCCAGGATTCAACCGGGACCATCGGCGTATTCATTTGCCTTGATTCATGAACCCGCTCATCCCACATACGTTCAATTTCTTCACGGTATGTAGGGTTGGGATATGCCAAGCTCCACCAATCATCGCTTTTATGCAAATCATCAATGGTGTATCCGGTTAAATTGGTATAGGCGTCATTGACCAAATTCATATCTCGCTGATCAATATCAAAAATCGCCATTGATACAGGAATCCGCTCCACAATCTCTTTAAATCGACCTTCCGCCCTCACCAGATCGCTTTTTTTAGCTTGGTTATTTTCAATCAATAAACTAATCATGAGACTAAGCAAGCCAATTAAGCTCAGAAAAACCCAGATGCTGATTGGGGCCGGGTCATTCATCATGTTCCGATTAAAGAAACCATGACCATCGTATGCACCCAAAATGGATTGGATCACCGTCATTGCCAATACCAACATTGCGCCATGGCGACCATAGCGCATAGCCGCAATCAATAAGATAGGCAGTATTAAGTAGCCGCGATTGATAAAGTCGGTATCCTCATATTGGATATTGAGCCATCCAAACAGCACGCCTTGGCCAAATAAAAACACCAGTCCAAAAAAGATTAAGACTTCATATAGCTTGAGAGGTCTTAGCCAGTCCTTTGGAAAATTGCGCCAAACCAGAAAAACTGGAGTAAAAAAAGCTGCCCCAAAAAAATCACCAATAAACCAGGTATAAAAAATGGCTTGAAATTGGCCTGCCTCTGCCAGACCCATTTTGTAAATGATGGTGGCATCAATTAGGCCACTGCACAAACCCAAAAAGGTCGACAGCAAGACCAACGAGGCAATATCCACAAAGGAAGATAAATTGCGGTTAAAAGGAAAGGCTCTGGTGAGCAAATGGTAGAGAGAACGCAACTCAGAGTGCTACCTATGGCGAGTAACACTGATACAAAAAAACTAAATCCGCCTGCCGTTTCGCCCACTATGGCAGCGACAAAAATATACGGCCAGTAGCCAATACCAAAATTGAGTAACAAAGCCAACCCAATCCCGGCCGGGATTCAAATCATGCTGGCACCGGACTCAGTGACAAAATTTTGCAGAATATACACTGCAACATAGGCGTACAACACGGACCAAATGAGCGCTTGGTATGTTCTGGGAGATTTAAAATCGAACAATTGCTGGAGCGTTTTCAGAAAATTCATCTTTAAATTCAGGGGATCCTAGGTCAGAACTTACAATACTCTAACACCCTAGTATGCATGCCATCATTTCCCTATTTCTGGTTCGTTCGCTGTTCTAGCCCCACCTGAGTGCGATTGAACAAGGTAAGATTAAGCATGACTGCACAATCTTCTGCCCCCATTCAGTTTGAATACCCTCAGCAAGACGCTGCTGGCATTACCTGCACTGCTCAAGCATGGGCTAAAACCCCGCCAGCATTAAGCCCTAATGAAAAAGATCAGGCTATTGCAAAAATAAAGACGCTTCTCCACGAAAAGAATGCGGTTTTAGTGGCCCATTACTATGTGGATGCGGATATTCAAGATCTAGCACTTGCCACTGGGGGATGCGTAGCAGACTCCCTAGAAATGGCACGCTTTGGGAAGAATCACCCTGCCAAAAATTTAATCGTGGCCGGCGTTCGCTTCATGGGCGAGACTGCCAAAATCCTCAGTCCAAAAAAACGCGTTTTCATGCCAGATCTTGAGGCCACCTGCTCATTAGATCTCGGTTGTAATGCTACGGACTTTGCGGCCTTTCGAGCAGATCACCCTGATCGAGTAGTTGTAGTCTATGCAAATACAAGTGCTGCCGTCAAAGCTCAGGCCGATTGGATGGTAACCAGCTCCTGTGCCTTAGCCATTGTTCATCAGTTAAAAGTTGAGGGCAAAAAAATACTCTGGGCACCCGATCGCCATCTTGGGCGCTATATTCAGGAACAAACTGGGGCAGACATGTTGTTGTGGAATGGTGCCTGTATTGTTCATGATGAATTTAAGGCAACAGAACTGGCGCTATTAAAAGCCAAACACCCACAGGCGATGATCTTAGTTCACCCAGAGTCCCCCCAAGGCGTGGTTGATCTTGCTGATGTCGTTGGATCAACTTCTGCAATGATTCAGGCGGTCGTTGAGGGTAGCTCCAACGAATACATTATTGCTACTGATAATGGCATCTTGCATCGCATGCGCCAACTAGCGCCTACTAAAACCTTGATTGAGGCACCAACAGCTGGCAATAGCGCTACTTGCAAAAGTTGCGCCCACTGCCCTTGGATGGCCATGAATGGACTGCAGGGAATCCTAGATTGTCTGGAAAACTCCAGTGGCGAGGTCTATGTCGATGAACCTATCCGAGCGCAAGCCTTGGGCTGCATTGATCGCATGCTCGACTTTACAAAAAACCATCCTGACTTGCTTGCAAAAGCACAGCATGGATTTGTCAAGAATATTGGCTCAGCCTAACACCACACATAAGATCAATATATTTCCATGTTCGAATTGAATGAGACCCTAGAGCAAGCACGCCAACGCAATATTCACGATGCCCTGTTGGAGGACATCGGAACTGGCGACTGGACAGCCATGCTCGTCCCCACCAAAACTGTAAAGGCGCAATTAATTGTTCGACAAAAAGCAGTTCTCTGTGGGGTAGATTGGTTTGAAGGCACCCTTAAAAAGCTGGATCCAAACGCAAGCATTACCTGGCAATACATTGAGGGAGACTGGATGGAGCCAGACACTAAGGTCTGCGATATCCAAGCAGACTCGCGCGCTCTACTCTCTGCAGAACGTACTTGTATTAATTTTTTACAAACATTGTCATCAACAGCCAGCATTGCTCGGGAGCATGTTGAAGCCATCAAAGGTGTTAGCCAAAATCCCAAAGGATGTGCTGTTTTAGATACTCGTAAAACGATTCCGGGATTGCGCCAGGCTCAAAAATATGCAGTCCGTGTTGGCGGAGGAAAAAATCAACGTCTTGCACTATGGCATGGCATTTTGATTAAAGAGAACCATATTGCTGCGGCTGGCAGCGTTACAGCCGCCCTTCAAAATGCACGATCACTGAATTCTGGGGTAGATATTCAAATTGAGGTTGAGAATTTTGCCGAACTAGAAGAGGCGCTAGCTGCTGGCGCCAAGAGTATTTTGATTGATAACTTTACGCCCGAGCAAATGAGACAGGCAGTATCTTTGACCGCTGGAAGAGCTTTACTGGAAGCTTCTGGTGGAATCGATTTAGATCAAATGCGCGCCATTGCCGCCACAGGCGTTGATCGCATTTCATTGGGTAAGTTAACTAAAGATATTCACGCCGTTGATTTTTCAATGCGAATTCTGAGCTAGAGCCCAGAAATTGCTAGCTCTCCTGTGCTGACTCGCTACCCTCAGCCTGCGGGGTCAAAATTGTTGGGTAGGAAACAGCCCAAGTTCCCGGGTAATCGCGACTGTAGTGCAATCCTCTGCTCTCACGACGCATCAATGCAGAGCGCACTATTAATTCAGAGCACTCTAATAAATTTCGTAGCTCAATCAAGTCACGCGTCACTCGGAAATTAGCGTAATACTCTTGAACCTCATAGCGCAGCAGTTTAATTCTGTGCAATGCTCGCTCTAAGCGGCGATTGGTTCTCACAATTCCAACATAGTTCCACATTAATGAACGCAACTCATCCCAGTTATGTGCAATCACCACTTGTTCGTCAGCATCCTCCACCTGACTCTCATCCCATAAAGGCAGCGTAGGAATTGAAGGGGTTTTTTGCGATGAAATATCCTCAGCCGCAGCCTTGCCGATCACCACGCACTCCAAAAGAGAGTTGCTTGCTAAGCGATTGGCTCCATGTAAGCCGGTATAAGTTGCTTCACCGACAGCATATAGGCCTGGCAGATCAGTTCGACCCTTTAGATCAGTAACCACGCCACCACAGGTGTAGTGGGCGGCAGGCACTACCGGAATTGGCGTTTTAGTAATATCTAATCCCAAACTTAGGCAACGCGCATAGATCATTGGGAAATGCTCTTTAATGAACTTCTCACCGAGATGAGTTGCATCCAGATGAACATAGTCAAGACCATGTTTTTTCATCTCAAAGTCGATTGCCCGAGCGACAATATCACGCGGCGCTAATTCATTACGCTCATCATGCGCTGGCATAAAGCGGGTGCCATCTGGAAGCTTTAGTAAGCCACCCTCACCCCGCATTGCTTCAGTAATTAAGAAAGTACGGTCACTGGGGTGATACAAGCATGTCGGATGAAACTGGATAAATTCCATATTACCCACTCGGCAGCCTGCGCGCCACGCCATCGCAATGCCGTCACCCGTTGCAGTATCTGGATTGCTGGTGTAACGATAAACTTTACCAACGCCGCCAGTAGCCAATACGACTGATTTGGCTTGAATTGTTTCTACCCGATTATTTTTAATATCGAGCGCGTACACACCATAGCAACGATTAGGTTTGGTGCGTTGCGTTTTTGCATCCAAATGACGATTGGTGATGAGGTCCAAAGCAATCCAATGCTCTAAAATGCGAATATTTTGGTGAGCCTTTGCTTTATCGAGCAACACTTCATGAATAGCTTTTCCAGTTGCATCAGCTGCATGCGCAATCCGACGATGGCTGTGACCACCTTCACGGGTTAAATGCAAGCCCATTGGGCCAGATTTATCAGTAGTAAATGGTACGCCTTGCTCTACCAACCATTGGATAGCCTGCGCACTTTCTTCAGCAATATAGCGCGCAGTAGATTCAACTACGAGACCTGCACCTGCATCTAAGGTATCAGCAACGTGAGAGTCAATACTATCGTGCTCTTTATCAACTACTCCAACAATGCCACCTTGGGCCCATGCGGTTGCCGCCTCCCCTAAACCTCGTTTCGCCATCAAAATGACTGGTTGGTTTTCTGCCATATGCAGAGCCACTGTCAGCCCCGCTAAACCAGCCCCAATAATGAGGACAGGCAATTCGTCTTGAGCTTGGGAAGGTGTTGGTGTTGAACTAGCCATAAAGGATTCATTCTAAAGGGCAAATCAATTTTGCGAACTCGATGGAAAAAAGGCCCCATTTCTGAGGCCTTTTTAGTCAGTCATTTGGTAAGGTGATTAAACGTTAGACATTACCTTTGAGCCACCAGGCGCATTGGTGCCATACCCCATAATCTGAGCAGCCTGACCACCTTTTGCTAGCTTGACAGCGCAGTACTTAAATTCTGGGATCTTGCCAAAAGGATCTAAAGCAGGATTAGTAATCAAGTTTGCAGCGGCCTCATAGTAGGCAAATGGAATAAAGATAACCCCCCTTGGAGTGCCATCATCACGACGCACGTGAATCCCAACCTCGCCACGACGGGATTGAACAGTGATCACATCACCAGCAGATACTCCGAGCTGGGTCATATCCTCACCATTCATGGAGACGGTAGCCATCGGCTCAATCGCATCGAGTACAGTAGCGCGGCGCGTCATACTACCGGTATGCCAATGCTCCAACTGACGGCCAGTAATCAACACAAATGGATACTCTGAGTCTGGGCGCTCATTGGCAGGAATAATGTCAGCGGGTACCAGTTTCACCTTACCGTCGGCAGTGGCAAACTTGTCGTCAAACACGATCGAACGACCTGGGTCTTCTAGTGATAAACAAGGATAGGTCACGCTAGACTCTTTTTCTAAGCGTTCCCAGGTAATACCCTTAATAGCTCCATGTATTGCTTGTCGCATTTCCTCATAGACCTGGGCGACACCTGCATCAGGACCTTGGTAATTCCAATTCAGACCCATGCGCTTAGCGATCTCCTGAATAATCCACAAGTCCGGCTTGGCATCGCCTGGAGGCTCAACTGCTTTCTTACCCATTTGAACCATACGGTCTGTATTACTTGCAGTACCGACCTTCTCTGGCCAAGCACTTGCAGGCAAGACCACGTCGGCCAACAAAGCAGTTTCAGTCATGAAAATGTCTTGCACTACCAAGTGCTCCAATGAAGCTAAAGCGTGACGGGCATGATTCAGATCTGGGTCGCTCATTGCAGGGTTTTCACCCTCAACATACATGCCGCGAATCTTATCGGGATCACTATCGGGTGCAGTGATCTTATGCATGATTTCTACAACGGTATAACCAGGCTTTTTGTCTACAGGAGTACCCCAGAACTTTTCAAACCAAGCGTGGGCTTCTGGATTATCGACACGTTGATAGTTCGGGAACATCATCGGAATTAGGCCGGCATCACTAGCACCTTGCACATTATTCTGACCACGCAAAGGATGCAAGCCTGAACCAGGTTTACCAATTTGGCCGGTAATGCTGACCAAGGCAATTAAGCAACGAGCATTATCGGTGCCGTGAATATGCTGGCTCACACCCATGCCCCACAAAATCATAGCTGATTTAGTAGTAGCGAATTCTCTAGCAACCTCACGCAATGTTTCTGCAGGAATTCCGCAGATCGGCGCCATCGCTTCGGGACTATATCCTTGAATGTTTTCTTTTAAAGCTTCATAGTTATTGGCACGATTGGCAATAAAGTCCTTGTCAGCCAAACCTTCTTCAATAACTGTGTAAATCATGGCATTGAGCATTGCCACATCAGTGTCAGGTTTGAACTGCATAGTGCGCCAAGCATGTTTGCTAATTTCAGTCTTACGAGGATCACACAAAACAATTTTGGCGCCACGCTTAGCAGCATTCTTAAACCAAGTGGCGGCCACTGGATGGTTCGCTGTTGGGTTTGAACCAATCAACATAATCAAGCTAGAGTGTTCAACATCATTTACTTGATTGCTAACTGCGCCAGAGCCTACACCTTCTAACAATGCCGCAACAGAAGACGCATGGCAAAGACGTGTACAGTGGTCGACGTTATTGCTACCAAAACCAGTACGTACCAATTTTTGGAATAAATACGCCTCTTCATTACTACCCTTCGCAGAGCCAAATCCAGCAAGCACTTTAAGGCCGTGCTTGTCTTTGAGTTCTTTGAGTTTGCCGCCGGCAAAATCCAAGGCCTCTTCCCAGCTGGCCTCGCGAAAGATTTCTGACCAGTCTTGCTTACCCTCAAGAATCGACTCATCTTTCGGAACGCCTGGTTTACGAATCAGGGGCTTGGTTAAACGCTGAGGATTATGGATGTAATCCATGCCAAAACGCCCTTTAACACACAGGCGATTGTGGTTAGCAGGGCCATCACGTCCTTCTACGCTAACAATCTTTTCATCTTTAACGTTATAAGTAATCTGACAACCTACGCCACAGAATGGGCATACCGAATCCACTTTCCGATCTACAGTCTGCGAACCAATCAAGCCCTTTGGCATCAATGCGCCAGTTGGGCAGGCCTGTACACACTCGCCACAAGCAACGCAGGTACTGTCACCCATCGGATCATTGAGATCAAATACGATCTCGCTGTGTGCGCCACGCATTGCATAGCCAATCACATCATTGACTTGCTCTTCTCGACAAGCACGAACACAACGATTACATTGAATACAAGCATCCAAGTTCACGGCCATCGCTGGGTGAGAAATATCACTACTGACTTTCTCGCGACGCAATGCCTTTAACTCAGGACGTACAGTGACATCCATACGCGCAGCCCAAGTGCTGAGCTCACCATGCTGTTGTTTCTGTTCTTGCTCTTTACTGTCACCAACCCACTTAAAGCCTTCATCAGGCATATCAGAGAGCAACATTTCTAAAACGAGTTTTTGACTCTTTAAGGCGCGTTCACTATTGGCTTGCACTTCCATACCTGGGGTTGCGCTTCTGCAGCAGCTAGGGGCTAAGGTACGCTCGCCATTGATTTCTACAACGCATGCACGGCAGTTGCCATCGGGACGATAGCCATCTTTAAAACACAGATGGGGAATATCAATACCATGACGTTTTGCCGCCTTCAGAATGGTTTCGCCTTCATACGAAACAATTGTTTTACCGTCTAACTTGAATTCCACTGTTTGGAGTTCAAGCTCTTTTGGATTGGTTGGTGCGTTCATATAGTCTCGTTCTTTCCTATTCTTTTTTTCGCAAATCCTTATTGAACTTCTTGCGGGAAATATTTATGAATACAGCGAATCGGATTTGGCGCCGCTTGGCCAAGTCCACAAATAGATGCGTCGACCATGACAGTTGCCAAGTCCTCTAAGGTTGTTTTATCCCAAGACTTTGCTTGCATTAACTTAGCAGCTTTGCCGGTACCAACACGACAGGGAGTGCACTGACCACAACTCTCATGCTCAAAGAAGTGCATGACGTTGAGCGCCATATCACGCGCCTTGTCTTGATTACCAAATACCATCACGGCAGCCGAACTGATAAAACAACCGTAAGGTTGCAAGGTATCAAAGTCTAACGGAATGTCATTCATAGTCGCAGGCAAAATGCCACCAGATGCACCGCCAGGAAGGTAGCCATAGAACTCATGGCCATCTTGCATCCCACCACAATATTCATCTATTAATTCTTGGATAGTGATACCTGCTGGCGCTAACTTTACGCCGGGTTTTTTAACGCGCCCACTGACACTAAAGCTACGCAAGCCTTTACGATCATGACGGCCGTAAGAGCTAAACCACTCTGGGCCACGTTGCACGATATCGCGCACCCAGTACAGTGTCTCAAAGTTGTGCTCTAAGGTTGGGCGGCCAAACAAGCCAACTTGCGCAATATATGGAGGGCGCATCCGCGGTTCACCCCGTTTACCCTCAATACTCTCAATCATGGCAGATTCTTCACCACAGATATAAGCACCAGCACCACGACGCAACTCAATGGATGGCAATGGGAATGGTGGGTTCGCTTTGAGCTTAGCCAATTCCTTTTCGAGCAACTCACGGCAGCCGTGATACTCATCACGCAGATAGATGTAG
Organism: Polynucleobacter necessarius; assembly: GCF_900096765.1. Taxonomy (NCBI): domain Bacteria; kingdom Pseudomonadati; phylum Pseudomonadota; class Betaproteobacteria; order Burkholderiales; family Burkholderiaceae; genus Polynucleobacter; species Polynucleobacter necessarius. The sequence continues at coordinate 774,073 of NZ_LT615228.1, forward strand.
CAAGCATCAATACCCACCACCTTTGCGGCAATGAGCAAGCCTTCCAAGAATCGATGTGGATCGCGCTCCAAATAGGTACGGTCTTTAAATGTGCCAGGCTCACCTTCGTCAATATTCACGGCCATGAGTTTTGGAGCCACTTGATCTTTGACAATGCGCCATTTGCGACCTGCTGGGAATCCCGCGCCACCAAGACCGCGCAGACCCGAACTTTCCATCGCTTTGATGATGCTCTCAGCATCACGACTACCTGACTGAATTTCTTGAGCGAGTTGATAACCACCTTTAGCGCAGTAAGCATCGTAGCCTACGTAGTCAGGTGAAACCGTTTGATTTTCACCTTGTGGCGAGATACCCTGCTCTGCCAAAGCTGCTGGATCGAAGACGGCATCATCTTTGGCCAGGGGGTGGGTTGTCAATTGATTATTGACAGCCGCTTGCACTTTATCAGCGCTAGCAAATAGCACAGGGTATTGATGCACAACTGCAACAGGCGCTTGTTCACAGCGACCTACACAGGGGGCTGCAATCACCTTGACATTGGTATTACCCAAGATAGCAGGCAACTTGGCCAATAAATTTTGGGCACCGGCTAACTCACAGGCAATGCCATCACAAACGCGCACAGTAATATCAGCTACAGGATCATTGCCACGCACGACTTCGAAGTGATGATAGAAAGTGGCTACTTCATACACCTCTACCATCGGCAAGTTCATTTCTTTTGCAAGCGCAACCAAATGTCGATCATACAAGGCACGATACTCATCGTTGAGCTTATGTAGATTTTCGATTAATAAATCGCGACGATGTGGCGCATTGCCAATCAACTGACGCACTTCCGCTAGAGAGGCGTCATCAGCTTGACGACCCTTTAACTTACTTTTACGACGAATGGTTTCCCTCAAATCGTCAGCGCTTGCCACAGCAACCGCCTTGACCTCTCCTGAAGGTTTTGGGTGATTCATAATCGATGTCTCTGTTTTTTTTAGTAGTTTTAATCGCACAAAAGCCTATGCACAAGCTACAACATGGCTCACATTAGTGCGATCATAGCCCTGATTTTGGCTTATTTCAGAGCTCAAGTCCTTGACGGAGCTCAAGGTATTGATTTAAGGGTTAACCCTGATTAAATCACTGATGGGGATGGCTTGTCACCAGGCGGGAGAGAGTAATCGAGCTTACGCTCATACAAGCGTGCCTTATAGCACTCCTGATAGCCTTTGCTACCGATTTCCCAGCCTATGGACGTGCAATCATCCTGAGCAGCTGATTCAATTGAACCGCAGGCGGTCAGACCCAAAGCGGCAAAAAGAGAGGAAATCCAGAGAAGGCGCATTTTTGTTGAATTCATAACCCAAGTCTACTTGATACTGATCTCGACATCGAGGGGTATGCCTTCTTTAGTCGCTTGAGTAGCCTTAACGCTACCGACTCAGATCCGCTCCTTGAGACTGGAATTGTCTTTAATCATCAATTCGTAAGCGGCTTTCGCCCTCCTCTTAGCCAAGTCTTGAAGCTCGCTTTCACTGATTTGGATGCCATCAATTAACTCGGCATGCAATTGTTCATTACGAGCCTCACCATCGGGCAGCATGAGCAAGCGTTTACCCAACTGAATACGGCCAATAGATTGAGCATAGGCCGCCCTGAGACCACTCTGCACCCTGGGATCAGACAAGCTGGGTGTTGGCAGGGGCTCGCCAGGAACCAGCTTAAAGCCTGCGTCTTTCAAAATAGCGCTATCTGCTTTTGCTCTGGCAAGCTCTTGCTTGTCCTGAATGGGATCGTAAGTGCCGATGATCTCCAAAGAAGAATTTGGCCTTTTAGCAAGGTAATCGCCGAACTTTTCTAGGCGTTCTTGATCTTCGGGCAAAAAGACGTCTTCACCCGGCACCGCATTAGCACCCCCCTCATCCCCCATACCCAATACAGAAGCTAGAGCCCTAAAAGGCGCAGTTGCGACGTTAGTCAAGACATTACTAATAGCTTGCCATACCAAACCACTCGCGCTAAATTCTGGTGAGTCTACGTTACCCGCAATACGGATGGTGAGGTCAATGGTGTCGTCAGAGTCCTCTAATAATGCAATTGCAAGACCAAGTGGTAACTTCTTGCCCTGAAAGTCTGAAACCTCATCGCCAAGCTGCACATTCTTAATAATGATTTGATTGCTGCCATTGAGCTGACCGTTCTTCGCTCGGTAGTTCAAATTAAGATTTAAACTCCCCCCAGTGATTTGATAACCAGCATACGTCATTACTGCTGGATTAAATGCAGTAAGCGGCAGGTTTTTATAGCTTATCTGAATGTCGTGATTGCGCCTTGGGTCATCAAATGAGGTCTGACCCTTAGTACGCATACTGCCAGACCCAGCAACCACTCCATCCATTGCCACAGATGCAAAGCGCCCTGGAAGATTGCTAACCCCCAAGAAGGCTGCATTAAATTTTTTCACATCGACCTTAAAGTTGGGTCGCATCGCCAGATCCGCAAAGAAGACTTCTCCAGAGCGTAAGTTCATGTTTCGAATATCCAAATCAAATGAGGATTTATTGGAATTGCTAGCGTTGCCTGCACCGCCACCCTCCGACTGAGTGCTATCGACCTTGGTGGAATCATCCTTTGCTTTTGAAAATAGGCGGCGAAAATTAGACAGTCCTTGATTATTGATTTCAAAACGCAACACTGGACGCTCAAGAATCAGTTCATCAATCAATAAGCCAACTGAGGGCCGATGACTGGAATGGTTAGCTGGCTGATTGGCCTGTTTCACTACCCTGTACTCAAATTGGCGAATATCTGCCGTATCCCAAGCAATCAAAGGGGTTCTCTCTCCCTTCTCCAATACCGATACATGCTGAAGATGCAAATCGCCAGATACTACGTCGGCTTCTGCACTCAGTTTGACAGCCACTTGCGCATTCAGCGAACCGCTAATGCCAAGCAATTCCCTATTCGCTGGTAATAGTGAGATCAATGGTGCGGTAGCGATATTCTCTATAGTAAGTTTACCTTCGAGCGCCTTAGATGCAGTATTTAAATCCCAGTGAGATAGCACTTTGCCGTCATCTAATTTAAGGTCTAGTTGCACACCCAACATATTGGGGCTGGGGTTATCCAAGCCACCAGCCAATGAGACATGATCAAACGCTAGAGTTTTATTCATGCCGGGTATCAATAACTGCAAGGAACCTAGATTAAAGTCATATCGACCGCGCACACCCGAAACTTGTCCGCTCCTATCATAATTTGCAACTTCTATTAATTTGATAGAAAAAGGTTTGAACTCTTCCTTTAATTTGCTAGCGTCATCAATCACAGTCAATGAAGCGCCGTTCACAATCAATTCATCTATGGAGATCTTAATGGGCTTTTTTTCTTGCTTGCTATCTTTTGGTGGCAAGTTTTTTTTCAACTGCATGAACAAACTCTTTCCAATTCCAAACACTTGCTGGAGCTCCCCCGTGCGCTTTGAGGGTGTTCTTTTCGAGGAGTAATTTAGGCTCCTCTAAAACAATCTCATCAAAACCGAGTTCACCTAAGACCAATTTCGTCCATTTGAGCGTAATAGCCAATTTCTTAAAATCCAATAACTTCTTGCCACCCTCCTTAGCTAGATTTTGACCATACTCTGCGACTGATTTCTTAATAAGGCTTGGCAAGAATAAATGCGCACCCGCCCCCAGAAGAGGATGATCAAAGAAAACAATAGGCCTACAAAACGCAGGCCCCAGATTCGAATTTTGGGGTCTTTGAGGGAAAGCATCTACTTGTCTTTATAGATCAACATCAGTAACAATCAAATTATCACAGAACAAACACAATAACCCTTGTGGAGACCCCTATGAAATCAGTATCTCAATCTATTTTTGCAATCATTCTTTGCTTGCAAGCCAGCTTTCTTAGTAATGCGGCGCTCGCTCAAAACCAAGATGGGTTTGTTGATCTCATTGATGGGGTCAGTTTAAGCGGTTGGAACATTATCGGAAATGCTAACTGGCTTATCGGCAAGGGCATTATTGAGGGAAACAAACCCAATGGATTTTTGGTGAGCAATGCTTCCTATAAAAATTTCATTATCAAAGCAGAATTTTGGGCGGAGTCAAACACGAATAGCGGTATCTTTATCCGCTGCCAAGACCCCAATAAAGTATCGGCAGCCAATGCTTATGAAGTCAATATTTGGGATACGCGCCCTGAACAAGCCTACGCTACTGGCGCTATCGTGGATGTTGCCAAGGTAGATCCGGTACCCAAGGCAGGAGGTCGCTGGAACACAATGGAAATCATTGCCAACGGCTCACATTTCAAAGTTATTCTCAATGGGGTGGTTACGGTTGCTGATGGGCAAGATAGTAAATTTGCTGCTGGGCCGATTGCCCTGCAATCAGCCGGCGGAATAATTAAGTTCAAACGTTTGCTAATCAAGCCCATCTAAATCATCAGCATCCTGACAACAAAAAACCAAAGCTACCTTGCGGCGGCTTTTTTATTATTGTGACGAAGACTTTTAAGCTGCAGGCGGGAAACCTACTTTTTGCGCCCACATATTAGTAAAAACATGAATAATCGGCTTCTCATAAACCCCCGCTTTGGTAAATGGCTCCTCTTTCAGCCAAGCATCGACTTCTGCGCGATTTGCAAAATCCATTGCCAATAAGCTACCAACGGTGGTTTGACCGTCTTCCGATGTGAGTGGTCCAGCAAAAGCCATCCGATGTGCTTGTTGAGCTAGATAAGCGCGATGCTCTGGACGAACTTGAATGCGCAAATCCCCAGTGCCTGGACGATCCATGAGAAGAATTGCAAAAATCATTTTGTCTCCCTGTCTTTGATATCTTGATATAGAAACCTTCGGTAAAGGGCTATTGCCCTTACCAAGATTGTTTCTTGCCATCAATCCAAGTTTCTTTTACTTGAATATTGCGAATTTGCTCGACCTGTGTTTTTCTGGGGTTTGCAGAGAGTATGACCAAGTCAGCCTGCTTACCCACCTCCAAACTACCGAGCTTATCGTCGGAAAACATTTCATACGCGGCATTCATCGTAACAGCACGAATTGCATCATCAACAGATACACGCTCATTTGGACCTAATACTTTACGTGGCTCCTTTTGCCATAAACGTCCAGCACCCTCTGAGATGTAATTCAATGGGCCTACATTCGAGACTGGAGAATCACTATGGTAAGCAAATCTACCGCCCTCTTTTTTGAATGAGGCAGACGGATCAATGCGATCTGCACGCTCTGGACCGACAATTTTGTCATGAAATGCCTCACCCCAATAATCTACGTGTCCAATCGTAAAGCCAGGAATCACACCTAATTTCACCGCAAGCTTGACTTGTTCTGGAGTATTAATGGTGAAATGCTCAATCCGTAATCGACGTGCTTTTGGGTCAGACGAATTCGCTAACAACTTAGCGTAGGTATTGATAGTTTGCTCAATCGTTCGATCACCATTTGCATGTGTGGCGATTTGCCAGCCTTGATCAAAAATAGGCTTAGTCATTTATAAATTTGGTCGTCGGCGTAATCTAAGTTACCTCGGAATTGAGTCCCTTTGGGATATATATATGGATCATTGAGGGCGGCTGTGATTCCTTGTGTCGAGCCATCGGATACAAACTTCACTCCAACATATCGCAATTTATCATCACCATCATTCGGCTTAAGACCGTTTGTACCATTCGCCAACAACGGTCCATATAAATACGCTCTAACGCGCAAGGGGAAGTCATCACTATGCACAAGTGTATTAAATAGCTTAACCTCATTATCTAGACCCAACATCAAACCCAAAGTGATTTCTGCTGAGGTGGTCACACCTTTTGAAGTAATCATCTTTGCCGTCTTTTGCATAGCCGCAGCTAGTTCGGCCTCAGAAGGAGCTGGTGCATGCTTGAGAATAGATAGAATTGCTGACGGCTCAACCACCGCACCTGTCAGGCGACCCTGAGCATCCTTCATATAAATGCCGCCATCCCTTGGATTAGGAGTTTGATCAGTAATTCCAGCAAGCTCAAAAGCTTTATGATTTACATACAGAATATGGCCTGATTGATTCATCACTGCAATGGGTACATCGGTCGATACTTGATCCAAAACATCAGCGGTCAGCTCAGCCATGAAAGGTTGCGTACGAGAGGGATCTACCCCAAAAGCACCTAACCATTGACCCTTTGGCAAAGTCTTCAGTCTTGCTTTTAGTTTCTGACTAATTGTTGCTAAAGTGTCGTATTAAGGCGTGAAATTCGACAGATTTAGCCATAACACCTCTGTCATTGCCGTCATCACAATATGAATATGCGGCTCTACAAAGCCGGGCATCAGTGTTTGACCCTTGAGATCAATGAGCTTGGTGCTCTCACCTTGCCAATTTTTAGTGACGGCGTTCTTTTTACCAACTGCTACGATTTTTCCATTTTGAATGGCTAGGGCCTGTGCCTCTTCATTTTTAGCATTCACGGTCACAATCGGGCCACCATAGAAAATCGTATCCGCAACTTGGACTGCTTGAGTTGTGCAAGCAACGGCTGATATTGCAAGCGAAATAAGCGCTTTCAAAAAATTTTGAATGATGTGTTTCATAAGTAGGACCCTATTGAAATATGAGCTAATGAGGCAAAGCTTACTTCAAATTGTATAGAACATGTAGGGATCAAAAAACCCATAACAAAAAACCACCCGAAGGTGGTCTTTGACAAAACTCTCACAGCTCAACTTCAAAACTACTTAATAAGATCGAGAAATTGCACATTATTGTTAATGTTGACAAAAGCCGAGGAATCATAGACATCAACACCATTTGTCGTGAACAAGAACATATACGTTTTCATCGGGGCGTAGCTGCCTGATCGATCTTTTGCTGTTACATCACAGACGACCATCCAGCCAAAGTTCGCAGGCTTGTAACTAAATTCTCTAGCCCATGCTTTGCGTGGAGGAGCACATTCTTTTTTGGCGGACTCTGGCTCATTAATATTTGCCTTAAGGGGTAAGCATTGAGCTCTTTATCAATCTCAGTCTGCTTTGGCTGAGGAGGAAATTTAGCTTGGGCAATCTCCGATTGAGTCACTGGTGTTGCACAGGCCATCAACAGCAAGGATTGAAATTAATGCTAAGAATTTAGTTTTCATTTGATTCCTGAATTGATATTGAATTGCTTATTGCCTATCGCCACTTGCCACTTGTCTTAGTGATCTCAGTGGCGCAGATTGAATTGGCGGAAGGGGCGGGATTCGAACCCGCGGTAGGCTATTAACCTACACACGCTTTCCAGGCGTGTGACTTAAACCGCTCATCCACCCTTCCGGAACCGTTGATTATACGATTGCCGAAAGGGCTTTACCCCAAACCGTGATTCTCAATGCTTAGAGAGACTCTTTGAGTTGCTCCAAAATGGCTGGATTTTCCAGTGTGGAGGTATCTTGAGTCACTTCCTCACCCTTAGCGATCACGCGCAGCAAGCGACGCATGATCTTGCCAGAACGGGTCTTCGGTAAGTTATCACCAAAGCGCACATCTTTTGGTTTAGCGATTGGACCAATTTCTTTACCGACCCAGTTGCGCAGCTCAGTTGCCACTTTCTTCGCTTCTTCACCAGTTGGACGTCCGCCCTTCAGAACGACGAAGACGCAAATCGCTTCACCAGTAAGATCATCAGGACGACCGACCACTGCGGCCTCAGCTACCAATGGATTAGCCACCAAGCAAGACTCGATTTCCATGGTTCCCATGCGGTGACCAGAAACATTCAAGACATCATCGATACGGCCTGTAATAGTAAAGTAACCCGTATCCTTATTGCGAATCGCACCATCACCTGCGAGATAGAGGTTGCCCCCCAACTCTTCTGGGAAATAAGACTTTACAAAACGATCCGGATCATTCCAAATGGTACGAATCATAGAAGGCCAAGGACGCTTCACAACCAAGATGCCGCCATTTCCGTTTGGCACATTATGACCGGCCTCATCCACAATTGCCGCCTGAATTCCAGGCAATGGCAGCGTGCAAGAACCTGGAATCATCGGGGTTGCACCTGGCAGCGGGGAAATCATATGGCCACCAATTTCGGTTTGCCAGAAAGTATCTGCGATCGGGCAGCGTGAACCACCTACATTCTCGTAGTACCACATCCATGCTTCTGGATTAATCGGCTCGCCTACAGAACCTAAGAGACGCAATGAAGACAAGTCATAACTCTTTGGATGCACAGCTTGATCATTGCTCGAAGCCTTGATCAAAGAACGAATCGCTGTAGGTGCTGTGTAGAAAATGCTTGCCTTATGTTTTTGGATCATTTCCCAGAAACGACCAGCATTCGGATAAGTGGGAACACCTTCAAACACAATTTCTGTTGCACCTACTGCAAGTGGGCCATAAGTAATGTAGGAGTGACCAGTGACCCAACCAATATCAGCGGTACACCAAAACACATCAGTTGGTTTGATGTCAAACGTCCACTTCATGGTGAGAATGGCCCACAAGAGGTAACCGCCGGTAGAGTGCTGAACGCCTTTTGGCTTTCCAGTAGAACCGGATGTGTACAAAATAAATAGTGGATGCTCAGCACTCACCCACTCTGGTTCACAGGTAGTAGCTTCATTAGCAACAATCTCTTGCATCCATACGTCACGACCAGGGGTCATGTTGATATCTAAGCCAGTGCGCTTGCTCACAATCACATGCTTTACCTTAGGGCACTCGCCAGTGGAAAGCGCTTCGTCACAAATTGCTTTGAGTGGCAATGCTTTACCGCCACGATATTGGCCATCTGCTGCAATCACCGCAACTGCACCCACATCCATAATGCGATCGCGCAATGCTTGTGCAGAAAATCCACCAAACACCACCGAATGGATAGCACCGATACGGGCCACAGGCTTGCATCGCGACAATGCCTTCAATGGTCATTGCCATGTAAATAATGACGCTATCACCAGACTTGATACCCATCTTGCGCAGCGCATTTGCCATTTTGCAAACACGCTCAAGCATTTCTTTGTAACTTACTTTAGTGACAGTACCATCATCTGCTTCAAAGATGATGGCAGTCTTATCACCCAAGCCAGCTTCAACTTGGCGATCCAAACAGTTATAAGAAGCATTCGTGGTGCCGTCTTCGAACCATTTATAGAATGGGGCTTTGGATTCATCTAAAACCTTAGTAAAAGGTTTTTTCCAATAAATATTCTCTTTTATTTGCTCTATGGCAAACCCTTAAAATAGGGGAAACCTTACTAATAATGTGGCAATTAGCCTAAAACCATGACCAATATCAAACAAAACGACCTCATTCAAAGCGTTGCTGACGCATTCCAGTTCATCTCCTATTACCATCCCAAAGACTTTATTGATGCCATGGGCAAGGCTTACAGCCTGGAAAAAGGTGAAGCTGCTAAAGATGCGATTGCGCAGATTTTGACTAATAGTCGGATGTGCGCTGAAGGTCACCGCCCTCTATGCCAGGACACTGGTATTGCGGTGGTGTTTCTTAAGATTGGCATGAATGTTCAATGGCCTGATGCCACAATGAGCGTTACAGAGATGGTGAACGAAGGAGTACGTCGCGCTTATCTCAATCCAGACAATACATTACGAGCCTCCGTTCTCTCCGATCCTGCTGGCAAACGCAAAAATACCGGGGACAACACACCTGCTGTAGTTCACTACGAAATAGTGCCAGGCGACGATGTTGAGGTGATTTGTGCCGCTAAAGGCGGCGGCTCTGAAAACAAAGCCAAGATGGTGATGCTCAACCCCTCTAACTCGATCGTCGATTGGGTATTAAAAACGGTACCCACCATGGGTGCGGGTTGGTGCCCTCCTGGAATCTTGGGTATTGGTATTGGTGGCACCCCTGAAAAAGCCATGCTAATGGCTAAAGAAGCATTAATGGGTCCAGTCGATATTCAAGAATTGATTGAGCGTGGCCCCAAAAACCGGATTGAAGAACTGCGCTTAGAGCTTTACGAAAAAGTCAATCAATTGGGTATTGGCGCCCAGGGATTAGGTGGCTTAGCTACGGTACTGGACATCAAGATATTGGATTACCCAACTCACGCAGCTTCTTTGCCAGTTGCCATGATTCCAAACTGTGCCGCAACCCGTCACGTGCATTTCCATTTACATGACGATGGCCCAGCAAAACTAGAGGCCCCTTCTCTTGCAGATTGGCCAGATGTCACCTGGACACCAGATGTGCAAAAGTCTAAGCGTATTAATTTAGATACCTTGACCGCCGAAGAGGTAGCAAGCTGGAAACCCGGTGAAACTTTACTCTTAAACGGTAAAATTTTGACTGGCCGTGATGCCGCTCATAAACGTATTCAAGATATGTTGGCTAAAGGCGAAGAATTACCGGTCAGCTTCAAAAACCGGGTGATTTACTATGTCGGCCCAGTTGATCCAGTACGCGATGAAATTGTGGGCCCAGCAGGTCCAACGACCTCAACCCGGATGGATAAGTTCACCGAAATGATGCTCGCCAAGACAGGCTTAATCTCCATGATTGGTAAAGCAGAGCGTGGACCAGTGGCGATCGAAGCCATTAAGAAGCACAAGTCTGCTTATTTAATGGCAGTGGGTGGCGCTGCTTATCTGGTGTCTAAAGCCATTCAGCACTCAAAGGTGGTCGGCTTTGCTGACCTGGGTATGGAAGCAATCTATGAGTTTGATGTCAAAGATATGCCCGTCACTGTTGCCGTGAACTCTGAGGGTATCTCGATGCATGAGACCGGCCCCAAAGAATGGCAAGCTAAGATTGGCAATATTCCAGTCAAAATTGCTTAAGTAAGTACTGGCAGTACATTGGCACTCATCGGAGTTTTTGATTCTGGCGTAGGTGGCTTATCCATCTTGGATGAAGCCTTGCGCCAGCTTCCTGTGCATGATTACATTTATCTTGCTGACTCTGCCAACGCGCCTTATGGAGAAAAAACTAGCGAGTGGATTGCCCAGCGCAGCTTAGCGCTGTGTCATTATCTTGCTGGCGCTGGTTGCGACGCCATTATGGTTGCCTGCAACACTGCAACCGCAGAGGCAATTGCCCAAATTCGCAGTAACATCAAACTGCCGATTATTGGTGTTGAGCCTGGAATTAAGCCCGCTGCAATGCAGACACAAAATGGTATTGTAGGCGTGCTCGCAACAGAGGCAACTTTAAAGAGCGATAAGTTCAATGCTTTATTGGCCACCCTACCTAGTGGCTGTCGTTTTATTAAGCAAGCAGGAGCAGGACTAGTTCCTCTGATTGAAGCCGGTCATGCCGACAGCAAAGAAACTCTCGACCTTCTGGCGCAGCATCTCGAACCCATCTTACAAGCTGGTGCAGATACGATTGTTCTGGGTTGCACCCACTACCCATTTCTGCGCAAAGCTATTCGCACATTATTGGGCGATTCGATCACCTTGATCGATACCAGCGATGCGGTCGTCAAACAATTACAACGCCAGCTTGAGCTTTGCAAAGCGTCTGAAGGCTTGCTCGAGAATTCAAGTAGCGCCAAAAATGCTGGCTCAGTTACATTTGTCAGCAGTCAAGATGAAAATAGATTGCTGTTCATGGCAAAAGATTTGATGCGCTGCGATCTAGCCACTCATGTTGTCGATGCCAGACTCTTGAGCGGCGTGCAATGAACTCACTACTTCACAAGATTGACATGCATCTTCCATTTAATAAAACGGAACGCATCATCATTGTCATTGTGTTGCTGCTGCATGCCCTGCCCGCCTTGGAGTTTTTGCATTTGAGCTCCCAATCAAAACCTGTAGATGAAGATCGTGTTCCTGTTAATTTCGTGAGCCCCGAAGCCCCCAAGGCTCCAGCTGCACCTGTAGCTCCTAAAGCTCCGCCGCCAAAATCTAAAGAGGAGCCCAAGAAGAAAATAGTGGAAGAAAAGCCGTCTCCACAGCCAGCCCCAAAACAAAGCTCTAAAAAGCAAGCCCCTCAAACACAAGCTAGTAAGTCCGAGCCACAAACCCAAAGCACGGCTGTTGCGCCTTCAACCAATGGCAGTAGTAGCGGCACCCCAATATTTACAGATATCGGAAAATTAGAAGTCTTGTACGCGCCCGATGCCGAAGGCTACTATCCCTCATTTTCTAGAAGAGCCTGCGAGCAAGACTCAGTAGACGTCAGACTCATGATCAATCAATCAGGCGAGGTAGATGAAGTGATAATGGTCAGATCTAGCACCTATCCTCAGTTAGATAGAGCTGCGGCTCAAATTGCTCAACGTTATCGCTTTAAACCATTTATGCTAAACGGCGCACCCACCAGAACAAATACCTTACTTAAAGTTTCTTTTACTCTTAAAGGCTGTCAATAATGAACACACCATTTGGAATGGCAAATCTTTGGCTTGAAGGCGATGGCATTACGCGCTTTGTCGCGATCATGCTGCTTGCCTGCTCAGTAGTCACTTGGGTTATTTTGCTCATCCGCCTATGGGATTTGCGAAACCTGCGCAAACTCAAACCCGAGCTAGATCAGTTTTGGCACGCCACTTCATACGAGGAAGGCTTACAAGCTTTTAGCAATCAGGCGCTCAATCCCTATTATCAAATTGCTAAAGCGGCTAGCGGCGCTTCGATTCACCATCAAAGCCAATCGAATAACCACCGCGAATTACTGCAAACATTAAACTATTCAGAGTGGATGGCTCGTAGCATTAAGAATAGTATTGACAGCATTGCCGCCAGCCTGCAAAAAGGTCTGACATTTTTAGGGTCAACTGGCGCTGTTGCTCCGTTTATTGGTTTATTTGGTACGGTCTGGGGCATCTATCACGCCCTGATTTCCATTAGCAGTTCTGGTAGCGCGCAATTAGATCAAGTAGCCGGCCCAATTGGGGAAGCCTTGATCATGACTGCTTTGGGTTTAGCAGTAGCGATTCCTGCGGTACTGGGCTTTAATGCCCTAAATCGCGCCAATAAACTATTCGTTGCTGAACTCAATCGTTTTGGCAATGATCTACTTGCGTATTTTGTGACTGGCGCTCGCGTGAAATCTGGAGAATAAGTATGTCTTTTCGCATACAAGATGATCAACAAGACGATGGCATCATGGCTAAAATCAACATGACACCGATGGTCGATGTCATGTTGGTGCTTTTGATTATTTTTATTATTACCTTACCCGTCATCCAGCAAGCGGTCAAAGTGGAGTTACCCAAAGCCAATAGTGTGCGCAATGAAGTGAAACCGGAGTCAGTGCAGCTCACGATTGATGCCAAAGGTCAAATCTTTTGGAACAGCACCGCAATCGATCTCAAAACCTTTGATGGCTACGCAGAAAAAGCAGCGCAAAAAGATCCTCAACCAGAGGTGAATTTACGCGCCGACAAAGCCGTGAAATATGAATATGTTGCGCAGGTATTAGCGGCATCGCGTCGCGCCGGCTTAACTAAACTAGGTTTTGTAACTGAGCCAAACTAAAGTAGTTTAAGGCTTCGCAGGCCAGCAAGTTTCTTCGCTGACATGGGTGCCATTGCCTATATTGGCACCCAAAATTCCACCTTGTATGGTTTCTACTTTTTTCACTTGACCGGTAGTCTGGTTCAGCGATATTTGTGTAGAAACCGTACCGGCAGAATAGGTTTGGCCACCCAGAGTTTCTGGATCAAAGTAGGCCTCAATGAGAATAACGATTTTAGGGGGGCTAATCAGGATATTTTTAACAATTTGCTTCCCATTGGCATCAGCAAGGTCTAAATCCCTGCCATCAAGATAAACTTTTGCTTTCGAAGACTTTGCTGGCTGCACAATCTTCATCTCATATTCTTCTACGAGATCTTTGTCGACTCGCTTGCAAGTAAAAACCATAGCTTCAGAAGCTAAGGTCAACTGAATATAACTAAAAACAAGAAGAAACAGAAGTAAAAATACCTCATTACCTTATTGCAATGTGTGCACTAAAGATAGGAAGTTTTCCTCGCTCAAAGGTTTACCATAGAGATAACCTTGGTAAAAACAACAACCTTCTGCCAGCAAATAATCGCGCTGCTCAATGATCTCAACACCTTCAGCCACCACCCTTAACTTCAAAGTTTGGGCCAATGACAATATCGAACGAATAATCGCTCGATCTCCTTCATCCCATGCAATGTCGAGCACAAAGCTTTTGTCGATTTTTAGCTCATCCAAGGGCAAACGCTTTAAATAACTTAGGGAAGAATAACCCGTTCCAAAGTCATCCATCGAAAACTTCACTCCGAGCTTTCTTAAGACATTCATAGTTGAAATTACAGCATCAACATCCTCTAGCAATAGACTTTCTGTTAATTCCAATTTCAGCAGGTTTGGGTTAATGCCTACTTGGTTAACAGTAGCCTCAACCATTTCAGCAAAGTTAGCCTTTCTGAACTGCTTTGCACTAATATTTACCGATAAAACTAAATTTTTGGTCAATCCACTTTGTGACCATCTTTTTAATTGTGCGCAAGCCCCCTTTAGCGCCCACTCTCCAATCGAAATAATCAAGCCAGCTTCTTCGGCAATCGGAATAAAAACATCTGGTGGAATAATGTCAAAATCCATCGGACTCCAGCGCAACAGAGCCTCTGCCCCGATAACATGCCCGAAATGATCAACCTGAGGTTGATACATCAAACTCAACTCACCCTTATCCATAGCCCGCTTGAGACTGGACTCCATGGTGGCCTTTTCGGTAAATTGAATATGCATTGCATCATTAAAGAAGCGAACTGTATTGCGTCCTGCTGCTTTTGCCTGATACAGCGCAAGGTCAGCCTGCTTGAGGAGCTCATTGGTCCCATGCGTCTTGTCCGAGAATAAAGTAATACCCACACTTGCTGTAGTAGTGTGAATGATCCCATTTAAATTGACCGGTTCAGAAATACTCTTATGCAATTTGTCTGCAATTAATTTCAATGCATGCATGGCATTTTCTGCATGCGAACCCAAGTCCGGTATCAGCGCAATAAATTCGTCACCACCCAATCTGGCGGCTGTATCCATCTCACGCAAATTACTACGCAAGCTTTGCGCGACTGCCATTAATACTTGGTCGCCCATATCATGACCCCGAGTATCGTTAATTGACTTGAATCAATCAATATAACTGCGCCATAGACGTGATTACGCGTGGCGATAATTCGAGCCTGGTTCAAGCGATCTAGCAGTAGACGCCTATTGGATAGATTAGTGAGCGGATCATAGTAAGCAAGCTCCAATATCTTTCGTTCGGCCTCTCTAGGGTCACTCGTGTTGGAATAAATTCCTATTTAGTGAGAATTAACCCCATCAAGCCCTTTAACAGCCGAAATAGATAACCACACCGGGACAGTTCGCCCTTCCTTATTGCAATTCCAAACACTACCTTCCCACTTGCCTTCGGTACTCATCGCCTCCCACATATTGCGATAAAAAGCAGCATCATGATATTCAGTAGATTTAAAAATAGAAGTATTCTTACCGATCAGTTCATCGGCCGTGTAGCCTGAAATTTTTTCAAAGGTGGAATTGACGCATAAAATATTGCCTTGATTATCAGTCACAATCATGCCGTCACTAGACTGAAAAGCGACTGAAGCAATTCGCAACTCTTCTTCCGCCTGTTTCCTAGCGGTGATATCTTCTGAAAAAATAATAATGCCACCAACAGAACCATCGGCATTCATCCAAGGCTTGATCTCCCACCGTCCCACCGAATCCACCCATAACTACCGTCGGCGAAAATAATGCGATCCTCATCGCACGAAAATGACTCACCTAATAAGCACTGCTGATGCAACTTCTTTTTATCTTCAGAAATATTAGACGTAAGCTCATGATGACTTTTCCCGATGATGTCAATGTGCTCTAATTTACGATCCTCAAGCCATCGACGGCTTGCGTACAGGTAACGCAATTGATGATCTAGCATTGCAATACCCGTTGGCGCATTTTCAATGAACAATTGCAGCTGTCTATTTACGCCTGATAGCTCTTGCGCTGTTACTTCAATCGCATTTTCAAGCAGACGTCGTTCACGATCGACCTGCTGGTAGGTCTCATTAACGACATTCAAAAATGTCATCCAATGATCCGCATTCAGCGCGGATATCTCAGGAAAATTTCGTAGTTGTCGCTTTAAAAGACGATGCTGATTTTGTATTTCAGGAACCATAAAGAACGCCCGCCCTCATTCAGATAAGAGCGTGAGCATTGTAGTTTGATTATGTAATGCACATAAGGCAGGCTCAAACGGGGCAATTTCGCCATAGGAATAAAAACCAAAAACAGTAGTTTTTGGACCCAAGATTGATCCGATAGCTTCGATCTCCTCACCGGCAATCTGGTCCATGACCAAACGTCTACCAACACAGCTCACTACTAAGCATAAAGAATCCTGCTTTAAGGCATCCATTCTAAGTTCGTTCGTCAATTTCACTGAGGCGTCTATTAGTGAATCGATATCCGTCTTCATTAATTTACACAAACTACCCTGAGGAACATCTCCGGCAAAATAGAGACTCATCGCCTCCCAGTTAACTCCCAATAGGGTCCGCACGTAAGGCTTTGTAGAACCAGTAGCATCCCTTACAGATAGAGGGAAGCGTAAACCGCTTCCAGGAAGCTCATTCGACAGCTCTCCCAAATACTTTGTATAAATTTCCAATGCAGGCCTATGGTCAATCTCATAAACCACATTTCCCTCAGATCTGGTTACTCTACGTTCTGGGCCAAATTCGCGCCAGCCTGCAGCAAAGCCACAACTGACTTTAAGCTCACCAAAAAAACCAATTAAAGCAATTTGATGTTGCTTTGCAGGGCCATTGACCATGACCCAAGAACTCTGAAAACGATCGGCATCCCCCGCTAAGCCCCCTGTTACTGGAACACCCAGTGTATTCAGATTTTTTGTGAACTCCGAACCGCTGATGGAAAGTCCATCAGATAGAGCAAAAAGATGTTTTGGCTTAGTCTGCCCAAATTCACCCAATAGCTCTTGGACGATTTGACCTACATCGCTGCCGTCTTCAATTTGTTCGCTCTTGACCACAACCTGGGTAGCGGAAAAACTGACCGCAGCCAAAATAATATCTCTGTCGGAGATGAGATCACCGCTAATATTTCCCGATGAAGAGCAACCAACGATATCGGCATTGGGGAAAAAAGACTTGAGATCTTCGTAACATTTTGCTTCCGTGAAAAAAGGATGCTCAGCACAAACCACCACCAACTGAACGTCAGGATCGCGGGAGATAGGCCTTTATCTCAAGCATCCGCCTCTGACCACCGATATGCATTTACTCGCATTCGGATATTTTATATAACAAAAATGCCTAAAAACCAAATCCCGGAGTCCCTTCTATAGTCAAAACCCCAAAATATTCAATAAAACAAGGGATTCGCTATTCGCTATTCGAACGCTATTCAAACAAATCTTTTTGAGTGCTTTGATAAAAATACCATTGATTTTTACCGTTTTTCTTTGCGCTATACATAGCTTGGTCTGCATGCTCAAGCAGTTGCTCTGCAGTACCGTTATCAAAAGGGTAGAAGGTTACCCCAAGGCTTGCTGAAATATTCACACGATGATTTTCGAGCACATAAGTTTTTGAAATAGACTGAATAATTCGTTTGAGCGAATACTTAGTGTTTTCTTGGGTAAGTAAACCGCCCAACAGAAGTACAAATTCATCGCCACCCAAACGAATAACTGAATCTTCTTCGCGAACGTTTGACCGCAAACGCTTGGCAACTTCGATCAATAAAAGATCGCCAATATGATGACCTAAAGTATCATTCACACCCTTAAAACCATCTAAATCTAAAAAGCAGACTGCAAGTAATCCCCCTTGTTCCACACATCGGTTCATTGCAGTTAATACGCGATCATTGAGCGTGAGTCGGTTAGATAATCCAGTGAGGGAATCAACATGAACCACCTCCTGAAGATTGGCATTACTCTTAATAAGTTCAATCTCGTGTTGATGAATACCCCGAAAGAAATGTCGAATCATCAATATCAAGATAGATATGACCGCAACAAACAAGCCAGCTACGCTCAATACGATGTTTCTGCGAAGCGTGTTTAGGATCTGGTCAGAAATATTAGTTGAAATGGACATGCGCACCCACCCAATCCGAACACCGGCAATAATGGGTGACCAGACGTAGGGGATGTCATTTTCTCTGACCACCCCGGAAGCCTCTAGAGCTTGTTGGGGTACTTGCACAGCCGATTGATCAAAAATAATCGCTGGCTCACTATTTTGATATCTGGGCGCTTTAAATATACTAGCGGGGATCCGCCGGGGTCAGTAACCATCACTGAAAGAATATTTTGATTAAGCATCACTTGACGGATCTTAGACTCTATCTCAGCGTAATCACGCGTAACAATGGAGTCACTCACGGCGACAGCAATTCCTCTGGACAAAGCAACATCCCGACGTTCTAAGGTAATGCTCAGTATTTGACTAATGCTGTAATAAGTCCACACACTGGAGATCAGCATGATTGATAGCACTACTGCCGATATTCCGTAGATAGCCTTTGTTAAGGTAGCATGGGTAATGCTTTGGCGGCGATCAATTCGCATCAAGCACCACAAATTTACTCAATCCAAGCGACTCTAGGCTTTGATAATCCTTTTGATAGCTCACTTTAACAGGATCAGAAATTTGAATACCTTCAAGCAATTGACGGCCAGAGGGATCTTGTTTTAAACCTAGAATGGCATCCGTAAAAGCACTAGCGTCAGACAATGAAATGCGTGGATTAACGGCGATCGGATGTGGCTTGTAAGCGCCAGTGGTATACACCACTCGCAGATGCTCTTTTACTTCTGGACGCTCATGTTGCAAAGTCGCCTGAATGCCGCCGCCTGCTTGATAGTCTCCAAAGATCACTGAGCGATACACATTAGAGTGTGATTTTACGAATTCAGCTCGAAATGGAATACCCGCCTTACTGAGTGTAGCGCGTATCAGTAATGAGGCGCCAAAAGCATTTGGGGCAGGAAAGGCAATCGTGGCATTGCGTAAGTCTGCCAATGTTTTAATTGGGCTATCAGACTTCACAACCACTATCCCAGAAAGCATCTTGCTGCCATCAGCTAAAAGCGGCATATATTTTTGCGCACGATATGCCATCACTTCGTGATAAGGATTCATATAAGCATAATCTGCTTTACCAGCAACAATCGCCTTCTCAAATTCTGGAATAGTACCTGGAATAATGAGGTTGTAGCACTGTTTGGTCTGAATACCAACCTTTTCCAATAATGGTGCCCATGCAGTGTGAATTTCAGTAGCCGAAAACTGAGGAACTACATAAACAGAATATGGGTGTTTGACACTGATATCTCCCAAGCAGCTTGCACTAACCATTGCTGGACAGAGTAAGCCAATGAAGATAGTGACTGAGTAGCTTCTGCTAACCCCATGAGTCTGAGAAAAAATACTTTTAAAAAGGTCATGGACATATTTATTGTTATGAATTTTATATTTTAATTTTCATAACCATTGTCTCAGACTATTACTCAGGGGGCGCAAGAATAGGATGGTGGGAACTCACGTGCAATCGCAGACAAAAAACCCCAAGCAGAACTGTTAGGGAATGTCTGATGATTGGTGCCCGAGGCCGGAATCGAACCGGCACGACTTTTTTGAGTCGGCAGATTTTAAATCTGCTGTGTCTACCGATTTCACCACTCGGGCTTGCAATAGCAGTAACTGCCGCGCTAATAGCTAATAAATCAAGACAAGTGAAATTTTAGCACGCAAGCAAGGAAACAGTCTCTTAAGCCCCAATGGCTAAGACTTTGGGCTGGTAAAGGTAAAACTACTAAAATATCGACATGAAATCGACCAATCAACTGAGAGGCTCCAGCGGAGTTTTGCGCCCTATTTTGTGGGTACTGGGAATAGCAATAAGCTTGACACTGGCGATCTCTGTCGTTTATCTCACGAGTGCTAAATCCAATCCGTCGGGCAAAAGAACCATTAAAGGTCTTAGCGATTTAGTTGTCATTACTTTCGATGCAGCAGATATCCCTCACATCAAAGCGAACAGCCAAGCTGATGCTCTATTCGCTCTGGGATATTTACATGCTTCTGAGCGCTCATGGCAAATGGAAATCAATCGACGATTGGCTAGCGGTCGACTCTCTGAGATTTTAGGAGAAGATACCGTAAGCATTGATCGTTTTATCCGCACACTAGGAATTAAACGCGCGGCTGAACATCAGTTTGATCGCTATCCCGTCTCTGCTAAGCGCTTACTACAAGCGTACGCTGGCGTACGCTGATGGCGTCAATGCGGGTAATGCGCATTTAGGTTGGGCTCTCCCAATTGAATATTTTTTATCTGGATCCAAGCCAGGACATTGGTCTCCCACCGACAGTGTTGCCTGGATGCTGATGATGGCCTATGACTTAGGTGGAAATTGGCAAAAAGAATTACAACGGCTTGAGCTTTCTAAAACACTCACCACCAAACAAATTTGGGAAGTCCTTCCGCCATACGATCCTGACCAACTAGTCACTTTGATGTATTTAACAAAACCGGTAACCCCAAAGAAAATCAGTCCTCCAAACTCCCTGCAACAGAACTTAGCTCAATTGCGCTCCCTGGCGGGAAAGATGGTGTTGGCTCAAATAACTGGGCAATCAGTGGCAAGCTTAGTAATACTGGCAAACCTTTATTAGCCAATGACCCTCATCTCGGTTTATCTGCTCCAGCAATTTGGTATTTTGCACACCTTGACGCCCCAGACTTGAATGTTATCGGCGGCACCCTGCCAGGAATTCCGGCGATTGTGCTAGGTAGAACGGATAAGTTGGCATGGAGTTTTACCAACACCAATCCTGATGTGCAAGATATCTATATTGAGAAGATCGATAGCAAAAATCCGGGCATGTATTTGGGTCCCGATGGCGTTTTGCCATTTAAAGTGCGCCAAGAAATCATTGATATCAAAGGAACGAGCCCTTTACATTTCATTGTCAAAGAAACTAGACATGGCCCAGTAGTGTCTGATTCTTATGCACGCGCTAGAAAAATCATTGATACTGATCACTATGCATTAGCACTGCGCTGGACAGCCTTGGATACCGAAAATCAATCAGTTGCCGGACTTTTGGAAATGAATCGCGCAAAAGATCTCGACTCATTTAAAGAGGCTCTGCGTAAAAATTACGCTCCCATGCAAAATGTGGTGATTGCTGATAGCGATGGCAACATTGCCTATCAAGTTGCAGGAATTGCGCCTAAGCGCACTCTGCACCAAGGTCTTTATGGAGTTGCCCCTGCCCTTGGCTGGGAAAAGCAATATGACTGGAATGGCTATGTACCTTTTGAGCAATTACCAGCAAGTCAGAATCCAGAGCAAGGATGGATTGCAACAGCCAACCAAAGAATTATTGCTGACAATAACCCCAATCCCTTAACTGCTGACTGGGACTTGCCTGCTCGATATGGTAACGATCCTAAAAAATGGTCATGGGGGCAGGCGCATATCGCCATCTCTGAACATCGGCCACTAAGCAAGGTACCCTTTCTTGGATCCCTATTTAATATCTCGAGTCCATTTCCGGGTGATAGCAATACGATCAATGTAGGTAGACTGGAGTTACTTAGATCTAAAAACCCATACGAAACGCTTCAGGGTCCTAGTTTGAGAACCATTTATGATTTGTCTGATCTGGAAAACTCACTATTTATTTATCAAGCCGGTCAATCTGGCTGGGTACAAAACAAGCTTTATCGCAATATGAACCCGCTCTGGGCAAACAATGAATATCTGCCGATGAAAATGAAAGCCGATAGCTCACTACGAACCCTTGAATTGAGCAACAAATAATCAAGGCGCCAGGTAGCAATATGCCCACCATTGGAAACCTTGTACATTTCAAATTGCCTGATTCTTCATGGGCACTATCTGCTGGATTGACCTTGCTCATTCTGCTTTGTTCGCTTTCCTTACTTCAGGGATGCGCTGCTCCATTGGCAGCGATTGGGGCATCAAGTAGTGCTGCTGCAAGTTCAGCGGGAACTACCGTAGCTACTGCAGCGGCGGCTAATCCAGTAACAGCGAGCAGTGTTGCCTCTTCTGTAGCAACCGGCAAATCGCCCTTAGAACACGCTGCCTCAGCGGCAACCAAAAAAGAATGTAGTTTTTTAAATGCCTTGGACTCCAAACCAATCTGCGTTGAAATCACATTTCCACCAGTCAATGACTTCAGCACCCCTTTGGCAGGTCCAGCAGATAAGGCTGCAGAGCCAACAAAGCATTAGGTCAACGTGTTTATGCACTCTTTTTTGACAAAAGACTAAAATTCAGTCTTACCAAACCCCTTTTGATGATTTCAGCAATGACCACAGAAAACTATTACCTCACCCTCACCTGCCCCAATAAACCAGGTATTGTGGCTGCGGTATCAACGTATATTTTTCAGGCTGGTGGCGATATCGAAGAAGCGCAACAGTTTGATGACAAGGCTTCAAAACGATTTTTTATGCGGGTTAGCTTTAGCTGTCCTACCGACGGCAATACCCTGCGCTCAGGCTTTACTGAAATTGCTAAACGGTTTGAGCTTACCTGGAACCTGCGTGCCGTAAAAGATTTAAAACGTGTTCTGATTATGGCTTCCAAATTAGATCACTGCCTAGTAGACCTGCTCTATCGTTGGCGCATTGGTGAATTGCCAATGATTGTTTGCGGGATTGTTTCCAATCATCCGCGTGATGTCTATGCGAGTATTGATTTTGCTGACATCCCTTTTTATCACTTACCGGTGACTCCAGAAACAAAGCCAGCACAAGAAGCTAAGCTGCTTGAAATCATTGGCGAATCTAAAGTAAACATGGTGATCTTGGCGCGCTATATGCAGATTTTGTCGGATGACTTATCAAGTAAGTTATCGGGTCGCTGCATTAACGTGCATCATTCTTTCTTGCCAAGCTTTAAAGGCGCTAAACCCTATCACCAAGCCCATGCACGCGGCATCAAGCTGATTGGCGCTACATCCCACTTTGTCACTAGCGATTTAGATGAAGGCCCGATCATTGAGCAGGACGTAACACGCGTGACGCACGGTGACACCCCTGACGATTTAGTGCGCAAGGGTCGTGACTTAGAGCGCACCGTCTTATCCCGCGCCCTACGCTATTACCTGCATGATCGCGTCTTAATTAACGGCACAACCTCGGTTGTTTTCTCGGATTAATTGATTGCGTTTTATGGTCTAAGTCCTGGTGACTCCAGGGGCAGGCCACGTGCTCGCCACGATAGAAATAATTCTAATTGCGCCATCTCTGGCGAACCATATTCAAATTGCTGTGCTCTCACACCACTCATGCAATTACGCAAACGCCTTTGCAGCGATCCTAGAGTTTGCCACTCTAAACGATAGATCGGATAAGCATTGGGATGACCTTACGGAATGAGGCCTCCACCTAATTTGAGCCCCGCCTGATCTTCATGACACTGGGCGCAAGATAAATTAAGTTGCCCCATGCGTTGATAAAAATATTCACGCCCCTTGCGCAGATCCGATTGATTCTGAGCCGTCTTCTCAACAGCGATTGGCATACCTTTAGACTGAGTGGCGACATAGGCAGTTAGTGCCAATAGATCCTTACTCTCGTAAGCTAGCGCAGTCGCTTTTTGAGCAGATACTCGACATTGATTAATCTGTGCCTCTAAAGTTCTAAGCTGTCCCCGGACCACTTTAGGAAATTGCACCGCTACACCCCGCATCGATTTTTGGGCATCGCCATGACAACTCGCGCAGGATTGATTGTTGGCTGAAGATTTTTGATACCAAAGGGTCTAACCATCCCCCACCCAAAACGTTGCTGGATTCAAACTCGGATCGTCTTGCATCGCCTGATTCTCTGGTGACATTAATTCATAGCTTGATTGCAATTTTTGTTTTTCACTACCAAACGCCACCGATATGGTGGGCAGTAAAACACAAAAGAGAATTAAGCGAACGGCTTGCAATGTCATGAGACAGTGATGTGCGCCTGATTCAGAGCCTCGTAACCATCGTCGCCAACCCATTTAAACTCCAGCGTGCCTGTTTCAGTGGCAATAGTTGTAAAGATGATGAGCGGATTTGCTCCCATACCAGGATAAAAATCTGCTTTAAAAACTTCTACATCGTTATAGGTGCAAGTGAAGGTGCGAATAATGTCGCGAGGAATTACTTTGCCGTGCCGGCTTCGCTATAGCGAAAGCCCGACTCCATATCATGCTGTGCAATTGCCCGAATCTCTACGATTGCCCCTTTTTTAGCATTACTGGGCATCGTGATCGAGGTACGCGAAGTTTTACTCATACCATCTCCGTGCAAGCCGAAAGCGTTACCAAGGTTTCGGCGTGACCCCGCCAAAAACTGCCGTCACTCATCTGCGCAATCGCCCAAACGGTTTGAC
Organism: Polynucleobacter necessarius; assembly: GCF_900096765.1. Classification (NCBI taxonomy): domain Bacteria; kingdom Pseudomonadati; phylum Pseudomonadota; class Betaproteobacteria; order Burkholderiales; family Burkholderiaceae; genus Polynucleobacter; species Polynucleobacter necessarius. The sequence goes on from NZ_LT615228.1 coordinate 798,476, forward strand.
TATCCGCTAGCCGTACCCGAGTCGTAATACTCGCCATTCCAGAACGTGGGCTCAGATAAGCTGTAAAAATATTAGGCAAAGGATTACCCTCAGCAATCGCATGTATTGCTTTGACGTAATTGCTTTGCGTCATGGGGCTCTCAACACTGACCTTTAGCACAACTAAGTTTCCGTTCTCAACTAATGGAGGAATCACCAAATTGACGCGCCCGTCGGAAATGGATGCACCACCGGTAATGGCTTCGATTGCTTTCGCAGCGTCTTCTTTTTTGGCAAAAACGGTTTGGGGACTAAACCAAGCACCCAAAGTAAGGATGCCCAGTTTCTGAAGGTGAACGAGCCACCTACGGCGGCTAAGTTCAAACAGGGAATTGAATTTCATCATTTGGCGACACTATTTAAGCTGATTAAATATGAAACAACATCTTCAATTTCTTGAGCATTCAAAGTGGGTTGCCCTGCAAATTTTGAAGCCACCCGATTGAGATGCGCTGTTCGGAGATGCGCTGTTCGGTAATACGATGGCATGATCGTTTGCGGATTAAAGTAACTGCATCGACTATTCTGGCGCGCAACTGTGGTGCTGTATACCGTGCCACACTCACACTGAATTCTGGGGCTAAGTTTCCCTGAAACCGCTCTTCTGGAAAAGGTCCGCTGTGACATAGCAGACATAAACCCGTTTGGCGACTGGCCACAATAGCGCGGCCTCTTTGGGGATCCCCGGGAATAGCCGTCAAGGGATCAGCAATTGCGCCATTGACGATGGCTTGAGCCCTAGCCTGACCAAGATTGAGGACGACTAGCAGCACTGCCGCTAGTACGTACCTCATTCTCATATCCCTTGCTGCACAGCGCTTTGATCATTAAACGAGCTTGATGCCGCTATTTTTCAAAGGGACTGTGCGATACCGCTTACCAGTTGCGCGATAGATCGCATTGAGCACGGCTGGAGCAGCAACCGCAATGGTTGGCTCACCAACACCACCCCAATCCTTGCCGCCACCCTCAATAATTGCCGCCACCCTCAATAATGATGGTCTCGACCTTTGGCATTTGTGACAGACGAATCGAATTGAAGGTATCAAAGTTCTTCTGCACTACTGCACCGTTTTCAATAGTAATTTCTTCTTCAAACAATGCAGACAAACCGTACACAAATGAACCAGATACTTGACGATTGATCTGTGCAGGATTGACTGCATAGCCAGGGTCAGTAGCAGCAACAATACGATGAATCTTCACCTCGTTACCATTTTTAACGGACACTTCACAGGCAGCAGCAACGTAACTGCCAAAAGAGCGCATTTGAGCAATACCACGATAAACGCCTGGTGCAGCCGGCTTAGTCCAGCCAATCCCATCAGCGACTGCATTTAAGACAGCCACTGCGCGGGGATACTCTTGCATATGCTTGCGACGGAATTCGACGGCATCCATACCAGTTGCTTCTGCCAGTTCATCCATAAACGTCTCGATGAAAATCGCATTTTGATTGACGTTCACACCCCGCCAAAATCCTGGGGGCACATGGGTGTTTCGCATCGCATGATCGATGGTCAAATTTGGGAAGCTGTAGGTGATGCCATGCTCACCACTAGGCTCAAGACCTTGGAATGCTAAAGGATCCTTTCCTTTATTGGCTGCAACCACAGCTGGGCGCACTGCAGCCAAAATAGATTGGCCCGATAAGCGCATATTCAAGCCGGTGACATTTTTCTTGTCATCAATTGCCGCAGTCATCTTACACATCATGACTGGGTGGTAACGACCTTGCGTCATATCCTCTTCGCGAGTCCAGATCAATTTGATTGGAGTGCCTGGCATCTGCTTTGCAATATTGACAGCTTGGGTTGTGTAATCTTGAAAAGCACCTCGACGACCAAAGCCCCCACCCAAGTTGACCTTGTACACATTGCACTTTTCAGCAGGCAAGCCAGAAGCAGCAATCACGGCAGCCAAAGAAGCTTCACCGTCTTGCGTAGGAACCCACGCTTCGCAAGCATCAGGAGTCCACTTAGCAGTAGCTGTTTGAGGCTCGAGCGTAGCGTGATTTAAAAATGGATAGAAGTAGGTTGCTTCAACCTTCTTGGAGACGCTAGATAAGGCTACCTTGACATCGCCATTCGTGTTGTGAACAAACGCATCATCTGCAGTCAGACCCTCTTCCAACATCTTCTTAATCGAAGCGCTAGTGACATTGCCATTAGCGCCGTTATCCCAAACGATGTTAACTTGATCTAGTGCAGTCTTCGCTTGCCAGAAAGTTTCTGCAACTACAGCAACTGCGGAGTCGCCTACTTGAACCACTTTCTTCACGCCTTTCATGCTTTGCGCTTTAGCAGCGTCGTAGCTCTTCACTTTGCCACCAAATACTGGAGACTCTTTAATGTTGGCTACCAACATACCTGGCATCTTCAGATCGATTGCATACACTTGGCGACCGGTCACTTTTTCAGCAACACCATCAATACGATCAACTGACTTACCAATTAATTTCCAAGTCTTGGGGTCCTTCAATGGCACTTCGGTTGGTACTGGCAGCTGAGAAGCAGCAACAGAGACCTTACCAAAAGTAGTCTTGCGACCTGATGGAGTATGGGTAATAACGCTGTTAGCGGCAACACACTCAGAAACTGGCACATTCCATTGGTTGGCAGCAGCTTGGATCAACATCATGCGTGCAGCAGCACCGCCTTTACGTACATATTGCTCAGAAGTACGAATACCACGGCTACCACCAGTAGAGTAACTCCCCCATGCTTGTTTGCGTTTTAAGCTCTCAGCTGGAGAGGGATACTCATAAGACACCTTCTTCCAGTCGCACTCAAGCTCTTCAGCAACCATTTGTGCCAAACCAGTAATCGTGCCTTGGCCCATTTCATTTCAGAACGCACAATTCTGACAACAACATCATCGTTCGGCTTGACAACTACCCACACACCAATCTCGGGAGTAGCCAATGGCGCCATAGAGGTGGTGCCTGTACCCATGGCCGCATTGGCTTCTGAGATAAACGAAAAATCAAAACCAATTGCTAGACCAGTAGCAATCGCACTTGAACCAACAACAAAATGACGACGGGAGGTATTAATGGTATTAGTCATGATTCCTCCTTATGCCTTGGCAGCAGCATGAATGGCTGCGCGCACTTGAATTGTTCTACGCTCATCCTAAGCTGCGCTGTAGTAATTTGATCAAGATTGAATTCTTGAAATTGTTCTATCAGCTCTTTGTTCAATCTTCTTTGAAGTCTACGACCTAATTGCCTAGATATGAAGACGGTATGCGAAACTGATGTCGAAATGATGTTTGCAATGAAATTACTAGACTCAACCAACCCCTGCAAAATAAACAAGGAGCCCTGATTAAGGCGATGATCAAGATCATGCGCAGCAGCACAAACCAGGTTGGCTGCCTTATCAGTGCTGAGAGATATGATCGACTTTTTTAACATGGCTCAATTCAAAAAAGGGTCTCTAAGCACTTGTTTATAGCAATTGATAAAAGCTGTATGCTTTTGATCAAATTCTGCGCAGCGTGATGCTACCCTCAAGGTACGACGATGCAACTCATCCCTATCCATGTGATAAGGTCCCTGCATTTTTTCATAGAGAGTGGCTCTATCGTCTAAATATTTTGACTCAAAGCCTGTCAAGCCGTAAAAAGTAATTTCCTCATTACTCAGACGATAAACACCCTTGAATTGATGGGACTGCATCGCCTGAAATAGATCAGGGGGCATCCCCATTTGCGCAAAGTAAACAGGCACTGCTTTTTCAAAGCGCTCGAGCAATTCCCTAGCTTGAGGATTGGTTTTAACGTCTATCTCTTCCAATATTTTTGCGTTCTCATCAAACTTAGTAATTCTTCCGCGGTGAATTCCGACAGTATAAGCAGGGGCACCCCTTACTACACCACTGGCCAATACAAAAATACAAGCACTTGCGCACTGCCCCGTTACAAAAACATGGGCTTTATTTGCGCGCAAGATTTCACCAATCTTCATTGCGGCAATACCGTCACCACCCGGCGAATCTAACAAAACAATCAAACCCGCAGGTACCGGGTCACCTTGCACATTCCCAATCGAACCGCGGATAGAAGCTAGTACTTTTTTAGAAATTTGACCTTTAATCGCCATTACTACCACGCGCCCCTCTTGAGAGGCAGCGGGCTCATTGACGACAAGCGGCTTTTGAATATTTTGCGAGTTTGTTATGCCGGTTGCGGGATTTGGTGCTTGCGCAGAAATCCCAAGTTGAGTATTGATAGATACAGCCTGCGCAACACTTGGTACCGAAGCCTGCACCATAATGGCATTGAGAAGAAGAGCTAGCAAACTAGTTATCGCGATGATGAGTTTCATTATGCGGCCTTGCTGCTATCAATCTGAATACTTAAATGCTGGATCGCTTGTGCCGTACCTATGTCCCTAAACTCAAAACCTCCGCCCTGACTAGCAGCAATCAGTCCCGAGCTAGTCAGCTCCTGAATGCAGGCTTGTGACTTATGGTGCGACTCATTCATTTGTGCAAGTACAGTTAGAAGCGGTGTTTCAGGCTCATGTGCAGCACGCAACACTACTTCTTTAGATATCGGACTAAGACTGTCAAGCATTACCCTAAAATCAACCCGAATACCCTCGGGAAGAGCATCAATTTTGGGCATTTGTAGATTAAATACCCGAGAGAATGGTGCGGCATTGGGCTTTGGCCCCAAGAGTCTTACAGTGATTTGAGAGGACCCATGATCCTGCAGATTAGCGGCCACAATTAATATTTGGCGTGATGCCAGTCGATCAATACCAGCTTCGCCGATTACAGATTTAAAAGTGTCCAATGCTTTCAAGCCATAAACCAAGACAGCTAATGGGCCTGCTTTTGCAATCTCAGACACCAACCCTGCGATGCGCTCACCTTGCGTTGGGTATATCTTCTCGGAACGAGAAATAAATTCACCAAACTGCATTTCAATCTGCGTCGCAAAGCTTACTAAGGCTCTATCTCTTCGATAGGAGCCTGGATTTCTTAACCTCAAAATCTGAAATTTCTTACCAGCGACATAGTTTCCGATAGCGTCTGTTAATTGTGTTGCTGCAGCAGGCGGCCATGACTCAACAGCCAACCATTGCGCAAGCCCACTCTCAATCCCCTCGAAGACATTATCTAAAAATGGAAATCCTCCCCAGCGCTTGCTGTTATCCGGTAAAGATGAGTTGGCTGGACCAATAATAACAACAGGACCAACATCTTTAATTACCACCTTTTTGTTGGTGTCTTTTGCCTTAATTTCCATCCATGCACTACTCAGCGGTGCAATTTGTTTTGTTAAAACATCAGACAGAGGTACATTCAGAGTCTTGGCATGACTAGCCAAAATAGAGGCTTTACGGAATGACTCTGCGCCAAAAAGTTCTGCGGCTTTTTCAGAAACGATTTCAGTGTTGGAGGAAACTCCGATACCCATCATCGAAGTAACAGGATTACCCTGAACGCCCTCCTGATGTTGTTAATAGCGGATTCCCCATCCCTGTAAATATTGAGCGAGAAATACCGCACGATCAGCATCATCTAAATGGGCTCGAGGATGTCCAAACCAAATCACCGAACTACCATCTGGTAAATAAGTCACTTGGCCATCTAAAGCATCTACTAGGCGTTCAATAATGCTCCGTAAAGCCCTCAAAAATTGATCTCGCACTGAAATTTCATTTGGATTGAGCACATTCAAATCTACTACAGATACGGCAACTGTAGAGACTAAGCGCCATGAGTAGGCATCTTCAGACTTAGCATTTGCCTTTAGTTGATGCTTAGAGGATTTAGGCTTTTGAACTGGTTTATCTTTCTCCTGCTCTGCAATCGAAGATTTCATCAACTGAGAGGCTGCAATAGCCGCCTTAGCTCGGCTATTAACACCCAGCTTTCGAAACAAAACAAATAGGTGCTGCTTCACAGTACCCGCTTCGATTTTTAAGTCATCAGCAATTTCTTTATTGCTCTTACCCTCAATCAATAGATCAAGTAACTGTCTTTGTCGGGTAGACAAAGACAATCCTTGAGATGATTCACTCTTGATTAAGTTCATGGGTAAATACGATACTTGCAATCAATCTTGCGCCTAGCGCTCGCGCATGCCCTGTTTAAATGCTACATAAATTGGGCGCAACAAGTAACGCAATACAGATTGACGATCTGTCATGATGTCTGCCTGCACTGTCATTCCAGGATCAATACGCTTGTCTTGATCATTGCTGACATAACTTTGCAGCAAACTCACAATCACTTTGAAATAAGGTTGTTGCTTTTCATCCAACGTGCTAAAGGAAGAAACCATAGATACCTTGCCTTCAATCGTGCCATAACGCATGAAATCAAACGTACCAATTTTAAGGCGCGCTGGTTGCCCTACTTTCACAAAGCCGATATCAGTTGGCGAAACGCGTACTTCAGCATGCATCTTGCCATCAAGAGGAATCACATTCATCAACGTAGCGCCGGGTGGAATCACACCGCCAACGGTACGGAACTTCAAATCTTGCACTACACCATCAACAGGCGACAGAATATCGACGCGAGTTAAACGATCTTGTAGTTTGGTTAATTGCTCTTCGGTTTGCGCTAATTCATTGGCGGCAGTATTGAGCTCATCCATATTGGTTCGACGGTAACGCAATAGCTCAGCTTGCGCTCCACTCAAATTGCGTTGGGCATCTAATGCCTGCACCCTTGTATTGAGTTTTTCCTTAGCAAGATCGCCACGAATTGCACTGACTTCTGAAAAGATTTTGATCTCATTTTGTAATTGAGTTAACTGATCTTTTTGGGTCTTCAATGTGAACTCTTGCTCTGCTACTAATTGCTTGAATTCTTCTGGCACCTTAGAGAAATCAGCCGGTCTATCACCCAATAAGGCACGTAAACGCTCTACCCGAGTGTACAGACCCCAGTATTTAGCGGCCAGAGTCTGATATTCAGCACCAGCTTCGGTGGAATTTAAGCGCATGAGTACCTGACCCTCATGAACTGATTGGCCATCCACCACATCAATCGAAGCAATCCGTCCGCCATCAACGTGTTGAATCACTTTGACCGCCTGAATTGGCATGATTTGATCAGGAGCAAGCGCGACAACATCTAAGGTCGCAAATAATGCCCATAAGAAGAAGATACCTAAAGCGTAGCAAACCAGTTTTACCGTGGTTTTCATGTACGCAGGGGGTGCAGCCTCTTCAAGCAATATTGCCTTAGCAACGTAATTGTCCGTGCGATCACCCAGAGTCAGTCGAGGCTGACCCTTAGATTGATCATCAGATGGCAAGTTAGAAAGTGTGCTCATGAGTAGTACTCTTATTCAAAAAGTGAAATGTGATTACGCTGCTGTAGGTTGCTTTAACAACACTTCGGGTGGTCCTGCTGCACGGAGATAACCTTTATCCAACACCAGCAAGGTATCCGCTAAACGAATATGACTTGGGCGATGACTGATAAACAGAACGGTAGCCTTGCCTTTGAGGGCTTCCATAAACTTCTGATCGCCGTAGTCATCTAATCCAGCGCCAGGCTCATCAAATAACATGATAGGTGCGCGCGTGAGGTAGGCTCGAGCCAAGGATAGCTTTTGCTTCAAGCTCGATGGCAATTCATTAGTGTTGTCGCCCACTCGGTACTCAATTCCTTTTGGTAGAGCCATAATCTGTTCTAGAGCGCCAGCCATATCGAGAGCTTGATAGACCTCATCATCACTTGCGTCTGGTCTAGCAAGACGTAAGTTCTGCGCAATCGTCGCACGGAATAATTGGGTGTCTTGCGGCGCATAACCAATTGAGCGACGCAACTCCATTGGGTCTAATTGGCGTAAATCCACGTTATCCATCAAGATTGAGCCAGCTTGAGGCTGATACATTCCCAAAACTAATTTCAGTAAAGTCGATTTACCGCCGCCGTTAGGGCCGCTGATCGCAATTAAGTCACCAGGATTCACCCTGAATTCAACACCAATTAAGGCGGGATCAACATTCATGGAGTAGCGGAAAGAAACACGGGCAAACTCAATCGAGCCCTCTAAGCCACGCGATACAAGTGAAGTAGCAGTCTCTTGACGCTCACCTTGAATCTTCATCAAACTATCGATCTGACGGGTAGCGCTTCTTACACGCTCAATTCGAGTCATGTTGGTAAAGATGGTCTGAATAGGGCTTAGAACACGCCACATCAACAACATGGAGGCAATCAAGCCGCCCGCAGAGACTGTTTGCATAATTACTGCTGGAACAGTTGCCGAGACGATCATCAACGCAGATAGCATCATCACAAAATAAGAGATCGCCACTAATAGCGATGAAACTTGCTCCGCTTTGTAGGAGGCCATCGTAGCATTGGCAGAAATTTCTCTGAAACGCTCTAACCATAGTTGCTGCGCGCCACATTCACGAATAATGCACATCTTGCCAACCATTTCTACAATGAATTCATTGCGCTTAGTTACCGCCCTGCTAACAGCTGCAACGCGATCATGAGTCAAGCCTGAAAAAATCCAATATAGCAAGGCGTATACAACTACCATGATCGCAAAAATGATCAAAGAAATCGGATTCATGATAGAAAGCGCTACTAGAAAAACCAAGGTAGCCGGTGATTCCAAGATGGTCGAAGCAAGCGGGCCAGTAAATAAATCCCGAATAGCCTCGAAACTTTGTAAACGGGATGTTTGTGAACCAACCGAAGCTCTCTCGGTGTAAACAGGTGACATTTTGAGCACCTGCTGCAATATGGTTGCGCCGAAAAGATATTCAATGCGTCCAGAGATATAGGCCAGAATTCTAGCGCGATGACGCATAAAGAAGTATCCAGCACCCAAGCCAATTGCAGCGCCAATAGTTAGATAGATCAAAGTATCTTTGGCGCCTGATGGAATAACCGTACTGTAAACAATCGACAAGAACAATGGGCCGGACATCATAACTAGACCTGACACCAATGCAGATAAGGTTGCTTGACCAATCAGGGGACTAAAGCGTAATAGGACCCGACCTACCCATGAACGGGTATCGTTCACATTAGTTTCAGCAACTTCATAGAAGTAAGCTCGCCCAGCAATATTCAAATTGGCTTCCATACGGACTTCGCCTGTTGCCGAATCACCAATCCGCATTTGATGACCCAAACGACCCATTGCAATAAAGGCAGGTCCGTTATCGGGTACAAAAAGACAAGGAAGTGAGCGTGGCTCCAAAATACCTAGAGTGCACTTCACTTCATTGGTCTTGTATCCCATTTGTGACATAGCATTATGAAAGCTCGTCAAATCTAAGCTATCAGTGTAATAAGGCAGAGATTCAGCGACTTCACGCGCAGTTCCGCGTGCATTCATAAGCTTTAAAAGCAGCGCCAAGCATCCAGATAAGTCTGTTTGCACCTTGAAATTATTTGCTACGGTTTGATGAGTGTGCTGCCAACGATTGTCATCAACTACCCCACCTTTAAATGGAGAATTAAAGTACTCTTCACTCGAAATGGCGCGATAGTTTGCTCCCACCAAGCCCTGGGATCCAGAAGGTATTCCTTGGGCGGCACTGGCCTCACGAATTGAGCTCACTTTATTCGGCTCTACTTCGTGCAAATGACCATCTTGCAAGAAGAGAGTGCGATCTGCCAACCTCAAGAATGAAGGACGCTGAGACACTAACACTACAGTGACTTTGCCGCGAACAGCTTCCATAAACTTGAGGAAGGTCGCGTCGCCATCAGAGTCCATGACTGAAGTTGCATCGTCAAACAAGATGATATTAGGCTGATTCGATAGCGCACGCACGATCGCGATTCGTTGGCGGTAACCAGGCGGCATTGCATCAGCAGCCGTATCACCTACAGGGGAATCCCAACCACGCGGCATTTTTGCCACAAAGTCACCCAAGCCCAGCATTTTGGCAGTCTGCAAAGCACGGTTAACGCGAGTTGGCTCAAAAACACTGACGTTATCAAGGAGTGAGCCCTCAAACATCATTGCCTTTTGCGGCAAGTAGGCAACGTGTTCGCTTAGCTTTTCCAGGGGAATAGACTTAAGATCTTCGCCATTAATAAGAACATGACCTTCATTAGGATTTAAAACGCCCGCCATCAATTGCAATAAGGTGCTACGTCCTGATCCCGACTCGCCCTTGATTGCCAGAAATTCACCTGGCTCTACAGTGAGAGATAGGCCATTAAACAACTCCGTTTTACCACCCGAAAAGCGATAATGAACATTTTCTAATTGCAATTTGGCAGACTGCAACAGTCTTTCAGTCAAAGCAAGCGCGCCATCCTCTTCCTCAGATTTCTGGGGAAGACCATTTTGCAACAAGGTCACCGCCAGATTGTCTCGCAGGATCTCATCTTGTTGATATTTAGCCCACATGCCGCCAAGACGCTGCAATGGTGCCAAAGCTCGCATACCTAACAAAATGCAGGCAGCCAATTCACCGTTGGTGAGTTGATGCCCAATAACTAACCATGCACCCAATGCAACGATCAACATATTCATCATCGGCGAGAAAATATTGCCAACACCTGCGGACATATCCAAGGCATAGGTCACGCGCGACATCAAGCGAGCACAACTCTCTTGTAAACGCTCATAACGACGCAACATTAATGACTCCATAGTCATGGATTTGAGCGTATGAACATTACTTAAGGTTTCATTCAAAAAGTTAGCGCGCCGCAAGTCGCCTTGCTTTTGATCTTTAATCAGAATGGGGTCATCGCGACCATTTTTCCAAGTAATAAAGATAAATACCGCATAGCCTGCAGTCAGCAGCAAGCCAACCCACGGACTCAAAATAAAGACTATCAATACATAGAGCAATGTAAATGGCAGATCCATTAACTGCTGAAAAGTTTGTCCTGAGTAGTGATACTTCAAAGAGGAGACGGATTTGTAATCATCCATCACCGTACCGGTACCCTTGCGCTCAAAATCATGCAATGGTTCAGCAAGAGCACGCTCAGTAACAGCCAGCATGGCTTTATGCTCAAAACGCGCTGAAATCCAAGCGGTTGCATGTGAGCGCACTGCACGCATGACAGATTCAATTGCTACTGCCAAACCTACGGCAACGGCAATTAAACCTAGAGTATCTAAAGACTGATGCGGCAGGATGCGGTCATATAGCTGCAACATTAACAACGGGAATGCTAAGGCCAATAAGTTAATCACAATGCTCGAGGCAATGATCGTAGCTTTTTCGCTTGAAAATGGTGACAAATCACCTACTGCGCGCTGCTCATTCGATGGGTTACGAAACTGATGGATGCGTTCACGCAATTTATTCAAATCAGCCAGAAAGGCATGCCATTGAACCGAAGCATTTTCCACCATCTGCTGTTGACGGGCTTTGAGTAAAGGGTACCAGTAACTTGGCTTGGTTTTTTTGCAAAGATTGTGTTGCAACCTCCTTCACGTCAGCCGCAGAGCTAATTGGGCGGCCTTGTGAATTTTTGCTGGAGCCCCTAATGCGCATCCAGACAAGATCAAAGTCGTAGCGCAACTGCTTATAGAGCGCAAGAGCCAAACTTTGAAAAATAATAACCAACCAACCGAGTAAGGCCATCATTTTATTGAAAACCTGATTCAGGGATTTGATGACTCGCTCCATGATTTTGCTGATTTCGCTCATACCTTAGTTCGCCTTGGAGGAATTACTGTTGTGTAGATGACTGATTAGCAGGAGCGCTTGATGCTGCGCCAGGATTCGACGCGGGGGCGGGAGCTGTTGTGTTAATGACATTGAATGGCTGCTCAGGAGACTGCAACGGCTTTTCATTCAATGAAGCTCCGCCGGTATCCTCATACATCGGCTGCCCTGCTTTGTTGACGCCTACTGATGGCTTCTTATCAAAAGCTGAATCTGCTTTCTTCGCCTCAGCAGCCCACCGCGCGTCTGCCGCAGGTAATTTACCGCCACCGATACAAGGATCATTATCTAACTTAGTGCCGCCACCAATCGCTTTAAATAATCCAACTGATGCAGCCAATTGATCATTACGTGCACTAATTGCAGAATCTTCCGCGGCAAGCACCGTACGCTGGATTTCATAAAGCTGCACAAAGTCCATTCCACCGCGCTCCACTACTTTGGCGCTCATAGTCGCTAACAGCTGTGCACGATTGCGAGATTCGTTCAAGGCAGAATATTGCTTAGCAGTTAAATTCACCTCAGCCAAACCATCCTCAACATCACGCAGAGATGCTAGTACCGTATTAGCGTAGGCTTCGAGTAACTCCACATTCTTGGCACTAGCAACTTGAATCTCAGCACGGCGTTTACCACCATCAAAAACGTTTTGGACTAAATTAGTTGAAACGTTATAAAACAAACTCTGAGGCATAGTGAGCGTTGAGAGTAAAAAGCTTCCGTAGCCACCAGCACCAGTTAAAGCAAATGTTGGCAATAAGTTAGCACGCGCAGAATACAGGTCTGCTTTTGAGGCTTCCAGGGCAGCTTCTGCGCGGCGAATATCCGGCCTACGACAGAGCAAATCAGACGGTAATTCTGGCTCAACTGCAGGCACCTTAATGTCTTTTAGGGACTTCCCTTTAATCTTTAAGGTAGATGGCGTACGACCCACCAATGCAGCCAAACGATTAAACGCCCTCTCACGCTGCAACTTTAGGTTAGTTACCAAGGCATCCGTATTGGTTTGCAAGATTAACTGCTGAGATAAATCAATAATGGTGGCATCGCCACGATCCACTCTTCGCTCTAGCCCTCTTCCAACCGTACGAATTGCATCTAAGTTGCGCTCTCCAACACTGATGCGCTCATCAAGAGAGAGCACCTGAAAATACACAGTGGCTGTATCACCTACCAGACTCAGGGCGACTGCCTGACGGTTATTGCCTGACGGTTATATTCACTAGCCAGCGCTTGTGAGAATGCCGATTGTGTATTGAAACCTTTTTTACCCCATAAATCGACTTCATAATTAGCAAGCAAACCAACTTGCCACACTGGCTGACTACCCCACTGAGATGTGCTGGATGCATATCCTGGACCTAGACCTGGAGCTTGGTTTTTATAGCTGCCAGTTGCATCAATTGTGGGCGATTCGGCTGCTTTGACTACATCCGCTTGCGCGCGAGTTTGCGCTACACGGGCAACAGCAATTCTCAAATCGTAGTTATTGGTAAGAGCGGTATCAACCAAACTATTGAGTTCTTCGCTTTCAAATTCTGTCCACCATAATTCTTTGGGTCGTGGCAATTGGGTCTCAATTGTTAGCGTTTTAAAGCTACCAGGCATCCAACGGACGTACTCAGGCCCATTGGGAGCATCACCCTCATTCACAATCGGGGTCGTGCAACCAGACATTGCCAATGAGATACAGGCTAGATAAATTGCCAGTCGCTTCTTTTTCGGGCGTTCAGAACACAAGGTAAGGGTATCGACCACGGAAATAACTTTAGTTATGTGTTGGGAAAATAATGATAATAATCATATAACTTAACTCCTATGGTAGTTATAGGTCGTTTTTTATAGTATTTAAGTACTTTTTTTAAATACTTTATGAGTGCAAAACACAAATTCGTGCATTTGTAGATAATGGATTCATTTAAATAAGTGAGCTTTTATATGACCCAAGAAACCATTAGTAAAGCCCTCATGCAGCAACTTCTAAAAATTGGGTCATCCCTAAGCAGCGAAAAAGATATTGATCAGATCTTGGAGAATATTCTTCAGGCTGCCATCAAAATCACCAATGCTGATGCCGGAACACTATATAGAGTCACAGATGAAATGTTTCTGAAATTCGAAATTCTGCACACCAAAAGCAAAGGGGTTCACCTGGGCGGCAAAAGTGGCAACCCCATTTCCATTCCTCCGCTTCCACTTTTTAAAGAGGATGGTAGTCCCGACCTAGCTAGAGTAGTTTGCTATGCCCACCACAAAGAAGAGACTGTCAATATTGCCGATGCATACAACGTAGAGGGTTTTGACTTTTCTGGAACACATAAGTTTGATGCTGCCAATAATTACCGCTCAGTTTCATTTTTAACAATACCCATGAAAAACCATGAGTCCGAGATTATTGGGGTATTACAGCTCATTAATGCCTCTGACCCTCACAGCGGAGAAGTGATTCCTTTCTCATCCGAGAGTCAAGAAATTGTCGAGGCCTTAAGCTCACAAGCGGCGGTTGCACTAACCAATCGATTGCTGATCAATCGCCTTGAAGAATTATTTGAAGGCTTTATTGGCATAATCAATGATGCTATTGATGATAAGTCGCCCTATACAGGGGGTCACTGCTCGCGGGCGCCTGAGCTCACAGTCATGCTGGCCGATGCGGTAAACAATACCAAAGGGGGCCCTCTGAAGGACTTCACGATGACCGAGGGCGATCGTCACGAACTCAAAATTGCAGGCCTATTACATGACTGCGGAAAAATTACTACGCCGGTACATATTGTCGATAAAGCCACTAAGCTTGAAGCCATTTTTGATCGCATCGCACTCATTGACTTAAAAGCGCAAATTGTCTTGCGCGATATTGATCTTGCAATTGAGAATGGGCAACTGGATCAAAATACTGCGGAGAAACAAAAAGCTCAACTTCTTGAGGACCTGGCTTTCTTACAAAAAACCAACATTGGTGGCGAATTTATGTCTAACGCTGATGTGGATCGGGTGAGTGAGATCGCACAGCGCCATACCTGGAAGAACTCAGCTGGCGAATTAGTTCCTTTCTTAACTGCCGATGAAATTAAGAACCTCACCATTCGCGCGGGCACCTTGACCGAAGAAGATCGCCAGATCATCAATCACCACATCGAAGTCACCATCAAGATATTGGAAAAACTACCATGGCCTAAACACCTCAAAAATGTTCCTGAATACGCTGGTGGTCACCATGAACGGATGGATGGCAAAGGCTATCCCAAAGGTCTCACGCGCGATCAAATGTCTGTTCAAGCAAGGTGTATGGCTATCGCCGATGTTTTTGAAGCTTTGACCGCCTCAGATCGACCTTATAAAAAGGGCAAAAAACTCAGCGAGTCATTAGAGATTCTTGGGAAGATGAAGCTTGGCGCACATATCGACCCTGATCTATTTGACGTCTTCATCTGGGAAAAGGTATACGAAAAATATGCCGAGAAATACTTGCCGGCTGAGCAAATTGATGAAATTGATGTGTCGAAAATCCCAGGCTATAACCCCCCACCTGAAAATCACCAACTCAAGCACCAGCTGCTGCACTCACGCAAGTTTGCCATGTCTTGATCAATATAAACGAGTGTGACTGACTCGCTTGATCTCGGCCACTGGTAATTGCGCAATATCTCGCAGTTTTTCATGCTTGTCCTGCTTGAGGTCGATCAAGGGTTCGATCTGTGCGTAAGAAGAGGGTACAAAGCGATCGCCATTTTCCTGGCTTTTCCTTAGAACCCCAAACTCAATTCTACTGCGCTCATCGTCACTTAATTTGCTAATTAAATCTTTTGTGGCCCAAATACTGCCGTGCCTTGCAAAATCACTGAGCCGAGATGCTTGATTGATTGTATTTCCCAAAACGGCAAATTCAATGTGATTTGCTGACTGAAAACTACCAAGCCACTCTTGACCCTCATGCAAGCCAATGTTGAGCTGTAACTCAGTAAACCAATTCTTCTTATGCTGCCAATTTGAACTGATTTTGCGCATCGCCAGACGTAGTTCATCGGCGCAGGCTATGGCATTAAATAAGTAATTACTCTCTGCTTGTGGGAAAAAATAATACACAACGCCATCACCCACATGCTTTCCATGTGTACCGGTATATTTGCGCAATACTGGACCCATCGTTGCCCATATTTCATTAATCAGCGCAAAGTATTCATCAGGGGGGAGCTCAGAACAAATGCGTACTGAATTTTGCAAATCTGCAACCACCACAGCCAAGGGGGTCATCACTGGCAAGCGCTTGCTAAGCAAAGACTGAATTACTTGGTCACGACGAGCAAGAAAGTTGAGTAGATCATCACCCCTCTCTTGGCTAGGTGCATGCACAACCAAGATTCCTTCACGGAAATACACCGCATAAATACGGTAGCAAACAAGCTGCCCTCGAGCATCTTTTTGGAAAAACTCTAATTCGTTAACTGCTTGCTCTTGGTCATTCACTTTTGTCGCAACCTCATCGAGGAGTGGCAACATTTCTGGGTCTGTCTTGAGCACCAATTTTCGCAGGGGCTCATACCCAATTCGAGAATTTGCCAATTGCAGCAATATCCCCACCAAGGCACGTTGATCTTGCAGCGATAAACACACCTCTGACTTAGAAAGCAAACCTAATACATTGCAGTCAACACTCTTAGCGGGTGGTGCGAGAAAGCCAAAAACTTCTTTGCGGGCATACTCATTGAGCCAAGTGAGCTCAAAGTTGTAATTAATCATGTAAGCCGGATGACTCAGGGTATCCAGAGACAAAGAAAGATTGCCCAAGGGATTGGCCGGCGGATTTTCTGAACGAGCCGTAGAGGAACTTCGACCAATTGATCGCATTGCTGGCCGCGAAATAAGTTCTTCTTGCTGCAATTCTTGAACTTCAAGTAAAGCATCTGTTTGCGCTAGGCGCTCGGCAACCTGTGTCATTGATAAGCCCTGCGTCTTCAAAATTTGAACCGCTTGCACTCGCTCTAAGGCATCATCGGGGAAAAAACCTAATACTCTAGCCCCACCCTCATCCGCGCTCGCGGATAGGGATTGCACATCAGGCTTTGGCAAGATGCCTAGCTGGATGTAGTTGTTAAGAGTGGCACGCGATATCCCCGTTTGGTCTATCAGCGCCTTGCTAGAGATCATTTATCTATCTGTCCAAGTTAAAAAGTGCGGCCGGGAGATCATTTATACAGATATCTCCATCACTTAGACAACTATTTGTGTATAAAAGTAGATTAATACTAGACAGTTAGTTGTCTAAATCCAACAAATTTCTGTATAAATCGAAAATATACAGCATTATGAAATTGAGTAAGTGTCTAAATAGACTGCTGTAACTGTTAATACCAATTTGGAAGATTTATTACTGTCTAAATTATTGGAGGCTTTTGCAGCCAAAGTAGAACAGCATAGGCCCGAATATGAGCGCTTTTTGAGAATTCCAAAAAAAAGGGGGGGTAGACAGTAGGTGGGGCGAACGACGGGGCTCGAACCCGCGACAACCAGAATCACAATCTGGGACTCTACCAACTGAGCTACGTCCGCCGTTGTAGAAAGAAGGATTATATCCTTATTAAGCCGCTGCAAGCCAAACGCACTAATCAACTATCTCTAAATCAAAAGCTGCCCAATCTCCAAGACAAAGACTGGCATCCAAAAAGAAGTCGGCGATAGCAGCTTTACTTTGCACCTTAGCTAAAGCGTGATGATCAGACAATCGTTGACGCCAATAGCGCGACCCTGCCCTACCATGCGCCAAGCCCAAAATGTGCCTTGTAAAAGCACCGATATAAAACGGCTTACCCTTGGCTTGGCACTCCTCAAACCATCGAGTAACCTGCCCCACTAATGCAATCTGAATGCGATGCCACTCTGTTTCACTAAAAAGATATCCTGCAGCCTCTCCATCAGAATGAATCAAATCATCCCAGCCAAGCAGTAATGCAGGGAAATGATATGCCGCTCTACCCACCATAAAACCATCAAAATCATGCCAATGACTCGCAATTTGTTCATTGGTTTCTAGACCGCCGTTTAAAAGCACGCGAAGATGAGGAAACTCCTTTTGAGCATCAAGCCTCAACTGGGCAGCCACCTCGTAGCGAAGTGGCGGTTTACTGCGGTTCTCTTTTGGTGACAAACCTTTTAACACCGCGTTTCGAGCGTGGATCGTCACCTGACTCGCGCCCGCATCTGCAACAGCCAAAATGAAATCAAGGGCAAATTGATAATCCTGTTGCGAATTGGCGGGATCCATAGAATCCAAACCGAGTCGGTGCTTCACCGAAATGGGAATATCTACTGCATGCTTCATCGAGCGTACGCATTGAGCCACTAATTTAGGCTCTGCCATTAGGCATGCGCCAAAGGCACCACGTTGCACTCGCTCTGAAGGACATCCGCAGTTAAGATCAATCTCGTCGTAAGCCCATTGTTGCGCAAGTTCTGCCGATCTAGCCAAATCACCTGGCTCAGAGCCGCCTAATTGCAACACAACAGGGTGTTGCTCAGGTGAATAATCTAAATGACGCGGTACATCGCCATGCAACAAGGCCCCAGTAGTCACCATCTCGGTATACAAGACAGCTTCTTGAGTAAGCGAGCGATGAAAGGATCGGCAATGCCGATCTGTCCACTCCATCATGGGAGCAACCGCTAAACGTTTCTTTGGGGAATCCATCATCTTCATTTGTTAAACGGGACGAGTTGGGATTTTAAATGGTTAACAGAACCTAGCTTGCCTTTAACCATTGCTTGCGCTAATGCGGAGATACGTACTACTTGTTCAGCTTTGCCTCTAACTCTACAGCCAAATCCAATGCGCCCATATACCCAGATTTGAGATGGTTTGGTAAATCAGGATCGCCAACCATTGCGCCCAAGGTCTCAACCAAGCTAAATACAATTCCTTTGGCAGCGCCCACAGCAATTGTGTTATTGGCTACAGCCTCATCAATATGATTTACGGCATCGAGAAAATAATCATGCCCTGGTAGGCCGTCTGGTCCGAGTGATTCCTTAGTCATGGATTTCATCCTATTTGGTAGTAATTACAACATTTGATCCACTTTATAGAAAAAGTGACGAGCATATGCAAGTATTTCTTTATCTGAAGGATGATCCACAGTTTCTACACCAACAATATTTTCTGCAATCTGAGGATCGTGGTGGTGCGCATGCTTGATTAATTCAAGCTTAGCCGAACCAGGTCCAATGATCAATATTTCTTTGGACTCTTTTACAGCCTGAATATCTGAATGAAGATATTTGGAATCGAGCGCTAATTTACCGCTTCCTACTTCGCCGCCCTTATGGTGAAGGTGATGGTGTGTCGATTTACTTCTAATGACCTCGGCCTCACTCGCTGACTCGCTCAAAAATAAAACATGGGCTGCTTGATGATCGATCCAGATAACTGCGTGATTTAATGACATATTGACTTTCATTTTGATGGGGATGTTTTCCATTGAGCATACTCCCTCAATGAGGGACGCGCATGTCAGAATTTGATGTAAGTCACAATTCAGTGGTAAATATGGATGGATTGAAGCAATTGCGCACTATATGAAGACCATGATGAAATTATCCCTAACTCGTATCCTCCCCATTCGCTTAAGTACATTTGCTATTTGCATTACTGGCAGCATCCTGAGTGGGGTTGCCATTCTTGGCGGGGCTTCGATGTGGCCGGTGTTTGTAATATTTACCACCCTCACCCTAGTAGGTATTTACGATTGCATTCAACAAAAGCACGCTGTATTAAGAAATTATCCGATCCTGGGTCACATGCGCTTTTTGCTGGAGTTTATTCGCCCAGAAATTAGGCAATACTTTATTGAAGGGGATAACGATAAAACTCCATTCTCCAGAGAGCAAAGGACGCTTGTTTACTCTCGCGCCAAGGCAGTGGCAGATGAGATTCCTTTTGGAACCACTTTGGATGTCATGGCTCCTGGATATCAGTGGATCAATCAATCATTGGCGCCTACCCACTTGCCTACACATGATTTTCGTATTGAGATTGGCGGCAAAGACTGTAGTCAAAAGTACCGAGCAAGTATTTTCAATATCTCCGCCATGAGTTTTGGATCCTTGAGTGCCAATGCCATCATGGCATTGAACTTAGGCGCCAAAAAAGGTGGATTTGCCCATGACACTGGCGAAGGGTCTATTTCTCAATATCACCGCATTCATGGAGGAGATCTGATTTGGGAGATTGGCTCTGGTTACTTTGGGTGCCGCAATGAAGATGGCACGTTCAATCCTGAAAAGTACAAACAAAATGCCATAGATCCTCAAGTCAAGATGATTGAAATTAAACTCAGTCAAGGGGCAAAACCTGGACACGGCGGTATTTTGCCCGGCCCTAAAGTCACTGAAGAGATTGCCGCCACACGAGGCGTCAAAGTGGGCGAAGCTTGTATCTCGCCGGCTTCACATAGTGCTTTTTCAACGCCAATCGAAATGATGCAGTTCGTAAAACAATTGCGTGATCTATCAGGCGGTAAACCCGTTGGATTTAAGCTCTGTATAGGCCACCCCTGGGAATGGTTTGGAATCGTGAAAGCGATGCTAGAGACCAAGATCTATCCCGACTTCATAGTGGTGGATGGCTCTGAGGGCGGTACAGGCGCTTCCCCAGTTGAGTTTACGAATCACGTGGGAACGCCCTTACAAGAAGGTCTTCGCTTGGTGCACAACACGCTCAGGGGTGTCAATTTACGAGATCAAATCAAGATCGGCTGCTCAGGGAAAATCATCAGCGCATTCGATATGGCAGTGGCATTTGGTCTAGGTGCAGAATGGTGTAACAGCGCCCGTGGTTTTATGTTCTCGATTGGTTGCATTCAGGCTCAAGTCTGCAATACTGGATATTGCCCAACTGGCGTAACTACCCAAGATCCTGCCAGACAAAAAGCCTTGGTTGTTCCCAATAAGTCTGAGCGCGTCTTTAATTTCCACAACGAGACTCTAATCACCTTAAAAGAGTTGGTAGAAGCAGCCGGCCTACAACATCCTTGCGAGATTGACGCATCCCATATTGTTCGTCGAATCAACAAAAATGAAGTTCGGCTTTTATCCTTCCTACTACCGGAAATGCCCGCAGGCCTCTTACTCAATGCCCAAGTGATTGATCCCGCCTTGAATTTACCTAGGGTATTTGAACTCTACTGGCACAAAGCCCAAGCAGCCAGTTTTACAGCTTTAAAAGATTGAGCATTTAAAACTATAAACTCTGCTTACTTTGAAACGCGCGTTTTTCCCCAGCAACCGGGTCTTGAAATTCAAGCTCTTTTGCTAGAAGCTGCAAGGGTTTTGAAAAGTCAAGTTCATATTTCTGATAAGGAGTGAGGATCGGGTAAATCTGATCATTTCGAATCGGAATCCCTAGGGCGTTCAGATGACAACGTAGCTGGTGCTTTTTACCGCTTCCTGGGCTAAGACGATATCTGGCCATTGCCCCTTTTTGTTCTATCAACTCAATCAAGGTATCTGTATTTGGATCGCCAGCTACCTCTTGCATTTGCAGAAAGTGCTCTGACTCCTCCAGACGACTTGTGTAGGTCATCGGCAACTGATCAACTAAGGCTCGTGAGAATGGGGCAATTGCCTCATACACTTTTTTCACTGCTCGATCACGAAATAAATTTTGATATTGCGCTCGCTCTTGAGGAATGATTGAAAAGATCACCAAGCCTGCTGTATCACGATCAATCCGATGAACTGGACTTAAGCTTGAGATTTGAGTTTTCTTTCTCAATCGATTCAATAATGTCTGATGCAAATACAGCCCACTTGGAGTGACTGGCAAGAAATGGGGTTTATCTGCAACCAAGATATGTTCATCTTGATAAATAATTTCTTCTTCAAATGGAATTTCTGGCTCGCGTACCAAGCTTCTGAAATACATCAGATGGGTATTGGGTAGGTATGGATCGGTTCCAGAAAGTGAGCGCCCTTCGATATCTAAAATCAAACCATCTTCAAATCTTTGCGCCCACTCTTTAGCCTGGATATGGGGAAATTGTGCAATGAAAAATTGCAGTAAATTCGGATGAGATTGATCAGCGGGTAAAAATACCCGTGATGCTAAAACCCCTTCTGAATTCACCTGAATGCTCATAGCGCCCCGTCATTTGGAGCCCTATTTTAACTACGTAGCTTGAGCAAATACGGGGTCACGCTTTTCTAAGAAGGCGGTAATACCCTCGCGATAATCGCTTCCCATATAGACGTTCTTACGTAGAGATTGCAAATGTTCAAATACCGCAGGATTCATCACGGCAGCATCCGAGAGCATTTGCGCTTGAGCCTTCAGCACTGAATTGGCCTGTGGAGAACGTGAAGCAATCGTTCTGGCCATTTGATATGTCTTTGCTTCTAACTCGCTGGATACATACAGATGGTTCAGAATGCCAATCTGCAATGCGCGGTCTGCTCCAATTGGATCGGCCGTCAGAACTTGCGGTATAGGGAAGACCGAGCTTTGCCGGGGTAATGGCAAAAGTAGAGTCATGGTCTCCCATGGCGATATCACAACTCATAATTAAGTCTGTGGAAGCGCCCCAAACAGAGCCGTCAACCATGGCAATGACTGGCGCTCTAAATGCACGAATCGATTTGAGCAACACCATCACAGGGTCATCTGCAGGCAAAGGATCCCGTTCGGAACGCGGCAACTCCATGACATCATGCCCCGCTGACCAAACTTTGTTTTTCTTATCAGACCTGAGAACTAATACGCGTACATCTTCTTTGCCAAATACCTCTAAGGCATGGTGGATTTCTTCAATCAAACATTCGCTTAGCGCATTGCGCTTGCTGTAATGATTAAAACGTATGGTGGCAATAAGATCTGCCTGCTCTGTTTTGATGTATTGATAGTTCATTTTGATCATTGCTTGTCTGCGCCACTACTGAGGGCCTGATGGATCATGCGGCAATCAGAATATCGCCCAACTCCATCTTTTCCCACCAAATAAATGGCAGTAAATAGACCGGTTCACCAGCATCTTGCAAAATTTCAAGAGCACCATCATAAGTTTTATTGGCCTCGTATTTCCCGGGGTTTAAGGGAAAGCATCCTTTATCGGTGCCGTCATTGCGACGCATTCTGGCGACAATATTACGAGTGATGTAAACAACCATGATTTTTCCTCGGTTCAGAGTACTAACTGATAGGCTTATTGACTCAAAATATTCTTTTTGGATCGGGCAATGACTGTCTCATGCCCTCTTTTTGACGTCTTTTACCCAATTTTGGGCATACCTTGATTTATCGCACTAATCTTGTGCGACGCAATAATGCACCCATGTGGTGAACTTATAGACTTTGGAGCATGTCTATCCATGCCGCCCTTCATCATGTTACTGAATATGACTATGACCGCCTGGTCGAACTAGGTCCGCAAGTAGTTCGATTGCGTCCAGCCCCACATTGTCGCAGTCATATTCTTTCTTACTCACTCAAGGTTGAGCCAAAAGGTCACTTTGTGAACTGGCAACAAGATCCTTACGCCAACTATCAGGCGCGTTTAGTGTCCCCCGAAAAAACTCAGAAGTTCAAAGTAACGGTAGATCTGGTTACCGAGATGGCGGTATACAACCCCTTTGATTTCTTTTTAGAGCCAGACGCAGAAAATTATCCATTTACCTATAACTCAGATCTTAAAAAAGAATTGCGCCCTTATCTCGGACGAATGCGCAATGCGACCTTGAATCGGTATTTCAACTCAATTGATCGCGCGGAGATGCGCACGATTGATTTTTTAGTCAAACTCAATCAACAAGTTCAAAAAGATATTCATTACCTCATTCGGATGGAGCCCGGTGTACAGACTCCAGAAGAAACCTTGGAGCTACGGAGTGGCTCATGCCGCGACTCTGCGTGGCTTATGGTCAATCTTTTACGTCTATGCGGCTTAGCTGCACGCTTTGTTTCTGGTTATCTAATTCAATTAAAGCCGGACGTTAAGGCGCTTGATGGCCCACCGAGGTAGATTTCACTGACTTGCACGCTTGGTGTGAAGTGTATCTTCCTGGCGCAGGCTGGATTGGCTTAGACCCTACCTCCGGTTTGTTTGCTGGCGAAGGCCATATTCCGGTTGCCTGCACGCCTGAGCCTTCAGGTGCAGCCCCGATAGAAGGTAGCGTCGATAAATGTGAGGTCGAATTTAAACACAGTATGGAAGTCACTCGTATTTATGAGTCTCCGCGCGTGACTAAACCCTAGACACCAGATCAGTGGGAAGCGATTGTTAATCTAGGACATCGAGTTGATCAAAAACTAGAGGCTGGCGATGTGCGCCTCACGATGGGCGGCGAACCAACTTTTGTATCGATCCATGGTCGTGATGAATGTGAGTGGAATGTAGATGCTTTAGGTCCTACCAAGCGTGGCTACGCAACCGATTTAGTCGAACGACTGCGCAAGCAGTATGGCGAGGGTGGCTTCCTGCACTTTGGTCAAGGCAAATGGTACCCTGGAGAGCAATTACCCCGTTGGGCGCTTTCTATTTACTGGCGTGCTGATGGTCACCCGGTTTGGAAGAACCCGAAGCTTTTTGCTGATGAGCGTGATCCGATCCAGTACACCAATAAGGATGCTGAGAAATTTGTCTACACCCTCTCCAAAAAATTAGGTCTTGCGGATGAGTTTATCGAGCCTGCCTATGAAGATGTTTTCTATTACTTATGGCGTGAATCCAAACTTCCCGTCAATGTAGATCCTTTTAAATCCAACCTAGATGACGAGATGGAGCGTACTCGCCTAAAGCGGGTGTTTACGCAAAAACTCGATTCAGTCATTGGTTATGTATTACCCATTGAGGCCAATCAAGGCCAACACTACTTCGATACCAATTGGAAGACGGGTCCTTGGTTCTATCGTGATGATCGACTCTATCTCTTACCAGGCGACTCTCCTATGGGTTATCGCCTGCCATTAGATTCCCTACCTTGGACAAACAAAGCCGATTACCCCTACATGATTAAGCAAGATCCCTTTGCTCCCAGACCACCGCTGCGATCCACTGCACCAGTGATTGGACAATATCCAAAATCTGGCAAAAATTCTACGGTACAGACCAGCGGCAATTCAGGATCTATATCCGGTAGCGGCAAAACTATTTGGAGTCAATCACAAGAGATTCGCTATCCACAACCTCAAGAATCTGCAGCTTGGATTACCCGTACCGCTTTGTGCGTCGAGACACGGGATCCTATGCGCTCGAACGGGCCTGATGCAGAGAATAAGTATGGCGGTAAAAATGGCGCGCTTTATGTGTTTATGCCGCCACTAGCGCGTCTTGAAGACTACCTCAACCTGCTAGAGGCTGTAGAGGCTACGGCTGAAGAATTACAGTTTCAAATTGTGATAGAGGGCTACCCTCCTCCACGTGACCTCGCCTCAAAATTCTTCAAGTCACGCCGGATCCAGGCGTCATTGAAGTCAATATTCATCCAGCGCATAACTGGAATGAATTAGTCGAGCACACTGAGTTTTTATACCAAGCTGCTTTTGAATCGCGCCTATCTGCAGAAAAATTCATGATCGATGGTCGTCATACTGGGACTGGTGGTGGAAATCACTTTGTCATGGGTGGCGCAACGCCAGTCGATAGCCCATTCCTGCGCAAGCCAGAACTCCTAGCAAGTTTGATTTTGTATTGGCACAATCACCCTAGTTTGAGCTATCTCTTTAGCGGCATGTTCATTGGACCCACTAGCCAGGCTCCACGGGTGGATGAAGCGCGCAATGATCAACTCTATGAACTTGAGATTGCTCTAAAAGAGATGCATGAAAATCGCAAAAAGTATGGTGCCAGCATGCCACCATGGCTGGTCGATCGAACCTTACGCAATATCTTGATTGATGTTACTGGTAACACCCATCGGAGTGAGTTTTGTATCGACAAAATGTACTCCCCCGATAGCCAAACTGGTCGCTTAGGTTTACTTGAATTGCGCGCCTTTGAAATGCCGCCGCATGCACAGATGAGCATTGTTCAACAATTACTTATTCGCGCATTGATTGCTCGCTTTTGGAATGAGCCTTATCTAGCTCCGGCTACCCGCTGGGGCACTGAGCTGCATGATCGCTGCCTCTTGCCTACCTTCATCAAGATGGATTTTGATGATGTGATCGAAGAAGTGCAGCACCATGGTTATGATTTTAAGCCTGAGTGGTTTGCGCCACATCTCGAATTCCGCTTCCCCTTAATTGGCAAAGTACAAACAATGGGTACTGAAATTACCTTACGCAATGGTCTTGAACCATGGCATGTCATGGGTGAAGAAAGCACCGGTGGCGGTACGGCACGTTATGTAGATTCTTCAATCGAAAGGATTGAAGTGCGTGTCACTGGACTTAACCAAAGTCGTTACACCATCACTTGTAATGGTGTAGCTCTCCCCATGCAACCGACTGGTGTTGCTGGAGAATATGTTGCCGGTGTTCGCTTTAAGGCCTGGAATCCTCCATCGAGCTTGCACCCTAGCATTGGTGTTCATGCGCCGCTGGTGTTTGATGTCGTGGATACTTGGATGAAACGCTCGGTTGGCGGCTGTCAGTATCATGTCGCTCACCCTGGCGGACGCAACTACGATACCTTCCCAGTAAATGCATATGAGGCAGAGAGTCGCAGGCTTTCTCGTTTCTTCCGCATGGGCCATACACCCGGATTGCTTGAGGGTATTACAGCCAATATTGACCTACCAGCCAGCAGGGAGTTTCCATTTACGCTGGATATGCGCCGATGAGACAATAGGCTGTGGACTCTTCTCAAGCCAACCCTTTGAAATCTACAGCCCACCCCTCTCTGGTGGAGGAGGTTACGCGCCTAGCACCAAAAGCCAAAGAAGGTCACTTTGATGAATTACGCGGCAGCACTCCTGAACTTTTGCCGCACTGGAAAACATTTTTTGAGCAATTAGAACCCTCAGGTCTTTCTGATTTAAATCAACGCACACTTGAACTCAATCGCCAAGTCCGAGATAACGGAATTACCTACAACGTCTATGCAGATGAATATGGCCCGCAACGGCCTTGGTCGGTGGACTTATTTCCTCTAATCATTAGCCCTGACTCATGGCAAGAAATTCAATCTGGGGTATTGCAAAGAGCCAGATTATTAGAAAACATCATGAAGGATGTATACGGTCCTCAAATCTTGCTCCAAAAAGATGAGTTCTTAGATCCTTTGGAATTACGCTCTGACTCCACATTGGGCATTCCGGGGCTGATGCAAGTCATTCGTGCGGGTAATGTCATCTTGGCTAACGCTCCTGGCTCTGCTTTTTTAGAATCTCCTGCTCTCCTAGGATTCTTGCCTGGCATCAGCGAATACCTACTAGGCGAACAGATTGAGTTGCCTGCAATGGATACTTGGTGGTGCGGAGAAAGGGCTGCATTAGAAGCAGCAATCCCCAATCTTAGCTACAGCGCCATCAAACCCACCTACCCAAACGGCACTGGCCATCCAAATTATGAATCTGCTTTAGGTGGTGAACTTACGCAGGCCCAACTCGATGAGTGGGTCGGCAGAATTACTCGCCAACCTGATGAACATACCGTACAAACCTATATTCCCTTAGCGCAAATGCCTACTTGGCTCAATGCTTTTAATCTCAATGATGCTACCTTGATAGAGCCTCACTCTTATATGCTGAGGATATTTGCACTGAGCAATGGTCCAGATAGTTGGCAAGTATTGCCAGGTGGTCTAGCCCGTATTGCCGGTACTGACTCGGCAATTGCGTCTATGCAAAGAGGCGGTAGTAGCGCTGATGTCTGGGTACAAAGTAATCACATCGATGCTAATACGGAGCATCAGGCTCAGCAAGCCCTACAAAACAAAGAATTGGTCATGCGCAAACGTATGGTGACCAGTCGCGCAGCTGAAAACTTATATTGGTTTGGCCGCTATACCGAGCGCAGTGAAAATATTCTGCGTTTAGCAAAGTTATATTTAGAAAATATCAATAGCGAATACACTCCTTCTCGCTCGTTATGGACATGGCTTGAGCATCTTTGTCACCAATATGGCTTGGTGCCCGAGGGTGTACCAAGCAACTACGATCAAGGGGATATTCGTCACCGCATCTTTGAGAGAACGCTCATCAATTCGCTCAACGGCAGTGAAGGCATCACGAGCGTAGGCTTTAATCTCAACGCCATGAAACGTACCGCATCCAATGTTCGCGAAAGACTCTCACCTGAACAATGGAGCACTATCAATTACTGCATTGAGAACTTCGGTCAAGATTGCCACAAAGCTAATACCTTCCATGACTTTTCGTCTTCATTAGCGATAGATGCCCTAAAGAAAGCTAGCAGCTCCTTAGCCGCCATTACTGGGGCCCAGACTGACCGGATGACGCGTGATGACGGTTGGCAACTGCTCTCTATTGGTCGTCATATTGAACGTCTATCCATTTTAACGACGGTTTTAGACTCAGCGATCGAAATGGGCTTGCTCTTTAATCCAAATACAGACAGCTCGGGCTACACAGCCCTTCTCAATATTTTTGATAGTACGATTACCTTTCACGCACAGCACCAGCAAAGTCGTGAAATCG
This sequence comes from Polynucleobacter necessarius, assembly GCF_900096765.1. Taxonomy (NCBI): domain Bacteria; kingdom Pseudomonadati; phylum Pseudomonadota; class Betaproteobacteria; order Burkholderiales; family Burkholderiaceae; genus Polynucleobacter; species Polynucleobacter necessarius. The sequence goes on from NZ_LT615228.1 coordinate 826,740, forward strand.
CCCCACTAGTCAGCCTCTTAGTGCTCGATAATGAAAACCCCCGTTCGCTTGCTTGGGTTAGCAAAGCGCTGCGAGCTAGATTATCCAAACTGGCTGGCACGGAGCGCAATAACCCTGATGAATTAACTCGCAGCGTTACCAAGCTTCAGGATTACGACTTAATCAAACTCTCCTGTACGGACGACTATGGTAATTTCTCAGAATTGAGAAACTGTTTGCATGCTGTCTCTCAATCAGCATGGAATGTTTCTGATGAAATCAGTGCGCGCTACTTTAATTTGATTCACTCCAATGAATACAGCGTCCAAATATAAGTATTGATGACTATGTTGCTTGAAATCACCCACGACACCCATTACTCCTATGATCCTAGCGTAGAAATTGCGCAACATTTTGCCCATCTCAAACCTGCCTCCATGGCAAGTCAGCAAGTGTTGCAGTCTGCAATCGAAGTCAGCCCTAAACCAGCCTGGACAGAAGAGAATGTAGATAACTTTGGTAATGTTTGCACTTTTTTTTTCGCTCCAGAGTAGGCATAGCGAGCTTTCGATAGTTGCCAAGTCGCTTATTGAGACTGCTAGCGCAGTCAATATTGGCCCTAAACCACAAGAGACTCCAGCCTGGGAATTAGTGCGCGAGTATTTTCGCTATCACTCCAACACCAAATGGGATGCGGCTTCAGAGTTTTTATTCACCTCCCCTTTTATTGCATTACGCCCTGAATTTGCAGAATTTGCCAGAGCCAACTTTACAAGCGGTAGACCAATTCTGGAAGCGGCCATTGATCTCACACAGCGTATCTACGGTGAATTTCATTATGTCAGCAAGAGTACTGATATTGGCACGCCGGCACTTGAGGCTTTAGAGAAACGTGAAGGTGTTTGCCAAGACTTTGCACATATTCTCATCGCATCATTGCGAAGCATTGGTTTACCCGCCAAGTATATTAGCGGCTACATCCTGACAAACCCACCTCCCGGCCAAGCGCGCCTAATTGGCGGGGATGCCTCACACGCCTGGGTATCGACCTACGTGCCTAACATCGATGCGAATGGTCAACTATCTAAAGGATGGTGGTGCGATTTAGATCCAACCAACAATCGCTGGGGCTATGAAACTCCGGGGGAAGACTACGTGCACCTCGCCCAAGGCAGAGACTATGCTGATGTATCCCCTATTCGAGGAGTGATACATGGTGGATCAGACCATACTTTAGATGTTGCTGTCACTGTGATGCCCATCAATTCTGAAACTTGATTACTGCAGTGGCGAAAACAAGCTATTTATCAGTCAAAAACTGTCACAGAATGATTCTCCGGCTGAGCAAGCGAACAATTATTTTTTCAACTTGGCTAATGCCATTGCCATTGCATTATTAATTGGGGCAGCCTGTCTTCTATCGTCTTGAGCTTTTCTGGGTTCAATAGAGTGAGGACGATTTGGGGCTTTTCGTTCTGGCCTTCCTTTTTGGCTCAGTTTGGGTGCTTCATCGGACAGCCGCATCGTTAATGCAATACGTTTACGCTTCTCATCCACTTCAAGCACCTTCACCTTCACTACCTGCCCTGCTTTTACAACAGAATGCGGGTCTTTAACAAAGGTATTCGACAGTGCGGAGATATGCACCAAACCATCTTGGTGAACTCCAATATCCACAAAAGCTCCAAAGGCTGCGACATTGGTAACCACACCTTCCAAAATCATATCGACTTTCAGATCGCTTATTTGCTCAACACCGTCTTTGAATGTTGCGGTGGTAAATTCTGGGCGTGGGTCACGACCTGGTTTTTCTAATTCTTTCAGAATATCAGTAACAGTCGGTACGCCAAACTGATCATCAGCATACTTTTCTGGAGAGAGTGACTTCAGTAGATTGCTATCCCCAATAACCTCTTTTACACCTTTCTTGATATCTTTCAGAATCTTTTCTACTAACGGATAGGATTCTGGATGAACCGCTGAGGCATCCAATGGATCTGGGCCATTCATGATGCGCAAGAATCCAGCGGCCTGCTCAAATGTCTTTTCACCAAGACGCGGAACACTTTTCAGATCTGTTCTGGACTTAAAAATGCCTTTGCTATCGCGATAAGCAACAATACCCTCAGCTACCGTGCTCGACAAACCTGAAACTCTAGCTAGTAATGGCGCAGATGCTGTATTCACATCCACGCCAACCGCATTGACACAATCTTCCACCACAGCGACTAAGGATTTGGCTAACTGGGTCTGCATCACATCATGCTGATACTGACCTACGCCAATCGATTTGGGATCAATTTTCACTAACTCTGCCAGAGGATCTTGCAGTCTTCTCGCAATTGATACAGCGCCGCGTAAGGAGACATCCATGCCGGGCAATTCTTTTGAAGCATATTCCGATGCGGAGTAGACAGAAGCGCCCGCTTCTGAGACCACAATCTTGGTAAGACCTAATTCGGGTTTTGCTTTTATCAGATCTTGCGCCAGCTTATCCGTCTCGCGTGAAGCAGTTCCGTTGCCAATCGAAATTAAGGTAGCTTGATGCTTCTCAGCTAATTTTGCCAGCGTAACAAGTGATCCCACCCAGTCATTTTTGGGTTGATGCGGGTAAATTACATCGGTATCAACGACTTTTCCAGTTTCATCCACAACGGCAACCTTTACACCAGTACGCATACCAGGATCTAAGCCAATGGTGACTCTAGGACCAGCAGGCGCCGCCAGGAGGAGATCTTTCAAATTGCGAGCAAAGACATTGATTGCCTCAGTTTCTGAGCGCTCGCGCAGCGCAGTCATCAGTTCTGACTCTAAATGTAATGAGCATTTAATACGCCAGGTCCAGCGCACAGTGTCAGACAGCCAAGCATCGGCTTTTCGCCCCTCATTCTTAATTTTGAAATGATGAGCAATACGCATTTCACAAGGATTATGAGGTGAATCCCATTTCGGCTTTTCTTCTTCGCTATCAAGACGTAAAGTCACCATCAATATCTGTTCACGGCGACCCCTAAAAAGTGCTAGCGCTCGATGAGAGGGGATTGCTTTAATGGGCTCCGAATAATCAAAGTAATCCGCAAACTTTTCACCTTCTTGCTCTTTGCCGGCAACCACTTTAGATTCGACGACACCATGATCCTGCAAATATGTTCTGAGCGAGTGCACCAGTGCAGCATCCTCAGCAAAGCGCTCCATCAAGATTTGGCGTGCGCCCTCTAAAGCCGCTTTGACATCGGGCACACCAGCGTTATCGCCCTGCTCGGTTTTAAAGGCTTCTTTAATGTACTTCGCAGCCTCTACTTCTGGATCTAGATTTGGATTGGTGAGTAAATCATTTGCCAAGGGCTCGAGTCCAGCCTCAAAAGCAATCTGCGCTTTAGTTCTGCGCTTAGGTTTGTAGGGCAAATAAAGGTCTTCTAGGCGAGTCTTATCCTCGGCAAGCATGATGTCCTTGAGTAATTCTGGGGTCATCTTATCCTGCTCTTCAATTGAAGCTACGATAGTTTTGCGACGCTCTTCTAATTCGCGCAAATAAGTTAAGCGCTCTTCTAATTTTCGTAATTGGACATCATCCAAGCCTCCAGTAGCCTCTTTACGATAGCGAACGATGAAAGGAACAGAGCGCCTTCGTCCAATAGCGCAATAGCGGCGGCTACTTGATTGGGTTTGGCAGATAGTTCTTGGGCAAGACGTTGTTCAATTGATGGCAACATGGATAGTGATTCTGTTTTTTCTATGTGTATTAGTGCTGATATTTTTTGAATATGTAATTCAGAGAAGAACAAAAGCCACCCGGAGGTGACTTTTGGATTGACACTTGAGTTTACTTACTCGCGCGATGCTTTTTTGCGCTCATGCTCCTTGAGGTAACGCTTGCGAATACGAATGCTCTTAGGCGTGACTTCCACCAATTCATCATCATCAATAAACTCTACTGCGTATTCCAAGTTAATTGCAATTGGGGGAACCAAACGCACTGCTTCGTCAGTACCAGAGGCGCGAACGTTAGTTAATTGCTTGCCCTTAATGGGGTTCACAACCAAATCGTTATCACGACTATGGATACCAATCACCATACCTTCGTACAAAGGATCGCCCGGGCTGACAAACATACGTCCACGGTCTTGTAATTTCCATAAAGCATAAGCAACCGCTTCGCCATCGTCTTGGCTAATCAATACACCGTTGTGACGCTCGCCTAAGATACCCTCTTTAGCTGGGGCATAGGAATCAAATGTATGACTCATTAAGCCGTTACCGCGGGTCATCGTCATAAAGTCACCCTGAAAGCCGATCAAACCCCGAGCAGGAATTCGGTATTCAAGACGAGTACGACCTTTGCCGTCACTCACCATATCAAGCAACTCACCCTTACGTCGACCTAAGTCTTCCATCACAGCACCTTGGGTGGTGTCTTCTACGTCAACCGTTAAATTCTCATAGGGCTCCATCTTTACACCATTTTCTTCATGGAAAACTACGCGCGGACGAGAAACGGCCAATTCATAACCTTCACGACGCATAGTCTCTACCAAAATGGTGAGGTGCAATTCACCACGACCTGATACCTCGAATACGGTATCGTCGTCAGTATCTTTTACGCGCAAAGCCATATTGGACTTTAATTCGCGATCCAAACGTTCACGAATTTGACGGCTAGTTACAAACTTACCTTCGCGACCTGCCAATGGGCTGGTATTCACCATGAAGTTCATGGTCAAGGTAGGCTCATCAATTTTGAGCATTGGCAAAGCTTCTGGGGTCTCTGGCGAACAAACCGTAGTGCCAATTGCTAAATCTTCAATACCGTTTATCAAGACGATGTCGCCTGCTTGAGCTTCATCTACTAATTCACGCTCTAATCCGCGGAACTTCAGCACTTGGTTAATACGACCTTTCCGCTGAACTCCTTCTGGGCCGTCCATAAAGACGACATCCATGCCTGGTTTGACGGTGCCACGGTTTACGCGGCCAACACCAATCTTACCAACGTAAGTGCTGTATTCAATCGAGGTGATTTGCAACTGCAAAGGGCCTTCTGGATTGTCGTCACGAACTGGAACATGCTTGAGAACTGTATCAAACAATGGGCGCATATCGCCTTCACGCACATCATCGGTCATGCCCGCATAGCCATTTAAACCAGAGGCATAAACCACTGGGAAGTCCAACTGCTCTTCAGTGGCACCCAGTTTGTCGAACAACTCAAAGGTGGCATTAATTACGTAATCGGTTCGCGCACCCGGACGGTCAACTTTATTGATCACGACAATTGGCTTCAAGCCTAAAGCCAAGGCTTTTTTGGTTACAAAGCGTGTCTGTGGCATTGGCCCCTCAACTGCATCGACCAAGAGTAGTACACCATCAACCATAGATAGCACACGCTCTACTTCACCACCGAAGTCTGCGTGCCCTGGGGTATCAACGATATTGATATGGGTGCCATCATATTCCACAGCACAGTTCTTAGACAAAATAGTAATGCCACGCTCTTTTTCCAAGTCATTAGAGTCCATGACACGTTCGGTCACTTTTTCATTGGAGCGGAATGTGCCAGATTGGCGCAAGAGTTGGTCAACTAGGGTAGTTTTACCGTGGTCAACGTGGGCGATGATGGCAATGTTACGAAGTGCGCGTTTAGTCATGTGAAGCTTCTAAAGTTTAGGATCAGTAAAAGGGTTAGATGTAATTCGTTTAGGGTTAATGAGCCTGAGAAATCAGACGCTTTGGGTGTAAGACCCCAGAGCGCCAATCCGCAGTTCCAATAAAGTTATGTGGTGCAGCAGTGGCGCGATAAATACGTACTAATGCTTCGATCGAAGGCAGGCTCAAGGGAACTCGTTGGCCCATTTCTAAGCGCTTCGCTTGCTGCTCGTCAACCGTTAAATGCGGCAAGGTCTGCAAAAGCGCATCGACTGGGAGAATATAGCTTGAACTATCGTGCAAGCCCTTTTGAATCGAATCCAGCGTAAAAGACTGCTCCAGCGTGAGGTGCCCAACTTCTGTACGGCGCAAGCCAACTAAATGGGCGCCACAAGCAAGCGCATTCCCGAGATCCTCAGCCAGCACACGAATGTAAGTGCCCTTGCTACAAGTGACCTCTAAGGTGGCCTGTGGCCACTGGATATTAATCCAACGAATTTGATGAATGATGATATCTCGTGGTGTGCGCTCTAACTCGACGCCAGCCCGGGCATATTCATAAAGTGGTTTGCCATCACGCTTTAAAGCCGAGTACATGGGCGGCACTTGAGAAATCGAGCCTATAAATTGCGGCAAAAGTGCATCTAAGGTTTTTTGAATTGCTGCTTCATTTTCAAAACTAGGAAGTGAAAACTCCTCAATGACTAAGCCCTCAGCATCGCCGGTATCGGTACGAGATCCGAACTTGACTTGTGCCACGTAGGTTTTATCAGCTTCTAATAAATCCTGTGAGTATTTTGTGGCTTCACCTAAGCAAATTGGTAATAGGCCAGTAGCCATCGAATCTAATGTTCCAGTGTGACCAGCCTTCTCAGCATTGAAGGCACGTTTGACAGCAGTAACTGCGCTCTGTGAACTCATTCCAGCGGGCTTATCAAGCAATACCACTCCGTCGATACGCGTGGACATGTTATTTATTCTCGTCCGCTTGATCGCTACGATCACTGTCAACCGCTTGATCGACCAATCGAGACATTTCTATACCGTGCTCCACAGAACTATCATAGTGAAAGTGCAAAGTAGGTACGGTATGAATGTGCAAGCGTTTAAACAATAAGGAGTGCAAATATCCCGCCTTTTCTTGAAGCGCTTTCAATGCATGCTCGGGCTCAGCACCCAAGACAGTAAAGAGCACTTTTGCATGAGCCAAGTCTGGTGAGAGCTCAATACTTTGCAGGGTAATCAAACCCAAGCTAGAACTGCGTAACTCACGCGGAATTAACTCGGCCAGGTCTCGCTGAATTTGATCAGCAAGACGCTGGTTACGATGTGGGCTTGTCTTATGCATACTAATCGTGCTTAAAGTGAACGAGCAACTTCAGTTACCTCAAACACTTCAAGCTGATCGCCTTCTTTAATGTCGTTGTAGCCTTTTAATGACAAACCACATTCAACACCGGCACGAACTTCTTTAGCATCATCTTTAAAGCGCTTGAGAGAGTCCAACTCACCGGTCCAGATAACCACGTTATCTCGCAGGAGTCGAACGCTTGAAGTACGTTTAACAATACCGTCAACAACCAAGCAACCCGCAATCGCGCCAACTTTAGATACCAAGAAGACTTGACGAATTTCAACCAAGCCAGTGATTTCTTCTTTCTTATCTGGGGTCAACATTCCGCTCAGAGCAAGCTTCACTTCATCGACTGCGTCATAAATGATGTTGTGATAACGAATATCTACGCCATTGTTCTCGGCCAACTTACGAGCTGCAGCATCAGCGCGAGAGTTAAACCCAATGATGACTGCTTTAGAAGCCACTGCTAAGTTCACGTCAGTTTCAGTAATGCCACCTACAGCGGCATGAACGATTTGCACCTTCACTTCTGGAGTAGAAAGCTTCATCAATGACTGAGACAACGCTTCTTGTGAGCCCTGTACGTCTGCTTTGATGATTAATGGCAATAACTTCGCTTCAATGGCACCCTCACCCATGTTTTCCATCATGGTTTCGAGCTTGACGGCTTGCTGTTTGGCCAACTTCACATCACGGAATTTACCTTGACGGAAAAGTGCAATCTCACGAGCCTTACGCTCATCTGGAACGACTTGAACAGATTCGCCAGCAGCTGGCACATCGGCTAAACCTTGGATCTCTACTGGAATGGATGGGCCTGCCTCGTTACATGGCTTGCCGTTCTCATCCATCATCGCACGCACGCGTCCGAAAGTAGAACCAGCCAGCAACATATCGCCACGCTTTAAAGTACCGGATTGAACTAATACCGTTGCAACCGGACCCTTACCTTTATCTAAGCGAGCTTCAATCACCAAACCTTGCGCTGGAGCATCTTTAGGAGCCTTAAGCTCCAAGATTTCTGCTTGCAAAAGTACGTTCTCTAGCAAGGCATCAATGCCCTCACCTGATTTAGCGGATACAGGAATAAATGGCACGTCGCCACCGTATTCTTCAGGAACGACCTGCTCAGCTACCAACTCAGTTTTTACCCGCTCTGGGTTAGCTTCAGGCTTATCAATTTTGTTAATCGCCACAACCAAAGGCACTCCACCAGCAATTGCATGGTGAATTGCTTCTTTAGTCTGTGGCATAACGCCATCATCTGCAGCTACAACCAAGATGACGATATCAGTCGCCTTAGCACCACGGGCACGCATCGCAGTAAACGCTTCGTGACCCGGGGTATCCAAGAAAGTAATCATGCCACGAGGTGTTTCTACGTGGTAGGCACCGATATGCTGAGTAATGCCGCCAGCTTCGCCAGTAGCAACTTTTGCTGCGCGAATCTTATCGAGTAAAGATGTTTTACCGTGATCAACGTGACCCATCACAGTAACTACCGGGGGACGTGGCAACAGCTCTGCATCATGACTTTCGCTACCGAGATCTAAATCTGGATCATCTAACTTCGCAGCGTGCGCACGATGACCCATTTCTTCGACGATGATCATTGCAGTATCTTGATCGAGAACCTGGTTGATGGTAACCATCTGACCCATGCCCATCAATAACTTAATTACTTCAGCACTCTTGACGGCCATTGCGTGAGCGAGCTCCGCAACAGTAATCGTTTCTGGTACGTGTACATCTCTCACCACTGGCTCAGTTGGGACTTGGAAGTTGGTGTCAACGTTAGCTTCAGCGATTTGACGCTGCTTCTTACGGCCGCCACCTGAACGCCAGCCACCTACTCCACCAGAGGTGTCACCACGAGTCTTTAAGCCACCAGGCTTCTTGGCGCCTTCTTCTTGCCAAGTAGAAGATGTCTCTGATGATTTGATTGTCTTACCGCCAACTTTTGCTGGAGATTTTTTCTTATCCTCAGCGCCTTCAGCCTTAGCAGGCTTGTGCAAGGTTCCTTTTTTAGCTTCTTCAGCAGCGATTTCACTAGGCGCCTTAAGAACACGCGCAGGAGCACTCATCATGTCACGAATTGCCAGTGCCTCTGCTTCAGCGGCAGCACGACGCACACGAATATCAGCTAACTCTTTTTCTTTGCTAGCCGCTAAATCTTTCGCAGCTTTGTCTGCTTTTGATTTTTTCTCGGCAGCAGTGGCAGCAACATCTGACGCTTCCTCAACAGTCTTGGCTTCTTTCTCAATAATAGGAGCAGAAACCTCTTTTTGACGCGCCTCTTCGGCCGCCTTCATTTCCGCTTCTTGACGAGCGAGTAGCTCAGCTTGACGGGTTGCCTCAGCTGCCCGCTTTTCTAACTCTTCTTCTGAAAGAATTGGTTTAACAGGAGCTACTGGGGCAGCTTCTTTAATGGGTTTTTCTGGATTCGCTTCAGGAGATTTATCTCCTGCCTTAACCAGCACACGCTTTTTGCGAACCTCAACCTGCACAGTGCGAGTGCGTCCAGCAGAATCTGCCTGACGAATCTCTGAACTCTCGCGCTTGATTAAGGTGATCTTTTTGCGTGCGCCCGCATCCGCATTACCATGCGCTTTTTGCAAATGCTCGAGTAAGACGGTTTTGTCCTTCTCGGTAATGCTCTCATCCTCAGAACCTTTTTCGATCCCGGCTGCCTTGAATTGCTCCAAGAGGTCAGCTGCAGTTCTTTTCAGTTCCTTAGCGAGTACTTTTACTGTTGTTGTTGCCATGCACTACTTCCTCTCATGAAGTAAACCAATGTTCGCGCGCTTTCATGATGAGCGTTTTCGCAGTTTCTTCGTCAATTTGTGTCGCCTCAACCAGCTCATCAACAGCTAATTCAGCAAGGTCGTCACGGGTATGTACTTGATTGTCAGCAAGCTTAGCAATCAACTCTGTGGTCATTCCTTCTAGGGTACGCAAGTCTTGTGACACTTCGCCAATACGCTCTTCTTTTGCTAATTCCATAGTCAACAAAGAATCGCGAGCACGTGTACGCAACTCGCTCACAGTGTCTTCATCAAATGAGTCAATTTCTAACATTTCAGAAAGAGGTACATAAGCAACCTCTTCCAAAGTATTGAAACCTTCTTCAATCAAGATGTCAGCTACTTCTTGATCCACGTCCAACTTGTCCATAAACAGTTGACGTACAGAAGAAGCTTCTTTTTCAGTTTTTTCAGCAGACTCTTCTGGGGTCATGATGTTGATCTGCCAACCAGTCAAATCACTAGCCAAGCGAACGTTTTGCCCGCTACGACCAATCGCAATAGCCAAGTTCTCTTCATCAACTACCACGTCCATCGCGTGACGCTCTTCGTCAACCACAATAGAAGATACCTGAGCGGGCGCCAAAGCACCAATCACAAATTGGGCTGGATCTTCAGACCACAATACGATATCTACTGCCTCACCAGCCACTTCGTTGCGCACCGCGGTAACACGTGTACCACGGACACCAACGCAGGTGCCGATTGGGTCAATACGCTTGTCATAAGTAACGACAGCAATCTTTGCACGAATACCAGGATCACGAGCTGCGCCCTTAATCTCCAGGAGACCTTGCTCCATCTCAGGAACTTCGTTCTCAAACAGCTTGATTAAGAATTCTGGGCAAGTACGAGAGAGTTCGATCTGTGGGCCACGTGCTTCGCGATCCACTTTGAGGATATAAGCACGTACACGGTCACCAGAACGCAAGTTCTCTTTTGGAATCATTTGATCGCGACGCAACAGAGCTTCCACGCGACCAGATTCGATGATCAAGCCATTCTTATCAGCACGCTTAACGGTACCGGTCATGACTTTCTCGCCACGCTCAAGATAATCGTTCAAAATTTGCTCACGCTCTGCATCACGAATGCGTTGCAAAATCACTTGTTTTGCAGCTTGTGCACCAATACGGCCAAACGCTAAAGATTCAATCTGCTCTTCGATGTAGTCGCCAACCTCGATATCGGGTAACTGCTCTTGAGCTTCAAATTGCAAAATCTCTTTGTCTGGCTCTTGTAGACCAACTTCGTCAGGCACAACGAGCCAGCGACGAAAGGTTTCGTACTCACCCGTATCGCGGTCGATGGTTACACGAATATCCACATCCTCGGTTGCATAACGCTTTTTTGTGGCTGATGCCAACGCCATTTCTAGCGCCTCGAACACAATGGCTTGATCAACGTTCTTTTCACGCGCTAGGGCGTCTGCCAACATGAGAACTTCTCGGCTCATGACTTTCTTCCTTTGAAATCAATAACAGGGACCAACCGGGTCTTATCAACCTCGGCTAAAGAAAACTCCAATTGAGAGGGCTGACCATCAGCACCCTCGAACACCAAACCAAATTTAGCATCAGGCGAATTCAACTCACCAGTCAGCAAACCTTGCAACACACCACGAAAATTCTTACGATTACCAACTGCAACACGCAACTTCAAATCCACTTCCATTCCAGCAAAGCGCTCAAAATCTTGCGCACTCTTGACCGGACGATCTAGGCCTGGAGAAGAAATCTCCAAACGCTCATACGGAATGTTTTCCACAGGCAAGGTGTAGCTCAACTGATGGCTCACCTTCTCGCAATCCAAAACTGTAATCAAGCGCTCGTAATCTGGGTTTTCAATCGTGACACGCAACAAACCTCCGGCTTCACGCTCAATATCAACTAGCGTGTAACCTAAGTTTTCCAACTCTGCAGCGATGATCCTTTGATCTTTCACGACACCCTTCAAACAAAAAAGCAAAAAAAATGGGCTTCAAAGCCCATATTCTCGAGATTCAGAACAGGCCGACTTACGTTGATCGCAACATCAGTCGGTAACAACACTTGCAACATAGCGTAGCGGTGTGCTGCAAGACCAAAATTATAGCTGATTTTTAGGGAAACCTCTTAGAAATCAGAAGCTTTCGCCAGGATTTCGGGGCTTTCTAGGTCCTTTATTAAAAGGCTTGCGTCCCTTTGGAGCATTGCGTTTTGGCCCATTTCCCGGTGTTTGGGGGGCGCCAGTCACAAATGCAGACTGACCATGATGGACTTTTTTGGCCTTATTACGACCTTGGCCATTGCCGCCCTGCCCGCCTTGGCCAGGTCTACCGCCCTGAGTACGACCCCGAAACGGTCCACGCCCATCGCCTGTTCCACCATTGCCACCACCCGATTTTCCACCTCTACCCTGGTGAGTGAGGCCATTATGGCCGCTAGCCAGCGTTAAGGCATCACGTGAGCCCCAATAAGAAACTGAGGTTTGCATTGGATCAGGTTGCAAATCCTCTCCCAAGGGATGGCGATCACGATTGTTTAGATTAGATCCGCGGCCTTTATCTTGTGGCTGTGGCATTTTTAGGCCAGCAAACTTCATCAAGTTATAAATACCGCCGGCCTCAACCTCTTCCCACTTACCGCGCCTTAAGCGTGGAGGCAAGAGGAACATGCCATAACGTGTTCGAATCAAACGAGAAACAGTATGTCCCACTGCTTCAAACATGCGGCGCACTTCGCGATTACGACCTTCGGTCAAAGCTACGTGGTACCAACGATTTGCACCATCACCACCGCCCATCGCCAAACGTAAAAATTTTGCTTGGCCATCATCGAGCTGTATTCCACTCTTTAATTGAGTGGTATTTTCTTGGCTCAATTCACCCAAAATACGAACAGCGTATTCGCGCTCCACTCCGTAACGAGGGTGCATTAAGCGATTTGCTAATTCACCTGAGGTGGTAAATAGCAGAAGACCTTCAGTATTGAAATCCAAACGACCCACTGCTATCCAGCGTCCTTGACGTGGCTTGGGTAAGCGGTCAAACACGGTTGGGCGACCCTCTGGATCAGACTGGCTAACAATCTCGCCAGCAGGTTTGTGATAGAGAATCACGCGTGGTGGTTTGGTTTGAATCTTGCGATGCACAGGCTTGCCGTTAATGCGCACTTGATCGGTTGGCCCAATACGCTGGCCAATATGCGCAGGTAAACCATTAACAGAAACGCGCCCTTGAATAATCAAGTCTTCCATGTCACGACGCGAACCCATGCCAGCGTCTGCCAACACTTTATGCAACTTCACTGTATCTTCATCGTCTGCGTCGTCATCTAAACCATCCAGATCAGACCACACTTCGTCACGCAAACTCAGAGGTAACTCATCAACATTAGCAAATTGCAAACTGCTCATCTCTTCTTCGGTAGGGGCATCTGGATCTTCCTCCTCACGTGAGCGTTGGGCGCGTTGTGCACGACGCTCTGCTCCGGTTTGGTGAGAAATTTCGCTCTCACTCTCATTTAATCCTTCAGGATTAGACATCTCAACCACTTCAGGAGCATCTAAGGCAGCATCAAACTCACCAGACACAACCGATGCAAACAATGCCTCTACTTCCGCAGGATTAGGTGCCAACTTTGCTGATGAATTACCGCCCCCCCTCACGCTGACTATTGCCCCCACCACTGGCATCGCCTTCGCGACGCGGCTTATCCTTATTGAAAGGTCGCTTCTTATTAAAGGGGTACTTCCCAGAACCTGCTCGGCGTGGACCACGTGGTCCACGATCCTCGCGGGGAGCGCGCTCTCCACCTTCAGGCTTAGCACCTTCAGTAGGTGATGGCGTTGCTTGAGGTACTACCGGAGATGAATCGTTTTCGTTAGAGCTTGTCATTAATCTTATTTTGTTTCGTCTGACGGATCATCAGACTCAGGGGTGACTTCTTCTGCATCTTCAATTTCAGTGACTTCAATTTCTTTGGTGATTTCTACGATAGTTTCTTCTTGAACTACTGTTTCGCCATCAATCACAACGGTTTCTACTGTTGCCGTTGGATCAAAATCGATTACCGCTTGACCTAGTTGTTCTGCAGCAGCCATCGGTGCAGAATCTTCCAAGATCGGCAAGCTTTGCAAATTGGTTAAGCTCAGATCATCTAAAAACTGTTTCGTAGTGGCATATAAACCGGGGCGACCGACTGTGTCCTTATGACCAATCACCTCTACCCAACCCCGATCTTCCAACTGCTTCATGACGTTACTGCTGACAGCAACACCTCGAATCTCTTCAATCTCGCCGCGGGTAACCGGTTGGCGGTAGGCAATGATCGCCAAGGTTTCAAGTACTGCACGAGAATATTTAGGCGGCTTTTCGGGAGTCAAACGGTCCAAGTACTCACGCATTGACAAGCGGCTCTGAAAGCGCCAGCCAGTCACAATGTGTACCAACTCCATGCCTCGATCATCCCAGGCGCGCTGAATTTCAATTAAAGCTTCATCGATATCAGCAGTGGTGATGTCCTCAACAAATAAACGGGACAAGTCGGCAACCGTCAATGGCTCCTGGGCGCACAGGAGGGCTGTTTCTATAACGCGCTTGTTGTGATCGTCCATAAAAGTTGGGCTACCAGGAATATCCCAAGTGAGCCTTAAAAATGTATTTCAGTAATGGGTTTTGGTGTTTTTTAGCGACTACGGACAATTCATCTCATCATTTCTTGTTAGGGAATGCGCCCGCGCTGCAACGAAGTCTTTTTCGTTCACCGTGCGGCCATTATAAGGTAGGCTCAATACAATAGCTACATGCAAGAAAATTCTTCTAAAAGCTCCACTACCGACCTAATATCCGCCCAACGCAGACGTTTGCTTAGCCTAGGCATTGGTACTGGCGCCTTCATTGGCGCTGGCACTCTGAGCTCATGTGGTCTCATGGCACCCAAAAAACCAGTGCTTGGCCTGGTATTAGGTGCAGGTGCAGCACGAGGGTTCGCCCATGTCGGGGTGATCAAAGCCCTGGAAGCCCAAGGCATTCGCCCTGATGTAGTAGTGGGCAGTAGCGCAGGTAGCGTCATCGCCGCACTCCTTGCTTTTGGCGCCACCGGAAATGATCTCAACCGACTAGCCCTCAATCTGGATGAGGCAACGATTGCCGACTGGGGCCTACCATTTGCAGGCCGCTTTGGCGGCCTCATTAAAGGCGATGCGCTGCAAAACATGATTAATCGTGAAGTACAAAACAGAACGATTGAGCAGATGCGCATCCCCTTAGGTATCGTTGCTACGGAATTACAGTCGGGCAAAGGCGCACTCTTTCGTAGCGGCAATACTGGTCAAGCGGTGCGCGCATCATGTAGCGTGCCGGGTGTATTTCAACCGACTGTCATTGCTGGCAAAGAATATGTTGATGGCGGATTAGTTGCACCAGTACCAGTAAGTTATGCAAAGCAGATGGGTGCCACACTCATCATTGCCGTCAATATTTCTTCAGAGCCCGTGCATCAAGATGCGAGCGGTACCTTTGGCGTCTTACAGCAAACCATTTCGATCATGCAACGAAGCATTAATCAATATGAATTAAAAAGTGCTGATGTCGTGATCACACCCCATCTCAAACAAATGAGTAGTGGTGATTTCAAATCCAGGAATGCAGCAATCTTGGCAGGTGAAATTGCCGCGCAAGAACAAATGCCACTCATTAAGGAAAAGCTGAAGGGTTAGCGCCCAATAAGCCTGGGAAATTACAGGCTGCGAGACTTGCGCTTGAGGTTCTTCACTTCGTTTAACAACTCTTGACGCTCTGCATCGTCTAAGTTGTCGCTTCCGTCTAGACGGCGCGCGCCATCAAAACGCTTATCCCAATACAAACTTCCCAGGTCATCTACGCGAACGTTTGCACCCTTGGAAGGTGAATGAATAAATTTGTTGTCACCAACATAAATTCCCACATGGGAAAAAGTTAAACGCATGGTGTTAAAAAATACCAAGTCACCAGGTTGTAATTCTTCACGAGAGATGGGCTTACCCACGCGGCTCATTTGGGTAGCTTTGCGTGGCAAAAGAAAACCCAACTTATCCTTAAATACATATCCAACAAAACTACTGCCATCCAAACCAGATTGCGGCAACTCCGCATCCCAGCGATAACGCACACCAATGACTTCCATAGCGCGGTTGATTAAATCCTCAGACTTACCGGTCACGGTATCGGCCAAGCGATCTGAAACACGGGAGATGTAGGCTCTTCCAGCCTGGAACATGCTTTCCTTGGGAACGACCGCGGCATCAGCGGATGCATCAGCAGATACATCGGCAGCATGAGTAGTCATAGCGAGCAAACCCAAGGCTAAGGCCAAGGTTTGAGTAATCAGCACTTTTTTCAATGACATCCGACCAGTTTAACAAAGAACTTTTATTTAACCAAGTCTTCACTGAGCGCTTAAGTCTTTGTTTATTAAGTTAATTTTGTTAATTTAGGACTCAAAGTTGAAATAAATGCACCAAATTAGCTCATTTCAGAGGGGTGTGAATCGTGATGGAAGAAATACAAGCGAGTTTTAAGTGAGTTCGGCTGCTGCAAAAAGCGCTTTGGTGTAGATCTGACTGGGATGCTTAATCAGGGTTTCAGTATCCCCAAACTCAACAACCCTTCCCTCTTTCAAGACCATGACCTCATGAGACATTGCACGGATCACCGCCAAATCATGACTAATCATCAAATATGCCAAGTTGTATTTCTTCTGCAACTCTGCCAGCAAGGCAAGCACCTGCTTTTGAATAGAAACATCTAAGGCAGAAGTAGGCTCATCCAATACCAAGATCTGCGGACGCAAAATGAGTGCGCGCGCAATGGCAATTCGCTGTCTCTGACCACCAGAAAATTCATGCGGGTAACGTGTCAATGCGGCTCGATCTAAGCCTACCTCTTTGAGCATATCGACCACTCGTGATTCACGTTCAGCAGCAGAAAGTTTTGGGAAATGGACATCTAGACCCTCAGCAATGATTTGCAAGACATTCATGCGGGGAGAAAGCGAACCAAACGGATCTTGAAAGATGACCTGCAAACTGGAGCGCATGGCACGTCGCTCTTTGGGTTTGAGAGTTTGCCAATCAACACCTAGAATATCCACAACACCACTGACTAAGGCCACAGAATCACCAAGCAGGCCAAGCACAGCCATACCCAAAGTAGTCTTACCGGATCCAGACTCGCCAATCACACCAATGGTTTGGCCTTGCTTTAAATGAAAGCTAACTTTCTTAAGCACTTTGTGTGGTGGTGCTTTTTTAAACCAAGAACTCGCTTCAGAACTCGGGTAGGCCACTGACAAGTTGTCGGTCTGCAAAAGCACCGGAGCCAAGGGCATTACCGGCGCTAAATTGCGTACTGGCCCGCTATTGACTAAAGCACGCGTATAAGGATCAGTCGGATGCTCAAACACTTGTTTGGTTGACCCTGACTCCATCAAGTTGCCTTGATTTAAGACTGCAACCCGCTGAGCAAAGTGCTTTACTAAATTCAGATCATGCGTGATGAGTAAGATTCCCATGCCACCATGATCTTTCGATTCTTCTTGTAACTCTTTGAGTAGCTCCAAAATTTGCAGACGCAAACTGACATCGAGTGCGGTAGTGGGTTCATCAGCAATCAAGAGACGAGGCTTGCACGCCAATGCCATAGCTATCATGGCACGCTGACGTTGTCCGCCTGAAAGCTGATGAGGATAAGCGTGAAAACGTCGCTCAGGCTCCGGGATACCAGTTTTCTTGAGTAGATCAATTGCCGCATCTACGCAATCTGCTCTCGAGAGCAGGGGTTGATAAATCTGCACTGCCTCGATGATTTGATTGCCGATCGTAAACAAAGGGTTGAGTGCGGTCATCGGCTCTTGAAAGACCATTGCAATCTCACGCCCACGAATGGCACGAATATCCTCAATTGGCAAGGACAACAAATCGACAACACCCTGCCCATCCTTTTTATTCCATAGAATTTTTCCAGAGACTTTGGCGCCTTCTGGCTCCAACCTCATGGGTGCGAGTGCGGTTAAGGTTTTGCCCGAGCCTGATTCCCCAACTAAGGCCACTCGCTCACCAACTCCAATTTCAAGGTCTAAGTGATTGACAGCAAATTTTTCACGACGTCCCGATCCAAAGGAAATACACAGATCTTCGTATCGAAGCAAGCTCATGAGCGACCTCCGCTCATCAAGCCAGACTTACGGGAATCATATGCATCGCGTAATGCTTCACCCATAAAGGTGAGGAGCAATAAAGTGCCCACCAAAACCACAAAGGTAGACAAGGAGATCCACCAGGCATCTAAATTGCCTTTACCCTGAGAAAGCAATTCACCCAAACTAGGTGTGCCAGGTGGAACGCCAAGCCCTAAGAAATCTAAACTCGTTAAAGACAAAATTGCCGCACTCATGCGAAACGGCAAAAAGGTAATCACAGATGTCAGGCTATTAGGCAGGATGTGACGCCACATGATTTGCAAATTGCTTAAGCCAAGTGCGCGAGCTGCACGGACATACTCTAAGGCGCGGTTACGAAAAAACTCTGCACGGACATAGTCCGATAATCCCATCCACCCAAATGCTGCTAAGAGAATAATCAATAAAGAAACGCTCGGATTAAAAATGGAGGCAAAAATAATGAGGAGATACAGTTCTGGCATGGCTGACCAAATCTCAATTAAGCGCTGAGAAATGAGATCAAATTTGCCTCCAAAAAATCCCATCAAGGAACCAGTGATGATGCCCACACTCACGCCAACAATCGTCAGCGCCAATCCAAACAAGATGGATAAGCGAAAGCCATAAATGAGGCGCGATAACACGTCCCTGCCCCGGTCATCTGTGCCCAGCCAGTTCTGCCGCGAGGGCGGCGCAGGATTGGGCACTTGTGAGAAATAATTGAGCGTCTCATAACTATACGTAATTGGTGGGTAAATTGCCCAATTGCCATGAGTAGTAATGTTTTGACGAATGTCTGGTTCTAGGAAGTCCGTTGGTGTTGCAAAGTCTCCACCAAATACGGTCTCAGGCTGGCTTTTGACAATCGGAAAATAGAAGTGGCCGTCATAACGAACTACTAAAGGTTTGTCATTTGCAATTAACTCTGCACATAAAGATAAGCCAAAAAAGATTACGAAAATCCACAGGCTGGCATAGCCTCTGCGATTAGATCGAAATCGTTGCCAACGACTCATGAACCACCTCCAGCACCAAACTGAATGCGAGGATCAACATAGACGTAGCAAAGATCAGAAATCAGCTTCGTAAACAAGCCAATTAAGGTAAACAGATAGAGTGTTCCAAATACGACTGGGTAATCCCGACGCATCACCGATTCATAAGAGAGCAAACCCAGGCCATCTAAAGAAAATAGCGTCTCAATCAATAAAGAGCCGG
Source organism: Polynucleobacter necessarius (assembly GCF_900096765.1). Taxonomy (NCBI): domain Bacteria; kingdom Pseudomonadati; phylum Pseudomonadota; class Betaproteobacteria; order Burkholderiales; family Burkholderiaceae; genus Polynucleobacter; species Polynucleobacter necessarius. The sequence goes on from NZ_LT615228.1 coordinate 845,921, forward strand.
TGAAGAAAGCGCCAATAAATGCCGCGGGGAACCCAGTTACCAAGGGCAGCATGGCATTACGAAATACATGCTTCCATAACACTTGCTTCTCTGTCAGGCCTTTTGCTCTAGCAGTCAGCACATACTGCTTACGAATCTCTTCTAAGAATGAATTTTTAGTCAGCATGGTAACGACCGCAAAGCTACCCAAGACCGAAGCAGTGATTGGGAGCACCAAGTGCCATAGATAATCCATCACCTTGCCAATCAAACTCAAGTCACTCCAGTCATCGGAGGTGAGTCCCCGCAAAGGAAAAATCTGCAGAAAACTACCACCGCCAAATAGAACTAATAAAAGTACGCCCAGAACAAATCCAGGTATCGCGTAGCCCACCAAAATGATCGTGCTAGTTACCGCATCAAAACGGGAGCCATCGCGCACAGCCTTTGCAATCCCCAGGGGTATAGAGACCAGATACGTAATAAAGAAAGTCCATAAACCAATGCTGATCGACACCGGCAATTTAGAAACCACTAAACGCCAAACGCTCTCGTGCTGATAGTAACTTTCACCTAAATCAAATCGAGCAAAACGACCGAGCATCATAAAGTAACGCTCTACTGGGGGCTTATCAAAACCATAGAGTGCCTTAACTTCTTCAAGGCGCTGGACATCGACTCCCTGGCGTCCACGATAGCTTGCCCCCGAACCAGAAGACTCTGTTCCGCCTGAGGCTGCATTACCCTTCCCTTTGAGCTCAAGCACCATTTGCTCTACAGGACCGCCTGGCACAAACTGGACGACAGCAAAGGTTAATGTCAATACGCCCAACAAAGTGGGAATCATGAGCAATAAACGTTTAAAGATGTAGGTGCGCATTTGGCCGTGCATTATTTAGACTCTTCTTTCCACCAATTTTGCATAATCCAAGGTTCAGCCTGGTAATACAAAGGAGGCTCGGGATAGCGCATCTCTTTGCGAAAAGCAACGCGATGTGTTGGGTTGTACCACTGCGGCACAACGTAATAGCTATTCCATAACACTCTATCTAACGCTCTTGCAGCAGCACTCAATTGCTCTCGGTTTGGTGCCTTCGTAATCTCATCGACCAAAGCATCTACAACTGGTGACTGAATGCCAATAACGTTATCTGAACCCTTTTCTTTAGCTGCCGCACTGCCAAAACGATCCCAAAGCTCACTACCTGGGTTTTGAGAATCCAAGAAACGTACGGTGGTCATATCAAAATCATATTCATTCATCCGCTTTTGATGCAAGGCAAAGTCGCTGGTACGAACATCTACTTGAATGCCCAATTTCTCCAGATTACGTATATAGGCTGAAATGACACGCAGGAAGAAACCACCATCTTCAACAATCTCAAATCGAAATGGCTCCCCCTTTTCATTACGCAAAGCGCCGTCGCGATATTGCCAACCCGCATGCATGAGTAGTTCACGTGCTTGACGTAAATTTTGTCTCAAACTTCCGGGGGGCTTGGTGGAGGGCGCTGGTGGCATTGGACCAAATACTGCGTCGGGTACCCATTGTGGATATTTTGCTTTGAGCGGTTTGAGTAGTTTCAACTCTGCTTCAGTTGGTTTGCTAGGACCGTTAAAGTTGGCACTCAAATCACTGTTGGTGAAGTAACTATTAATGCGACTGTATTGGTCAAAAAAGATTTGACGGTTTAACCACTCAAAATCTAAAGCCAAACCCAAGGCTTGACGCACCCGCGGGTCTTGAAAAATTGGCCTGCGTACATTCATCGCAAAACCTTGCATACCTGCACCGTTGTGATTGATAAAGGCCTTTTTCAGCAAAGTGCCATTGTCAAATTTGGAACCCACATAACCTTTAGCCCAAATCTTGGCGCGATACTCTACGAGAGCGTCAAACTCCCCTGCCTTAAAAGCCTCCAGGCGCACAGCATCATCGCTATACAGCTTGTACAGTACGCGATCAAAGTTATAAAAGCCCACACGGATATTGAGGGGCTTGCTCATTTGATTGGCCCAATACTGCGGATTCTTTTTATAAGTAATCGACTTGCCAGCTTTGAATGACTCAATTAAATAAGGTCCACTGCCAATGGGAGCTTCAAATGCTAACTTTTCAAATGGGATCATCGTGCCATCGGGTTTTTTACCCCAATTACGCGAAAAGATCGGCAAAGTTCCTGCCAAGATTGGGAGTTCAGTGTTGGTGTTTTTAAAATCAAAACGCACAACTCGATCGGAGAGTATGGTCGCTTGAGTAATATCTGCAAAAGTAGTTTTGTATCGTGGATGTGCTTTACCACTCATTAAGACATCAAAGCTGTACTTTACATCGGCAGCTAATACGGGACTGCCGTCAGAAAACTTTGCCTCTGGACGAATACGAAAAGTCACCGACTTGTGATCGGGAGCAACTTGAATATCTTCTGCCAATAAGCCATAAACGCTGGAAACCTCATCAGCACTACCTTCGGCAAGGGACTCAAACATCAAATCAATCCCAGGAGCGGTGACGCCGCGTAAGGTAAACGGATTGAACTTATCAAAGCTATTTCTCTGGCCTGGATTTGGCAATACCAGGGTGCCTCCTTGGGGGGCGTTCGGGTTGACATAGTCAAAATGGGCAAACCCCTCTGGATACTTAGGTTTGCCGTACTGGGCTATCCCCTGTCCAGCCTGTACAAAATTGCCGCCAAGCCCTAGCAGCATGGCTAGTAGGAGGAATTGAGCAATTTGGGCAATGGGCTTTAGGGTCGGCATATATGCAATAATTGTAGATAGATAGCAAATCATATTTGAAGCAAAGGAAAAGGACACAACATGAAGCAAAGGACACAACACATGGGCTTTCTCACCGGCAAAAAAATCCTCATCACCGGCCTCCTCTCCAATCGCTCTATCGCCTATGGCATTGCCAAGGCCTGCCATCGTGAAGGTGCTGAATTAGCCTTTACCTACGTGGGCGAGCGCTTTAAAGACCGTATTGTGGATTTCGCAAAAGAATTCAATTCGGAGTTGATTTTCGACTGCGACGTGGGTAGCGACGAGCAGATTGTTGCTTTATTTAAGGATTTAGCCAAATCTTGGCCTCAGTTTGACGGTTTTGTGCACGCTATTGGTTTTGCCCCCCGCGAAGCGATTGCAGGCGACTTCCTCGAAGGTCTTTCTCGCGAAGGCTTCAAGATTGTACACGATATTTCGGCCTATAGCTTTCCTGCAATGGCAAAAGAGGCATTGCCCATGTTGCGCGATAAATCCTCCTTGCTAACGCTCACGTATTTGGGCTCCATGAAAAACGTTCCTAACTACAACACCATGGGTTTAGCAAAAGCATCACTTGAAGCTTCAGTGCGCTACTTAGCCGGTTCAGTTGGCCCTAAAGGCATACGTGCTAACGGCATCTCTGCTGGCCCCATCAAAACCCTAGCCGCATCTGGCATTAAAGGCTTTGGAAAAATTTTAGAAGCAGTTGAACAAACTGCCCCACTGCGTCGTAACGTCACCATTGATGATGTTGGCAATACGGCAGCATTCTTATTATCCGATTTAGCAAACGGCATCACCGCAGAAATTATTTACGTTGATAACGGCTTTAGCCAAGTAGTTGGCGGAATGGAAGATGCGTGAGTTCTGAATCACCGATTAGCTTACGTGAGGCCCTCAAGTTTTGGACCAAACTAGGCTTCATTAGTTTCGGTGGCCCTGCAGGGCAAATCGCAGTCTTACATCAAGAGTTGGTAGAAAAGCGTCGCTGGATTTCTGAGCGGCGTTTTTTACATGCGCTGAACTATTGCATGTTGTTGCCAGGACCAGAGGCTCAGCAGCTAGTGACCTATATTGGCTGGTTAATGCATCGTAGCTGGGGTGGCATCCTGGCTGGCACCCTCTTCGTATTGCCTTCATTATTAATCTTGATCGCTTTATCGTGGGTCTATCTCACCTTTGGACAGGTGCCATGGATTGCAGCGGTCTTTTTTTGGCATCAAACCTGCTGTCACTGCAATCGTCCTGCATGCTGCCGTTCGTATCGGTAAGCGCACGCTTGCCAGCAATACCCTGAAATGGATTGCATTGGCTTCCTTTTTAGCAATATTTATTTTGAATTTATCGTTTCCCATCATCGTCATCATTGCAGCCGCAATTGGATTTTGGGGTGGCAAACGTTACCCCGAACAATTTAGTCATAGCAATGGGCATGGCAACTCTAAAGATCGACATTACGGCAAAGCCATGATTGATGATGACACCCCCACGCCGACTCATGCTCAATTTCGCTATCAAACCACCTTATTGCATAGTGCTGTAGCACTGACTTGCTAGGCACTTCCGATAGGCTTATTGATCGCATGCTTTGGGTGGAAAACCTTGTACCCAGAGCTAGCTTGGTTCTTTACTAAAGCAGCTCTTCTCACCTTTGGCGGCGCTTATGCAGTGCTGCCTTATGTTTATCAAGGCGCAGTAGACCACTTCCATTGGTTAAGTGCCGGACAAATGATGGATGGTTTGGCGCTTGGCGAAACTACTCCAGGACCACTCATCATGGTGGTTGCTTTTGTGGGTTACTTGGCAGGACATATTCAGCGTCTGATTGGTAATAGCAATCCATTTTGGTTTGGCGTGCTTGGTGCATGCGTTGCCACTTGGTTTACTTTTTTACCCTCATTTTTTTTCATCTTAGTTGGTGGCCCTTTAGTAGAGTCAACTCATGGCAAGCTAGGCTTTACTGCACCACTCACAGCAATTTCTGCAGCAGTGGTTGGCGTTATCGTTAATCTGGGCCTCTTCTTTGCTTATCACGTCTTTTGGCCCCATGGACTAGGTGGGTCGGTTTCTTGGTTATCGATCCTCATTTGTGTCGGTGCAGGGGTAGCCCTGTTTCAGTTTCAAAAAGGCGTGATGACCGTGCTGGGTGCCTGCGCTGCAGCAGGTCTTTTGAGCTACTTCGCCAGCGTTCTCTTAGTCTAGTTCAGTTTTTCCCAAGATTGGCATAATGGAAGTATGCGAATCGAACCTCAAACTATCACCCATCTGCAAGAGTGGATCGGCAAAACCGAAACCCTCACTGACACCGTTACTGCCGCACCAGTACGCGCTCTATCGGCAACCCTAGATCGTTCAGACCCATTACCAGGCAAAGGCACATTCTTACCTGAGCTATGGCATTGGCTCTATTTTTTACCGCACGCACGCCAATCCGAAATTGGTCCTGATGGTCACCCTAAACGTGGCGGCTTTCTACCTCCAGTTCCACTACCCCGTCGGATGTGGGCAGGAAGTCGAGTGCAATGGTTAGAGCCTCTTTCTGTTGGCGATGAGATTGAGCGCGTTTCCACTATTGAATCGGTTACCCACAAATCTGGTCGCACTGGAGATTTGATTTTTGTTTTAGTCAAACATCACATCTCCAATCAAAAAGGTTTGGCCATCATTGAAGAGCACGACATCGTGTATCGTGACGCGCCAGGCTCAGATGACAAGCCGGTTGCCCCAACACCAGCGCCGAGTGAGGCCACATGGACTAAGACAATTACTCCAGATGATGTACTACTGTTTCGCTACTCTGCATTAACTTTTAACGGACATCGGATTCATTACGACCGTAAATACGTTACTGAAGTAAAAGGCTATCCCGGACTCATTGTTCATGGTCCATTGATCGCCACCCTCTTGGTGGATTTGGTGCGCCAGAGTATTCCGAATTGCAAACTCAAGAGCTTTGAGTTCCGTGCCATTCGCCCTACTTTTGATATCAATATTTTCAAGGTGAGCGCCAAACCCGATTTAGAAAAAGATCCTTCAGGCAAAACGATTTCTATTTGGGCCCAAGATCATGAAGGCTGGCTTACCATGCAAGCCAGTGCAGTTCTAGCCTAACCCCATCAAAAAGAGTGTCATGAGTAACGACCATTTATCACGCGAGCTAGCAAAGTTTGCAGCTAATCTTCAAATGCCTGATGTTCCTGTGGACGTTGTACATCGCGCAGAAGATCTTCTAGTTGATTGGTTTGGATCTGCTATCGCAGGCAAAGGCTCTCGTCCTGTAGAAACGATTACGCAGTTTGCCCAAAATATGAGTGGCTTTAGTGACTCACATGCCGGCCCTTCTGAAATTCTGATTGCCCGTAAAAGCTCTAGTCCATTTTTAGCGGCTATGGCTAATGCTGCTGCTTCTCATGTCGCCGAGCAAGATGATGTGTACACAACGGCTCCGTCTTTCATCCTGCGACGGTGGTCTTTCCGCCGGCCTTAGCTTGCGCTCAAGCCATTGACGCATCAGGTAATGACTTATTGCTCGCTTCCATTGTTGGCTATGAAGTAGGTATTCGGGTCGGTGAATTTTTAGGTCGTTCGCACTACAAGGTATTTCATACCACTGGTACTGCTGGCACGATTGCGGCAACTGCTGCAGTTGGACGTCTACTCAAACTCAACCCTGATCAAATGCTTCATGCCTTTGGTTCTGCAGGAACACAATCGGCTGGTCTTTGGGAGTTTTTGCGCGATGCTGCTGACTCCAAGCAATTACACACAGCCCATGCAGCCGCTACAGGTTTGATGTCAGCCTATCTTGCTCAATCTGGATTTACTGGCGCGCAGCATATCCTGGAAGGCAAACAAGGGATGGCGGCAGGCATGTCCAGCGATGCTAATCCTAGTAAGCTGGTTGATGGTTTGGGTAAACGTTGGACTCTCGCCGAGACTAGCTTTAAGTACCACGCATCTTGTAGGCACACCCACCCTGCTGCTGATGCGCTGTTACAGGTTATGCTTGCCCATCAACTCAAACCCAGCGATATCGCAAAAGTGGAAACATTGGTTCACCAAGGCGCAATCGATGTATTAGGTCCAGTGACCGATCCTGCAACTGTGCATCAATCAAAGTTCTCCATGGGTACCGTTTTAGCGCTTGTTGCCCACTATCAATTCGCCGGTCTACAAGAATTTGATTCACACTTTCATGATGACGATATTTGCGCATTCCGCGATCGCGTTGCTATGACTCTTGATCCCGAAGTCGATAGCGCCTATCCACAACGCTGGATTGGTAAGGTCAAAGTACAGCTTCACAATGGTCAAATCCTCGAAGGGCGCGTTGATGAACCCAAAGGCGACCCTGGCAATACCCTAACACGCGCTGAAATTACCGATAAAGCGATGCGTCTTGCCGCATTTAGTGGCGGCGCTACCCCTACAGAGATGACTCAGGCAATTGATCTCTTGTGGAATATTCGCAAACAAGCCAAGATAGGCTTTCTGCTGCCCCAACAATAAATCTCTCTTTATGAATCCATTGAACACCCCCTTAGGCTTTAGCACCAACTTTCTATTTGTACCGGGCACCCGTCCTGAGCGTTTTCTCAAAGCCCTTGATAGCGGCGCCAGTGGTGTAGTACTTGATCTAGAAGATGCTGTTGCTGAGGAAGACAAAGATGTAGCTCGCAATGCCATTCGAAATGCATGGCCACAATTCTCAGATGAGCAAAAGCAGCGTTTAGTGATTCGCAGTAACTCACCAGGCAGTAAGTTCTACTCAGCAGATTTAATGTTGGCTCAAGAACTAAAAGTGGGCTGCTTGCTCATACCAAAAAGCGAGTCTTTAGATCAGATCAATGGCGCGGCACTCGTATTACCAAACACCGCGATCATTCCGATGATTGAGACTGCAATCGGCCTTGATCGTTTGCGTGAAATTTCCAACTCCAATCAAGTTCTTCGCCTAGCATTGGGCAATCTCGATTTGCAAGCAGATTTGGGAATGATTTGCGATGCCCAAGAAACTGAACTACAAACTGCGCGCTATCAAATAGTTCTTGCCTCACGTTTGGCCCAAATTGCCCCTCCAATAGACGGGGTTACTCCCTCAACCGATGACCTTCCTCGTATTACGGAAGATGCAGAACGGGCCAAGCGCATGGGTTTTGGTGCAAAACTATGCATTCACCCTAAGCAGGTAGCGATTGTGCAGGCAGCATTTATGCCCACCGAAGAAGAGGTCAATTGGGCCCAGAGGGTGATTCAGGCCGATCAAGCTTCAAAAGGGGGCGCAGTAAAACTCGACGGCAAGATGATTGACCGCCCCGTAGTCCTATTAGCGAAAAGAACGCTTGCAGTTGCTGGTAAACACTAATTCTGCTAGCAGGCCATTTTGTGTAAAAAATGGCAAAATTCACTAAACAATGCAGTAACTCAGTGCATTCAATAACTGATACCTTATAAAAAGAGACAAAAATGAAATTACATAAAACACTGTTGACTGGATTTTGTACGCTCGTTGTCCCATTCTCTGCTGGTGGCCCAACCGATGCAGTGGCCCGTTTGATCGCTGTACCCATGGGAAAAGAATTGGGACAAACTGTCATAGTTGAGAATACTGTAGGCGCTGGCGGCACCATTGCTGCAACACGCGTCGCACGTTCCGCTCCTGATGGCTACACGATCTTTATTCACCATATGGGCATGGCAACTGCGCCTGCTTTGTACAAGAAGAAGCTGAACTTCGATCCCATGAAAGACTTTGAATATATTGGCCAGGTAGTCGATGTGCCAATGGTGCTTCTGGGTCGTAAAAACTTTCCTCCAAAATTTCAAAGAGCTAGAGGTCTACATCAAGGCAAATAAAGACAAAGTTACCCTAGCCAATGCTGGCCCAGGCGCAGTTTCACAGCTTTGCGGACTCTTCTCTTGTTTATGTCTCGTGAAGGTGTAGAACTCACTACCGTTCCTTACAAAGGTACTGGCCCTGCACTGACTGACTTACTGGGCGGCCAAGTCGATTTATTGTGTGACCAAACGACGCAAACCGTTCCTTACATCAAGGATGGCTTAGTTAAGGCCTATGGCGTAACGACCCCTAAGCGTCTGCCTGCACTTCCCAACATTCCAACACTGGATGATCAGGGCCTCAAAGGTTTTGAGGTGAAGGTATGGCACGGTATGTACGTTTCCAAAGGCACGCCTCCAGCCATTTTGAATAAGATTAATAAAGCTCTGAATGTAGCTTTAAACGATCCAGAAGTAAAAGCCCGCTTAGCAGAGTCCAATATTGAAATTGTTCCGCCTGCCAAGAGAACACCAAATGGGTTAAAAGATCACCTCGATGCTGAAATTAATAAATGGGGTCCCGTGATTCGTAAGGCTGGCGCTTACGCTGACTAAATGAACTAGGCAGTTCAACCAACATTAAAGCCAGCATAACGCTGGCTTTATTTTTTTAATCTCAACAACGGTTTTTTGAATAGAGTGCAGATCAAAACCATTACTTGCAGGGATAACGCTGCTTTAAAAAGCGTATCAAAGTTTTTGCTGCGCGCTCTTGATCAAATTGCGGATGTGCACGAGTCCAAGCTATAAATTCCTGCAAAATCATTTCTCGGGTATCGCCTGCTTGCGAAAAGCAAATGGACTGCTTCGCATTCGGGGCGGCATTGGCTAGGTAAGATTGGTAAACCCCTTCCCCAAAGCCAAAGCAAAAATTTTGCGCATCTGGTTCACTGCCATTTTTACAAACATCTACCAAAGCGCTTGTAGAAGTGCCACTTTTTGGCAATGATACTTGGGGATACGCAAACTGACACGCTAGAGAAAGTGCAATTGCAGAGGAAATTTTCAGTGATTTCATCATATAGCTTTCAATCATGATTAGCGTCTAAACCCACCCATGCGGCCTGCTCCAAAACCACCCCGAAAGGCGCCGCCTCCAAAACGATCTTCATTGAATCGATCATCATCGGCATCCATGCGAGCCTGCTCCCTGAGAGCATTTTCTTGCATTGCTTCACGATCTAGATTAGGACTAGATCTATCCTGCTGAACGGCATTTCTGGCTTCTTGATTCAAACGATTTGCTTGAGCAAGTTCTTGTGGAGTTGCATTTTTATCAAAGGCACTATTGGCACGCTGTGCATCTGACCTTGCTGCCTGCTTTTGAGCGGGAGTGGCATTGTTCTTCCAATCATTTAACAAGCGTTGCTGATTTTGAATACTGCTTGGCCCAATCACTCCACGAGATTTATCTCCAGGAGAATTACTAGCGGTGTTATTCACATTAATTGTTCCTGATGACCATGCAGGGGTTGCCCAAAACGCATCACCTACCGCCAAACCAACTCCAAAGGACATAGCGCCCCACGCAGAGTTGTAGACTGGATAAGGAGGATAGTCAGGATAAGGCCATGGCCCATAGACTGCATCTGGGCTATAAGAGGGAACATACACTATTTGAGAATTTGTAGGTATAATCAGAATATTTCCATTAGCATCGGTAGTCACAGTCATTTGCTGATTGCTATTTAATTTACCGGCACGCATTGCGCGCTTTCTCAGCGATTGGACGGCGCTCATCGTTTGTGCTGGCTGTAACTTATATGCGTTACCCAGATTTTGAGTCCACTGCAATTGATTGCCCATCATATTAAATGCCTTTGGGAATGACATGAGCGACTTCACACTGTCATTCCAACTCTGCGCCTTAAGAGCATTTTGTAAATCTGCACCGGCTAATTTCGAATGATTAGCTCTCCAGTTATAAGCCTCAGCTACTTCTAAGGGATAAGTTGAAGCTAAAAGCATCAGAGACAATAATGAGTCTGGATAAAGAGCAATCGGCGAGACCAAGGATTCCAATTGGGCGTTCGATAAGGAGTGCGGCGCGGATGAATCAACCCCCATCTGCGAGTCAAAATTGGTGGAATTGGAGTTACTTGCGCATCCAGAAAAAACCAACAAAATAGAGATGCAAAAAAAAGAGGTCAAAGGGATAACTAAAAATCTTTTTTGCAATTGACTCAATCTCATACTAGCTCCAAATGGGTATAACAAAATTAACCTTGCCTAAATAAATAACCCGAACGCGCCTTCTGCTTGCGTTGACGAAAAATAGCAGTAGTCACTGCAGCGATTGCCCAAATCGCCAGAATAGGATCTAAGACATAGTCCCAAAGATTGGTAGATTCATGCCAATGCGCCGACCAAGCCAAGATTGCAATGGCAATTATGCATACACCCTGATTCCAGCTGGCAAGGCTACAAATCAAAGCAAAGAATATGACTGCAATTAAAAATATAATCGATCCATAACCCCAAGCATAAGGATCAATCATGCCTATACCTAGTGCAAATGGATAAAAACCCAAGGCAATGAGTGCAATGCTCGCTTTAAATACTAGTGGGGTAGTTTTGTGGTTGGGCAATAAAGAACACCAGAGTAAGAGCGTTGTCACAATACTCAAATCACCAAACGCACCGCGCACATAAGCTGCTAAGGGTAATTCTAAAGATAGGCCTATTGGCCAGAAAAAGAGGTTGGTCAACAAAATTAACAGCACCACCCTTGCAGTGAGCGGAAATACCTTTTGAGACAACTGTTGAATAATCCAAATCAGCACTATCGAACAGGTAATAGCCATTTCAAACAAGGCAATACTTTGCATATTCATTATTGAGCCTCCTTGTATTCGCTTGGAGCTTCTGGGTTCTGGTTTGGCAACTGACTATAAGCTCTGGATAGCCAAGCGCTTGAGAAATAAACATGGCGTATCTTTTTCCGGTCCCAGGTATAGACTAAATGAGCATCACTTCCATTGGCACTCATGAGGTAGGGATAGGAAAACTCTCTACGTTGCGCATCCGGCAAGGCTTCATCATCCTCCAAAATCTCGACCACATGCCATCGACCTTCTTTTGTATCACTCATGAGGAGTACTAAGCGGTGACGCCCAGCCTCTATGTTATTGAGAGCCAGAATGCGTGCACCATTTTGCAACGCAATTCCAGAAACAGCAGAATTCGGATTCGCAATCTCAACATCTCCTATTGGCTGCCAAGATTGGCCGGCATTTTGTGTTTGACTTACCGGAATTTGCTTAGGCATGCCAGCGCTTCTGGTTTGGCGAAAATACGCTACAGCATTCTGGGCGTCGTTTACAAATACGACTGGCTGGATAGCGCCTCGACCAGAACTCATGCGTCTTTTATCAATCACTCGATCAGGGTCTAGACGCAAAAACTCACCAAAACGACCAATCCACTCATGATAGACAGGCAATCCTAAGCGTCCATCTGCAAATGTAATTGCGGGAGACTTCACTAAGGTACTTAAGTTAATCAAAGGCGATGTAATGAGGCGCTCTGGTTTGCTCCAAGTAAGCCCATCATCATCTGATGTCATGGTAGAAATCGAACTACCAGCCCATCCACCAATCGATACCGTGACAATGAATAGCTGCAGACGCCCATCGGGCAGTCTTGCCGGAACAGGGTTGCCTAATTTGGCGATATAACGCCCTAAGCCTCTTTCAGCAGTAACCCTATCTATTACCATGACGGGGGCACCCCAGGTATTTGTCTTGGAATCAAATACGGCAGAATTAATGACTACATCTGGCGCCCCTTCCCTGCTCCCCGCAAACCAAAAAGCGCGAATATTTCCATCCTTGAGGGCGATTAAAGAGGCGGCATGGACCGAGGCAGCACCAGTGTCTGGCAACCAATCAGTGCGCGGGCTAACCGCTGTATCTTGGGCGGACAATTTAGCCTTCAGGGATGAATGCCCTTCGACCTCCAAGGCTTCCTCCAGGGGTGCTGATGTACCTCGCAAGAATGGCGCCCACGTTGGTTGGCTATCAATGTGAATAAAACCAATCACTGCGGCTAGTAATAAACAACAAAGAGCAATGATGCGACTCATCGACAGGCATCCTTCATATTCGCTACATCTGGTTTGGAGACTGGTGTCACCACTAAATACTCAGTAACAAATAAATGCTCGCCGATTTTTCCTGAGAGCATTTCCTTAATTTGCGCATCTGTGTGGCGCGCCCTCATCTCCATGCGCTGTCCCACTATCTGACAAGACTCACATAAGCTAGGTTGTTGACCCAAAGGCGCTTGAGCTGCCACCAATGGATAAGTGATGGTAAGACCTGCAATATCTCCAGCATCTTTTGCTTGGTAGCCATGTAACTGAGCACCAGGAATGAGCAATCGATACTCCTCATCCTTGGCACGATAGTCACAGGGAATCCATACCTCCTTACCCTGCAGCCGAGCAATCGTTTCGCCTGAGAATCGACCTAGACTACCTTCAAGAGGAGCTAAGCTACTGGTTAAGGCGCAATACACCAAAAAACATCCTAAAAGCCCAATAGCCTTAGATTGATTACGTTTTACCAAGCCAATGCAAACCGCGATGAAAGCTATTGCCATCAAGACCCAATGCGCATAACCATAATTCCAATTACCAGCAAATCCTGTCGCTTGCGACAATTGCAAATTCACACCGATCCAAAACAAGGCGCCAAGTACGATCGCTTGCAAAATGAGAGCAATCCGAAAACCCCACAAAGGTAATTGGCCCCAATGCAAAGCAATTAATGCGGCAAATGCAGGCATGACTGGCAAGAGATAGCGACCTGAACGCTGACTTGGAAGACTGAACACTAAAAGGAAAGTGCCGATCAGCAAAAGCAACAATATTTCTTCGCATGATAAAAAGCGCCGCTCGCGCCAGCACTGTATCAAAGCGGACACCAGCACAAATGTAAACAAACCTGCGTTAGCCAGAGTAGTAATGATGAGCATCCAAATGCTGTCACCACCACGAATCAAATCCAAAACATAATTTGAGCTACGCGCTGCAAACTTACCGGCGTTCTCACCCAAAACAAACTCCTTCCAAACCGCCTCTGGATGCGGATCTAAGGCGAACCAAAGACCAAATACGCCTAAGGCCAATATTCCGATAATCGCTAACTTATAAAAATCTTGGATCAGTGTTTGTGAAATGCTCCAGCGACGCCATTGCCAGTAGTACAGACCTAATGCAAATGAAGCAGGAATAATGTAAGCAAAGGATTTTGCCAATAGCGCTAAGCCTAAACAGATACCAGTCAAGACGGGGAACAGAAATTTGGAATCAAAGGCACACTTTCCCCAATACAGCAATCCAAAGAACGGTAAGCTAATCCAAAAAACTTCTGGAGCATCGGTTAAAAATGGGCGCCCATATCGGTAGGTTGAAAAAAAAGAGAGCCACACCAAAGCAGCCAAGATACCTGCTTGAGTTTTTCCACTAAAGCGCCTTACTGCAATACATAAGAGTAAAGCGGTCAACGCCGTATAGAGCACATTTGGCCAGCGTAAATCAATCAGATTCCATTGGCTTGCCCAACTCGTACTGGCAATACCCTGCCAAAACAAAAGTGGTGGCTTAGTATTTTTGATGCCATCCATTTGGGATTGCAAAGGCAACCAGTTGCCCGCATCGGCAGTCATTCGCACAATATGCATATACGGATACTCATCGCCATTTTTCGGGGCAAAGCGACTATCTAAACCATATAAATAAGCAAAGACCGCGACTACTAGGGTCAAAAGTACATAAGGAAGGGTAAATGAACCACGCATGACGATAGTTTATAGGGCTCAGACCTTTTTCCTGAAAAACCCCTTAATACCCAATTACGCTGAACTCATGAAAAATTCGTCTAAGGGACAGCGCGCTCTATCAGGGATTCTTGTTTAAGATAGTGCAAGAAAAACATTGATGCGATCGCGCATTCATTCTGAACGGAGACAGTTCTGATGCAATTGATGAAATATCCCCTTAACCTCTACATAGCGACCTTGATGACCTACCCCATGGTCAGCTTTAGCCAAACGCCCAATCCACAAGCAGCGGCTTTATATAATATAAGCAAGGATTAGCAGCTACTTGCGCCAACTGCCACGGTACAGATGGTAATGGCGTAGTCAATGGCGGCATGCCGCTGATCAATGGACTGACTAGTGAACAGATGTTGACCCAACTACTGGCCTTTAAATCGGGTGCACGCGAGGGTACTATCATGCCCCAACTAGCCAAAGGCTATACCGATGAGCAGCTTGAAATCATTGTCAATCAACTGGGCAAGAAATAATTAGGAGACCATCATGAATCGTCGAAACTTTATTGGTCAAAGCGCTGCAGCGATTGGTTTACTGGCAGGATTCTCTGGCCAAGCTAGAGCAAATTTACAGAAAGCGGAAATTCTGGTGATCGGCGGCGGCTATGGTGGCGCTACTGCCGCTAAGTATTTGCGTCTGTTTTCGAATAACACTGCCAAAGTGACTTTAATTGAGCCAAACACCGCTTTTATTTCATGCCCCTTATCCAACCTCGTTGTTGGTGGCTCACGCACCCTATCTGAACTGACTAGCTCTTATGAGAATCTCAGCAAACGACATGGGGTAAAGATCATCCAAGATAGCGTAGCAGCAATTGATCCCGACAAAAAAGTAGTCAAACTAGCTTCTGGCAAGACACTCGTCTATGACAAGGTAGTAGTTTCTCCAGGTGTGAAGCTCATCATGAACAGCATTGAAGGTCTTGAGCAGGCCAATAAAACTGGTGTTACCTTGCAAGCCTGGAAAGCCGGCCCTGAAACTTTCGCCCTTCATAAACAACTAGCCAGCATGCGTGATGGCGGCACTTATGCGATTAGCATTCCAGAAGCTCCTTACCGCTGCCCCCCAGGCCCCTACGAGAGAGCCTGCCAAGTTGCCAGCTTCTTTAAACAACAAAAACCTAAATCCAAAGTACTTGTCCTAGATGCCAATCAAGATGTAGTGTCTAAGGGCGCCTTATTTAAAAAGGTTTGGGCAGAGCAATATCCGGGAATGGTCGAATACTTACCAAAACATAATGTTACTGCCGTTGACGGTAAAAATAAAACCGTTAAATTTGAAATCCAAGATGACATCAAGGCAGACGTTTTAAATGTGTTACCCGCAATGAGTGCTGGAGAAATTGCAGTTAAAACCGGCTTAGCAAACTCTAATGGACGCTGGGTCAATGTTCATTTTCTGAATTTTGAATCTACAGCCCAAAAAGATATTCACGTCTTAGGCGATTCAATTCAGGGTTGCTTATGCCATGCCTAAATCAGGTCATATGGCCAATCAACATGCTAAGGTTGCTGCAGCTGCAATCGTGGCAGAGCTCAGCGACTGGGAAATCAACCCCTCACCCGTCCTAACAAATACCTGCTATAGAGCTTTGTCAATGCCAAGGAAGTCATTCACGTGGCAAGCGTGCATCAATACATCGCAGCAGAAAAAACCTTTAAGCCAGTTCCAGGGTCTGGGGGTGTTTCCCCAGGGCCGACTAGCCTTGAGGGAGTCTATGCATGGGGGTGGGCGCATAATATTTGGGCTGACTCTTTGGGTTGACCTAAGTCAACACTTGCGAAAAAAGAGGCCTTGGCGCCTCTTTTTGTATTTACTTCTTCAATTAGAGAAATATACTAAATTCCATAAAAGGAATATGGAGGCTTACTTATATGACACCGACCTCACCTAAAGATGCAACTAAGCTGGAAGACGCCATTGAAAAGTGGACGGTACCCATTGGCAATTTATTTGTTTCACTCTTTCATCGCATCGCACTCTTTGGCATTGGGGCAGCCACAGTATGGTCTGCGGTAGTTGCCTTTTTAGGCATGGTCAGCAAAGGGTCAGCCTCTATTGAAGACCTACTCTTATTGTTTATCTATTTAGAAATTGGCGCGATGGTGGGCATCTATTTCAAAACCAACCATATGCCTGTGCGCTTTCTCGTTTATGTGGCCATTACTGCTGTCACTCGACTCATTATTGATTTAGTCAATACTAAGCATGAGGCAGATATGGCCATTCTATTTATGGGCATTACTATCCTCATTTTGGCATTAGCCAATGCAGTGGTTCGTTACGCCTCTTTCAAATTTCCCAGTAGACCCAGCGATAGCGAGTAAAGCCTATAAGTCGGGGTCAACACCTTCATCAAATTGATAAGGATGAACACCTCGATTTAAGCAATTACGAACGTAATCGATACTGGTGCGCAAGGTGTAATATTATTCGCCAGATAATCTTTGAGAAACTTTCAGCTTTAAAGTCTCATACTCCAGTAGATCTAACTTTTTCAGATATTCTTCGCGCCTTTCAGGGCTAAAGTTCATCAATAAGTCTTGCTCATAAGTCTTTAAGATCCCATATAAACGACTGATCTTGCTATACATGCGTCTAGTGCGAAAACTCGGCAGAGATTGCAATAAAGGATAAGCAATTGCACAGAAGGGCAAGAAAATAAATACTAAGCGATTAATCAACTCCGCAAGCCAAAATGGAAAATAGGTGGCCAGAAGAGGATATTTATTTTTTTCATAGTGCACTGCTACGGGACTTTCAGGTAACAATGAATCTTGAAATGATGGAAAGTCTCCACGCTTTGCAAAAAATGATCCTTTGCCATTGATTTCTCTTGCGGCTTCCAAAAATAAAAACTGAATCGCAGGATGCATACGATCATCAATCAATAAGTTCGTGGTAGTGGCCAACATCGTCGTGTCTGTGCTGGGATAGTTCCGTTGTAAGCTAAATGAGCCCTCTGGTACATCCAAGATATGCATGTAGGGAATCAGCTTGGCAAATGCAGCCGCCCGTTTAAAGGTGACTAAGTGAATATTTGGATCATTTAGTAAGGCCTGCACATTAGGCGCCTCGAATTCATCCACGATAAATGCGCCGTCAATCTCACCTGCTTGGACCGCTTTAACGGCCTGCTTACCGGGTAAATAGACAAATTTCAAATCCCGATCAAGTCCTGACACATTGAGTATGCGCATCGCTTGCGCATGCGTTCCGCTGCCTTCCACTCCAACAGAAATCGTTTTTTGCGCGAAAAATTTAGAGCGCCCATTGACAACCTCAAAATCACTTTGCTTAACTTCAGGGCCGCGATAGAAAAACCAAATTGGGTCGTAGGAGATCGCGCCTAAAGTCTGAATGCCTTTGATAGTTTTGGGATGTGCTACGCCCGCTTGAACAAATGCGGCTTGCACAGGATCATGTCGATCGATAAGGCGATCGAGATTCTCTTGCGCTCCATTGGTAGAGACCAACTCTAGGGTGACACCCTTCTTGGCAAAGAATTGCACATATTTTTTTCCAAGAGCTTCATACGAGCCACCTGCAGATCCGGTGGCAAGAGATACATGACGCGGAGGTGGTGGATCAGCGTACCACCAGATCCCCATCAAAATGAACAACAACCCTAGCAATAGTGGCCAAGCCTCTCGGAGAAATTGAGCAAAGTCCGCCCAAGTTTCCTGAACTGCCTCAGAGAGGCCTAGAAAGGATTCTTGAATATTTTCTTTAAAGCTTGCCATGTAGCGCCAATCAGCAAATTTCCTAAAAGCTAATGATAATGTCCTAATTCCTATCCATCAGAATAAACACCATTAAAACTATGCTCTACCTTCGAAAATCCCAAGATCGCGGCTATGCAGACCATGGCTGACTTAAAAGCTTTCACTCCTTTTCCTTTGCAGGCTACCATGACCCTCAATTTATGGGCTGGGGGAACCTTCGTGTGATTAATGAAGACCGAGTTGCGCCTGGAATGGGCTTTGGCAAGCACGGCCATCGCAATATGGAAATCATTAGCTATGTTCTCTCCGGTGAATTAGCACACCAAGACAGCATGGGTAATGTCAAAGGGATACCACCAGGCGATGTCCAAAGAATGAGTGCCGGATCTGGCATAACCCACAGTGAATTTAATCACGCCAAGGATCAAACTACCCACTTTTTACAAATCTGGATCGAACCTAACATTCTGGATATTGCACCAAGTTACGAACAGAAATCGATTGAGGCAAGCGATAAAAGAGGCAAACTTCGTTTGGTCGCATCCTCTGAAGGTGAAAATGGTGCTGTCAAAATTCATGCAGACGCTAAAATGTACGCCGGCCTATTTGACGGCTCTGAATCTGCAGAACTGATGCTTGATTCAAATCGAAAAGCCTATGCACACCTCGTTCGCGGTTCGCTGACTATCAATGGTCAAGCACTTTGCGCTGGAGACGCCCTGCTCATTGAGGATGAATCCCAATTAGTGATTGCTAATGGCAATCAGGCCGAAGTGCTAATTTTTGATCTAAGTCATTAATTCCTATGATTGAAACTTCAGCCAAGCGCCTCATTGATCCTGTCATTCGACTTCACCCGAATGACAATATTGTGGTGGCGCGAGTCGACATTGCCATTGGCGTCGAAGTTTTTGATGAGGGCTTTACCAGTCGTAGCCAAGTCCCCGCAGGCTACAAAATTGCCGCCCAGAAAATTCTGAAGGGTGAGCCCATCCTGAAATACAACGTCACGGTTGGGTTTGCCAATGCAGATATTGAAGCGGGTACTATGGTTCATAGTCACAATACAGAGTTTCGAGAGTTTGATCGTGACTATGCCTATGCAAGCGAATTTATACCAACGCAACTACTCCCTGAATCTGAACGCGCTACTTTTCAGGGCTATGTCAGACCGAATGGCAAGGTAGGCACCCGAAACTTTATCGGCATTCTCTCAACTGTGAATTGCTCTGCAACTGTAGTTCACAAAATTGCCTCCTGGTTTACGCCTGAACGATTAAAAGATTTTCCGAATGTTGATGGCGTAGTTGCCTTTAGTCATGATATTGGCTGTGGCATGGAAATGAGCGGCGAACCGATGGAATTACTTCGGCGCACAATGGCAGGATATGCGCGCCACCCCAACCTAGCCGCCGCACTGATTGTAGGTCTTGGCTGTGAACGCAATCAACTGAAGGGCCTCATGGAGCAAGAGGATCTCAAGGAGGGAACTAATTTACATACCTTCATCATGCAAGAGTCTGGCGGCACTCGCAAAACTATTGAAGCGGGTATTGAGGCAGTGAAAGTTTTATTGCCCAAAGCTAATAAAAGCTAAACGCCAAACAGTAAGCGCAAGTCACCTCACTGTCGGTTTGCAATGCGGTGGATCAAACGGCTTTTCTTCTATCACCGCCAATCCCGCTCTTGGTGCTGCGATTGATATTTTGTCGCGCCATGGTGGCACTGACATTCTTTCTGAAACGCCAGAGATTTATGGTGTGGAACATACCCTTACCCGCAGAGCTGCCAGCAAATCGATTGGAGAAAAACTCACCGCACGTATTCGTTGGTGGAAGGATGAATACTCCGTTGGCAGGGATGTACAAATCAATGGGCAAGTAAGTCCTGGTAATCAAATTGGTGGGTTAGCGAATATTTTTGAAAAGTCTTTAGGCTCTTCTATGAAGGGTGGCACGGGCCCCCTAATGGAGGTCTATAAATATGCAGAACCAGTAACCGCCAAAGGATTTGTCTTTATGGATACCCCTGGTTTTGATCCAGTCTCGGCAACTGGTCAAATTGCTGGTGGAGCAAATCTGATTGCCTTTACCACTGGTCGTGGATCCATGTTTGGCTCCAAACCTGCTCCCTGTATCAAATTAGCTACTAATACCCCGATGTATGAACGTCTCACCGAAGACATGGACATCAATTGCGGCCAGATTTTGGATGGCACAGTTTCTGTCCAAGAGATGGGCCAGTGTATCTTCGATCAATTTCTTAAAACAGCTTCTGGCGAGCCTACTAAGAGCGAGCTGCTGGGTTTAGGCGATTATGAATTTGTACCCTGGCAAATTGGAGTCATGAGCTAACGAGAATGTAGAATTGTTGGTGAGTTCAAATAGGATTTAATCTAGCTTATGAAATTTAGGGACTACTACGAAACACTTGGGGTTGCACGTTCAGCCACCGAAGCAGAAATCAAATCAGCCTATCGTAAATTGGCTCGAAAATTCCATCCTGACGTCAATAAAGAAGCTGACGCAGAAGAGAAGTTTAAAGAGATTGGCGAAGCCTATGCCGTCTTAAAAGATACCGAGAAGCGTGCCGCCTACGATCGCTTTGGCGCTAATTGGAAAAATGGTCAAGACTTCACTCCACCTCCAAATTGGAACGAAGGATTTGAATACTCCGACAATCATTTTGGTGGGGGTCATCCAGGTTATGGCGGCGGCTTTGAGGGTGACCAAAGTGAATTTTTTGAATCCTTATTTGGCCGAGGCAAACATCGCCAAGGTGATAGAGGCAGCCGCACTGGCCAGGGAATGAACTTCAAAGGTCAAGATCACCATGCAAAAATTTTGGTGGATCTTGCAGATGCTTACAACGGTGCAAAACGTACCATCACATTGCACATGCCTACGCAAGATGCTAGCGGGCATGTCATCACCCAAGAGCGTAAATTAGATGTCAGTATTCCAAAAGGAATTAAAGCAGGACAAAATCTAAGACTCTCTGGTCAAGGCGGTCCCGGAATTGGCGAGGGTCCCGCTGGTGATCTGTATCTCGAAATTGATTTCCACCCAAACCCCATTTACCGCGTCGATGGCAAAGATGTTTTCATTGATATTCCATTGGCGCCATGGGAAGCAGCTCTAGGTACTGCCGTAAAGGTCCCTACACCTGCAGGCAGTACGCTTGAGCTGAAGATTCCTGCTGGTACAGTAGCCGGTCGCAAAATGCGCTTAAAAGGTAAGGGCATCCCTAGCGCGGAGCCAGGTGATTTATACGTAGTGCCAACAATTGCTCTACCACCGGCTGATACCGATGCGCAAAAAGAGGCTTATCAAACTTTTGCGAAAGCTTTTGATTTCAATCCTAGAACCCATTTGAAGGGATGATGTTATGAATCAAACAAATATTACCTGGATCGAAGGCAGCATTGTGGAAAATGAAGTGCATATGAGTATTGTAGAACTCTCGCATGCCTCACGCACCCCGCAAGAACTTATCATGTCATGGGTTTCGGAAGGGGTATTGAGTCCAGCGGGCTCATCACCAGAAGACTGGCGCTTTAGCGGTGATTCATTACGAAGAGCCAAAACAGCAGCACACCTGACGCATGATTTGGAATTAAATGTTCCCGGTGTTGCACTCGCTTTAGATCTTCTTGATGAAATCGCGCAACTTCGCGCCCGCTTGCAACGGGGTGAGTAAGTAGCCTTATGACTCGGAGCGACCTAATAATTGCTCCCAGCGCTGCAATTTATGCTCTAAGAGCTCTGTAATTTCGCTTAAGCGAGCTTGCATACTGGCGGCCAACTCAGGTTCATTCTTATATAAATCTGGATTGCTCATTGCGATACCAATATCAGCCTGCTCAGTCTCCAACTCTTCAATCTCAATAGGTAAAGCATCGAGCTCTTGACGCTCCTTACCATTGAGTTTTTGCACTCCACTTTTTGCTGCAGACTTTAATTCTTGGCATGACTCAGTCTTCGTATCTACTTTTACCTCAGTCTTGGTAGATTTTTGACTAGAGTTAGCGGCGCGAATTTTGTCTGAACGTGCTTTCTGAATCTTCCAATCCTCATAACCACCCTCATACTCTCGCCAAAATCCATCTCCTTCATTGGCAATGATGCTAGTCACCACGTTATCTAAGAAGTAGCGATCATGGCTAACCAAGAAGACAGTGCCCTTGTAATCTTGTAGCAGTTGCTCTAAAAGATCTAAGGTATCAATATCTAAATCGTTGGTCGGCTCATCTAAGACTAAGACATTAGCAGGTCTTGCAAATAAACGAGCAAGCAAGAATCGGTTGCGCTCACCACCAGAGAGAGTGCTAACTGGCGAATTGGTTCACTCAGGCGCAAATAAGAAATCGCTTAAATAACTCTTGACGTGTTTTTTATTACCATTAATTTCAATCCACTCACTACCAGGGCTAATATAGTCTTCGAACGAGGCATTTAGATCAAGGCCTTCACGCATCTGATCAAAGTAAGCTACTTCTATTCGAGTTCCCATCGTAGCTGTTCCTGAATCTGGAGCAATTGTTCCAAGAATCAGTTTGAGCAAAGTTGTCTTGCCAGCACCATTAGGACCTAATAGACCAACCTTATCTCCACGTAAAATCGTTGCCGTAAAGTCCTTCACAATTGGACGATCAAAAGATTTGCTGATGTTTTGTAAATCCGCTACGATTTTGCCGCTTCGATCTCCAGCAGATACGGCCAGCTTCACCTGCCCCATAGCGTCCCTACGCTCAGCACGACTAGCGCGCAGTTTTTCCAGGCGAGCAATCCGCGCCACGCTACGGGTGCGACGTGCTTCGACCCCCTTGCGAATCCAAACCTCTTCCTGTGCCAAGAGCTTATCTGCACGGGCATTGGCTAAGGACTCGGCGTTGAGCTCTTGCTCTTTGAGCACTTCATACTGGGTAAAGTTTCCAGGGTAGCTGCGCAAAATACCGCGATCGAGCTCTACGATTTGGGTGCACACGTTGTCTAAGAAGGCGCGGTCATGGGTAATTAAAATAACGGAGCCTTGATATTCTTTGAGAAGCTCTTCTAGCCAAGCAATTGAATCTAAGTCCAAATGGTTAGTGGGCTCATCTAGCAAGAGCACATCTGGCATCTCTACTAAAGCGCGCGCTAAAGCAACTCGCTTTTTGGTGCCTCCAGATAGATTGCTGATTTTGAGACCTGCCTCTAGATGCAAGCGATCCAATGTTTCATGAATACGCTGTTCCCAATTCCAACCACTAAGCGCCTCTAGCTGCGACTGGACTTCATCTAAACGATGGTGAGCAGCATCATCCCACTCGCCCACACTCAGAGCCTCATATTCTTCACGCAGGGTTTTAGCTTGGGCTACACCCTTAGAAACCGCATCAAATACAGTCTCCTCTGCTTCAAATATCGGCTCTTGAGGAACATAAGAGATTCGCAAGCCTTGCTGATATTGCAGCAAACCATCATCCATTTTTTCAATGCCAGCCAAAATCTTCAATAGAGAAGACTTGCCAGTGCCATTACGGCCAATTAGGCCAATGCGCTCACCAGATTCCAGTGAAAAAGCGGCATTAGCCAGTAGGTCAACGTGGCCAAAAGCCAGTTTTGCATCAGTTAGTACGATTAAAGCCATGGCGACATTATCGTCACTTCGGCAAATGAGGAGATTTTTTGCTTATTTTCTGCCAGACTAGGGGGAAATGATCTGCAAACTGATACCCTCCGCACCTCGCCTCATCCTCTTTGCTGGGCATGCTGGGACTGGTAAGTCTACTATTGCCAAAAAAGCGCTCCCCCTCATTATTGAAAAGACAGGGGAAGATTTTTTCTTCCTGGATAAAGATACGGCCTATGGAGCCTATAGCGCTCATGTAATGGAGCGAACGCTAATGACCGAGATAGCCCCTACTATCTTCAGAACTTGCGTAATTGGGAATATCAAGGGCTAATTGATATCGCTAGAGAAAATCTACTTCTAGGAGTCAATGTGATTCTAGTAGGCCCCTTCTCTTCTGAGATTCAAAGTGAGAGGATGTTTGATCCCGTTGCACTTGGCATTCCCTCGCAAACTAGGATTCAGATTGCGTGGATCGATTTAAACGAGGAGGAAGCAAGAAAGCGTATGATCAAACGCGCTGACCCCAGAGATGAATGGAAACTGGCGCATTGGAATGAATACGCCAAACGACGTATCGAGCCACCCTCTCACGCTCTATTAAAACGGTTTGATAATTCTCAATTGAACGATATCAAACTAGAAAAACTCATTGATGCACTGATTAAGTAGTCACCAACAAATAGGGCCCCTCCAGGGGCCCTATCTCAAGAACTAAGAACTGAATTCTTAGAACTTATAAGTCACGCCAACAGCAGGTACCAATGGATTCAATGTGAGTTTACCGATATTTGCCCCACCATTCGCTGCAGAGTAATTTACATTGGTGTTCATCGTGATGTATTTAATATCAATGTTAACACCCCAGTTTTTATCTAGCATATAGTCCGCGCCAACTTGGCCAGCAAAACCTAAACTGCTATTGCCGACCACTAAAGCATTATTGATTCCACCAAAGTTACCAGTATTACCAAAAATAGTGTAGTTAACCCCTGCACCAATGTACGGCTTAAATGCCCCAAGTTCTGTGAAGTGGTACTGAAGGAGCAGGGATGGTGGTAGCGCAGTAATTGTTCCACTCTTCTGGCCAGTCAAATTAGAGTAAATATTGACATTTTGCGGGTAAGTTAAAACCAACTCGGTTGCAATATTTTTTGTAAAGAAATATGTAATATCAAACTCAGGAATCCACTCTTTTTGGGCGCGAATATTATTCTTTTCTACGCCATTCGCCTGACCGTTATTCGTTTGACCATTTTGAAAATCCAAGTAAGCCGCTCTGACACGAACCATCCATGGATTTTCTTCTGCAGATTGAGCTTGAGAAGCGATTGGAGCTAAGGAAGCAACTGTAGCCATTGCTACTACGAGTGATTGAAGACGCATGATATTTACCCTCTTTTTTTGATCAATTTTGATGTGTCCATTTTGAAATTGATGCACATGAGGTAATTTGATTTAAATCAAGCAAGATAGTCTTGTAATTTTTTTCTTTGCTTAAAAGCAACAGTGTTTTAAGGCTTATTTGATCTACATCAAATGAATGGTGGTTTACCCTAAAGCACTTTGGAGTAAGTGCCTTTCGCCTGGGATTCGCGCAGATGGCGATCAAAGGTCATCGCAACCCGCCGCGCTAGTAGACGCCCTTTAATAGGGACACACATCTTTTGATCTCGCCATTCCAGTAAACCCGCTTCTTCTAAACCTTTCAACTCATTGAGTTCTATATCAAAGTAATCGGCGAACTCAATATCATGAGACTTTGCGAAACCTTCTGTATCAAGAGCAAATTGACACATCAACTCGCCGATGAGCTCACGGCGCAATAAATCATCTTGATCAAGTTGCAATCCACGCAGAACTGGTAAATGGCTTGCATCGAGCGCTGCGTAATACTCATCTAAGGTGCGTACATTTTGAGAATAGCAATCATCCACCTTGCCTATCGAGGAAATACCAAAGGTCAGCAGATCACATTCTGCTTGAGTAGAGTAGCCCTGAAAATTGCGATGCAACTTTCCCTCTTTTTGAGCAATCGCAAGCTCATCATCAGGCTTAGCAAAATGGTCCATACCAATAAATACATAACCTGCCTCACCCAAACGAGCAATCGTGTTGGAGAGAATATCTAACTTGTCTGCTGCTGGGGGTAGATCGGCCTCAGCAATCCGTCTTTGCGGCTTAAAGATATGCGGCAAGTGTGCATAGTTGTATACCGAGAGACGATCTGGATTCATCTTCAGAACTGCCTCTACTGTTTCTTGAAAAGTTTCTGGTGTTTGCTTGGGCAGGCCGTAGATCAAATCTACGCTGCGCGATTGAAATCCATATTTTCTTGACCAATCCATCACCGCCTGGGTTTCTTGAATAGTCTGAATACGATGTACTGCTTCTTGTACTGCTAAGTTAAAGTCCTGAACACCCAAGCTAATGCGGTTAAAGCCAAGATCAGCCAAAAGCTTAATATCTTCTTCAGATACTCTACGCGGATCAATCTCAATGGAATATTCACCACCCGGCAATAAGTCAAAGTGCCGCTGAGTATGGTGCATTAACTCGACCATCTCTTCATGAGATAGAAAAGTAGGCGTACCACCACCCCAATGCAACTGCGTAATAGGTATTTTTTTATCAGCACCCATTGCATCACAAACCATAGCCATTTCTTTTGCTAGATACTTAATGTACTTAGCGCTACGACCATGATCTTTAGTGATGATTTTGTTACAACCGCAGTAATAGCAAATATTAGGGCAAAACGGTAAATGAAAATACAGCGATAAAGGCTCGTTAACTTTTGCCACTCGCTTGAGAGCCCCTAGGTAATCTTGTTCTGAGAATTCATTATGAAACCGATCTGCACTGGGGTATGAGGTATAGCGCGGCCCATTGATGTCAAATTTCTGCAGCAACTCAGGATGAAACAAGACTTCTTTTTCTTGTGAATTTTCTTGTGTTTCCCCTTGAGATGCGCTGGAGCTCATGAACGCTTAATTATGGTTGGATTCGAAATAATCTAGTGCAACTGCTTCTGCTACTTTAATCCCATCAACACCAGCTGACAAGATTCCACCAGCATAACCAGCGCCCTCTCCTGCAGGATACAAGCCTTTGATATTAAGGCTTTGGAAATTAGGGCCACGTGTAATCCGCAGAGGCGAGGAGGTTCTGGTCTCTACACCAGTTAGTACTGCATCTTTCATAGAAAAGCCTTTGATTTGCTTTTCAAACGCAGGCAATGCTTCACGAATAGCTTCGATGGCATATGAGGGCAATGCATCGGCTAAGTTAGTGAGATGAACTCCTGGTTTATAAGACGGCAATACAGCACCAAACTCTGTTGAGGCCTTCCCCGCTAAAAAATCCCCTACTAGCTGACCAGGCGCCTCATAATTACCACCACCCAATTCAAAGGCCTTCGACTCTAAGGTGCGCTGAAATTCAATACCGGCGAGCGGACCACCCGGATAGTCTTCCGGCGTTATGCCCACAACAATTCCCGCATTGGCATTGCGCTCATTACGAGAATACTGACTCATACCATTGGTAACTACACGATTAGGCTCTGAAGCTGCGGCCACCACCGTTCCACCAGGGCACATGCAGAAACTATAGACCGATCGACCGTTCTTGGCGTGGTGTACTAATTTGTAATCAGCGGCGCCAATCAATTCATTTCCTGCATGAGGTCCAAGACGAGCCTTA
Source organism: Polynucleobacter necessarius (assembly GCF_900096765.1). Lineage (NCBI taxonomy): Bacteria > Pseudomonadati > Pseudomonadota > Betaproteobacteria > Burkholderiales > Burkholderiaceae > Polynucleobacter > Polynucleobacter necessarius. The sequence goes on from NZ_LT615228.1 coordinate 873,385, forward strand.
TCAATTAAGGACTGTGGATGCTCAATACGAAATCCTACCGAAAAAGGCTTAGCTTCCATATACACCCCTGCTTCATGCAGAGCCGCGAAGGTGTCGCGTGCGCTATGGCCTAGAGCTAAGACGACATGCCTAGCAGGTAAATCAGGATGTCCTTCGATTTTGACTCCTACGATTTGGTCGTTTTGAATATCAAATCCAATGCCCTTTTGTGAGAAACGAATTTCACCCCCTAAATCAATGATCTGCTGGCGAATCTTTTCCACCATACCCACCAGACGGAAGGTACCAATATGGGGTTTAGCAACATAACGAATTTCTTCTGGAGCGCCTGCTTTGACAAATTCCTGAATAACCTTGCGTCCATAGAACTTAGGATCTTTGATTTGGCTATAAAGCTTGCCATCAGAGAAGGTTCCTGCACCACCCTCGCCAAACTGAACGTTTGATTCTGGATTGAGGATGTTTTTTCGCCATAAACCCCAAGTATCTTGAGTACGCTCACGTACTTGCTTTCCTCGCTCTAGCACAATGGGCTTAAAACCCATTTGTGCCAACACCAGAGCAGCAAAAATACCGCAAGGACCAAAACCAATCACCACAGGACGCAATGCCTTACCAGTAATAATTGACTCTGGTGCTTTAGCTACAAAGTGATAGCTAGTATCCGGTGAAGGTCTAACATGAATGTCATTGGAAAATTGCTTGAGAATCTTCTCTTCATTTCTGACAGAAAGATCTACCGTGTAGATAAAGGCGAGCGCTACATTTTTACGTGCATCATAGCTACGCTTAAATACCTCAAAAGAAATGAGATCTTTTGCAGGAATATTTAGGCGCTTGAGAATCCCCGCCTCCAGAGCTTCTGGTGCGTGATCAATCGGCAGTCGCAGTTCAGTAATCCGGATCATGGGGCTCTACGATACACAATCTAAGCAAAAGGCTCCTATTAAGAAAAGCGCTGCAGAGCGAATTCTCAAAGCGATGCGGGCATTCATGGGGCCTCAGGATAAGGAAACATTCTCAAAATGATACGGCAATATTGTCTGATTTCATTTAAAGGCGATAATGCCGCATGGCCCTACGCGCAGCTATTCACAAAGCCGACCTACATGTCGCCGATTCAGACCGCCACTACTACGGTAGTCACTCCCTGACTATCGCCAAACACCCCTCAGAAACGGATGAGCGGATGATGATTCGGATCATCGCTTTTGCCTTGCAGGCAGATGAGAATCTCACCTTTACCAAGGGTTTAAGTGACACTGATGAACCTGATCTGTGGATTAAAGATCTGACTGATGCAATACAGCTTTGGATTGAAATTGGCCAGCCTGATGATCGCCGAATTCTGAAAGCATGTGGACGATCTGAACAAGTAATCGTGTATTGCTATGGTGGCCATACCAGCAGGATCTGGTGGGATGGCATTGCCAACAAGCTGACTCGCGCTCGCAATCTCCAGGTGATTTCCATTCCAGCGGACCAATCCCAAGAGCTCAATCAATTGGTTGAACGCAGTATGGTGATCCATGTGAACATTCAAGATGGTGAAGTCTATGTATCCTCTGACAAAGGCCAAGTCACCATCACGCCAGTAGTATGGCGAAACAATGAAAACTAATTTGTAGCTCTATTGATCATATGAAGTCTGTCGTCTTTGATACCAATGTGCTGTTAGATTTATTTGTATTTAACGACTTCAGAGCCCTCCACCTCAAAGAAGTATTGCTGGAGAGCAAAATAGATGCTCTGGCTAGCCGGGCCACCATCAAAGAACTGGCAGATGTCATCAGCCGCCCACTTTTTAGCCTGGAACCAGAGGTGCAGGCACAAATCATTTCTCAGTGGCGCACTATTACTAGAGTGGTAGAGGATTCAAGCCTTCTGAAGGCCCCTTGGCAATGCCAAGATAAAGATGATCAAGTCTTTGTAGATCTTGCCTTTACAGCTAAGCCTTGTTTTTTAATCAGCAAGGACAATGAAGTGCTCAAGTTAGCATCTAGAGCAGCAAAAGAACACATCACCATTACCGCTGACTACAACAATCCTAAATTGCTCGCCCTATAGACTTTTCGCAGCTTGCGCAGCAATCTCAAAAGACTTGAGTCTTGCTTGATGATCAAAGATTTGCCCAGTAAACAAAATTTCATTTGCACCAGTCGCCTCTAACCAACGACGCATCCCTGCCCTGACGGTCTCTAGAGAGCCTACTACAGAACATTGCAACATGTGAGAAGCAGCGACCTGCTCATGCGGCTCACAGAATGAATCTAAATCTTCAATAGGTGGCGGCAATTGGCCGCGGGTGTTTCGGCGCATTCTGACAAAGTGTTGCTGCAAGCTGGTAAATAGATGCTGCGCTTCTTCATCTGTATCTGCAGCAACCACATTCATCACAAATGCGCAGTAAGGCGTCTTTTGCTGAGCAGAGGGCTTAAAGAGTTCTCGGTAAGTTGACATCGCATCGAGCAATTGCTCAGGGGCAAAATGCGATGCAAAAGCATAAGGCAAACCATAATGAGCGGCTAATTGAGCGCCATAGAGGCTTGATCCCAAAATCCAAATTTGCACATTGGTATTCGCTCCTGGAATTGCCTTCACAGATTGCCCTTCTTGAATTGGGCCAAAGTAATGTTGGAGCTCTCTCACATCCTGCGGAAATCGATCATCACTCCCCATCATGTCTCGACGTAATGCTCTGGCAGTCATCTGATCGGTTCCAGGCGCTCGGCCCAGACCTAATTCAATACGGCCAGGGTACAAAGACTCTAGAGTGCCAAACTGCTCAGCAATCACCAGCGGAGCATGGTTAGGCAACATAACACCCCCAGAGCCCACTTTAATACGCGAGGTACCCCCTGCTATATAACCAATCAAGACTGCAGTAGCTGAACTGGCATTACCCGTCATATTGTGATGCTCAGCCACCCAGTAACGGTTATAGCCCCACTTTTCCGCATGCTGCGCCACGTCCAAGGAGTTGCGCAAGGCATCGGCTGCAGTAAACCCCTGCGGTATCGGAGATATATCTAGAATGGAGTATGGGATGGAATTTGCCATCACCAAATCATACCGAGAAAGCGCATTTCATGAGTAAACCTAAAATGGCCGATCCCGATGACGGAATCTTCAAACCAGGCACCAAGCTCAAGCACATTAAAACGGGTGGATTCTATCGAGTAATTTTCTTAGCCAATATTGAGGCAACCCTTGAGCCAGCCTACGTTTATGAATCCTTGCAATCCCATGACTTTTGGATTCGCCCAAAAGATGAAATGGAAGATGGTCGCTTCGAACTGATTTCCGAATAAATATGACAAGCATATGACTGAAGATCGCATTACTAATTTAGAAATTAAGCTCAGCTTTACTGAAGATCTGATCGAAAAACTGAATGAGACTGTTTATAAACAACAGCAACAAATAGAATTCCTTTATCGAGAGCTCAAGGCCATCAAGGAACAGGCCAGCAGCGGTGGACCAGGTGGCGGTAGCCTGAAAGATGAAATCCCCCCGCATTATTGAGGGCTGATACCATGCTGGTGCAAGGTCACAAGCTTATAACTATTAATAAGGAACTAATCATGGGTAACTTAACGCTATTTCTAGTCCAATGGGGCTTAACATCTTTATCCCTGTGGGTCGCTAGCTATATTTTTAGCGGCTTACGATTTGCTGATGGCGGCTCACTCCTCATAGCAGCCCTTATGCTGGGTTTTGCTAATGCGATTGTCAAACCGCTGTTGGTTCTATTTACCCTTCCCCTCACTGTAGTGACGATGGGTCTCTTCCTGCTCGTGATTAATGCTTTGGTATTAATGCTGGTATCGGCTTTAGTCAGCGGCTTTACGATTTCTAGCTTTTGGACCGCATTCTTTGCGAGTATCTTTATTTCTTTATTCAGCCTCTTTGTTAGCGGCCTTGTTTTTTAAGAAATCAATTGCTGCCTGGATAAATATCTGACCAAGAATGCAACGCTGTTTTGCAGGGTTGCGACTTGGTCGCCAGAGATTTGGCATTCTCTGCCAGAAGCGTAGCGCCACCCGTCAAAATCCCTAAACCAATAGAGACGGCGCTGTTAACAACCCCTTCCTTGTTTACCCCAGCACTAGGGTGGGCTAAAGTGCCTTGCATTTTTACCAGGCCGGCCAAGTTCACTCCAGTCGTTAATCCAGATTTCTCCCTAGGATCAATCTTGATATTCAAGGCTTCACTGTTTAAGTTAATGCTGCCGTTTAAAACAATATCCAGCCTATCTGTTACTACGCCAACCGAGTCATTAATATTGACCACCCCATTAGTGATAGGCAAATAAGCAACGGCACACTCTAAGACTGTTTGATCGGTATTCTTGCGCAGCGGATTAATTGCATCCATTGCAGTAATGATGACATCACCGGTGCGATCTAAGAATTTCGAATCGAGCATGCCTTTGCCAATCGAAATCTGGATTGCACCATTGGCTCGGCTAGCGAGTTGATGAGCACTTAAACCTGTGGACTTGAGATTAAATGCGGCTTGCGTCTCACCACCTCTAACCTTGCTACTCGAGTCTGCCGCAGTGGTCAATTGCTCCAGAGTAAAACCCTTGGCCACACCCTTCAAAGCTAGCTCTGGAGAGCTACTCTGAATTTTAGAGAGCAGTACTTGCCCCTCCACACTACCTTTAGCCAAATTAAATGAGACATCCTTAGCGCTGATTTGATCGCCCTTGAATAAAAATGCGCCCTTGACATTGCTCAGGGGTAAATGATTTGAGGTGGTCATTTGAGCAATATCTAAAACGAGTTTGCCATTGGCATTTGGTAAAACCGCAAAAGGCAAAGCATCCTCACTAAAGACATATTTACCTTGAGCACTAGTTGGAGTAGCCCCAGCTACTTGAGCAGCTTGCTGTGATGACGGTTGGACTCCAGCAGCCCTATCCGCAGTGGAAGTCGCCGAATTACCCGAATTGGCCAAGTAAACAGATTTAGCATTGAGCTTGATATCAAACTGGGTCATCGATTTAGGGGCTTTATGAATATCCCCTTGGATGTCGATCGGGTTGCCGTTGACGGTTAGCACTAAAGCGAGATCGAGCTTTACAGGCTTTTCGTTCCAATCATTAAATGCTATCCGAAGATTTCCAGTTTTACCCTTGATACCGAGCTGATACTTGGCATAAGAGGCTTGACCATCGATATCTGAGCCCCTGCCGTTAGCGTCAATCTGCAGCTTGGGAATAGTAATGAGCTTGGCAGGTTTAGAGAATTCTTGATAATGAATCTGTGCATTGCTAAGGAGCAAGTGCTCGATTTTCATCGGTTCAGATGGAGTAGAGTCTGAACCACCATTTGAAGGACTGCTCGTAGCCGAGTTTGCTGTTTGCGCCGTCAAATCCCAATTTCCATCACCCGCTTTATTGGTCTGCAGATAAACCTCAAGACTTGAGAGGTTGATTGCATTGAACTCAACCCGCTTACTTAGAAGGGGTAGCAACTGGACATCGATTTCCAAACGCTTCACTGTCATTAGATGTGGATTACTAGCCCAACTTGCATTACTCAGAGATACTTGCTCAGCAGTAATACCAAGAGATGGAAATACATTCACACTAACTGGTCCAGCAATCTTAAGATCACGGCCAGTCGACTCTTTCACTGTAGAGCTCAGTATTTGAACCAACTTATCAGGGTTAATCTGAGAGGCGACATACCAAGCACCTGCCCCGGCTAAACCAAGAAAGCTTAAAGCGCAGATTAGAGTGATCTTCAGAATTTTAGGCATGCTGACATTCTAATTGGGATGGGTGGTGCACTTCTCGCGTGAACTAAAATAACCACTTACCCTGCAAAAACAATTCCTATGAGCTCAAACGACACATCACCGAAGTGCCCCGCCTGCCAAGAAGATATGACCTATCCAGATGGAGCTAACTATGTTTGCGCTCAATGTGGCCATGAATGGCCAATGCTTGCCGAGGAAGAAATAGAAGTCGGCTTGATTGTCAAGGATGCCAATGGCAATCTATTGGCTGATGGTGATACCGTTACCTTGATTAAGGACCTTAAGGTTAAGGGCTCATCCACCACTCTGAAGGTGGGCACCAAAATCAAAGGCATACGCCTAGTGTCTGGTGATCATGAAGTTGATTGCAAAACAGAAGCAGGCAATATGCTGCTTAAAGCCTGCTTCCTCAAGAAAGCTTAATAAAACCATCAAGCTATGCGCTGGCTTTCTTGAGCACTGCATAGATTTGATCCTTGAGTAGCAACTTCTCTTTCTTCAAAGTCTCGATTTCCTCTGGAGTACCCGGCTCCTTGTGATCTTCCATACGCAGTATCTTGGCGTCCAAATTGTTGTGCTTATCAAACAGGTGGGAGAAGTGGCGATCAGTGGTCTTGAGCTTGGTAATTAATTCGCGATATTCTGGAAACATTGAATCCCCCATGAGGTTTAGATTAGGTTACAGTTTTATTACAAATGGAACACAGTTTTAGTGTATCAATTGCAATTGGCCAGAACAATATCTTTGCCAATCAATATATTTATTTTGATTCAACTCTTGTGATGAGCAGCACTATCACCATATTACATAGGTGAGAAGTGCATTAAATTTGCAGTAATATCAAGAAGTACGCAAGTACATTAACCATCAAAAAGAAGGGTAATAAACCATGGCTACAAAGAAGTCACCAGCGAAAAAGAAAGTAGCTACCAAGGTGGTAAAAAAAGCCCCCGCAAAGAAGGTTGCTAAAAAGGCAATCGTTCAGAAAGTAGCGGCAAAAAAGGTAATTAAAAAAGTAGCGAATAAACCAGCAGCAAAGAAAGTTGCTGCCAAGAAACCAGTAGCCAAGAAAAAAATTCTTCAGAAGCCTGCTGCCAAGAAAGTGGCTAAGAAGTCGCCCAAGGCTACAAGCAAGTCTCCTAAAGTTGATCAATATGGTCTTGAACAAGACGACGAGTTTTACGGCTTGTACTTCGCCAAATCAACTAGCAAGGGCTTGGTTGAAGTAAAGCCTTGCACATTCTCCTTGATGTATTGGTGGAAAGGCCTGCTAGGCTATCCCGACATGATTGAGATTTCTAAAGGAAGCAATACTGCTATGCTGCAGTTTGAGTCGACCTTTGGTGGCGGTGATTCTGATGAAACAGAATTAACTGAGCAAGATGTTCTTGATATTGACCACATCATTGAGGTAGATGAAGAAGAAATGCTGATCTCTCTCTATTCCTATGTGCCTATTCCGGTGCCAGAGAAGCTGGTTGGCGCCCTGAGTTTGGCTATCCTTAATATCAACCCAGAAACTCGCTATGGTAGCTTAGAGCTCTGTTCTACTGAAAACGAAGAGGGTGAAACAGAGCACTTTTTACGTTATCGTGCGGCTACCTACTTGCGCGGCATCAAATCTGGTAAGGTCGAAGCAATCGAAAGTTTGGTTACCAACGGATCTGAGTTCTTTGGTCTTGCTTTGGATGCGATGTGCGTCAATAAATCAATTAAGAAATGGTTGCTCAGCTAAGGGCGAAGCAAGCTAATCTCTAAAAGATTTGGTTACACAAGTAAATGTACGTCATCGGAAAACGGTCATTGACTGTTTTCCGACTATCAACGATGCGAGCGTTATATCTTCCGAGTTTTTTACATTCGGCCACAGCTATTTCGAGGACCTCATCTTCTTTTGCATCCTTAGGCGCATGAACCCCGATTGCTCCATCTGATTGCTGGTAGACACCAAATTGACTTGGTGGCGTTGAACATGCAACTAATATCAAACATTGAGCAATGAGAAGATAACGCAAGAAATTCATGGTCCAACCCTTAAAAGAATGTGAGATTAGTTGGCGGAGAGGGCGGGATTCGAACCCGCGATGCCTTTCGACATGCCTGATTTCGAGTCAGGTACATTCGACCACTCTGCCACCTCTCCGATAATTGTAGGATAAGACTTAAATCATAATCCCGCCTTTTTTGTCTTACTTATTGTTCGCAGATTCCGGTCATCAGAAGTCCGCCAGAAAAGAATCCAAAAGGTTTCTTGCTTCCATTTCCAAATTCGTCAATGCTGAGGTAGTCTACAAAAGCGCCGTTTTGGCCTGCCGATTTTTGCACCCAAATTACCTTATAAGAATTGGTTTTACTACCAGATGCGATCACCTTAGGATTTTTTAAGGTGTCCATCACATCCCCAATCACTTCACCGGTTTTCTTAATTACTGCAAACTCTTGACCGACTCTTGGACTATCTTTGACTAGTTCTAACTCTCCGCTGGATTTGATGTAGGCATCACTTAGTACCTCGCAGCGATAAACCGTGTTAGCAGCAAAACCAGGTTGTGAGGCTAGCACAGAGCAAATCAAGAACACAAAAGATGAACGCATATTTATTTAGATTGGCTTGAGAACTTCTAGGCCACCCAAGTAAGGCTGAAGTGCCTTGGGAATAGCGATACTGCCATCAATTTGTTGCTTGTTCTCAATGAGTGCAACCAATGCTCTGCCAACCGCTAAACCGGAGCCATTTAAAGTATGAAGCAACTCTGGTTTACCTTGGCCAGACTTAAATCTCGCCTGCATCCGTCTAGCCTGGAAGTCACCCATACTGGAGCATGAGCTGATCTCGCGATAAGCATGTTGCGATGGCACCCATACTTCTAAGTCATAAGTCTTGGTGCTACCAAAACCCATGTTACCAGTGCAGAGCAATACTTTTCTATAGGGTAGCTCCAGCAATTCCAAGATACGTTCTGCGTGCCCATTCAAATCCTCGAGGGCTTGCATGGAATCTTCTGGCTTAGTGATTTGCACCAACTCAACCTTGTCAAATTGATGTTGACGAATCATTCCACGTACATCACGTCCATAGCTGCCCGCTTCAGAGCGAAAGCACGGTGTATGAGCTACGAACTTCATTGGCAAATTGTCGGCATTCACAATTTCATCGCGTACTAAATTAGTCACCGGAACTTCAGCTGTAGAAATGAGGTAGAAGTTTTCAGTTCTTGCCTCACCACTCTCACCTTCCCCGCCCATCTGGCGTGGAACTTTGAATAAATCCTCTTCAAACTTTGGTAACTGGCCTGTACCACGCATAGAGGCAACATTGACCATATACGGGGCGTAAACCTCTTGGTAGCCATGGTTGGTCGCATGAGTATCGATCATGAATTGCGCAAGAGCGCGATGTAATCTGGCGATAGGCCCCTTGAGAACTACAAAACGTGAACCGCTAATCTTGGCAGCAACTTCAAAATCCAAACCGAGCGGACCACCTAGGTCAACGTGGTCTTTGATCTCAAAATCAAAAATGGGTTGCTCACCCCAACGCTTAATCTCTTGATTCTCTGTTTCGTCTTTACCAGTTGGCACAGACTCATCAGGCAAATTAGGAATATCCATCAAGAAATCAGCAATCTCGGCTTGCAGAACACTTAATCTTGCTGCGCCAGATTCCATATCAGAATTAACTTGAGCAACTTCCGCCATTTCAGCAGAGGCATCTTCGCCTTTGCCCTTCTTCATGCCAATTGCTTTAGATAATTGGTTACGTTTGGCCTGCAATTCTTCGGTGCGAGTTTGCAAGGACTTGCGCTCTGACTCTAAGGCATTGAACCTTTCAACATCGAGTTGAAACTTACGAGTAGCGAGGCGCGTTGCAACAGCGGCGATATCTTTGCGAAGTAATTGCGGATCAATCATGTGATGCTCTATGAATTAAAAATACTTGGTTTTGGGGTCTAGTGTGATGCAGGCTCTAGTTTAAGCGTAAGACTTCAGCCCCAGCAGGAGGCGTGAAATTAAAGCGATTAGCTGGCAAATTGACGTTGAGCTGGATCTTATCCAAAGTCACCAAGACCACGCTGCCCAAACCATCTATGAGCTCTAAGGCTTTTGGCAAACCATTGCTCATCCCAATCGAAATCTTGGTATAGGGCAGATCATTTTGCTTTTTAGCGTTGGGATCTTTTTTTGGAACCAGGGCTACCCACTTCATCCCCAGCCGCTCTTCACCTTCAATCAGATCAAAATGCTGATCGAGCGAAGATTCTCCAAAGAGAATGGCTGCAGGGGTTGTTGCTAAGGCTTGACCCGCCGGACGGAAAGTGGCTTGGTTTAAATCTTTGTCCCACAAAATGAGCTGATTGCCGTTAGCAATCAATTTTTGCTCATAGGGCTTTTGGGTATCCCATACAAAACGACCTGGACGCTGAAAAACAAAATGGCCTTGTGTTTGACGAACAACTTTTAAGCCTTTGTCTTGCGGCTCATTAGCTTTGGGTGCGCGCAACTGTTGCTGCATAAAATCACCTTCTGCTGTTTTGGAGTTCCGCACAAACTCACGCAACTGATCAGATCCAGTACTGCTTTGAGCTAACACTGAAGAAGAAAGTGCGATGGATGCAATACCAATCAATACTGCAGATAAGAATCTTTGCAAGATAGCGCCTTACTCAGAGGGACGGTGCAAAATCTCGCGATTGCCCCCGTTACCCATCTTAGAAACGAGACCGGCTTTTTCCATATCCTCTAGCAAGCGTGCGGCACGGTTATAGCCAATGCGCAAATGGCGTTGCACTAAAGAAATCGATGGACGCTTGTTCTCCAAAACAATCGCTACCGCTTGATCATAGAGCGGATCAGCTTCGCCCCCACTCTCGCCAGTAAGCGCATCTACATTAGATTCATCGGCACCTTCGAGAACACCATCAATGTAGTTGGCCTCACCCTTTTCCTTGAGCCACTCCACCACACGATGCACTTCATCATCTGATACAAATGCACCGTGTACACGGACGGGCAAGCCGGTGCCTGGTGCCATGTAAAGCATGTCACCCATACCGAGAAGCGCTTCTGCGCCCTGCTGATCCAAAATTGTTCGGCTATCGATCTTGCTGCTCACCTGGAATGAGATACGAGTTGGTACGTTCGCTTTAATTAAGCCCGTAATCACATCCACGCTAGGACGCTGGGTTGCTAATACCAGGTGGATACCTGCAGCACGAGCCTTTTGTGCAATACGGGCAATCAACTCTTCAATCTTCTTACCAGAGACCATCATCAAGTCAGCCAACTCATCGATCACAATGACGATGACTGGTGCTTTATAGATTGGCTCAGGATCATCTGGAGTCAAGCTAAAAGGATTGGTGAGCTTCTCACCCTTTTCTTCTGCTTCAGCAATCTTCTTATTAAAGCCTGCCAAGTTACGCACGCCAAACTTACTCATCAGTTTGTAGCGGCGCTCCATCTCATTCACAGCCCAGTTCAGCGCATTATACGCCTGCTTCATATCAGTCACTACTGGGCATAAGAGGTGGGGAATCTTGTCGTAGATGGCCATCTCAAGCATTTTGGGATCAATCATGATCAGACGCACTTCATCAGGCTTAGCCTTAAAGAGCAATGACAAAATCATGGCATTGATACCAACGGACTTACCAGCACCAGTAGTACCCGCTACTAAGCAGTGCGGCATCTTTGCAAGATCAGCCACCATTGGGCTACCAGAAATATCTTTACCTAGGGCCAGGGTAAGCAATGAGTGATTGTCGTTGTAGACCTGCGAAGTCAAAATTTCTGATAAGTAAACCGATTGGCGCGTTGGATTTGGTAACTCCAAAGCCATGCAGGTTTTTCCTGGAATAGTCTCAACCACACGCATGCTGACTACACCTAGTGAGCGTGCCAAATCGCGCGCAAGATTCACAATCTGACTACCCTTCACACCAACAGCAGGATCAATTTCATAGCGAGTCACCACCGGACCTGGGTAAGCGGCAATTACGGTGACTTGTACGTTGAACTCAGCTAACTTACGCTCAATAAGGCGTGAAGTAAATTCCAAGACATCTGCAGAGATAGTTTCTTTTGCTTCAGGCACAGGATCGAGCAATGCTAAAGGTGGCAACTCAGAATCCGGAATATCCACGAACAAAGGTTGCTGCTTCTCACGTTCAACTCGCACACTCTTAGGAATCTCTACTGGTGCACGAACAATCTGAACGGGAGCAGCCACTTCCACGCGCCCTCGAATCTCCTCTACAAACTCTTCACGCTCTTCAGCTGCCGCTTCGCCTAACTTGCGATCCTCTTCACTATCACGACGTTCGCGAATACGGTGACAACTTACCTCCAAGAAACGCCCTACTTTTTCAGCGACATCTAGCCAAGAAAAATGCAAGAACAAGGATAGGCCTGCAAACAAGCCAAACAGCAGCACAAGAGTCGCACCAGTAAAACCAAGCGACATTTGGAGGGGATCACCAATGAGCTCACCCAAAATGCCACCAGGGGGTCTTGGAAGCTCCCAGGAGAGCGAGTGCATCCGTATAGACTCAAGGCCCATACTGCAGATTATGGTCAGTCCAAAGCCCAACCAGCGCGTCAATAAGGATTCTGGTTTGGCTTCCGGATCAGGAGGCAATGGAACGCTCCAGAGCTCGCGCCAGCCCTGTAAGACCCGACGGCCAAACAAGATCACCCACCAAAATGCGGAAATCCCAAAGACGTACAGCATTAAATCGGCCAAATAAGCCCCAAAACGGCCTCCTAGGTTCTTGGGTGCCTTAAAACTGGCATGGGACCAGGCTGGGTCAGCCTTGGAATAAGTCACCAAGATGGCTAATAAGCCTAAGCATAGGCCTAAAGAGATGAACCAACGCGCTTCCAGAAGAAGGCGGGGCATCCGACCCTGACCGCCCATTTCAGGAGGCTGGGGACTTGCTGGAGTCTTGGACTTCGGATATGCGGTTCTAGCCATGCTCTACCGATTGTAAACAAGCAAATCTATAATTTGGGTATGACTACGAATACCCCAAAACACTCCAAAGTCCTCATCCTCGGATCTGGCCCTGCTGGCTATACCGCTGCAGTGTATGCCGCCCGCGCCAATTTAAAGCCTACCCTCATTACTGGCCTAGCTCAAGGGGGTCAATTGATGACCACCACCGACGTCGAAAACTGGCCTGCAGATGCCGACGGGGTTCAGGGCCCTGAACTCATGGATCGCTTTCTAAAGCACGCTGAGCGCTTTAATACTGAAATCATTTTTGACCATATTCATACGGCAGCCCTGAAAGAAAAGCCGATTCGTTTAGTGGGCGACTCTGGTACCTATACTTGCGATGCCTTGATTATTTGTACTGGTGCTTCTGCACAATACATTGGTCTTCCCAGTGAAGAGGCATTCATGGGTCGCGGTGTTTCTGGTTGCGCAACTTGTGATGGCTTCTTCTATCGCAATCAAGATGTCTGCGTAGTGGGCGGTGGAAACACTGCAGTTGAAGAAGCACTCTACCTCACTGGTATTTGCAAAAAGGTTACCGTAATTCATCGTCGCGATAAATTCCGTGCCGAGCCGATTTTGAATGATCTCTTAATGGCTAAAGTGGCTGAAGGCAAAGTAGAACTCAAATTGAATTCCACGTTGGACGAAGTACTCGGGGATGAAAAAGGTGTTACTGGTGTGCGCATCAAGAAAAACGATGGCAGCACTGAAGAGATTGCCGTAACTGGTGCCTTCATTGCGATTGGTCACAAACCAAACACCGATCTCTTTGTGGGACAGCTCGACATGAACAATGGGTACCTCAAAACTCACTCTGGATTAGAGGGTAATGCTACAGCAACCAACATCCCCGGCGTGTTTGCTGCTGGCGATGTTCAGGATCACGTTTATCGTCAAGCGATTACCAGTGCTGGCACTGGTTGTATGGCCGCATTAGATGCGCAGCGTTACCTGGAAACTTTAGAGTAATTTTCTTAATTATCTATCACCGTTTTCGTTTTCTGTGTCCAATAAAAAAGCCTAGCATTGCTAGGCTTTTTTATTGGATATTTTCTAAACCCAATTCTCAAGGGCAAGATTGGGGACTCTTTTAAATTCCGATAGATTATTAGTTACTAGGGTTAAACCGTGACTTCTAGCATGAGCCGCAATATGAATATCATTCACTCCAATAGGTTTACCCGTGCTTTCCAAGAACGCTTTGATTTGACCATAATGCTGAGTTGCATATATGTCATACGGTAAAACTTCTAAGTGACTTACAAAATCTTCAATGTTATTGAGATTACTTTCAACCTGTTGACTCTTTTCTGCACCATACATCAACTCCGCCAACGTAATTGTTGATATAGCCATTCGGTTTGCATTTTTATTGAAGACCTTAAGCACCTCAAGCGGTTTTCTCTTCATTACATAAATAACAATGTTGGTATCGAGCAAGTACTTCAGCATTAAAGGGGCTCTCTATCACTTTGCTCTTGAGAACCTCTTTCATTCATAAAATCGTCACTCACACGAGCATCGCCCAAAAAGTAGTTATCCCACATATTCTCAATAGGGGCAATTATTCGTTCCCGACCCTTTGCGCGGACATTAACCTTGCGCACATTTTCTGGCAGCCGCATTTCAGCGGGCAATCTCACAGCTTGGGTCCTGTTATTTGTAAAAACAGTTGAAATAGCCATAGTCTTCAATCTCCGAATGTACATGGCAATTGTATATTGCATTAAATGCCTATGCAAGCCCCAAATAAATACCCCTCTCAGCATCCATAGTTAGGGTGCATTGCTCACACTAAGCACTTCCACTCAAGATCATCTTGCTTTTCTTGCTGAGTGATTTGGTCTTCCGTAGTTGCATCTAATTTAGCCTTATCAACAAACCCCTCAGAAAATGTTGATGGATCATTTAAATCAACTTGAATTTTTATAATTTCAATTTCATTCGTGCCTCAATGATAAGCCTCGCATTGCAACCCATCTCGACCTCACAAGAAAAAAGCCTAGCATTGCTAGGCTTTTCTTATGGGACAACGTTTCTTATCTGGTGATCACTGGCAAGAGCGGCACGATGAGTAGCGCCACGATGTTGATGATCTTAATTAACGGATTGACTGCAGGGCCTGCGGTGTCTTTGTAGGGATCGCCTACAGTGTCACCAGTCACAGCAGCTTTGTGCGCTTCAGAACCTTTGCCACCGAAGTTTCCTTCTTCGATATATTTCTTCGCGTTATCCCAAGCACCACCACCAGTACACATGGAGATAGCCACAAACAGTCCAGTCACGATCGTACCCATTAAAAGACCACCTAAGGCAGCAGGACCCAAGAAGAGACCGACAAGAATTGGAGCAACAACCGGGAGGAGTGAAGGAACAATCATTTCCTTAATCGCTGCTGATGTGAGCATGTCCACTGCTTTGCCGTACTCAGGTTTTGCGGTGCCCTCCATGATTCCAGGGATATCGCGAAACTGACGGCGCACTTCTTCCACTACAGCGCCAGCACAACGACCAACTGCTTCCATGGCCATCGCACCAAACAAATAAGGAATCATGCCGCCAATAAATAGGCCAATGATCACCATGTGGTTAGATAGATCAAAGGATACTTGCTGACCGATACCCTCTAACGCATGGGTGTAATCAGCAAAGAGTACAAGAGAAGCTAAACCCGCAGAACCAATGGCATAACCTTTAGTGACTGCCTTAGTGGTATTACCCACAGCATCTAATGGATCGGTAATGTCACGCACCGCTTGTGGCAAACCGGCCATCTCTGCAATACCGCCAGCATTATCTGTAATTGGGCCATAAGCATCCAGTGCCACTACGATACCGGCCATCGATAACATGGCTGTCGCAGCAACCGCAATGCCATATAAACCAGCTAGCCAATAGGCAGCAAAGATTGCAGCACAAACAAATAACACAGGATAGGCAGTCGACTTCATCGAAATCCCAAGGCCTGCAATGATGTTTGTACCGTGACCCTTGGTAGACGCTTCAGCGATATGCTGCACTGGCTTAAATTGTGTACCGGTGTAGTACTCAGTAATCCAAACCAAAGCGGCAGTGAGCAATAAACCAACAATGGTTGAGCCAAATAAACGCCACTGACTTCCGGGAATACCCAACGCATCATCAGGCATGATGAACTTCGTAACAAAGTAGAAGGCGATGAGAGACAAGCTACCTGCAATGATCAGACCTTTATACAAAGCAGGCATCACATTCTTCATGCCAGGAGTTGCTTTTACAAATGAACAACCAACAATTGAAGCGATGATTGAAACGCCACCGAGAACTAATGGATAGATGATGGCAGCCACTGGCGCGCCAGCAACCATCAACGAACCTAAAACCATTGTGGCGATTAATGTCACGGCATAAGTCTCAAACAAATCAGCTGCCATGCCTGCACAGTCACCGACGTTATCACCTACGTTATCTGCAATCACCGCAGGATTGCGTGGATCATCCTCCGGAATACCAGCTTCTACCTTGCCTACCAAGTCAGCACCAACGTCAGCGCCCTTAGTAAAGATGCCACCACCTAAACGAGCAAAGATAGAAATCAAAGAGGACCCAAAAGCTAAACCAATAAGGGGGTGCAAAACTGATGACAGATCTTGACCTGCCCCAATAGACACCAAGAACATAAAGAAGAGCCCAACACCCAGCAAGCCCAGACCTACCACCAACATACCAGTAATAGCCCCGCCTTTGAATGCCACATTGAGCGCCTCATTCATACCCTAAGTAGCTGCTTCTGCTGTACGTACATTGGCTCTTACTGAGACGTTCATGCCAATAAAGCCACAGGCTCCAGATAGAACAACGCCCACCACAAATCCAATAGCAGTTGCAAAGTCCAAAAAGAGTGCCATCAAAATAGTGAGCACCAAACCCATTATGGCGATTGTTTTGTATTGACGCGATAGATACGCTGCGGCGCCCTGTTGAATCGCCTCTGCAATTTCTTGCATTTTGACGTTGCCTGTACTTTGCTTCAAAATCCAGCCGCGCATCACAAAACCGTAAACCACGGCTAGGACACCGCACGCCAAGGCAAAATACAAGCCCAAAGTGACATTACTCATGCTTGAACTCCCTAAAGTTGATCTTTTTGTTTTGTATATCTAGCGCTTAGGTAGACCTCGTTTAGGAAAGCTTTAAACTATGTCTTTAAGCCGTACCAGTATGTAACAGAATGACCCCTGCGCCTCTTTGCTAAGATCAGGGTATTTACTAATCACTATTCATTTTTCGGAGTATTTATGATTTATGAGTCTCGACAAGGTTAAGCCAGGTAAAAAGATCCCTGAAAGCTTTAACGTCATTATTGAAATCCCAATGAACGCGGATCCAATTAAGTATGAAGTGGATAAAGAGAGTGGCGCAATTTTCGTAGACCGTTTTATGGGTACTGCAATGCACTATCCATGCAATTATGGTTACATCAATAAAACGATTGCTGGTGATGGCGACCCTGTTGACGTTCTTGTGATTACTCCATTCCCACTCATCCCTGGTGTTGTAGTGAGCTGTCGTGCAATTGGTATTTTGCAAATGGAAGATGAAGCTGGTCAAGACGCTAAATTACTGGCTGTGCCAGAAGACAAAATTTTGCCAATTTATACGCACTGGCAAAAACCAGAAGATATCAATCCTTTGCGCTTGAACCAAATCCAACACTTTTTCGAGCACTATAAAGATCTTGAAAAAGGTAAGTGGGTAAAAGTGAAAGGTTGGGGTGGTGTTGCAGATGCTCATAAAGAAATTCTAGAAGGCATCGAACGTTACAACAAAGAGCACGCTTAATTTTATTGAAAAGGCTTTGTGAATCGGAGTGAGCGCACAGAAAATTGCCTTAGCCCAAATTAACCCTTTATTGGGTGATTTGGCTGGCAATGCGCAGCTCATTCACAAGGCCGCTCAAGACGCTTATTCCCAGAGCTCCACAGTCGTTGTTACTCCGGAGCTTTCGCTTACTGGCTATCCGCCTGAAGATCTCCTGCTTCGCCCCGCTTTTATTGAGGCTTGCGAGCTAGAACTCAAACAATTAACCGAGCAACTTACCCAATACACCGATCTAACGGTGATTGTGGGTCATCCTAAATTGACTGCCGCTGGTCTACAAAATTATGCGTCGGTATTACGTAATGGCAAAGTTATTGCTGGTTATGCCAAACAAAAATTGCCCAATCATGAAGTATTTGATGAAGTTCGCTACTTTGTGCCCGGCAATCAAGCCTGTGTTTTTGAATGCGACGGCATTTCATATGGCTTGATTTTGTGTGAAGACGCCTGGCATGCTGGACCTGCTAAACAAGCGCATGCTGCTGGCGCTCAGATCCTGCTAGTGCCTAACGCATCGCCCTATCACCTCAAAAAAGAATCCTTGCGCATCGAAGTACTGCGTGGCCATATTGACCAAACCAAAATGCCTCTGGTATACGTCAACGCTATTGGCGGCCAAGATGAACTGGTCTTTGATGGTGGTTCCTTCGCTCTGAATTCTCATGGACAAGTTGCCATGGCATTGCCTCAATTTGAAAGCACTCTGGGCTTTGTCAATGTGAGTTCGACTGGCGAGCTAGAGCAAGGTGAAATTACCCCAACTCAAAGCGTAGAGGCGCAAGCCTATCAAGCTCTGGTATTGGGCGTTCGCGATTATGTAAATAAAAATCGCTTTCCTGGGGTCATTATTGGTCTGTCTGGTGGCGTTGACTCAGCCTTAGTGCTCGCAATTGCCGTTGACGCCCTAGGCGCCGATCAAGTGCGTGCTGTCATGATGCCTTCACGCTATACCGCCGATATCTCCTGGATTGATGCCCGTGAATTAGTCAAAAACCTTGGAGTGCAATACGATGAGATCCCGATTAGCGGGCCAGTAGATGCGCTAGAGCAATCCCTTGCAGAACAATTTCAAGGCTTAAAAGTAGACGCTACAGAAGAAAACATTCAGGCGCGTGTACGCGGCACCTTGCTGATGGCACTCTCCAATAAAACAGGTCGCCTAGTGTTAACTACCGGCAATAAGAGTGAGATGGCGGTGGGTTACTGCACTCTTTATGGAGATATGGCTGGTGGCTTTGCTGTAATCAAAGACATCAGCAAGACTTTGGTGTATCTACTGTGCGCCTATCGCAATAACATTGCACATGTGATCCCAGAGCGCATTTTGACACGCGCCCCATCTGCAGAATTACGCCCCGATCAAACCGATCAAGATAGCCTTCCTTCCTATGAAGTACTTGATGGCATCGTTGAGCGCTGTATGGAGCAAAACCAATCGATCGCCCAAATCATTGCGGCTGGTTTTGATGCTGAAAGTGTGGAAAAAGTTACTCGCTTAATCAAGCTCAATGAGTATAAGCGCCGCCAAGCACCTCCAGGAGTTCGCGTGACTACTCGCGCTTTTGGCCGTGACTGGCGCTACCCAATCACATCGAAATTTAGAGCCTAGACAATCTCGGGGTGGAATTTGGCAGCTCTCCTCAGTTCTAGGTATGATTACATCATTAGGGGGAACACATGAAACTCATCACATCAATTATCAAACCGTTCAAACTTGACGAAGTTCGCGAAGCCTTAGCTGAGGTCGGAGTTACCGGCTTAACTGTGACTGAAGTAAAAGGCTTTGGTCGCCAAAAAGGCCATACTGAACTTTATCGTGGTGCCGAATATGTTGTGGACTTTTTGCCAAAAGTAAAGGTTGAAGCAGTGCTTGCAAGCGATCGCGTAGAAGTAGCGATTGAAGCGATTACTAAAGCCGCTCGCACCGGCAAGATTGGTGACGGAAAAATTTTCGTCACGCCTGTGGAGCAAGTCATTCGTATTCGTACCGGTGAAACTAACGAAGCGGCGGTTTAATCGCCAGCTTCGCCTATCTCTCAATTAAGCTTATTGCGAATCGGCTGGAGCTGTCGACTGAACAATTTCAGCGGGCTCCAACACCACGGTCTTTGCTACAGTATTACCAAGTCGTACTCTAGATCCTTGGTAATACATATCAACTTGATTTAATCCGGAGGTCATCACCTTCAAAGGGGGTTTGCCATAAAAGCTTGCCCCAATTCCTGGTTCCATTGCTTTACTCTGAATTTTGCCGCCTGCATCTACTACACAAACCGTTTGGGCAATTTTGGATTGCAAATACACCATATCGCCTGCTTTCTTAGCCGACTCTGGTTTATAAGCAACCGCTGCCAAATCTGCAGGCGGACACTCGGAGCTAGTTTGCGCAACTGCAGGCATAGCCGCAGGAACGCTTGCAGTCGGTGGATTAGGTGCCTCTGGGGCAGGAGCAGATGCGGGCTTGGATTCAGGCGTTTGCGCCTCGGGGGCAGTTGGAGCAGCATCTTGTGCGAGCGCAGGCTCCACCTTTGGAGTCTCTGGAAAAAACAATGGTTGTAAATTCACAACTGAAAACGCCACTGCTGCAGCAATGCTCACGAGCAAAAAGATTTTCCGGTGAGGCTTAGCATCCCCCTGGGACTTATCCACCTTCATCGCGGGCATTTCAATTGCTGGGCTTGCTGCTGGCATTGCAATATTGACTGCAGAGAGTGTTGACTCCTGGACCTCTTCTGCCGCACTCTTCACGTCTTCTTTTTTGACAGCTTCTGCTCCACCCAAATCAAAAGCCTCTGATTCGCTTAGCTTTAATAACTTTGCTACTTTTTTTGCAGCAGTTAGCTTCACCTTTGGACCGTAAAAAGAGCTTAATTCGCCGTTTTCAATTTGCTCAATTTGACGCACTGATAAACAAGCCATTCCCGATATATCTTTAGTGCTCAGTCCTAGATCTTCCCTGGCCTTAGTAAATGCTTCTTTGCGAATTTCTGGAAGTTTGACTGGCTTATTCATAGCTCGATGTTTGTCTCATTTGTAGGTATTTTCCATGATCATAAACATAAATTGCTACAAGAGTAAGCAATCTATTGTCAAAAATATCTTTTATTCCACTTGGGCGGACCCACTCACAGAGGTACAGAACAAAACAGGGGTGAACTAATTAATACTTCATGAGCTCAGGACAACAACTTCATGAGCTCAGGACAACATTTGCTCAGAAGCACAGTGGAGTTAAGTGATGAATGGGCTGTTATTAGTCGGAGGATTCCAGGAAATTTTCCGCCAAATATATTGCGGTGCAACATGGCATGCGAGATTCTTCTAAGGCCAGTTGGGGGCCGATATTTCCATCTCACGGCACAATAGTGCTTTTGAAACACATTTTTTGGAGACAAATGAGCATGAAACGTCTTAATGAACGCTCTCGTATGGTTACTGAGGGTGTTGCACGCGCCCCAAATCGCTCGATGTATTACGCCATGGGTTATCAAGAGAAAGATTTCTCAAAGCCAATGGTTGGCGTTGCTAATGGTCACTCCACTATTACCCCTTGCAACAGCGGCCTACAAAAACTCACTGATGCCGTAGTCATTGCCTTAGAAGAGGCTGGCGCTAAAGCGCAAATGTTTAGTACACCAACCGTTTCCGACGGTATCGGCATGGGTACCGAGGGCATGAAATACTCCCTCGTCTCGCGCGAGGTGATTGCCGACAGTATTGAAACTTGCGTCAATGGATTATGGCAAGACGGCGTGGTTGTGATTGGTGGCTGCGATAAAAATATGCCAGGCGGCATGATGGCGATTGCCCGTACCAATGTTCCGGCTATTTATGTTTACGGTGGCACGATTAAACCGGGTCACTACAAAGGCAAAGATCTCAATATCGTTTCGGCTTTTGAAGCGGTAGGTGAATTTACCTCCGGCAGAATGAGCGAGGAAGATCTCAAAGGTGTTGAGCAGCATGCCTGTCCCGGTAGTGGCTCTTGCGGTGGCATGTATACCGCCAACACTATGAGCTCTTCTTTTGAAGCCTTAGGCATGAGCCTGCCCTACTCTTCTACGATGGCTAATGAAGATGCCGAGAAGGTAGCTAGCGCGGCTGAGTCTGCCCGCGTATTGGTTGAAGCAGTCAAGAATAACCTGCGTCCACGCGACATCATTACCAAAAAATCAATTGAGAATGCTGTTAGCGTCATCATGGCTGTTGGGGGATCAACCAATGCAGTCTTACATTTCTTGGCAATTACTAGCGCTGCAGAAATCGACTGGACGATCGATGACTTCGAACGCATTCGTAAGCGCGTCCCTGTAATCGTCGATATGAAACCATCTGGAACCTACCTGGCAACTGATTTACATCAGGCCGGCGGCATTCCACAGGTTATGAAGATTTTGTTAGATGGCGGTTTACTACACGGCGACTGTATGACCATTACCGGCAAAACTATTGCCGAAGTTTTAAAGGACGTTCCTTCTGTACCGCGCGCTGACCAAAAAGTGATTCGGACCTTGGATAATCCACTCTACAAACAAGGTCACTTGGCTATCTTGAAGGGTAATATCTCTCCAGAAGGTTGTGTTGCCAAAATTACTGGCTTGAAAAATCCATCCATCACTGGTCCGGCGCGAGTGTTTGATTCAGAGGATGATGCAATGGCCGCCATCATGGCTCAAAAAATCAAAGATGGTGACATCGTAGTCATTCGTTATGAAGGGCCTAAAGGGGGCCCAGGAATGCGCGAGATGCTCTCCCCCACTTCCGCTTTAGTGGGTCAAGGATTGGGTGAGTCTGTTGGCCTAATTACTGATGGACGCTTTTCTGGCGGCACTTGGGGTATGGTGGTTGGTCACGTTGCACCAGAAGCTTATGTAGGCGGCACTATCGCCCTGATCAATGAAGGTGACTCAATTACGATCGATGCGCACAAGCTCTTAATTCAGCTAAATGTGAGCGAAGAAGAAATTGCTAAACGCCGCGCTGCATGGAAGCAACCTAAGCCTCGTTATACGCGTGGCTTACTTGCAAAATATGCGAGCTTGGCAAGTAGTGCTAGCAAGGGTGCAGTAACAGATTTGAATTTGAAACTCTAATTTTCTCTTGCCGAAAAACAAAAGCCCCTAGTTTGACCTAGGGGCTTTTTATTTGGCCTGGATAATTTTGTCTTTCTATGGATTAGTGCTTATCGTGCTTTACAGAAACCGCATCAACTGGAAATTTCACCTCAACCTCGCCTGCTTTTGCAAACTTGAGTTTTACAGGAACGGATTGGCCCGCATTAAATGGACCTTTGAGATTAAGGAACATGAGGTGATAACCGCCATGCTTTAACTCAACCATGCCATGGGCCGGCACAGCAATGCTTTTCACTTCGCGCATTTTCATGACATTACCTTCTATAGCCATCTCATGCAGTTGGACCTCCCCCGCAGCAGGAGAGCTTGCAGACACTAGCTGATCAGCGACGCCCTTATTCTCAATCTTCATAAAGCCGCCAGCCACTTCTTGGCCAGGTGCTGTAGCACGCGTGTAAGCGTTTTCAATTTTGATTGAACCTAATGATGCGCTTTGGGCAAAAGCAACTCCACTCATCGCAAAACAAGCAAATCCAATCGATAAGGCTGCTGATAATAACTTCTTCTTCTCCATATATTTACTACGTACAAGTCTAGATGCCTCTTAAATACCATTGATTTAATTGATTAAAGTCGATGCTACCAACTTTACGAATCACTTTACCGATTTTATCAATCAATATTGTCATTGGGGTTTCTCCTCGCCATTTGGGATCAATTTCATAGCGCATAGCATCCTCAAATGGAGATGTCAGCATATCATATCATATAAGAATTGGCATCTTTTAATTGCGCATTCGAAAGCATCTTGGCAGCACTCTCTACCGACACATCATCCACCTGGACAAAAATGATTTCGGCATTTTTATGCTGAGCGATGAACTTACCCCATAGCGGCATCTCTCTAGCGCAGGGTGAACAGGTAACACCCCAAAAGTGAATCACCAAGGGATGGCCAGCATAAGGCTTGGTAATGGCTTTCCAATCACCTTTCTGATAAGGCTTTAATCCATTGGTCTGCGCATAGGCATTCGAGAACAAAGCAAATATACAGGCCAGAAAAATTGCAATAAATTTCATGGCGTGGAGTTTAATGGAATCAGTTGGTATCCATCTTCACGAGTTAGCCATGAAAGATAAATTTTGGTCCCATCATTAATCAGTAGTGGATGATCGCTATACCCAGTTGTGCTCGACAACAGACTTGGCTTAGACCAAGTCACACCATCATCTGTAGATTGCTTTAAAAATACCGAGGTTTTCTGTCCGTCAAATTCCTTCCAGACCAACCAGACTGACCGACCAAATGCCAATAAGTAAGGCCGTGAGACATTCGCATCAGGTGAGCCAATCCTACTGGGCTTGGAATACGTTTTTCCTTGATTGCTAGAGTTGACATAAAAAACTCCAGAGCGAGCAGCACCTTGAGTAAACCAAGCTACATGCATTTTTCGAGAGCTTGAGACTGCTATCGTTGGCCCATGATGCGGGCAAGCATCAGTCTTCCACTCATCTTGTGAAACACGCTCTACCTTGGAGGCATTTTCAGGAAAGATGATTTGAGTGGCATGATCCCGAATGCCACCAGGGAAAATGGCTCTATATACAATTGCTATTCCTCCCTGCGGATCAGAGCTCACGCCAATACGACAGCACTCACAACTGCTTTCATTGGCAATTTTCTCAGGCGCAAAGGTATTGCCGCCATCCCTCGAAAAGGAATACGCAATCGATCCGCCAAGACGTTGATTGCCTGCCGCCTTTGCTTGAGCTACCAAGCTCTTATCAATCCACGCAATAAAAATAGATCCATCGGGACGCATTACCGCATAGGGAAATCGTTGGCTCGCACCATCATTTACCAGCGATTTTGGAGTACTAAATGTTTTGCCGCCATCACTTGAATGCAAAGTATTGATTTGTGCATTCCAGCTCGTATCCTTGAAAAATGAATATGCCAAAAAAACATTGCCAACTTGATCCGCTTGAATCTGCGGCCTTGCATCAGCACCCACATCCAAAGACTTACCATGCTCAGCCAATATCTTTGGTTGGCTAAAAGTTTTTCCCGAATCCAGAGATTGGGCGAGCGCTACGGCACCACCAGCAGTCCAAGCAAGCCATAGCTTGCCATCGCCAGAAAAGAATGGCGTTGCTGCATTGGCGCAATCTAATCCATTACCCACACAAGTAACTGACTTAGTAGTCGCCATCATGTGGGATAAGTGATCCATCTGTGCAAAACTTGGCTTGGGCACCATCAAGCCAAAAGAGCTCGCTAAGATTAGCTTAAATAAGAGGCATTGGAATTTATGTAACATTAAAAAACAATACGCGCGCCAACGGTAATGGACTGGGGTTGTCCAGCTATATAACTCCTTTGGCTAGTGCCGGTCCCATAAGTAATGTAAGTACGATTTAGCAAATTGACAGCACTTGCAAACAAGGTAGTTTGCGAAGTCATCTGGTAGTTTGCCTTAAGCCCTACAACCGCATAAGACGGTACCGGCAGAGTATGAGCACCATCTAGCCAAGAGTTACCAATATAACGGACATTGGCGGTCAGACTTGTTTTGGGAATTGGCATGTAAGTTATTCCTGCGTAACCCATATTTTGCGGCACTCCCCCAACTTGAGAGCCAATTGGATTTAGGGTGGCACTAACACCTTGTCCAATCCAAGTGAGCACTGTATTGGTATGAGTATAGGTACCATCTACCGCCCAGTTGGCACTCAAATCATGATGGGCCTGCACCTCTAGTCCCTGGCTTTGTAGGTTCTGATTATTTCCATACAAGGTATAAGTTTGACTTCCCCCAGTGCAAACGCTTGCGGGACAACCAGCTGCATATGCCTGCGCCTGAGAGACGTTGGGCGCATAAACAGCGTTTTTAACTTGTGCACTAAAACCAGTTACCTGAATAAAGCCAGCATTCCAGCGGTAATCTGAGCCCAACTCATATCCCGTCATGTTTTCTGGAGTGAGCAATGGATTTGCGAGACTCACACTGGTTGAATTTCCATAAGTGCGAAGCGTATTGTTAAGGCCTGGCGCATGAAATCCCTGATAAGCTGCCGCCCTAAAATCCAACTCCTTAGTTGCTTGCAATAGTAAACCTAAATTAGGGCTGAATTTATACACAGTTTGATTGGGTACGCTGGTATAGCTTGGTATGCCATTTGCACCTGCTATCCAATAGGTGGGAGTTTGGCTTTGCCACTGATCTCCCCTCAGAGACAAGGTAGCCTGCAAGGGAATTACATCTGTTTTAGCCTTCATCTGCGCCATAACACCATAAAACTCTTGCTGGCCTTTTGCATAATCCGAAGATGTTACTTGCCCATTTTTATATCCAGCAGCCGAACTAAATGAGTTGGTCAAGTTCTGGGCCGCTACCTGTCGACCATCTACACTCAGAACCACTTGCTGCAATGCCTGGTCTTTTAAGTCATGGGTATATTGAGCTGAAGCACCAATCGTCGTATATGGATCATTATAGTTAGCACTAATATAAGCTGCACTTGCATTACCAGTTGGGCTATTACTAACATTCTGCTGCCACAGGGTCGTATTTTCATAAAACGCATTGACTTGCACTTTTTGCACTGCACTCAAGCGCGTCGTCGCCCCAGCCGAAAACGTTGTCTCTTGAGTTGTTTTGGTGGCAAAGTTATATCCGCCTGTCGGAAGGTTCTGCATATTGTGCGATCCGATATTAAAAAAGGCATCGGTATCTGAACTCAATCTCAACGCGCCTTGCAAGCGATAATTCGCGCTATTAGCACTCTCTGGCCCCATGCCTGGTAAAAGCGGAGCAGACTGACCATAACTATTTTTAGCAGGATATTTTGATGCGGGTGAAATTGTTGGCTGATTGATATAGCCATCAGTATTAAAGTAATCGGCAGAAATACGTAGTTTCAATACATCATTCACAGCCAGTTCTTTTGAGGCAGCAACCGTACCCGTATTGTAGGAGCCATAACTTGCAGATACCTCTCCTTTGTTATCACCAATCGGCTTAGTAATGATATTTATTAAGCCACCCATACCGTAGTTTCCATAGAGGTTTGATACATCACCTCGAATAAGCTCAACATCTTGGATAGCTGAAAGTGGAACTAAATTCCACTGCACAGTTCCATACATAGCATCATTTGCCGGCAAGCCGTCAATTAACGCCAAAGTACGCGCATTACCCAAACCACGCACATTCAAACTTTGTCCAGTTGGATCTTTTTCGTAATAGGGTTGATCATTTAAGAATACGCTCGATTGATTTTTTAAAACTTGATCAATCGTCATCGACGGTGAATTTTCAATGTCCTCATTAGTCAGAATCGAAGTGTTTTGGGCCATCTCTTTTAATTCCGTTCCCGAACGGCTTGCGCTGACAACCACATCGCGGATGCGTTGAGCACTGTCAGCAGATGTCGCACTCTGAGCTAGAGAAGAATCAGAAAGCGCCGCTAAACCAATTAAAAAAATCAACTTCTTATCAAATGGAATCAACATTATTTAACTCCCTGTGCTGAGGTTTTTAAGTCAATTTGGATTAAGACCATTTGTTCTGAAGTGGTCATTTGCTGCACCAATAGAAATGCAACATACAAAATAATTGCCGTAAGACCAAGACTAAAACCCATTAAGGCGCACTTGAGTTTGTGCGATAGAGGTTTAAAACTAAACATCGATTACTCCAACAAAATTCGACAACGAGGCTGTCAACTGCATAGCGTTGCTATGTCATAAATAGTATTTAGGCTTGTGCTGGAGGGGCTGCTGAAGGAGGTGTTACCCAAGCAGCGAGGGGCTTGGGTGATTGATAAAAAAGCTGAGGAAGTAAGGCCAATGTTTGTGGCGCTTCAAATGTGAGATTGGCGTTAAATGCTGGCCCGATATCGCTATGGGTAATGCAATAGGGACAGGGCTGGCTTTGTCCAGCCACATCGGTTTGCTCGTCATCAATATTGATTTGCATTTTGCTGCCATCAACGGAGCAAATCTCCATGGCAAAGCCATGACCACCCTTTACCAGCGACACCGCCTGAGAAACAGCTGGTGCGAGCGCACTCATCACAATTGCTAAGGCAGCAATCCAATGAATGAGGTGGTTTTTGGGGAATTTCATAGCTCTGGCATTTTATAGGATTCCCCTGCCTTTGCTGAAGATTCAATTGGTTTCAGTAGTTAAAGCTGATTTTTGGGCAATAAAAAAGGGATCCGAAGATCCCCTTTTTGGGTATATGAACCAAATTACATATTGGCAGAACGCTCGATGAGCTTACGACGCATTGGGCGCAATACAAACCAAGCTAAGATTGCTGCAGTTCCGTTCAAGAAACTAGCAACCCAGAATACTGCTTCCCAACCACCGGTCATCGTCACCAATACGCTAGACAAAGGTACTAATAATGATGCAGTACCTTTCGCCGTATAGAGTAGACCTGCGTTACCAGCAGCATAGGTTGATCCGAATGTATCAGCGTTAGTTGATGGGAACAAGCTGTAAATCTCACCCCATGCAAAGAACACTAAGCCGGTCAACAACACAAACATTACTGGATCACGGCCAAGATAGTACAAACCAAGAATACCGAGACACTCAAATGTGAAGCACAGAGTCATGGTTTGTTCGCGACCAATTTTGTCCGATACCCAACCAAAGAATGGGCGGGTCAAACCATTGAGTACGCGATCAATTGTCAAAACAAAAGTCAATGCAGGCAAAGCCAAGCCCATCAAACTTACTGTTACGCCAGCGACTTGGAAGTCCTTTGCAATTGGAGCTAATTGAGCTGTAGCCATCAAGCCTCCAGCCGCCACCATGACGAACATCACATACATGATCCAGAACACAGGTTGCTTAACCATTTCCATCGGGCGGAAGTCTTTGCGGGTTTGGGCAACAGCTGCTTTAACTGTTGTTATTGCACTCTTAATTGGTTTTGAAAGGAACAAACTCAAGACCACGACAATTGCGCCTTGACCTATACCAAAGAACCAGAAGGTTTCTTGATAACCTTGCTCAGCAATCATTTTTGCAATTGGAATTACGGTTAAAGCAGAACCAGCACCAAAGCCTGCCGCAGTCATGCCAGCTGCTAAACCACGACGATCAGGGAACCATTTCAACGCATTACCTACGCAAGTACCATAGACAGCACCGGCACCGACACCACTCACTGCGGCCGCTATGTAGAGCATGGCTAATGTATCCGCATGAGCATTCATCATCCAACCTAAGCTACACAAAGATACCGCCGCCAAACACTACCGGGCGTGGGCCAAATTTACCAACGAGATAGCCCTCGATTGGAACCAACCAAGTCTCGGTTAATACGAAAATGGTAAATGCAACCTGAATCGCTGCGCGACCCCAGCCAAACTTAGCATCAATTGGGTTGACGGGTTGACGAATAATGTCCAACCATATTGCAAGTTTGCAATCATCGACATACAGATGATGCCGATCAGTAGCTGAAACCAACGACCCCCTATAGGCCCTGTAGTTTTCTCGCCGCTCATTTGATATCTCCTATTTTTACTTTTTATAAATACTCATTCAACCCAAAGAATTGGGATAAGTGATTTTTAAACATTTATACCTGGGAAGACTTGACAGTAATCAAGAATTCTTTAAAACCCCACTAGTGATTACCCTCGCTAAAAGCCCCTAATTAATGGTGGGTCTTAAGTTTGTTTTATCACGTATTCCTCAATTGCGAAGGTACGATTGGAATTTGGAGTAAACAATAAAAAAATTACATGCCGCGATAGGCGCCGTCAAAATCATAGTGACGAGCAGACTGCTCTTGGCTAGTAGCGCTTTCAGAAAAAAGCTGGTTAATCATATTCAATAAAACAGTCATTTGAATCTCCTTAAGGGTTAGTACCTAGATTATAACCCTAATACTTATTACAATGACAATGTAATAAGTATTTTCATATTATGAGAAATAAGCATGGATTTGCAGTGATAAGCCCTGGATATGGGTAGATTTGGTGCCGCTTGCCGGAATCGAACTGGCGACCTTTTCATTACGAATGAACTGCTCTACCAACTGAGCTAAAGCGGCACAGAATAATCAATTCTAGCGGAAACGGTCTAAAAGCTTTTTGCTAACTTTATCTAACTTCGTAGAGTCATGAATCAAAAATTGCAAGCCATTAGAGTCTGAGATTAAGAGCGTATTTCCCGCAATTCGGCGAATATCCTCTTCGCCTTTTAAGCGAATACGAGTTGGACCACGATCCGTTTCGATATCCCAAATACTAGGCGTTGCAAAAGTAGAAACTGCCAGAATTCTCTCAATGACCGGCATAAATTCACGTGACGCTAACTCTTCCTCGATTAATGCAAGCTCTGATTTTGGAATGGCGGCAACACTTGGATACCAATGCAATTCTTTACCTGATTGATCCATGATGGCAAGACCGGCATCATGTGCCGTGATTGGAAACGCTCTAACCGGATAGACTCCGATATGAGAATTTCCTAGTGCATCAACAAACACCAAGCGGCCAAAAGAATCTCGTGAGAGCTCTTGAATGACATAATGATTTGTCATACACCACCCCCGATATGCTGAGCTACTTCTTGCAGCTTTTCTTGTTCTTGCTCTTCAAGACTCTCACCAATAGCACCGCCCTTTACCAACTCAGCAGCATGACGCAGTTGAGCCTGATAGAGCATGTAATAGGCGCCCTGGGCCTCCATCAATTGGTCGTGCGATCCAATTTCTACAATCTCACCTTTATCCAGCACCACTAGACGATCTGCTTTTCTAAGAGTGGAAAGACGGTGTGCAATCGCAATCGTGGTGCGTCCTTTCACCAAATTATCAAGCGCTCTTTGAATCTCTTTTTCAGTCGTGGTATCGACCGAAGAGGTTGCCTCATCCAAGATCAAAATGCTTGGATTAATTAATAAAGCGCGAGCGATCGAGATACGTTGACGCTCGCCACCAGAGAGTGATTGACCCCGCTCGCCCACTAAAGAGTCGTAAGCTAAGGGCAAGCGCAAAATGAATTCATGGGCGTGGGCAGCGCGTGCTGCCTCAATAATTTCTTCACGAGTGGCGTCAGGCTTGCCGTAGGCAATATTTTCTGCGATCGTGCCAAAGAATAAAAAAGGTTCTTGCAAGACCAAACCAATGCGCTTGCGATAGTCAGCAATTCCAATGCTACGGATATCGCGCCCATCTAATGCAATGGAACCTGAGCTCACATCATAAAAACGGCAGATCAAATTGACCAAGGTACTCTTACCAGAGCCGCTATGCCCCACTAAGCCAATCATCTCGCCAGGAGCAATTTCAAGATCGATCCCTTTGGAGACCGCACGATTACCATAGCGGAAGCCTACACCACGCATGGAAATTCAGCCCCGCACCTCCACCCAAAGGAGCCGGATTAATCGGCTCAGGAACACTAGAGACGTGATCCAAAATATCAAAAATACGCTTAGCACCTGCTGCGGCTTTTTGTGTATGCGAAACAATACGACTCATCGAATCGAGGCGTACGTAAAAACGGCCGATATACGCTAAGAATGCGATAAGAACACCAACAGTTACTTTTTGATGTGCTACTTGCCAAATACCAAAGCCCCACACCACCAATAGACCAGTCTCCGTTAACAAAGTAACTGTCGGAGAAAATAAACCCCAAACACGATTCACGCGATCATTGATTTGCAAGTTATGTTTATTCGAGTCAACAAAACGCTTTAACTCACGATCCTCTTGAGCAAAGGCTTTCACCACACGAATACCAGGAATAGTATCTGCCAAGATATTGGTAACTTCAGACCAAATGCGATCAATCTTCTCAAAACCAAAACGTAATTTATCGCGCACTACATGAATCATCCAAACAATGAATGGCAATGGCGCCAAAGTCACCAGGGCTAGTAATGGGTCGATCGACACCAGAATTGCTGCAGTCATGGTGATCATCAACACATCTGTTGCAAAGTCCCATGCATATAACGACAGGAAGACACAGATACGATCAGTCTCTGCGCCAATACGAGCAATAAGGTCACCCGTACGTTTACCACCAAAGTACTCTAGCGACAACTTAAGCAAGTGCTCAAAGGTAGTATTGCGTAAGTCAGCACCAATACGCTCGCTCACCAAAGCCAATAAATAGGTTTTCCACCAACCCAGCCCCCAAGCAACAATGGCTGCACCAAACAAGGCTAAGAGATATTTACTTGCCAAATAAAAATCAATCGGATTACCACGCTCATATGGAATCAGGACATGGTCCATGAGCGGCATTGTTAAATACGGCGGTATTAGAGTGGCGCCTGTAGAAAGCAAAGTTAAAACAAAACCGAGTAGCAGTTGGTTTTGATATGGTTTAGCAAAACGCCACAACTTACTTAAATAAAGTCCAAGTGGAAGGCGGCTTGTCATCTTCTGGATCACAAGTAGGGCATGCATCTGAATTGGCAGGTTTGGGGCTTAAACAAACTGGGCAGACTTGCTTGTCGTATTCGCTAGCCTCAGGTTCGACATGTTCCCCATCATCAGTAAGCTTTCTAAAGCTCGATTGCAAACGGAGTACCTGAGGATTTACTGCCAGCGTGAAATACCAAACCCTTTGCAGAGCCGAATCCGTCTCAAACTTAAGATGTCCCACTCCAGCATGATCCCCGTGGACTAAATAAGCTCCAGGGACAATGGGCCACGACTCAAAGTGCTTGCCATCAGTCCAAACCAAACCCTGTTCAGTCAGCAAAAGAAGGCTCTTTTCAAAGCGCAATTTAGCGTCAAGATCTAGCTCAACCCAAGCCAGTATGGCGTCTAGGCTTTGAACTGGGGATTGCGAACCCCCTAGAATGACTCTCCAATGGCTTGGCAGCGAGGGGGCAAAAGGTAGGATTTCTGACTTCATTCAGTCTAAAAGTATAGTGGAGCTAGATTTTTTAGATTTATCGCTCCTGTCAACTTTTGAGTCCAGAAAG
Source organism: Polynucleobacter necessarius (assembly GCF_900096765.1). Classification (NCBI taxonomy): domain Bacteria; kingdom Pseudomonadati; phylum Pseudomonadota; class Betaproteobacteria; order Burkholderiales; family Burkholderiaceae; genus Polynucleobacter; species Polynucleobacter necessarius. Next base: position 906,067 of record NZ_LT615228.1, read on the forward strand.
CCGTTAGATCAACAAAGTAAGCTTTTTTGTGTATTTTTGCTATTTTTGTGAAATTTGAATAAAACTAAAAACAGAGAGACTGCCTGACTCGCCTCGATCTTGGCTCCAGCCTCGCGACACCCTAAATGCCCCAATTACTAGATAAATCCATTGAGATCCTGAGTGTTAGGCATCTCCGTGGCCCCAATATGTGGACTTACCACCCGGTCCTAGAGGTATGGATTGATATTGGCGAGCTCGAAGACTATCCCTCTAACCTCATTCCTGGTTTTTATAGTCGATTAGTAAAAGCCCTTCCTAGCTTGGTTGAGCATCGCTGTAGCTATGGTGAAACTGGCGGCTTTTTAAAGCATATGGAAGAAGGTACTTGGCCCGCTCACATCATGGAGCACCTCACGCTTGAGTTGCAAAATTTAGCAGGCATTCCAGGCGGTTTTGGCAAAGCCCGAGACGGTGATCGCCGCGGCGTATACAAAGTCATGGTGAGCGCCATCAATGAAGAAGTAACCCTTACAGCATTAAAGTATGCCCGCGATCTTTACTTAGCTCTCGCGCAAGATAATCAAGATTGTGTTGCGCAAGTTCAAACGATTATCGAGAACCTACGCGAACTAGGCGACGATCTCCTGCTTGGACCAAGCACGGCATGCATTGTCAATGCTGCGGAAGAACGCGGCATCCCCTCTATTCGATTGTCGGAAGGCAACCTAGTGCAACTCGGGTATGGCGCTAAGCAGCGCCGAATCTAGACTGCTGAAACTGATCAAACTAGTGCGATTGCTGAAACGATTTCTCGTGATAAAGATCTCACTAAAAGCTTACTGCGTAGCGCTGGCGTCCCCACCCCAGAGGGGCGTACGGTTACCAGCCCAGATGATGCTTGGGAAGCAGCACAAGATATTGGCTTACCGGTAGTTGTCAAACCCATTGATGGCAATCATGGTCGTGGCGTATTTATTAATCTGTATACCCAACAAGAAATTGAAGCTGCTTACGCAGTCGCCATTGATGAAGGTAGCGAGGTTTTAGTTGAGCGACACATTGTTGGTGACGAACATCGCCTCTTAGTAGTCGGCAATAAAGTAGTTGCCGCTGCCAAAGGCGAAACCGTCTGGGTGAAGGGTGATGGCAAACACACCGTTCAAGAGCTCATTCAGATTCAGATCAATTCTGATCCACGCCGCGGCACTGCAGAAGAGCACCCGCTGAACCCTGTTCGCATTGACTCTGCTGTTGAACTCGAATTGGCTAGGCAACAGCTCACTGGCGACAGCGTTCCAGCACAGGACCATAAAGTACTTATCCAAAGCAATGGCAACGTCGCATTTGATGTTACTGATTTAGTTCACCCTGATGTTGCCTTCCAGGTTGCTTTAGCAGCCCGTGTTGTTGGACTAGAGATTGCTGGCGTAGATTTGGTAGCCCAAGATATTAGCCGCCCACTTGACGAGCAAAACGCCGCCATTGTGGAAGTGAATGCTGGCCCAGGTCTATTAATGCATTTGAAGCCGGCTAGTGGCAAACCCCCGCCTATTGGCAAAGCTATTGCTGACCACCTCTTTCCCCCAGGAGCAGATTTTCGTATTCCTGTAGTAGGTATTTGTGGCGAGAGCGGCAAAACTCCCGTAGCGGAAATGATTGCTCACTTTCTGCGACTTACTAATGTGTACGTTGGCCTATCCTGCAGCAAGGGTTTGTTTTTTGGCAATCGCGCGATTCCCAATACCAACGCATCGAATTGGGAAAATGCACGTCGCACCTTACTCAATCGTGCAGTGGAAGCCGTCGTGATTGAAAACAATCACCTCTCGATGTTGATTGAAGGCTTAGCCTATGACCGCTGCCAAGTCGGTGTAGTGTTAAACGTGAACCCAAAAGCAAACTTTCCTGAATATGCAATTTACGATGAAGACCAAGTCTTTAGCGTTGTTCGCACCCAAATTGATGTTGTTCTTCCTACCGGTGTTGGCGTACTCAATGCTGATGATCCTATGTGTGTTCAGATGGCCGAGCTCTGCGATGGTGAGGTGATTTTCTTTAGTGAAAACTCTGATTCCGAAGTAGTGAAAGCCCACCTTCAAAACGGTGGCAGAGTGGTTTTAGTTGGCAAACAGCAAATCACCCTCAAGTCTGGCAAGCTCGATCAAAAATCAATCCCAGTACCACGCCACTCAGAATCCGATAGCGCTTCCCCATGGAAGAGCATGAACCTTGGAGCCGCTATTGCTGCAGCCTGGGCTTTGGATATTCCGTTTAATGTTATTGAAGCTGGTGCAGAAACATTTGTGCCAGACGCTACTACTGCAACAGGGGCTTAATTGGAAATTACCCGTATTCATATGTTGCGCGGCCCTAATCTTTGGAGTCGCCATACTGCCTTAGAAGCAATCGTTTCATGTGATCCATCGGAGCGCTCAATCGATTCGATCCCTCAGTTTGAAACCAAAATTCGTGAACGCTTTCCGCAACTGGGAAGTATGCGTCGCAGCGGTTTAACTGAACCTCTTTCGCTTGCGCATGCACTAGAACATGCCGCTTTGGGGCTGCAAGCGCAAGCTGGTTGTCCAGTGACCTTCAGTCGCACCGTACAAACGGTAGACGAAGGTGTCTATCAAGTAGTTGTGGAATACATTGAAGAAGTAGTTGGTCGCATGGCTTTCGACTTTGGATTTGCGCTCATTCAAGCAACGTTGAACGATGCCCCGTTTGATTTAACTGCCGCGCTCTCAGAGCTTGAGGCCTTATATGAAGATGTGCGACTTGGACCTAGCACCGGCTCAATCGTAGATGCCGCAGCACAACGCAATATCCCCTACCGCCGCATGACTGAAGGCAGCATGGTGCAATTTGGCTGGGGTAGCAAACAAAAACGTATTCAAGCGGCTGAGACCAGCGATACCAGTGCGATTGCAGAGGCAATTGCGCAAGATAAAGAGCTCACTAAAAATCTATTAGCCGCTGCCGGCGTCTCAGTGCCCATTGGTGAAGTAGTCACTAGTGCAGATGATGCCTGGCGTGCTGCACAAAAGATTGGCGGACCGATTGTTCTAAAGCCCAAAGATGGTAATCAAGGTAAAGGGGTAGTTGCCAACATTCAAACGGAGGCTGAAGTTCGCGCTGGCTTTGAAGTTACTCAAGCCTTTGGACGTGAAACCATTGTAGAACGTTACTTACCCGGTGCAGACTATCCGCCTTTTAGTGGTGGGCAATCGCCTCTCTGCAGCTGCTCGTCGCGAGCCTGCTCAAGTATTAGGCGATGGTAAGCACACTGTTGCCCAATTAGTTGAAAAAGAAAATCAAAATCCTTTGCGTGGCGATGGTCATGCAACCGCATTAATCAAAATTCGCTTTGACGATATCGCCTTAGCCCACTTGGCCAGTTCTGGCCTCACCCCTGAATATGTTCCCAAAACTGGCGAACGTGTTTTATTACGCAATAATGCCAACCTCAGCACGGGTGGCACAGCAACTGACGTTACCGACGATGTCCACCCAGATGTCGCTGCAAGTGCAATTGCCGCCGCTCAGATGATTGGGCTAGACATCGCGGGCGTGGATATTTTGTGCGAGGCAATTTATAAGCCACTAGAGCAACAAGGTGGTGGCATCGTGGACCGCACCTGGGTTACGCATGCACCTAAAACCTTCTTATGGCAAAAGCTGTCCCGTCGGCGAGGACATCATCAACATGATGTTCCCACCTGGTGAAGATGGCCGCATTCCAGTGGTAGCGGTGACTGGTACAAATGGCAAAACCACCACCGTCCGTCTGATCTCCCATCTACTAAAAGAGACTGGTCTGCGTGTAGGCATGACCGGCACTGATGGCGTCTATATCAACGATCGCCCGATTGATACTGGCGATTGCAGCGGCCCCAAGAGTGCCCGCAACGTATTGATGCATCCAGATGTCGATGCTGCCGTCCTAGAAACCGCACGGGGCGGCTTGCTACGCGAGGGACTAGGTTTTGATCGTTGCGAAGTAGCTGTGGTTACCAACATTGGTGAAGGCGATCACCTGGGACTGAACTACATCACTAGCGTTGAAGATTTGACGATTTTGAAGCGGGTGATTGTTCAAAACGTAGCCCCTACTGGCGCAGCCGTACTCAATGCAGCAGATCCCAACGTTGCGAAGATGGAGAGCAAGTGCTCTGGTCGAGTTATTTTCTTTGCTCAGAATCAACATCACCCAGTAATTACTGCGCACCGAGCTAAAAATAAGAAGGTTATTTACTTTGACGGAGCCTACATTGTTGCCTCTAAAGGATCACGTGTCATGTATCGCTTCCCCGTCAGCGAAATTCCACTAACCCAAAATGGCGTCTTAGGATTCCAAATTGAAAATGCCATGGCCGCTATTGGTGCAGCCTGGGCATTGGGTCTTGATGCAGAAAAAATTGCGCGCGGCTTGAGCAGCTTTGAAAGCACAGCCAATGCTGTACCTGGTCGCTTTAATCAGTTCAAACACAATGGCGCTACCGTGATTGCCGACTATGGTCATAATCCTGATGCCATGCGCGCCTTAACTAGCGCGGTTGAAGCCATGAAGCCCAAGAAGAGTCATGTCGTCATTAGTGGCGCAGGTGATCGTCGTGATGAAGATATTCGCGATCTGACACGAATTTTAGGCAATCACTTCGATAATGTGATTCTCTATCAAGACGCCTGCCAACGCGGCCGAGAGGATGGTGAAGTCCTCCGATTATTGCAAGAAGGTTTAGTTGGCGCCACCAAGGCTAAACAGGTCAAAGAGATCCATGGTGAGTTCTTAGCCATTGATACCGCCCTCAATGATCTTGAAGCTGGCGATATTTGCCTTATTTTGATCGATCAGGTTGAAGAATCTTTGGCCTATCTCAAAGAGAAAGTTAAGCCTTAGTTGAGAGATACCCAGTAGCAGTCAATAAAAAACCCAATCAAGCGATTGGGTTTTTTATTAGCAGCAATAAGCAACGGGATAATTTCTGATCTATTTTCTTAGGCATGATAGTGGCGCAATAGATCAACCTCCTCTTTAGAGCCGAGCATCACTGAAACGCGCTCATGCAAATCCGTTGGCTGTATATCCATAATTAAATCTTTACCATTAGTAGAGGCTCCACCAGCCTGCTCCACCAAAAAACTCATCGGATTAGCCTCATACATCAAACGCAATTTACCTGGCTTATTTGGCTCTCGCTGATCCCAGGGGTACATAAAAACACCGCCGCGAGAAAGAACGCGATGCACATCAGCCACCATCGAAGCAATCCAGCGCATATTGAAGTCTTTAGCACGAGCGCCGCCTGAACCAGCTAAGCACTCCTCCACATAGCGACGTACTGGATCAGCCCAATGACGCATATTAGACATATTGATAGCAAATTCCTTAGTGGAATGGGTAATCGTGACATTATCTTTAATCAATAAGAACTCGCCAGTGACCTTGTTTAAGGTAAACATCACAACGCCATCACCTAAAGTGAGTGCCATAGTGGTTTGCGGTCCATAAACAACATAGCCAGCGGCTACTTGGTGGCGACCAGATAACAAGAAATCAGAAGTCTGCAATGGCGATTGTGGATCTTGTTTTTTCAGAATAGAAAAAATGGTTCCAATCGACACATTGACATCAATATTGGATGATCCGTCTAATGGATCAAACAAAAGAAGATAGTCGCCCGTGCCTTGGATTGGAACTGGTAACTCCATCTCTTCTGAAGCCAAGCCTGCGAGTGATTTACACCCCTTCACACCATCAATTAATAAATCATTAGCAATAATATCGAGTTTTTGCTGCACTTCACCCTGGACGTTACCGGTGCCAGCAGAACCCAATAAACCGATTAATGCGCCTTGAGCCACTTCATGACTCAGCGTAGAACAAGTATTGACTACGGCAGTGAGCAACTCTTGAAGGCCGACAGGAATAGCAGCGCCCTGCGGCTTTGCAGTGGTCAAAAATTGCTTGAAATTGATGTGGTTACTTGAAGGCAAAAGGAGTTCTCCAAAGTGCTGTTGAGATTAGGGTCTATTTTGCCTGTAATTTAAATCGCACCAAAAAAGAGGGCATTTCCAGCTAAACACTTTAACTTTGGAGGATGTTGATGACTGAAACCTTCTTGTATGATGCGTATTTTGATGTTAATATGCATCAAAAATGATGAGTAAAGATGATGAGAACTACCGTAACCATTGATGACGACTTATATCAAAGCTGTCTTGAGCTTGCTGATCCGGGCATTGATAAAGCAGACCTCTTTCGCGAGGCTATGAGCGTTTTTGTGCGCGTACAAAGCGCAAAGCGACTGGCTGCATTGGGGGGAAGTGCACCTCAGATGAAAAGCATCCCCCGTCGCAAATCCAGTAGTACTCAATAGGTATGGCATTGGTTTTGGCAGATACCTCGATATGGGTAGCTCACTTTAGAAAATCAAACACCTCATTTGCCTCTTTACTTGCAAACGATCAAGTTCTTTGTCACCCACTGGTGTTGATCGAGCTCGCATGCGGATCTCCGCCTGCCCCCCGCTCCAAAACATTGAGTTACATAAAAAAATTGCGTCAAGCTGTTGTAGCAACAACAGAAGAAACGTTGAAGTTTATTGAAGCCCATAAACTCAATGACTCAGGATGCGGGGCAATCGATGTGTCTCTTCTTGCATCCGCCCTTCTTTCTGGGAATACCCTCATTTGGACTTTTGATAAAAATTTAGAGTCACTAGCTGGTCGATTGGGGATTTCTTATAACCAACAGCTACACTAAGAATCAATCCCCCGATGTAATTAATTCCCTAGCGCCTTGCCAATCACTTCTCTGACGTCTGGCGAGAGGGTTTGGCAAGCAGCCACTTGCGCTAAGGCTGCCTTCATCTGCCCTTGATAAGGCTGGGCAAATAAACGCCAACGATCTAGGGCTCTAGCCAAACGCGCAGCTACCTGCGGATTAATTGGGTCAAGTGCCAACACACTTTCCGCCCAGAATGCATACCCGCTTCCATCAGCCTGATGGAAGCTCGCTGGATTATTAGTGCAGAAGGCATGAATCACGCTACGAGCACGATTGGGATTATTTAATTTAAAAGCTGGGTGCTCGCGCAAACGCTTCACATTGCCTAGGGTTGGCTCAAGACTATCAACCGGTGGGCGACTGGACTGGAGTGCAAACCACTTATCAATCACCAAAGCATCATTATTAAATCTACTGAAGAAATCAACTAAACAATCATCCGCCGCTTTGACGCCATGAACAACTAATGCCGCTAAAGCCGCATAACGATCTGTCATGTTGTCAGCAACTTGATACTGATTGACGGCCATCGGCGCCCAGATGTTTGGATCAGCCTCTAAAAGCATACTCAACGCCAAGTTCTTGAGCGCTCGTTTACCAGCGCTTGCCGCATCAGATGTAAACGGACCTGGCGTTTGGTTCTGTTGGTATAGAGCCGCCCACTCTAATTGCAATTGTTTGGCAATGGCTCTTCGGAAAGCGCGCCTTGCAGTAAAGATCTTTTGCGGATCAACGTTCTCACACTGCTCATATAAATAAGACTCAGCTGGTAGAGTTAAGGCTAGTTCCTTGAATGCAGGATCCAGACTTGGGTCGAGCAAGAGATTGCGGTAAGCCTCGATAAGGTCTTGATCTGGCAAGCGATCATTCAAAATCATTTGCATCGCCAGTTTCTGACCTGCTTCCCAACGATTAAAGGCATCGTCATCACTAGAGAAGAGGATTAATAAATCTGCTTCACTTTGATCAAAATCCAAATTGACTGGCGCAGAAAAGTCGCGATTGATGGAGAGTACCGGACGGTCAGCAACATTGTCGAAGATCCAAGTTTGAGTGGGTTGCGTTAACTCCAGTAATTGCTCGGGTTGATCATGAGCATCTGTGATCAAGCGCATCTTCAAAGGAATATGAAACGGTTTTTTCTCTGGCTGACCTGGGGTAGCAGCGCAGCTCTGGGTCAAGGTCAAATGAAACTGCTTTTTCGCAGCATCGTAGCTCTCTTCCACTTTGACTCTGGGGGTGCCAGCCTGGCAGTACCAATTCTGAAACTGAGTGAGATCTTTACCATTAGCATCTGCCATGGCTGCTAGGAAGTCATCGCAAGTGACTGCTTGACCATCATGGCGCTTGAAATACAAACCCATGCCTTTGCGAAAGCCATCTCTACCAAGCAGAGTTTGGTACATACGCACCACCTCAGAACCTTTTTCGTAAACCGTGACGGTATAAAAGTTGTTAATCTCTTGATACTCATCAGGGCGAATAGGATGAGCCATTGGGCCCGCATCTTCAGGAAACTGCAATTGGCGCAGCAAGCGAACATCTTCAATGCGCTTTACCGCTCTACCCGACTCGCTTCCCATCTGACCAGCTGAGAACTCTTGATCCCGAAAGACCGTTAGCCCCTCTTTAAGGGATAACTGGAACCAATCTTGGCATGTCACGCGATTGCCAGTCCAATTATGGAAATATTCGTGCGCCACAACACTTTCAATATTCGCAAAGTCAGCATCAGTAGCAGTTTCTGGCTGGGCTAGCACAAACTTGGTATTGAAAATATTCAAGCCCTTGTTTTCCATTGCGCCCATATTGAAGTCACTTACCGCCACAATCATGAAGCGCTCTAAATCGAGCTCAAGACCGTAACGTTTTTCATCCCAATGAATCGATGCAATTAAAGAATCCATGGCATGACGTGTCTTCTTTAGATCATGTGGCTCTACCCAAATCTGTAAGAGCTTTTTAGCACCACTACTCGTAGTAATAGTTTCTTCGATGCACTCGAGCTCGCCTGCCACTAGAGCAAATAAATAGGAAGGTTTTGGAAATGGATCTTCCCAAGTGGCGCTATGCCAACCATTGGGAAGCTTTTCGGTACTCAACAAATTACCATTGGATAATAAAACTGGGCACTCCGCCTCACGCGCCTGCAAGGTCACGCGATAACGCGCCATCACATCTGGGCGATCTAAAAAATAAGTGATTTTTCGAAAGCCTTCAGCTTCACATTGCGTAAAGAAATTGCCATTAGATACATACAGACCCATAAGAGTCGTATTTTTCTCTGGGACACAAATAGAGATGATTTCCAGTGTGAATTTCTGTTTACCCTCATTTGGTAGAGAATGAATAGAAAGTGTCTCAGGAGTAAGCTCAAAGTGTCGATGCGCTTGACCATTTATGCGCAAACTCACAAACTCCAACTCTTGCCCAGCTAAGATTAAAGGGGCTCCAGCCTCAAAGCTCTTGCCGGGTAGCACTTCAATCCGGCTTTTCACAATCGTCCGAGCGGGATCAAGCGCGATATGGAGCTCTACTTCATCAAAGGTATAAATAGGGGGGCGGTATTCGAGCCGGCGAAAGCTCTGAGGTAGATCAGTTTTCATTCCACCATTTTAAGTCTGGAAACACCCTAGTGCAGTAGACGATGTCACCCCCAAATTAGGGTCGCTGCACCAATAGCTATGAAAGTGACGGCTGCTACCGCATGCACCCATTTGATCGGCATGCGCTGGGTGAACTTTTGACCTACCCAAACTGCTGGCGCGTTTGCCAGCATCATCCCCAAAGTAGTGCCTACCGTAACTGAAAAGACATCCTCATATCTAGCTCCCAAGGCAATGGTTGCAATTTGCGTCTTATCACCCATCTCGGCCATAAAAAACAACAATACCGTGAGTACAAAAACCTGCAAAGCACTATTGGCAGGTTTAGCGCCTGCTGCGTCATCAATGTGATCTGGCACTAAAAGCCATAAACCAATACCCAAAAAGCTTGCACCGAGAATCCAACGCATCACATCAGGAGAAACCAAGGTCATCAACCAGTGGCCCAGTTAACGCAGCGCAAGCATGGTTTGCGATCGTGGCAACAAAGATACCAGCAATGATGGCCATGGCTTGCTTTGGATAACGCTCTGCCAACATGAGGGAAAGTAATTGAGTTTTATCACCCATCTCTGCCAGCGCAACAACGCCAGCAGAGAGAGTAAGGGCAGAAAAGTCCATGGATTGGTAATTCCAGTAAATGAAACGGTCAGTAATTATCAAATAGTTTAAATCCTCTGTATGACGCCTCGACTACGTGACTACCAAACCAAGACTTTTACGCTTAAGCCGCCAAGAGCTCCTCTGCAAGAGCAAAGTCTAGGCCCTGAGCCAAGGCTACTGGCTTAGAGGTTAAAACACCTTTATATACGCTCAGACCATTGCGCAGATGATGATCAATCGTTAAGGCCTGAATAACACCTTGATTAGCCAGCGCCTGAACAAATGGAAAGGTGGCATTAGTCAAAGCAAAGGTAGATGTTCGGGCAACAGCGCCTGGCATATTCGCTACGCAATAATGCAATACGCCATCAACCAAGAAGGTCGGATCAGCATGAGTTGTCGGCTTCGAGGTTTCAAAGCAACCGCCTTGATCAATGGCCACATCTACCACTACCGCCCCTTTCTTCATTTTTTTAACCATCTCACGAGTGACTAATTTTGGAGCCTCACCACCTGGAATTAACACTGCACCGATGACAACATCTGCCTCGCTTATCTCCTGTTCAATTTGCAATCCATCCGAGTAAAAAGTCCGCACACGATTTCCATACAGCATATCAATCTGGCGTAATCGATCAATGTCGCGATCAAAGATACAAACATCCGCCCCCATACCAACCGCCATCTGCAGAGCATTTCGGCCAACAACACCTGCACCCAAAATGACTATCTTTGCTGGTGATACCCCAGGTACACCAGCCATCAGTACACCAAGGCCACCATGCGTTTTTTCCAAATGAGAGGCTGCCGCTTGAATTGACATACGTCCCGCCACCTCACTCATGGGCGCCAACAAGGGTAAGGCTCCATTCATGGCGGTGACTGTCTCATACGCAATGCAAGTAGCACCCGAATCAATCAACGCCTTAGTCTGCTGAGGATCAGGGGCAAGATGCAAATAGGTAAATAAAATCTGATCCTCGCGAAGCATTGCGCACTCTTGGGCCTGAGGCTCTTTTACCTTCACGATCATTTCAGCTTTTTGGAATACTTCGGCCGCACTATTTATCAGAGAAGCACCTGCATCGCGATAGGACTCATCACTTAAACCAATTTGTGAGCCGGCCCCTCTTTGAATTAATACGGTGTGACCATCTTTACACAAGCTACTCACATTACCCGGGGTTAATCCCACCCGAAACTCATTATTTTTTACTTCTTGTGGAACGCCAATAATCATGTTGATCTCCTATTAAATCAAATCGGTTTTTAGTTTTGCGATGCAAACCAGCGACATAAAACATTGCTAGATACACGCCCAAGAGACACGGACCCAATATCAATGCCATCCGTGCATCCTCATGGAATCCCATTAGCACTACTACTAAAGAAATAAATGCCAGAGCAAACCACGAGGAATAAGGCCACCAAGGAGCGCGATATCCAAGTTCGGCTACTTGCGCTTTGGTTAATGAACGACGGAATTTCATTTGAATGATCAAGATGGCGATCCAGACCATCAGACCCACAAATGTCACCGCTGCCATGACATATTGGAAAGCCTTATCGGGAACAAAATAGTTGAGGACCACACCGGACATACATACGGCAACGGTAGCCATTACTGCGCGATGAGGCACACCTTGTTTTGATAGCTTCGCAAAGGATGCGGGAGCATAACCGTTGTTCGATAAGGAGTACAAAAGACGTCCTCCACTAAAGATTCCCGCATTGCATGAAGACAGGGCTGCGGTAATGACCACAAAATTGATCAAGCCTGCTGCTTCACGCAAACCAATACGCTCAAACATCACAACAAATGGGCTACCCTGCTGGCCGACTTCATTCCAAGGGAAGATTGCCAGAATGACCAAGATCGCACCCATGTAAAAAATCAAAATACGCCAGGCCAAGGAATCAATTGCCATCGGAATGGTTTTCTTGGGATTCTCTGCCTCACCAGTAGAAAAACCAATCATCTCGATACCAACATAAGCAAAAAGCACCATCTGCAAGGAAAGCAACATGCCACTAACACCATTTGGGAAGAAACCACCGTGTTGCCACAAATTACTCAAACCAATAGGCTGCCAATTGTTCGTGAAGCCAAAGAGAATGACTGAACCACCTAAGGCAATCATCGCAATAATGGCAACTACTTTGATAAGTGCAAACCAAAACTCAAACTCACCAAATACCTTCACAGCGATGAGATTGATAAGTCCCATCATCAAAATAGAGGAAAGCGCCCAGATCCATTGGGGAGTCTCCGGAAACCAGATCCCCATGTAGATACCAACTGCCGTGACCTCAGCAATCCCCACCACAATCCAATAGGTCCAATAGCCCCAGCCCACAAGGTATCCAGCCAGAGGTCCAACATAGTTATTGGCATAGGCCGCAAAAGATCCAGCAACAGGCTCATGCACCGCCATCTCTCCGAGAGTGCGCAGAACAATAAAACCCACAATACCCGCCAGCAGATACCCCAACAAAATAGAAGGCCCTGCAATTTGAATTGCACTCGCCGACCCTAGAAATAATCCAACGCCAATCGTTGAGCCTAAAGCCATTAAGCGAATGTGTCTTACTTTGAGATGGCGTTTTAAGCCAGTTTGTTCAGTCTGCAAAAGAGACCTCCTTTCGATTTGTCATTGGTGAATTACCAATGGAGCACAGTCTAGGGAGAGCCAGTCAAATGGACTAGAGGGTAAAAATTCTCAAAGTAACTTAAAGATTAAAAGTGCATGCTTGATTTGATGATTTGCTCTTTAATTAATAGAACAAGCCATCTCAATATTTTTTTGATTGCAGAAGAATCAGTAATTTCCTACAGGGAATCCCCTTAAGGATTCAGCAGATTTTTACAGCAAGATTTTCTAAAATTCTCTACGTATTGCTAAGAGCAATGAGATTGAGAATTTCTGCCGCCGCTGCAAGACCACACGCAGCAGTCACCATGACCGTAGAACCATAGCCAGAACAGGCAAGACCACCTGTAGAAGCTCCAGCCCTAGGCTCATGAGAGTAGATCGCCCGAATACCAATTTTGTGCTTGAGGTTTCGAGAAAACCCGTGATCCTGTCTAAGACCCTGCCTTACTTTAGCGAGCAATGCATCTTGTTCGGTGCGAGATAAGTCATCGCATCGTACCGAAGTTGGGTCAGTCTTGCCGCCTGCGGCTCCGCACATCACTAAAGAACGTTCGTTTTTTTTTGCCCACACAGCTAGAGCAATTTTGGTTTGCACAGAATCAGCGGCATCTAAAACAAAAGCTTCTTCAGGAATGAGTCGGTCTAGATTGTCTGGCTCTAAAAATGCATCGTGTGCAGTCAATTCAATTTGCGGACTAATTTGCAAAATACGTTGCGTCATGGCAGCCACTTTAGCCATCCCGTATTGCCCTTCTATGGCATGGATCTGACGATTGGTATTGCTCTCAGCAATGTGGTCAAAATCGACGAGTACAAGATGTCCAATTCCAGTACGAGCTAAGGCTTCTGCTGCCCAAGAACCTACTCCACCAAGACCAGCCACTACCACCGTTGCGTCTTGAAAGCGTGCGCGAAGCTCTGGGCCATAAAGCCTAGAAACGCCACCAAAGCGACGGACTTCAATACTGTCTTCTAGCTTGTCTTCTGCCATAGCTTCTCTTTATACTGAATTTATGGATTCCATTGCTCAACTTCGCAAAAACTATACCCTTGGCCAGCCCTCAGAGAGCCAAGTACCTCGTGATCCCTTGCCACTCTTTCAGCTTTGGTTCGATCAGGCGGTCCAAGCAAAGTGCCCAGAGCCCAATTCCATGACCTTGGCAACTGCCGATCAAACTGGCAATCCCTCAGCTCGTATTGTCTTACTAAAAGGGGCCGACCAAAATGGCTTTACCTTCTTTACCAACTACGAGAGTCAAAAAGGAAAGGATTTAGCCGTAAGACCCCAAGCTGCCTTACTCTTTCATTGGCATGAATTAGAGCGTCAAGTGCGCATCAAGGGTGTTGTAGAGCGCTTTAGCCCTGCAGAGAGCGATGAATACTTTCACTCGCGACCTCCAGCATCTCGCATCGGCGCGTGGGCATCCCCCCAAAGCGCCACCATTCCAAATCGAGAATTTCTAGAAACTGCTGAAGAGCGCTTTAAAGCAGAATTTGGTGATACTCCTCCGCGCCCAGAACACTGGGGCGGATATCGTCTGCGCCCAACCGAGCTTGAGTTTTGGCAAGGTCGCCCATCTAGATTGCACGATCGCATTGCCTACAAACTAGTTGGCAGCAACTGGCAAATCCATCGCCTAGCGCCTTAATTTCTTTTACAGCTCACTACTTAAGCGTAGTGGTAGTGTGGCGCAATCAGTGATTTAAATTTTGCTCTGAACTTAGCAAGCTTAGGTGCAACTACTGCTGCACAATAGCCTTGGTTTGGATGCTGCTGGAAATAATTCTGGTGATAGTCTTCAGCAGGGTAAATTGTTGGTGCTGGTTGAATTTGCGTCACCACAGGATCGGCATAAATCTTCGAATCCTCTAGTTCTTGAATAACCTCATGCGCAATCTTGGTCTGCTCATCACTATGGGTAAAAATGACAGAGCGATATTGTGTACCGTGATCATTACCTTGGTAATTCAAAGTCGTTGGATTATGAATCACAAAAAAGACCTCTAAAAGATCTCTAAAAGACACCACTTGAGGATCAAACATGATGTCGACAATCTCAGCATGCCCAGTCACCCCAGTACACACCGACTCATAAGAAGGGTTTGGTCTGGCGCCACCGGCATATCCAGAAACCACACTCTTGACCCCCAAAATTTGTTGGTAAACAGCCTCAAGGCACCAAAAACAACCTCCACCCAAGGTGGCACGCTCTAGAGTAGACCCGTTTTTCTCGTCAATTGTATTCATGGCTTTATCCTAATGCCTTATTCAAATGCTTGCCAACTATCAACACACTATGAATCGCTTCACCATCCAGCTTGATGAAATAAAAGCAGCTTATGCTGCAGAGCCCAACCCCATCCTTGAAGTCAGGCTGGAGCGTATTGGCCGAATTGAAAAAATGATTGAGGCTAATGAAGAAAAGCTCACAAAAGCACTCATCGCAGATTTTGGCGTACGCCATTCAGTTGAGACCCGCTTGGCGGAATTTTAGATGGTATATCAGGCGTGCAAATATACCCGCAGACATTTAAAAGATTGGATGAAGCCTGTGCAAGTGGAAACCGCTGCACGCATGAGTTCCTCTGAAGCCTGGATTGAAAATCAATCAATTGGTGTTATTGGCATCATGAGCCCTTGGAACTATCCGGTGCAATTATCTTTAGTTCCTGCGATTTCTGCATTTGCTGCAGGCAATCGTGTTTGGCTAAAGCCTTCTGAGCGCAGTTCACGCACTTCAGGTTTTTTAGCAATCTTGATTCAAGAATATTTTCATCCAACAGAATTTTGTGTAACTACCGGTGGTCCTGATGTTGCAGAACAATTCATTGCCTTACCCTTTGATCACTTGCTCTTCACCGGCTCAGAAGCTATTGGCAAAAAAGTGATGCGGGCAGCCGCAGAAAATCTCACACCTGTTACCTTAGAGCTTGGAGGTAAAACTCCCGCTATAGTGGATTCCTCAGCAAACATTTAAAGATGCAGCAGCAGCCATTGTTTATGGAAAACTTCTTAATAGCGGTCAAACCTGTATTGCGCCAGATTATGTGCTCATTGAGGCAAGTTCGCAGCAGGAGTTGATTCGAGAATTACAAGCGGCTGCTCAATCGCAATTTAGCAATCCGGAAGAGCTCACAGGCCCTATTGACGATGAGCAACTTCAATACTGGCAATTTTTACTCAGCGATGCTATCGATCGTGGCGCAAAAGCAATTCCATTACTCAATATTCCCGGCGCTGGTGCCAGACGCTTTGATCCCATTGCTCTAATCGATATTCCGCCGGCAGCACGCGTACTGCATGAAGAAATTTTTGGACCGATTCTGCCCATCATTACCATAGGCAATCCTCTTGCTGCGATTAATTACATCAACCAACATCCCAATCCGCTCGCTCTTTATTGGTTTGGTAAGAATAAAAAGAATCTGCAGGCAGTGCTACAAAATACGCGCTCTGGTGGCGTAACAATCAATGATGTTTTCTTGCAGGCTACCGTAGACTCCCTTCCATTTGGCGGAATTGGCTCTAGTGGAATGGGAAAATATCATGGCAAGGCTGGATTTGATGCGTTCAGTCACCAAAAGTCGATCCTAGAAGTCAGGGGATTGCTCGGTACCAATATTCTCAAGGGGACTAGGCCTGCTCGGCCGCCTTATAGCAAGAAAACAGATCGTTTGATTCGCTGCTTAAAGTAAGCCGCAGAAAGAGCGTGAGTGGTGTGAGAGTTTTAGGTAAGTAAAAGTCGAACCGCAAAACTGACAAACATCGCGCCTGCAATCATCCAAAGCATTGCTGCAGCGCGATGATGGCTTTTAAAGAAGTGTAAACATTTCTGCCCTACCAAAATCAAAGCGGCTAAATAACTCATACTCATCAGCTGCAGAACTAGTGCGAGATATAAAAAGGTATAGGCAGGATATCCAAAGTCTGTTTGAATGAATTGCGAGAAGAATGCAATAAAGAAAAAGATGGCCTTGGGATTTGTCAGAGAAAGCGCTAACGCTGCCAACAAAGGGTGCAACTGCATAAGACGCGCTTGTAATGACGTATTTGCAATGATGGTTTCCGATGATGTCCAACGCTGCCAACCAGTACGAATTAAGCCACTGCCCATCCAGCCTAGATAAGAAGCGCCAACAGTTCGCACAAGATTGAAGAGTATTGGGGATGACAAAAGTAAGGATGCAGCTCCTAATGCTACGCCAATCATCAGAATACAATCTCCGATAAAGATACCCATGGCACCCCACACTCCTGAGCGCCAACCTTTTTGTGAAGCAGTAGTCAGCACAAAGAGGGAATTAGGTCCAGGCAATAGAATGATGAACAGAGTCCCTAAGAAATAGCTTGAGAAATCATTGATCCCTGCGTTTGCAGGCGACAAGAGGCTGAATGTGAACCATTGCATCACCACATCATAATAAATTCGGGAAAACCCTTGTAATCGCACCCTCAAGGTGTCATAATAAGAGGCTTTTTTAAGCAATTTGATTCATCGCCCCCCAGCTCTATTCTATTTCTATTTCAGCGTACCGTTTAGAAGTCATAAACACAGAAGTCACAAAACCGCGCTGCCGCTTGTCTGATGGTCGATGCCTTTGACCATCGCACCCTATAAAAACTTTGGGTGCAACATACGGAGACATCCCTTAAAGGGGATGTGCAATAGCATGACTTTTTCTAAAGAAACTAAACACGAGCCGAAAGACATCAGTCGAGACTCAAAGAGCGCTGGATCTGAATTCCAGAATTTCGCCCTAGCGGCATCACTCCTTAAAAACGTTGCTGAACTGGGTTTTACCCAAGCCACTCCAGTTCAAGCTCAGGTTATTCCTGCAGCATTAGCTGGTGGTGAC
Source organism: Polynucleobacter necessarius (assembly GCF_900096765.1). NCBI lineage: Bacteria > Pseudomonadati > Pseudomonadota > Betaproteobacteria > Burkholderiales > Burkholderiaceae > Polynucleobacter > Polynucleobacter necessarius. Next base: position 923,559 of record NZ_LT615228.1, read on the forward strand.
TTGTTGGTCAGTAGCCAAACCGGTAGCGGTAAAACCGCAGCTTTTTTATTGCCTTTGATTAATCAGCTGATCGAAAGCAACCCGAATAATTCGCCTGTACCAGGTCGCGCTCAACCTAAGGTGTTGGTTCTCTGCCCTACTCGTGAATTAGCTCAACAGGTTGCCGCCGATGCAGTGAACTTAGTTCGTGGCATGAAAGGCATTCGTATTGCCACTGTGATGGGTGGCATGCCTTACGGTAAACAAATCCAAGCATTGAAAGGTGCGTTGTTAGTTGTTGCAACTCCAGGTCGTTTACTCGACTTGTGCGACAGCAAAGCTATTCGCTTAGATGATGTTAAACAACTCGTGATTGACGAGGCTGATCGCATGCTTGACATGGGATTTGCTGAAGATCTCGAGGCGATTGATAAACGTTGCCCTAGTCGTGATCAAACTTTGATGTTCTCTGCAACTTTTGCGCCAAAGATTATGTCTTTAGCAAATGAGTTGACTACAGATGCCAAGCGTATTGAGCTTGCTCACGCGGGTGAAAAGCACGCCAACATTGAGCAGAAGCTGCACTGGGCTGACAGCATGTCACACAAGCACAAGCTTCTTGAGCACATTTTGGCTGATGCCTCTTTGGATCAAGCGGTAGTGTTTGCAAGCACTCAAGTTGAGAGCGAAAAGATTGCTAATACATTGCGTGCCAACGGCTATGAAGCTACTGCCTTGCATGGTGCAATGCCTCAAGCTGTACGTATGCGTCGTCTTGAGTCTTTACGAAAGGGGCATACTAAGATTTTGGTTGCAACCGACGTAGCGGCCCGTGGTATTGATGTGCCACGCATCAGTCACGTGATTAACTTTGGCTTGCCAATGAAACCTGAAGATTACGCGCACCGTATCGGTCGTACTGGTCGTGCAGGTCGCAATGGTGTAGCAATCACTTTGGTTGAACATCGTGATCGCGCAAAGATTCGCAATATCGAGCGCTTTACGCAGCAAGACATTGTGGCTTCAGTCATCGCTGGTCTTGAGCCACAAGCTAAGCCAAGCTTTGGTAGTGGCGGTGGTCGCTCAGGTGGCGGCTTTGGCGGCAATCGTTCTGGTGGCGGCGGTGGTCGCTACGGATCAGGGGCTCGCTCAGAGTCTCGTTTCGGCGGTGGCGGTAATGCTGGTGGTGGTCGCTCAGGCGATTCACGTCCTGCGCGTTCTGCTGACTCACGTCCGGCTCGTTCTGGTGATTCACGTCCAACAGGTCCTCGCTTTGCTAAACCAAAGTCTGGCGGTCAACGTCGTAACTTTAGCGGCAACTAAACATGCTTCACCGTAATCGTCTCCGTTCTGCATGGAATCGAGTCGGTTCCGGTGGCATTCATCGGGCGCCACGTAAGTGGCAACCCTGGTTAAGCGATACCGGATCTTTAACTCAAAAAATTGAGAAGGTAATTGGGCAAAAACTAGAAGTTCAAGTTTTGCGCGATTGTCCTCAAACCTTAAATAGCGACGAGAGTCGCTATTTTCATTTGCGCATTAGACGCTGTAGGGTTCGCGAAGTATTACTTTGTGCTAACGGCATCCCTTTAGTGATGGCGCATAGCGTTATTCCCACTGCTAGCTCCAGTGGTAGCAACCATCAGATTCTGCCCTTGGGCAAGAAGCCTTTGGGGGCGGTCTTATTTAACAAAACTCGCAAACACTCCGAGGCCAAGCCCCCCGAGAAATTGCGCGCTTAGATAAAGCAAGCGCCTTGTGGAAAAAGTGTTCTGCTCATTATTCTGGTTTGAGCTCACCCTTATGGGCTCGCCGCACCTTGTATCAACTCAAAGGGCACCCAATTCTAGTTAACGAAATTTTTCTACCCGCTTTACTGAATTACCAGGCTAAATAGTTAGCCAAGCTAAAGCGGCTTTCATCAGAGCCTCATCACCAGGCAGCGTCGTAAAGACCTCACCAAACCCAATACGCTCGGCTGCATCTGAAATATTGTGATGCGGACATAAAGCACTAGCCACTGCAAGGCTTTCTGGAAATTGTTCTTGCGCTACTTCACCTAAATAGCGCACTGCCTCTGAGGAGGTTAATAGCCAAAGTGACTTGGAGAAATCCATCTCGTGAATTGCATGCCATGAGGGGTTATCAATATCCAAAGGAATGCGAGTATATGTAGAAATCGCTTCCACTCTCGTGCCGGCATTTTTTAAGGTATCAGCTAACCAATCACGCCCACCCTCACCCTTAAAGATGACTACTTTCTTATCTTGCCAACTCCACCCCAGCGCCTGAAGCTCATGCCATAAGCCCTCAGAGTCCCAGTTGTCATTGTTTTTAGGAATGATGATGGGTGTTGGCACTTCTTCCTGGCCAATGCCATGATTTTTCAGGGCGAGATGACTGCTACCACCCATGACACCAATTGGGATCACTTTTTTTGAAAAGCCTTGCCAATCTCTTCCCAGCAGACGCATCACACTCTCGATTGCATTTGGGCTCACAAAAATCGCCAGGTCAGCATCACTTAATGCCGTGGCAATCTGGTCAGCCAATTGATCATCCGCTTTTGGAACAATTGTGAGCAATGGCAAAGAGAGTATTTGCGGAAGACTGCGCTGAGCAACGCCGCTACGCTCAATAGCTTGCGTCAGTACCTCGATCAATTGACGTGCTTGACCACTTGGCCTGGTGATCACAATCGTCTTGATACTCATAGATTGGTGTTTACCAATTACTTGGTGAAATTAGGAATGAGATCTGCGGCACCCTGTGCCAGTAAATCTTTTGCAACTGCTAAACCCAAAGCTTCGGCGTCTGCTACGCAGGTCACTTTGGCGTTGCCACTTGCTAGGCAGATTGCTTTGCCATCAGTACTGGCGACGAAAGAGCGAATATGCATTTGCTGCTGATCCCAAGTGGCATGGGCTGCTAAGGGTACTTCGCATGAGCCGCCCAATTGGCGAGAGACCATGCGCTCTGCTGAAACAGCTAATAATGTTGGCAAATCATTCAGTGGTGCTAGCCAATCTTTAATGCTCGGATGTTTACTGAGTGTCTCAATACCGAGTGCGCCTTGACCTGCAGCTGGGGTATAGGGATCATAGGGGAGATATGCACGAATGCGACTGTCTAATCCAAGACGCTTTAATCCCGCAGCAGCCAAAATAATGGCTTGGTATTCACCGCGATCTAACTTGCCCATACGGGTATCTAAGTTCCCGCGCAGCGGTTGAATGACTAAATGTGGAAATTTAGCGCGCAAAACTGACTCGCGACGTAGACTCGATGTTCCTACAATTGCACCGTTTGGAAGTTCCTCTAAGCTAGCGTAATCGTTTGAAACAAATGCATCCCTTGCATCTTCCCTGGCCATCACGCAGGACAAGTCAAAACCTTCAGGCATGACCATGGGCACATCTTTAAGAGAGTGCACTGCTAAATCAGCACGACCATCCTCTAAAGCCGTTTCCAACTCCTTCACAAAAAGACCTTTGCCACCCACTTTAGAGAGGGCTCGGTCCAGAATCTGGTCGCCACGGGTAGTCATCCCCAAAATTTGCACATCACAGTCTGGGTAAAGCCTTTTAAGGCATTCTTGGACATGCTCCGCCTGCCACATGGCCAAGCGACTCTCCCGGGAAGCAATCACTAAGCGCTTTGGGGGAACGTGGGGAGCAGCAGAATGCGAAGAATTCAGGGTTTGGGACATAACATTTAAAATAATCAAAGACCTACACCAATATACTGTGTTTATGAGCTCATCTAAAAATTCCCTTGCCAACAAAGCCCAAGCTTGGTCGGCCCGTTTTGCAGAACCCGTTGACGAACTGGTTCAACGTTATACAGCCTCTATTGGCTTTGATCAACGCTTTGCCATGGTTGATATTGCTGGCTCCCTGGCTCACGCGCAAATGCTGGCGAATCAAAAGATTATCAGCGCCCAAGATTTAACCGATATTCAAAAGGGTATGGCTCAGATTAAAAACGAAATTGAGTCTGGGCAATTTGAATGGCAATTGGCACTTGAAGATGTACACCTCAATATTGAAGCTCGTCTTACTGCATTAGTCGGTGATGCTGGGAAACGTCTGCATACCGGTCGCTCGCGTAATGACCAAGTAGCCACTGATTTACGTCTCTGGTTGCGTGACAGTGTTGATGAGATTGCTACTACGCTCAAAGCCTTGCGCATTGCTCTTTTAGATCTAGCTGAAAAACATGCAGCCACGATCATGCCAGGGCATACGCATTTGCAAGTGGCACAACCGATTACGTTTGGTCATCACTTGATGGCTTACTATGAAATGTTTAGCCGTGATGCTAGCCGCTTAGCCGACCTACGTGCGCGCTTTAATCGTCTACCATTAGGTGCAGCAGCATTAGCTGGCACTACCTATCCGATTGATCGTGAGCAAGTAGCCAAGATTCTTGGCTTTGACGGTATCTGCAATAACTCCCTAGATGCCGTATCAGATCGCGACTTTGCTATTGAGTTCTGTGCGTTTGCTGCTATTTTGATGATGCACATTTCTCGTCTATCAGAAGAGTTGATTCTGTGGCTAAGCCCACGCTTTGGATTTATTGACTTACCAGATCGCTTTTGCACTGGCAGCTCCATCATGCCGCAAAAGAAGAATCCAGACGTTCCTGAATTAGCCCGCGGCAAGACTGGTCGAGTCTATGGTGACTTAATTTCTTTATTGACCTTGATGAAGAGTCAGCCACTGGCTTACAACAAAGATAATCAAGAAGACAAAGAGCCTCTGTTTGATGCTGTAGATACTGTTCAAGACACCTTGCGCATCTTCGCCGACATGATTCCCCACATTGAAGTCAAAGCCGAGGTCATAAAAGCGGCTGCCGAAGAAGGTTTTGCTACCGCCACCGACTTAGCAGACTATCTCGTAAAAAAAGGGTTGGCATTTCGAGATGCACACGAAGCAGTAGCGCATGCCGTTAAAGCATGCGCTAGTAGAAACTGCATGTTGACCGACCTGAGTCTTTCTGAACTGCGCTTTGCTTGTGGTTTAGATAGCCGCCCTGAACTGATCAGTGATGATGTTTTTGCATTACTCACTGTCGATGGCTCAGTACAGTCTCGTCAACATGCCGGCGGAACTTCGCCAGCACAGGTTCTAGCGGCTATTAAACGGGGTCGCGCAGATCTCTAAGTCGCATGGGGTTCTGGACTAAGCTCTCTAAGGGTATTGATCGCATCAATCAACTGCTAGGCAGCGCTGCCAGCATCATGATTCTGCTCTCTTGCATAGTATCAGCAGGCAATGCCTTACTCCGCTATGGTTTTGACATTAGCAATAACTGGCCTCTAGAGTTGCAGTGGTACCTATTTAGCGCTGCAGTGATGCTGGGCTCTGCTTACACCCTCAAACGCAATGAGCATGTGCGTGTTGATCTGATCTACTCACATCTCTCTGCTCGCGGCAGACTTTGGGTTGATCTGTTTGGTTTAGCTTGCTTCCTATTGCCTGCTTGTTTGTTATTTAGCTGGCTCTCTTGGACAACGCTCTTTTACCCATCCTGGTTAGTCATGGAAGGTTCATTAAATTCTGGTGGCTTGGCGCGTTACCCCATTAAATTTATCGTGCCTTTTGGATTCTTCATGTTGAGCCTACAAGGTCTCTCAGAAATCATTAAACGAATCGGCGCATTAAAAGGCGACATTACTTTACCAACCGAAGATCTTCATTACGAAAAGCCGATGCAATGATTCCATTAGAGTGGATGCCTCCCCTCATGTTTGGTGGCCTGGTCATCTTTATGTTGATTGGCTTCCCAGTGGCTTTCTCATTAATGGCAGCCGGTCTGTTCTTCTCCTTGATCGCGATGGGCGAGGGCTTCTTTGGGATTACTTTCTTACAAGCCATCCCCCAACGAATCTTTGGTGGCGTGCTAGCCAATGATCTCTTGTTAGCCATTCCCTTCTTTACCTTTATGGGCGCCATTCTCGAGCGCTGTGGCCTAGCCGAAGAGATGCTCGACTCTATGGGTCAGTTATTTGGACGAGTTAGAGGCGGTCTTGGTTACTCCGTCATCATTGTGGGTTTTATTTTGGGAGCCATCACTGGTACCGTAGCAGCTCAAGTAATTGCTATGGCGATGATCTCACTGCCAGTAATGATGCGTTATGGCTACAACATGCGCTATGCCACAGGTGTTTTAGCGGCTTCTGGAACAATTACCCAACTGGTTCCACCATCTTTGGTATTGATCGTGCTGGCAGACCAGCTCAAAACCCAAAGCGGCAGTGCCGATGTGGGGAGCATGTATCTGGGCGCCTGGGGGCCATCCCTCCTCCAAATTAGCCTCTTTGCTCTATATACCTTTTTTTGGGCCGGATTAGCCCAGACTATCTGCCCCCCGTTCCTGAGAGCGAAATCACCCTTAAAGGCTGGACCCTCTGGAAAAAGTGTCTCCTGGGTATCATTCCATCCGCAGTTTTGATTTTCCTGGTGCTGGGCACCATTATGACTGGCATTGCCACCCCCACTGAGTCTGGAGCTATGGGGGCCATGGGTGCATTGCTGTTGGCGTGGATTCGTAGAGCAAGCATTCCAAACCTAAAAAGATTAATTACCGAGGCTTATCAAAACACCATGCGCATCACAGCGATGGTGGTATTCATTTTGATTGGCTCAACCTGCTTCTCTGTTGTCTTTCAAGGAGTGGATGGTGGTTGCTGGGTCGAAGAACTTTTCTCTAGCTTGCCAGGCGGATGGATCGGATTTTTGATTGTTGTAAATCTTTTCGTATTTTTTCTGGCCTTCTTCTTAGACTTTTTTGAGATTGCTTTTATTGTGGTGCCGATGCTAGCTCCTGTGGCGGTCAAACTTCTTTCGCCAGTATTACTAGATGCCATGAATGGAAACCCGCAGGCAGCCGCTAGTGCCGCGCTAGTTTGGTTTGGCGTCATGCTTTGCGTCAATATGCAAACCTCATTCATGCACCCACCATTTGGCTTTGCTTTGTTTTATCTCAGAGGCGTTGCCCCTAAGGAGGTAAAAAGTAGCGATATATATTGGGGGCACTACCCTGGGTGGGATTGCAATTAGTCATGGTGGCCATAGTTATCGCATGCCCAGCGCTAGTGACCACCTTAATGGACAAGCCGGCAGCAATGGCACAGAGCCAAGACTTTAATTTCACGGGCACTGAAGAAGGCAAGCCTGAAGCAGCTAGCAAAATGGATGAAGATGCTCCGGTTAGCTTTCAGCTGGACAAGCCAATTAAATAAAAAGACCTGCATTGCAGGTCTTTTATATCCATAGCTGAAACACAGTGTGAATTACAAGGTGATATCGTGCTCTTGTCTGACGCAATCCACGTAGTACTCGCTATGGCCATCTACTTCGCCCTTTACTAATCCATGGATGTCGGTCTCAAAGCCTGGGAACTTCTCATTGAAGTCTCTTGCGAAGAATAGATAATCCACAATCCGCTTGTTAAAGCGTTCGCCAGGAATCAAAAGCGGAATACCCGGAGGATATGGAGTTACCAACATTGCAGTAACACGCCCATCTAATTGATCGAGTGGTACACGATCGACCTGCTTATGTGCCATCTTTGCCCATGCCTCAGAAGGCATCATAGCCGGCTCCATATCAGAGGTATACATCTCCGTAGTCATACGCGCTACATCACGACTCTTATAGAACTCATGAATTTGCTGACAAATATCCTTTAGGCCAACGCGTTCATATCGTGGGTGCTTGGCGACAAACTCTGGCAATACTTTCCACAAGGGAGCGTTCTTATCAATGTGATCCTTAAATTGCTGTAACTCAGTAAGTAAAGTATTCCAACGCCCCTTGGTAATCCCAATCGTGAACATAATGAAGAAGGAATACAGGCCGCACTTCTCCACGATCACGCCATGCTCGGCCAAGTACTTGGTCACAATACTCGCAGGAATTCCCATAGAACCAAAGTTACCTTCAATATCTAAACCAGGAGTAACCACGGTTGCCTTGATCGGATCAAGCATATTGAAATCTTGAGCGAGTTTGCCAAAGTCATGCCAACTTGCATTAGGCTCCAAGATCCAATCTGAACGCTCACCAATACCTTCATCGGCTAGGTGATCTGGGCCCCAAACCTTAAACCACCAATCAGCACCAAACTTATCATCCACTTCGCGCATTGCACGACGGAAGTCCATTGCTTCTGCAATAGACTCCTCAACCAAGGTGGTGCCACCTGGAGACTCCATCATGGCGGCAGATACGTCACATGAAGCAATAATCGCGTACTGTGGACTGGTCGAGGTATGCATCAAATAGGCTTCATTAAAGCAGTCACGATCGAGCTTAGTATCTTCTGCATCCTGAACCAATACCTGGGAAGCCTGCGATAAGCCAGCTAATAGTTTATGAGTAGACTGGGTAGCAAACATCAAACTCTTCTTAGTACGCTTGCGATCAGATCCAATCGCATGCATATTTTTGTAAAAAGGATGGAACGCAGCATGCGGTAACCAGGCTTCATCAAAATGTAGTGAATCGACTTTGCCGTCGAGCATCTCCTTAATCATCTCAACGTTGTAAACAATGCCGTCGTAAGTACTCTGAGTCAGGGTCATCACTCGGGGTACAACATTCTTGTTTTTGATGAAGGGATTAGCATCAATTTTTTTCTTAATGTTTTTCCACTCAAACTCTTCTTTTGGGATCGGACCAATAATGCCGAGATGATTTCGGGTGGGCATTAAGAAAATGGGAATCGCGCCCATCATGGTGATCGAATGAATCACCGATTTATGGCAATTACGGTCAACCAACACAACATCGCCAGGAGCGACAGTAGAGTGCCAAACAATTTTATTCGAGGTTGATGTACCGTTAGTGACAAAGAATAAATGATCAGCATTAAAGATGCGCGCAGCATTACGCTCACTTTGTAGAACTGGTCCTGTATGGTCGAGTAGCTGACCCAATTCTTCTACAGCATTGCAGACGTCAGCACGTAACGTGTTCTCACCAAAGAATTGATGGAACATACGGCCCACGGGACTTTTTAAGAACGCTACGCCGCCAGAGTGGCCTGGGCAATGCCAAGAGTAGGAACCCTCTGATGCGTAATTGGTCAATGCACGGAAGAATGGTGGCGCCAATGAATCTAAATACACCTTTGCTTCACGAATAATGTGCCGCGCTACAAACTCTAGCGTGTCTTCATTCATATGAATGAACCCATGCAGCTCCCGCAAGATGTCATTTGGCATATGACGTGAGGTACGAGTTTCACCATACAAGAAGATTGGAATATCTTCATTACGCTTACGAACTTCAGTAATAAAAGCACGTAAATTATTTAGTGCAGGGAGATCATGATCCTCCGAATCACCAATAAATTCTTCATCGTCGATCGAAACAATAAAAGTTGAGGCGCGGGAGGCCTGCTGAGCAAATGAAGTTAAGTCACCATAACTAGTTAATCCGATTACCTCCATGCCTTCATTCTCGATTGCCTCGGCAAGATCACGAATACCGGAACCCGAAATATTTTCGGAACGGAAGTCCTCATCAATAATGATGATTGGGAAACGAAATTTCATAAATACTCTCCTACTAACTTGTCCCGATGTATTCGGAACCCACTTCTCAAAATTGGCTAGGTCAATGACCCGACCACCGTCTGGCAAAACCGTTACTATGTCGACAAACATTTTGCTGCAAATCTCTCGGCAAGTAAACATGGCGAGCATAAACCTGATTTGCTAAGCTTTCGTGATACCCCGTAAAGGTGATTAATAAGTGCCAATGACTATTTAAAGCAGGTTTGTCTAAAAACTCGCTTAGCAGACTACTTTCATCGATGCTGTGCATTGCGGTCCAGGTCAATGAAAAGACCGGACTCTCGGCACGGTGTAGTGGCAGCTCTACTGATTTGCGATAGCGCTCACCCTCACTAGTCATGCTCTCTGCAATGAGCCATAAGCGCAGTTGCGCTTCAACAATATGAGAGCTACGATCATTAGCAACCCTAAATTTAAGGGTCCTAACGCCATCATGGCTTCCAACTACTGCCACCTTGGTAAAGCGCACGCCCGCTGTGGGACGGGTGAATCGAGCAAATGCTAAACCCGTTGTTAGCGCTGAATAAACAATCCAAAAAAAGCTTCAAAGGTCACAATGGAATTAGGCCAATGACCCACTGGGGTCATTTGTCCATATCCGATCGTCGCCATGGTTTGGACGCTGAAGTAAAAAACATCAATCAAGGAATTAGGTTTGGTATTGGTAATTGCGCCTGGTCCGCAAGCCAAGTATGCATAAGCAAATAGGAGATTAGTTCCCAAATAAACACAGATGACTAGAAGCAAAAACTTAGTCCATGAAGTGCCTAGCAGCCAATGGTAAAAATTGTTCTCGGGGCGCGCAACCGCTGAACGCGTCAAAGTGGCGCGATATTCATCCAGATTGATCCGCTCTGGGCGGCGACCAAAAGGGAATTTATCCACTACGGTGAAGGGTTTAAGTCTTAGGCAGGGTTACACCCCGCTGACCTTGATACTTGCCGCCACGATCTTTATAAGAAGTGCCGCACACCTCATCACTTTCAAAGAAGAGAACTTGAGCGCAACCCTCACCTGCATAAATTTTTGCAGGCAATGGAGTGGTATTGGAAAATTCTAATGTCACATAGCCTTCCCACTCAGGCTCAAATGGAGTGACGTTCACAATAATTCCGCAACGCGCATAGGTACTCTTACCCACACATACAGTTAATACGCTACGAGGAATCTTGAAATACTCTACGGTTCTTGCCAATGCAAATGAATTGGGAGGAATTATGCAAACATCACCCTTAAAGTCGACAAAAGATTGTTCATCGAAATTCTTGGGATCAACAATCGTGCTGTTGATGTTGGTGAAGATCTTAAATTCGTCCGCGCAACGAATGTCATAGCCGTAGCTTGAGGTGCCGTAGCTCACAATTTTGTTGCCTGCAGGGTCTTGGCGAACTTGCCCAGGCTCAAATGGGCTGATCATGCCTTGCTCACCCATGCGGCGGATCCAGTGGTCAGATTTAATAGTCATGGCCGAATTGTAAAACCTTCGACCTACCCTGCCCATTAATTTATGGGGTTTTTGGGGTAAAAACGACCCGCTCAGGGGCGTTGTAGATCTCAAAGTGTTTACCGGAGCAACGTGAGAGGATCGTGAGATTGGTTTTGCGTGCCAACTCAAGCCCCATCAAGGTCACTCCGGAACGGGTGAGAAGGAAGGGGATGCCCATCTGAGCGCCCTTGATCACCATTTCAGAGGTGAGACGCCCAGTGGTAAAGAAGATCAGATCCCTGCCGGGCTTATTGGCAAGCCACATCAAGCCCGAAATAGAATCGACCGCATTATGACGACCCACATCTTCAATGAAGTGCAGCAGACGAACCCCATGTTCAACATCACGTTCAAATACGGCACAAGCATGTACAGAGCCAGACTTTTTGTAGATTGTGTCGTGAATGCGAATAGTATCTACCAGGCTAAATATTGCCTCTTGGGCTAACAATGGGCCATCAGGCAGGCGAATCTCTGCCATCTCCTCGATCAGCCCGCCAAACATGGTCCCCTGACCGCAACCGGTTGTCACAACGCGCTTGCTAGTTAGAGCATCAATGTCGACTGTACTTCGGCGCGTCTTCACCGCCGCGGAATCTGTTTCCCAGTCAACCTGGATACTCTCAATATCATCGGGTGACCCCACGAGGCGCTGATTACGCAGATAGCCCAGCACCAAGGCCTCAGGAGCGCTTCCCAAGGTCATCAAAGTAACCACTTCGCGCTTATCTAGATAGATCGTTAAGGGACGCTCTCCAGGAATATGGGTGAGCTTCTTGCGGCCTGCCTCATCCAATACCTCAACCTCGTGCACCAAGGGCACGGAGGCATTAGACATTTGGATAGTAGGTTTTACGGCCATGAAATGCTTTCTAAATAGGGCTCGATATTCGGCTTAAGAGTCATTTTATCGAGACTAAAAGGTCTTTTACTTTAACCGCAGACTAAAATCACTGCACATGCTTGCATAATTAACTTTTAAGCAATACTGAACCCTTCAATTCTTTTTATTTAAGTCCGTTTTACATGAGCAGCTCCCAGCGTCGCCTTCTTGTCACTTCCGCCCTACCTTATGCCAATGGTCAGATCCATATTGGCCATTTGGTTGAATACATCCAAACTGATATTTGGGTTCGCTTTCAACGGATGCGTGGTCACGAGGTTCATTACGTTGGCGCAGATGATACCCACGGCACCCCAATCATGTTGCGCGCTGAGAAGGAAGGCTTAACCCCCAAAGAATTAATTGCTAATGTATGGAAAGAGCACAAACGTGACTTCGATCACTTCCTGATTTCATTTGACAATTACTACACCACAGATAGCCCCGAGAATGAAAAACTCGCGCAAAGTATTTATCTCAAACTCCGCGATGCTGGTTTGATTGAAAAACGTGCTATCGAGCAAGCTTATGATCCTGTGAAAGAAATGTTTTTACCGGATCGCTTCATCAAAGGCGAATGCCCTAAGTGCGGCGCCAAAGATCAATACGGTGACAACTGTGAAAAATGTGGCGCGACTTACTCACCAACGGATTTAAAAAATCCATTCTCAGTAGTCAGTGGGGCCACCCCCATTAAAAAAATATCGGATCACTATTTTTTCAAGTTATCTGACCCTCGTTGCGAAACCTTCTTACGCGAGTGGACGCAAGTGAAAACGCCACTGCAATCTGAGGCGCGCAACAAAATGAAAGAATGGGTTGGTGAACCAGGCGAGAGCAAGCTTGGAGACTGGGATATCTCCCGTGATGCCCCCTACTTTGGCTTTGAAATCCCCGACGCTGCGGGGAAATACTTCTATGTCTGGCTTGATGCGCCGATCGGTTATTACGCCAGCTTCCTCAATTACTGCGAGGCTAAAGGTATCAATTTTGATGAATGGGTGAAGCCTGACACGACGACTGAGCAGTATCACTTCATTGGTAAGGATATTTTGTACTTCCATACTTTATTCTGGCCAGCAACTTTGCAATTTGCAGGTTATCGCACACCAACCAATGTATTTGCTCATGGATTCTTAACCGTTGATGGCGAGAAGATGAGTAAGTCTCGTGGCACCTTAATTTCTGCTAATAGTGTCATTGAATGCGGCTTTAATCCCGAGTGGTTCCGCTATTACTTTGCAACCAAACTGAATGACAGCATGGAAGATTTAGATTTAAATCTTCAAGATTTTGTTGCACGCGTTAACTCTGACTTACTTGGTAAGTACATCAATATTGCCAGCCGCAGTGCTGGCTTCTTGGTAAAGCGTTTTGGTGGCGTTGTTTCAGACGAGGCAATGAATCATCCACTCTTAAAAGAAATTGCAGCAAGTAATGAAAAAATTGCCGCCCTTTATGAAGCGCGCGAATATGCAAAAGCATTGCGCTCAATCATGGAGCTCGCCAATAAGGTCAATAGCTTTGTAGACGAAAACAAGCCTTGGGAAATCGCAAAAGACCTTGAACGTGAAGCAGACTTGCAGCAGGTTTGTAGCGTCACCCTAGAGGCATTCCGCATGCTCAGCCTCTATCTCAAACCCGTCATTCCTCAGGTGGCTGCTGGCGTAGAGCAATTCTTATCCCTGCCTGCACTTTCCTGGGACGACATCAACACCCCACTTTCCAGCAAAAACCCAATCCAGCCATATAAGCACCTGATGACCCGGGTTGAAGCCCCTCAAATCGAGGCTTTGCTGGTGGCAAACTTGTAAAAAAGGGCTTAAAAAGCACCTATAATGAGGGTGTAAGCCTTAGATAACTTTTGGAATTTATTTTATAAGTTATTGAATTTATTGAGTATTTTAGGAAATGTCATGGCAAGATATCAATCTGAATTCACCCAGTTCTTAAACGAGCTGAAATCTGAGAAGCCTAATCTCGAGGCAGAGCAGCAAGCAGGTCGCGCCCTACTTTGGGATAAAGAATCTTTGACGGTTGAGGATCAGCGCCGCGCTAAAGCAGCCAAAGTAAAACAACGCGCCTACGTTTACTCGAATGACTGAGCCGAGCACTCAGCCAATCTCGGATTTACTCGATAGCACTCCATCGGTTACCGATGGCATGTCTGAAGCATTTGCCAAGCTTTACGGCGAGCCACTCTTTAAGCTCCCTACCGATCTCTATATTCCACCAGATGCTTTGGAGGTTTTTCTAGAGGCATTTGAAGGCCCCCTCGATCTTTTGCTGTATTTAATTCGCAAGCAAAATTTCAACGTATTGGACATTCCAATGGCGCAGGTCACACAACAGTACCTGAGCTACATTGATCAAATTCGTCACCACAATCTTGAGCTAGCTGCTGAATATTTGTTAATGGCTGCCATGTTGATTGAAATTAAATCCCGCATGCTATTGCCAATGAAGAAGGCAGATAGCGAAGAAGAAGTAGAAGATCCACGCGCAGAATTGGTACGCCGCCTCCTGGAATATGAGCGCATGAAGCTAGCTGCACAAGAGCTCGATCAAATCCCTCAGCTTGGTCGTGACTTTCAGGTAGCGCATGGCTTTGTGGATACAACCGTTGCCATTACCTGGCCTGAAGTAAATCTAGAGGATCTACAAATGGCTTGGCGCGATGTCTTACATAGAGATAGAGCCAAACTTACCCAACACCATACCATCACCCGTGAAGAACTCTCGGTACGAGACTTCATGACGCGTATTTTGCGTCGTCTGCAAACTACTAAGTTTGTCGAATTTGGTGAATTGTTTGAAGACGCCATCAAGTCTGGCAAAGGCATTCCAGTGGTGATCGTGAACTTCATTGCGATGTTAGAACTCTCACGCGAAGCCTTAGTCGAAATCACACAAGCTGAGCCCTACGCGCCAATTTATGTGCGCCTTGCCTATACCCCTGTTGCATGAAAATCATTAGCGACATTCAGGAATTACGCGATCATTTGCGCGGACAAAACCGCGCTTCCTTTGTCCCCACGATGGGAAACCTTCATGAAGGTCACTTGTCTTTGATGCGCCTTGCTAGGCAACATGGTGATCCAGTAGTAGCCAGCATCTTTGTAAACCGCTTGCAGTTTGGGTCCAATGAAGATTTTGATAGTTACCCGCGCACTATGCAGGCCGATATCGAGAAGCTTGAAAAAGAAGGGGTTTATATCCTCTTCGCACCCACTGAACGAGACCTCTATCCACAGCCACAGGAGTACCGTGTAGACCCTCCACAGCAATTGGGTGACATTCTTGAGGGTGAGTTTCGTCCGGGCTTCTTTAAAGGTGTCTGCACGGTTGTATTGAAATTATTTTCCTGTGTGCAGCCGAAGGTGGCAGTATTTGGCAAAAAGGATTATCAACAACTGATGATTATTCGCCAAATGGCAAAGCAATTTGCCCTGCCTGTTGATATCGTCCCAGGTGAGACTATTCGCGCTGATGATGGTTTAGCTCTTTCTTCACGCAATAGCTATCTCTCCGCAGAGGAGCGCGCAGAAGCTCCGCATTTACAAAAGGCATTACAAGAGGTTCGCGAAAGGGTATTACAACTTCAAGATCGCAACCGCCAATCCATTGCTGAGATCGAAAAAGCGGCTGTTGCCTCTCTCGCTAGTCGTGGCTGGCAGCCCGACTATATCGCCATTCGTCAGCAAAACAGTTTAGCCCCTGCTTCTAATGAGCAACTACAAGCAGGTGAACCACTAGTTATCCTCACTGCAGCCAAGCTTGGCAAAACTCGCTTAATTGATAATCTCGAGATTTAACTGAGCTGTTAGCTTAGTAGCCAATGGTATAGGTTGCTAAAGCTGTAGTGGTGTTTGTAGCAATAAATGGCTGTTGCTGCCAAAGCACGTTAAAGCTTAAACGCTCTTGCTTATTAATGTCATAAAACAAACCTGCTGATGCGGTTGCCATTGAATTTACATTACCCGGCATGGCAACACTAAAACTTTCTAAGCCAACAATAGAGCTTGTCACTTGGTAGTTTGACATGTTGTATTTAAGATTTTGCTGAATACCCACCGATGCTGTTCCGGTCAGATTCTCAGTCAAACCAACACGGAGGCCAATGCCACCAACCGCCGAGAATGTATTTTGCGTCATCGAACCATATGAAAGTGGCAAAGTAACGTCTGCTGTGCTGCTCTCCGTATAAGAGCCATTATTTAACCGTGTATAACGGAGTCCAATATAAGGCACTATAGCCAATGTATCGCTTACTGGTTGATGATAGTTGGTAGTAAGTTGATAACCTCGACCATTAAATGAGGATGAGCCAGAACCTGCCTCGGTATTTAAAAGTAGTGGGCGAGTAATACTCAAAGTATTACTTGATGGTATTACTTGATGACACGCCAGATGCTTGTACCCCCAACCAGTCTCATCTGGATTCATATGCCATTTTGCAAAGAGCCCCCACATGGGACTATTGTTGCTTTGGCTAAAGCCAGATGGTGTTGCAACACTGATGGACTGATCAGCAAAAGCACCAAATCTAAAATTTGGTGATGGCTTGTATCCAATCACCAGCAAAGCCGCTTGCTGATTAGCAGATGGAGATGGACCTGAATAGGTATATCGCCCACCTACATACACTAACGCAAATATTATTTTTATCGTACATGCGGCAGTCATACATCAAGGCAGCTTGATATGCAGCAACCTGTTGGTTGTAGATGCTTGCTAAACCTGAAGCGTTAATCTGGACTGCGCGAGTTGTGTTGACATTATCCACCTCAAGAAATGGTGTATCCAAATACAAAAATACATCCTTACCGTCATAACCCAAACGATACTTTGAAGCAGCCTCATCAAAGTTATTGGTGAATCTAGAAAACGTACCTGTTAAACCGCCTTGGGCATTAATCAAGGTATATCGACCTGCAGAATAATAGCCAGGAGTAGCGTTAACATACAAAGAACCCGCCAAACTTGCAGTGCCTGCGATTAATAGCCTCTCAGTATTGGTAGTATTGAGGCCCATCTTCAAGGTAGCTGAGCTAGATTGAACATAATTACCAGATAAATTGGTATTCGTTGTTTTTTGCTGAATATCGAAGGTGCCGTTATTGGTGTAACCAAGCTTGAGTTGGCGATTGTTCCTGAATCAGCAAGAGTTAGGGCTCCGCCAGCATTGATTGTGGTGTTGCCAGTATAAGTATTGTTGCCACTTAGCGTCACCTCACCAGGACCATCTACAACCAATGAACCGGTGCCACTCATCACACCAGCATATGCTCCATTGCCCGCTTGGATAAAGTTCAACACTGAATTGTTAACTACGTTTCCTTGAATACTTGTAGTAGTTCCCACCAAAGTTCCAGATGAAACCGTAGTGCCGCCGCTATAAGTATTAGCACCCGACAACGTGAGGACGCCAGAGCCTGTCATGGATACACCACCTGTACCAGCAATTATTCCAGAGTAACTTCCAGATCCATTATCAGTGAATGCAATCGCTCCATTATTGGTTAAACCTGTTGCACCACTTGTAGTTGAGCCAGGGATAGATAAAGCATTTCCTTGCAGTGTAGCCCCAGAGGCAATCGTTGTTGCACCAGTAAAGCCGCTGTTATTACCTTGCAAAGCCAAAGTACCAGCTTGAACGCTAACTGTTGCTAATTTGGAGATGGCTGTTAGTGGATTTGCAAGTGTCCAGGTACCAGAATCTAATTTATTTAAGGTTTGAAAATTAGAAGTGGTATTGCTGAATGTGCTTGCACCCGTTCCGGCAAGATGCAAGGTATTGGTACCACCGCCGCCATTGATAGATCCCGTAATACTTGATCCAGTATAAAGCGTTACATTATTCGTTCCATTGGCCAGAGAAAAGCTTCCAAGTACAGTGCCGCTGTTATAGAAATTAACGCTACCACTACCGGATGCGCCAATAGCCTGACCACCTGTTCCCGCTTGAATAACACCGCCTACAAGGTTGTATACGGTATTTAATGAAGTCGAACCGGTTGAATTTTGAAACCAAATTGCAGTGCCAGTTAAAGACTTGATCGTGCCAGAGTTATT
Source organism: Polynucleobacter necessarius (assembly GCF_900096765.1). Classification (NCBI taxonomy): domain Bacteria; kingdom Pseudomonadati; phylum Pseudomonadota; class Betaproteobacteria; order Burkholderiales; family Burkholderiaceae; genus Polynucleobacter; species Polynucleobacter necessarius. Next base: position 941,574 of record NZ_LT615228.1, read on the forward strand.
AATTACGTTACCAGTTCCGGTCGGATTAATCGCTTCAGATGAAGTGGCAGCACCAGCCGCGATACGGTAGCACCACTATTAATGGTGACTGTATTGTTGGAATTAAATTCAATGGTGTTGTTACCAGCATTGATAGGAGGAACGCCGGTACCTCCTGTTGCATAGTTAATTACTGTCGCGCCAGTTCCAATAGTTAAGGTGCTGTTATCCCGAAAAAATATCGCACTATTATTTACGCCAGGACCACTGCTAGGAGCGGACACAGTAGCATTATTGCCTACTGCAATATTTGCAACATCACGCAAGAGAATTGTTGATGTGTCTGGACCAAAGTTGGTAGTGTTAAGTCCGACCGAAGACCCTGCTCCAATGTTTAGCGTAATGTTATCGCCATTCGAAGTGGGTGCGCCATTAATAACACTTGCTGCCGCGCCAATTCTTCCAGAATAAGGTGTTCCTGTTCCTGTACAAGTTACAGTAGTGCCGGTAATCGCTCCCGTGGCTGGATCAACGGTAAAGCATGCTGTTTGAGCACTCGCTAAAGGTGTTACAAGAAATAGGATGCTGAGTATTAATAAGCGAGATGCGATAGTTTTCATTGACTGCAAGTAAATGCCATTCAAGATGATCTGATTATATTTAATGGGCATGGCCCTGATGACACTTTACGATAGGACCAGGAAATCGGTGCAACTATCAATTGAGGGAAAACCCCGAGAGAAAATAAGGCTCAGAGTTTCAGGAGGCGCTACAGTTGTGAGATGCGATTATTAAATTGCAAAGAACTGCCCCACTTCTAAATTTAACTCTTTAGCCAACTCTGCACCAGTAACTTTGCCAGCAGTGCCTCTTTGGCTTTGAGTACCTCTATTTGACCACCGTGGCAGGTCACAAAGAAAGAATCTAAAGTAATCTGAGTAACTTCACCTGGCCTACCTTTGACTGCGCCAAAAGTAGCGGCCACATGTTTATGGCAGTCGTAGATCTGCACCTTTTGCTCACCAAGCTTGGTCCAAGCGCCGGGCGCAGGGTTACAAGCACGAATCAGGTTATAAATCTGGTTGATATGAGTTGCCCAATGTATTTGCGCCGCATTAGCATCAAACCAACCTTCATAGTTTGCTTGTGATTCATCTTGAATCAACTCTTGATGTTTGCCGGCAACCACTAAATCGGCGGCTTCTAATAGCGCCTTCACACCAATCGGAAATAAATGATCAAAGTAGATCTTACCCAAGGTGTCGTTGGGTCCAATAGCCACTTCTTTTTGCAAAATCACTTCGCCTTCATCCAATCCATCAGATGGACGGAAAATCGTGAGTCCGGTTTTTTCTTCACCTAATGCAATCGCCCAATTAATGGCGCTGGGTCCGCGATATTTTGGCAAAAGAGATGGGTGGTATTGAATCGTACCGTGCTTCGGAATCTTACAAAGCTCTTGGGGCACAAATGCAAGTCAACGATTTCACGTTCGCTTGAACCAGAAATCAAAATCATTGGGAAACAGTTCACTGTTGCGTTTGCCAGCGCCGTTAAACCGTTTAAAAATCCTGGTGCAGAAACTGTCATGCAGATGCCTGGCTTTTGAGTCATGTATCCAGCAATTGCAGCTGCGTTACCAGCATGTTGCTCATGACGAAAGCCAATAAAGCGCAAGCCTTCTGCTTGCGCTAAGCGGCATAAGTCGGTAATAGGAATACCAACGAGACCGAAAATAGTGTCGAGGTCGTTTGCTTTGAGGGCATCAATCACCAGATGAAAGCCGTCAGTTAATTGTGTGTTTTGATTGTCTGTTGTCATAGTAGTTTTTATATGAATTGCGGAAATGCACTCGTTGAGGGCTAAAGCAATTTAGCTTGCGCTACTGTCTCCAATGAAGTTATGAATTGCACCGCGGGTTATACATCCCGCTTGGCTGATGTGAATATTAGGCTTGGGGTTGGGGTTCATCATTGACTTCGGTCAATTTCCCCCAAATCCCCTGCTCTTAGGGGGGGTCGACCTAAATAAAAAGCTCTTTATGCTTTGTTTTAAGGCGACTGAGAGTCTCGGGAGAGAGGTTTAGATAGGCTGCCAGCTCTTTTTTTGGGAGGAGCTCAAAAAGATCCTCATATTTGCGCAAAAAGCGCTCTACCCGACCGGGCGCATCGAGCATGTGCAAGGTAATAGTATGGGCCATGATCTCACTCATCAGGCGCATCACCTCGAACTCAAAGCTTTCTCTTTCTTTGAGAGACTTGTGTTCATCTAAAAATTCGGCCCATTTCTTCATGGGCATCCGGGCGACACGAGCCTTAGTAACAGAGGCAATGCTATATGGGGCGGCTGTTTTCAGGCGCCACGCGGCATAGCTCGTTTCAATATCTTTTTCAATGGCAAACCGCAAGATCATCTCTTTAGCATCTGCACTAGAAACAATTCGCTTCAAAATGCCATCGAGCACAAAATACTGCTCCATCTGGTGATCGCCTTGGTGCAGCAAAATCTCCGATTTTTTGAGATCCGAAATCTCTAAGTGACGCTTCTAACTCAGCCATTGATGCCAAATCTAAGCTTTTTAAGACTGAGTTTTGGCTGAGCTGGAGGCGTATTAGGTTTTTTTCGGGGTGCTTATCTAATGCTGTCATGAATCTTTATCCTCAGCCCTACATTGTAGGCTTTCACCTCAAAACCTATAGAAAATACGCTAGAATCGAAGAGTCGTGGTGCTTTATTGCAATGCAACAAAGTTAAACGGGAAACACTAAACGTGTGCTGCCCCCGCAACGGTAAGTAAATACTTTTTTTCTCAAAGTAAAAAAGTCAGGAATTTGGAAAAGCCACTGTGCGCGTCAATCGCATGGGAAGGTCGAGTTCTGAGATTTACTAGCCCGGATACCGGCCAAGACAGGTGGAATTTTGCGGACGGGGATCTTCGCGCGCCGATGACAGTGCCTTATCTTCGATTTGACGCCCAATTGACGCCTGAACTCTTGCACGTGAAATTCTGTTCGACCCAGCTTACGGGGAAGTGAGCCAGGTATTCGATAACAGGAAATACAACGTGAAGCAGCATTTACAAAAAAAGAAAATCGCCCTGTTTTGTGGCGCACTACTCAGCATTAACCTCAACACCCTCGCGCTTGCGCAAAACTCTTCATCGACGATTATTGTCACCGGATCGCGCTTTGAAGAAAACCTCAATGAGGTTCCAGCAAACGTCAAAGTGATCACTCGCGATGAAATTGCAAACTCGACTTCAAGCAACATCCCGGACGTGCTTTCTCAAATTGGCGGACTCAATGTACGCAGCACCAATTCAGGGCAGCTTAACCTAGATGCATCTGTGGACATGGGTGGTTATGGCGCAACTGCAAATAGCACCACTCTCATTTTGGTGTATGGGCAAAGGTTAAATCCTCTTGATCAGGGCGCTGTTAATTGGGAATCAATCCCTATTGATTCTATTGAGCGCATTGAAGTGCTTCAGGGTGGCGCAAGCGTGCAGTATGGTAACGGCGCAGTTGGCGGCGTAATTAACATTATCACCAATGGAAATACCTCAAAACTCAATTCAGCAAGCGTTTCATATGGAAGCTTTGGAACTTTAATTAATAATGCAATCCTGCGCGATAGTTATGAAGATACAACCTATCAATTAACCGCCAACACTTCTAACACCCAGGGCTGGCGACAAAACTCTGCGGCCAATGCTTATGCTTTTGATGCAAAGGTAACGCAAAAATTTGGCGCGGTCGATCGAATCTATGCTGACCTCTTTTATGCATATACGAACGCACAAAATCCAGGAGGTGTTGTTGGCCAGGTAGGTCAAGGGGATCCGCAAGCAGCTAAATTTAATAATATTGGCTCCAATACCACCACCAATAATTCGGGGGTTCGATTTGGCGGCACAAAGGGTTTGAATGACAACTCTATTGCAGAATTAGATGGCTTCTATACCAGTAAAACTACTTTTTTTGCCAATCCCTACTGGGATACACAAGCGGCTTATGACAACAATAATTCCTGGCAAGTTCCGAGCAACAGCAAGCTCTCTGGATGGCAACTTAATGTATCGCCACGCATTAAAACCGGCCTTGGGTCATTTGGCAATGGGATCATTGGATACGAATTCAATAAGGGAGCTCAGGGATCTACCGATACATGGGGCGCGACCCAACAAGACTACCTTAATACCAATGGATATATTTCAAACCCGAATGGGCTAAACCATGATATTCAAAGTGCATCCATTGTTAATCAATCTGTATATGGAATATTAAAACTTCCATTAACTAAAGGACTCAGCTTAGATGGTGGTGCAAGACATCAAACTCAACAAGCGAGCACTTATGATTCAAACATCTATTCACCAAACGGTGGGGTAAGCAACAATCAAACCTATTCAGCAAATGCTGGTGATGTTGCTTTTAATTTAAATTACGCGAAGGATCAAAAAGTTTATGTGAAATGGAACCAGTCCTACCGATTCCCTAACATCGATGAATTTTGGGGTTTTATTTTAATGCAGAAGGCAATCGTGTTTTTAATGGAATCCTGAAACCGCAGACTGCGCAGACCTATGAGCTTGGTGGAAACTGGATCCTAAGCAGCGTGAGAGTTAATGGATCAATCTTCACTTCTCTATCTCAAAATGAGATCACCTTCAATCCATCCACTGGATATAACTATAACTCCCCTTACAACGTAAATCGAAGAGGTGTAGTTCTAGATTCGTCAGCGAGTCTCACCAACAGACTCACCGTTGCTGGTAGTGGAAAATACCAAAAATCCGCATATACCGATGGCCCTTATCTAGGAAATGCAATTCCATTAGCCCCTAATTTACTTTTGAATGCACGAGCCAACTATCTGATAGACATGAACTGGTCTGTTGGAGGTGTAGTCAACTATGTCAGCAATCAGCACTACGATGCCAGCCCCAATTACTACAATGCACTTGCGGTTATGCCTTCCTATACAGTTGGGGATGTTTATCTAGCGTATAAATTAGGCGGCCTTGATGCTAAATTCACCATCAAAAACGTTGGGAATGCCTCTTATGCCACCTATGGTGGCTATGGAACCGTTGCTACGCCTGATGGTGCAGGTGCAAAAAGCTATTACTACTATCCAAGTGATAGAAGATCTTACTTTATTACTACTAAATACACATTTTAAGACGCTGGAAGGATTGCTCGACTCAGGGCTACAATGCCATTATGACCGAGCAATCTTCCCTTCCCCGGAATTTGGAATCAGCAGATTTGGATGCTTTAAGCGCCTCCTTAGAACGCCTGTCTCAAAAAATTACCTTGATTCAAGAAGCTGTAAATCAATTGAGTCAAAATCGCAGTCAACTTGAGGGTAAGATTGAAGAAGCTCAGAGAAGAGTACAACGAATTTTGAATCGTTTACCAGATCAAAGTGATGGTCGCCAACTCAATTTACTTGGCGAAGCCATTCCAACCAATAACCCAGAGGATGACGGTGAGCCAACAACGCATTGAAGTAACTCTTGCCGGTCAAAAAATCACGTTGGCCACGAGCGCCGAACATGAGCCCTTACTGCGAGCTGCGTGTGTCCTAGTTGACGAACAAATTCAATTGGCCATTAGTGGTGGCAACCGAAGCATTGAGCGCGCCAGCATGATGGCCGCCCTCAAAATTGCCGGCGATCTCATCACGCTTCAAAAAAATCAAACGCAACAAGGCACTTACAGCAATATGAGCTCAGCTGAAGTGGCTCGCCTTCAAGCAGAGATTCACAGTCTTGAAGAGCAAGTAGATACCTTGATGCAAACCCTTTCCCTGCCTGGTTCGCCAAGGCCAATAGTTCCTTGAACCGATGCGCAAGCATCCGGAACGATCTTTACCTTGTGGGCGTGAGCGTTTTGCAGCTTCACAGTGCCAACTCAGACTTGGTTACTCCCTGAAGCGCTTAATGCACCCGAAACAGAGTAGCCGTTCCACCTTGAACCTTATAGGGTTCAGGATGACGGCCTAGCGGCCAAGGCGGGGAATTCATGTTTCTGAACGATATCTTGATGTTGATGCTCTGCGGAGCAATTTCCGGATTTCTGGCGGGGCTTTTAGGGATTGGTGGTGGCATGGTCCTGGTGCCCTTCATGATCTTAGTATTCAATCACCTGGGATTTAGCTCAGAAGTGATTGTTCACATGGCTATTGCTACTGGCATGGCAACTATCTTGTTTACCACCTCTTCCGCAATCTGGGCGCACCATAAACACGGCTCGATCGATTGGAAGTTGGTTGCAGCACTGAGCCCGGGAATGGTTTTCGGTGGACTCGTTGGCGGCAGTGAATTATTTGAGGCCTTAAAAACATCATGGCTCTCACTGTTCTTTGCCATTTTTTTTATTGTGTACACCTCAATACAAATGCTTCTAAATAAAAAGCCTCAGCCCGGCAGAGAGCTGCCAGGTAGCCTTGGTCTATTTTCTTTTGGTGCATTTGCAGATGCGCTAGCTAGTCTAGTTGGGGCTGGCGGAGCATTCATTACGGTGCCATTTATGCTTTGGTGTAATGTCAAACCGCATACAGCCATGGCAAGCTCGTCTGGACTTGGTCTTCCAATTGCAGCTGCAGCAACGCTAGGCTATATGTACGGCAGTTGGGGAAATCCCAACTTACCAGCGGGCTCATTGGGATTTGTGTATTTGCCTGCGGTGGCTTGCATTGTGGTGGTGAGCGTATTTACCGCACCACTGGGAGCCAAAATGGCCAGAAAACTCAATATTGCTCAACTCAAGCGAGTTTTCGGCGTGATGTTATTTTTCCTTGCAGCCTTCATGTTTAATGAAAGCCGCAAGGCGTTTGGCTTTTAATTCGCTGTATATTGCTGGCGCAAAATATTCTTTTGCACCTTACCCATTGCATTACGCGGCAAGTCGCTCACAATCTCTAAACGCTTTGGAATTTTGAAATTCGCAATTTGCGTTTTTAACGTAGCAATCATTGCATCGGCATTCAATTTCGCACCTGCTTTTGGCACCACTACAGCCATAACGGCCTCGCCAAAATCCGGATGCGGAATGCCAATCACAGCGCTCTCATCTACACCATCCATATCATCAATAAAACTTTCGATTTCTTTTGGATAAACGTTATAGCCACCAGAGATAATGAGATCTTTGCTGCGACCGACGATACACAAATAGTCTTTGGGCGCCTTACCACCATTGGCATCACCACCCCAACGACCGACATCACCGGTCTTAAACCAGCCGTCTTTTGTGAACTCTTCTGCAGTCTTCTCGGGCATACGCCAGTAGCCCTTGAATACGTTAGGACCCTTTACCTGAATATTGCCAATCTCATCAACGCCACAGGGCTTATTGTCTTCATTGACCACGCGCACCTTGACGCCTGGCAAAGGCAAGCCTACAGAGCCACCAACACGAGCGCCCTTATATGGATTGGAAACTAGCATCACTGTTTCACTCATGCCGTAACGCTCTAAGATTGGCTGGCCTATCACCTGCTTAAACGTATTGAATGTCTCAGTCAATAACGGGGCAGAGCCAGAGACAAACAAGCGCATATTACGAGCCACTTCTTTAGTGAAGTTCTTGTCTGCCAACAAGCGCACATAAAAGGTGGGAACACCCATCATCACAGAAGATCGCGGCATGTGATGAATCAATTGAGAAACATCCAAGCGTGGCAACCAAATCATCTTGCTACCGTTAATTAAGGCACCATGCGCAGCCACAAATAAACCGTGTACATGGAAAATGGGTAGTGCATGCAAAAGTACATCACCTTTTTCCAGCCCCAGAATTTCTGCAAGACTTGTGCATTGCTATAGAGATTTTTGTGGGTCAACATCGCACCCTTGCTACGCCCTGTAGTTCCAGAGGTGTACAAGATTGCAGCTAAATCGTCGTCTTTGGTGACAGCTGTTTTAAAGGTGTTACTCATTCCGGCTGCACGTTCAAGCAAGGTGCCAGTGCGATCTTCATTCAGTGTAAAGACCTGCTTAGTGCCAGCATTAAATGCCACCTTAGATACCCATGAAAAATTCTTGCCACTGCAAACTACGACAGCAGGTTCAGCATTTTCAATAAAGTACTGCATCTCAGCCGCTTGATAAGCAGTATTTAATGGCAGGTATACATAGCCGGCACGAATTGTTGCCAAATACAAAAACAGGGCTTCTGGTGATTTTTCAACCTGCACTGCCACGCGTGAGCCTGCCGGCAGCTTTAAGCTCTTCAGGAGATTAGCTAACTTTGCAGTAGCGTTCTCTAAGTCACCCCATGAGTAATAAAGACCATCATGCGTTTCAATAACGCACGCTTTTTTGTCTTTTGGAAAACCTTTTTCCAATACTGAATACAAATTCATGAAATAGTCCTATGCAGTCAATTCTGCTTTATCTGGTGGCTTAATGAAGCTTCGCTGGACCCATAACTAGGTCAGACAATCCTGTTGCAATCTCTGGCACAAAGCACAGTAATACAACAGAGAGAATCATGATGACCACGAATGGCAATACACCGTAAATGATTTCATTAAGTGAAATATCGGGAGCAATATTCTTAATAACAAAGATATTTAGCCCAACCGGAGGGTGAATCAACCCCGTCTCCATCACAATGGTCATCACCACGCCAAACCAGACCAAATCAAATCCAGCAGCACGCAAAGGTGGCAAAAATATTGGTGCTGTCATCAAAATAATAGAGACTGGCGGCAAGAAGAATCCCAGAATAATCACCAGGATCAATATCGCAGTTAATAATCCCCAACGACCTAAACCTAAATCAACAATGGCTTGCGCAGCAGATTGGCTCAAATGCAAGTGACTCATCACATTAGAAAACAAGAGCGACATACCGATGATGAACATCAACATCGTGGACTCTTTAATAGTCGCATTGAGCAATGGAGCCAGATCTTTCACGCGCCACATCTTATAAATACCGGCAATTAAAGCGAAGGCCAAAATAGCGCCTAAACCAGCAGTTTCAGACGGAGTAGCGTAGCCACCGTAGAGCGCAACCATCACACCAATCAATAATACTAAGAATAGTAGAACACGTGGCAGCGAACTCATTTTTTGCTGCATCGTATAGGTATGACGCTCCAAAATCGGCTGACTTGGCGCGCCCTTCTCCACTGCCTGTAAAGCCATGTTGTACTCTTTGCGGAAGCGATACACGGTGTACATTGAGAAGAACACTACTAACATGAGACCTGGGCCAATGCCAGCTAGAAATAAGCGGCCCAGCGATTGCTCTGCTGCAACTGAATACAAAATCATGGTGATTGACGGTGGCAACAAAATACCCAACGTTCCACCAGCAGCAATAATGCCGGCCGCTAATCCAGACGAATAGCCACGCTTACGCATCTCTGGAATACCAGCGCTACCAATAGCAGAACAAGTTGCAGGACTTGAACCAGCCATAGCTGCAAACAATGCGCATGCCAGTACGTTCGCAACACCTAGGCCGCCCGGAACCTTACCTAACCATACATGCAAAGCTTCGTATAGATCTTGACCGGCGCGTGAACGACCAATAGCCGCCCCTTTTAAGATAAAGAGCGGAATCGACAGCAAAGTAATGCTGGCCATTTCTTCGTATACGTTTTGGGTAACAGTATCTAATGAAGAGGCTGGCATGAAAAAAAAAAATCATGAACACTACCGCCACTGAACCCAATGCGAACGATATGGGCATACCTGAAAACATTACGAGTAGCGTCACTACCCCAAATAACAATCCGAGCATCGTTATTGACATACTTATTCCCCTTTGCCTGGATTAACAACATCTCCAAACGCTTGGAGCAATATTTGAAATGCCAATAGAGTCATCCCGATCGACATCATGATGTAGGGGATCCACAATGGTGGAGCCCAGGAAGATGAAGTCACTTGACCATCAACCCATGCTTCATGAAACAAAGCCCAAGACTTCCATGCAAAAAATGCACAGAATGCACAAGAAGCGATATCGATTAACAAAACACGGAATTGGTTTAGGGCCTTAGGAAGCATGGTAGAAACGGCCGAGATTCCAACGTGACCACGAATTTGCTGCACGTAAGCCCCGCAAAGGAAGGTAGCACCCACCAAACAAAAAAACAGCAGCTTCATCTTGCCAGTCAGTAGTAGCCCCAAAAAAGGCACGGGAAGCCACGCTATAACTCAAGATCACTGATGCAGCCACTAAAGCTAGAGAACCTATGAAGACCATTAGCTTATTTACTCCCGACATAAAGCGGTCGGTCGCTTGTAGTAATTGAGTCATCTTTAAACCACTTTTTCTGCTGCTCTTAATAAAGCTGCGCAGCTTTCATTCTTTTCTGAGTAATCTTTCCAAGCGCTTTCACGAGCAATGGCTCTCCACTTATCTACAATTGCTGCATCAATATCAGTGACTTTGCTACCAGCTCGTGCATAAGCTAAAGCGGCAGTCTTATCGTCATCTTTTGCAGCATCAAGACCAAACTTCTCCATCTCTGCACCAGCCGCCATCAAGGCATCGCGCTGATCCTTAGGCAAAGCATCAAAAATTTGCTTAGACATCATGAGTGGCTCAAGCATGAACCAATAGGATTTTTGTCGCGCGCTAGTGAAAGCCTTTGCTAATTCTTCTAGCTTAAATGACATGAAGCTAGTTGATGAAGTATAGGCAGCATCCATCGCACCAGTTTGCATAGCAGCGTAAATTTCATTAGATGGCAATGAGATCACTGAAGCACCAGCTGCCTTGAGCATTAGATCAAACTCACGGCTACCACCACGAATCTTCATACCCTTGACATCTTCTGGAAGAACGATTGACTTGGAACGACTAGCAACACCGCCCGCTTGCCATACCCAACTCAGAAGCACCACTCCCTTTGTCCTCAAGCGCCTTTGTCAACATACGACCTACTTCTGCCGTTTTCCATTTAGCAGCTTGCTCGTAGCTGCTGACCAAAGCTGGCATTAAACCAATATTAAGTTCAGGCACTTCACCGCCAGCGTATGGCATCGGGAATAAGGAAAGGTCTAGTGCTCCCTTGCGCAATGCGCTGAACTGCGCATTTGTCTTCATCAAAGAAGAGCCAGGATATATTTGAAACTTGAGCGCGCCTTTGGTGCGTTTCTCAACAGATTCGGCAAACTTTCTACAGAGTCGATCACGGAAATCACCAGATTGAATAGTTCCACCTGGAAACTGATGTGAAATATTGAGTGTTTTGGTAGCACCCTGAGCAACGGAGTGGGAGCTATAGCCCATTACACCGGCTAGGGGTAGTGCTGCAGAACCTGCCAATAATTGACGGCGTAGTGCATTTGGCTTGGATGTGCCTGATCCTGAATTCAATTCATTGCTCATGATGATCTCCCTGTTAAGTACTTCTTTTAGTATTTCTAGTTGTTATTAGTGCTTGTTATGGATTGCCGAATCTCCGCCCGGCTTCTTTGCTGCTCATTCTAAAACGAATTCTCTTTGGCTTCTGCTTTAGAGTCTCTCCTCCAAAATTTCTCACTTACGGCTGCATTAAACGACCTACAGCACGTGAATAATCGATCTCGCCATGAGTAAATCGCTCGTGGTTTTCCTCAACAGCAGAAAGATCGTATAAATAATTAACCATTAGGGAAGCAGATTGACGCAATCCTTTGCGTGATAAATCTCCAGCCCAGTTAATTTGATGCAATTTAGCGCCGTTACCCAAGTGAAACTTAGCAACTGGGTTGCCATTACGACCAGCTGATCCTAGGCCAAGATAAATACTGGCCAGGCACAGCAAAGCCGCCTTCTCTTTTTCGGTTGCGTTATCTGGATGCCATCCTGCGCTAAGTCGCTCAGTCCATGAACGATTAGCAAGGCCAATGGTTTCAAGCGCTTGCTCGCGTGCAGTACGAATAGCTGGTTTGAGTTGCACGCCAGTTTTATCTCCGCCAATATCAGCTCCAGCAGCAATCCAATCGATGAAACCCGGAATGGGAGAGAGCGTGACAAAGGTTTTCAGTCCTGGGAACTCTGCATGTAATTGCTCAGCTACACGCTTAATTAAAAAGTTACCCATGGAAACACCACGTAAGCCTGGCTCGCAATTACTAATGGAATAAAACGCAGCGACTTTATATTGCGATGTTTGGTGAACAGTTTCTGCTTTTTTATCAACCAGTGGAGTGATTACCGCTGGAATTTCTGGCAACAAAGCCACTTCCACGAAAATTAAAGGCTCATTGGGCAACTGAGGGTGAAAGAAAGCAAAGCACCTTCGATCAGGCTGCAGACGCCTACGCAGGTCATCCCAGCCATCAATAGCGTGCACTGCTTCATGCTGAATTAGCTTTTCCAATATCTCTGCTGGGGACTTCCAATCCACGCGATGCATCTTCAAAAATCCAGGATTAAACCAAGAAGAAAGCAAATGGCGTAAATCAAAATCAACAGCAGTTAACTCTGGTTGCTTTTCTAAAAGTTGCAAGAGGTCTCGGCGCATTGCAACCAATGCAGCAGTTCCATTGGTGGCGCGATTCAAGCGGCGAAATAATTCTTGTCTTAGAGGCTCAGTCACTCGCTGCAACTTAATGTAATTTCGAGCGCTTGCTTCGGATGCAAAGTTTTGCGCTGCTGCTACGACTGCAGCAGGATCAGGGTTTAGCTTCTCAAATAAAAAAGTAAAAAAACTTCAGATGCTGATCTTTGGTAAGCTTGCGGTAGTTATTGATTACATCATCTGCCATGCTCACCGCATTCGATTCACCCCGCTCGGAGATGAGTCGATTCACTGCGCCAGTGACACGGGAAAAATATCGGGCTTTTGTTAACTTTTCGAGCATGCAGTTCTATTTACCAAGTGGCTACAGGGCCAGTAGCTCAATGTATTCCTGCAGCAAGCCCGAATCAATTAAGCCAAATGCATATTCATTAACTTTTGGTTAATGATATAGGGAATGCTCGTAAGGGTTAGATTAATTTTTGCGATGCAACATACGGGCTTCAGCGGCTAGCGCCAATATATTGAGGTTAGATTCATTAGCCTGGAGATACATTAGGGCGATTCGCTGTGTAACTTGATATTTGGCCAATAAAGGAGTGAACTCAATCGCATCACCCATTAGTGCCCTCACCCTACCAGGCAACAATGATCGGCCCATATCACTGGAAACCATATTCATCAGCGAAAAGATGTCGCCCACCTTCATGATGACATTTGGTTCAAAGCCCGCCAATGCAAAGGCGTCATAAAAACCTGAAGTGGTGGCAAATCCATCTTGCAGGGTTAAAAATTTTTCTTCGCCATAATGAGATAAATCAATGCTGTCTTCGGCGGGCTTATTCTTTTTGGAAGAAGCCAAAAAAAGATGGTCTTCAAATAAGGAAATAAGCTCGATGCCGTCCAACATATTTTCGGAGGGAGCGGCTATCACGACGGCATCCACATTACCCTCTATTAGCTTTTTCATGAGATCGGCATTCGAACCCAGATATAGATCGATATCTAAATCGGGTCTACGAATTTTGGTTCCCATAATGAGGCGCGGAATAATATTCGCAGTCAAAGAGTACATTGAACCCAAGCGAATTTGACCAGCCTCAACGCCAGCTTTTGATCTAGTCTTCTTAATAATGCGATCGACGTCGCTCAGTAGATCTGCGCTAGCTTCTGCCAAATACAGGGCTGCAGGTAATGACTTGAGTTGACGACCCTCTTTAATAAACAAAGGACAGCCCACACCTAGTTCTAATGAATGCAGCGCTTTATGAATGCTGACAGAGCTAAGTTGCAACTCTTCAGCCGTTTTCACCAGACTGCCAGTTCTCACAAACGAACAAAGGATTTCCAACTTTCTGAGCGTGACTTCATCGTTTAGCACAAAGAAATCCTTAAGGGCCGGTTGTGGAGCGACGCATCAAATACACGCCAAAAATAATCATGGGCACACATAGCCACTGACCCATTGATAAGCCTAGACCTAAAAGACCTAAAAAAGCATCCGGCTCGCGAGCATATTCAGCGAGGAAACGGCACACACCATAGCCTAAGAGAAAGAGTCCAGAGACCTGCCCAATACGGCGTGGTTTGCTGGCGTAAATCCATAAACAAATGCCCAGTAAGACGCCTTCACCCAAGAGTTGATAGATTTGTGAAGGATGCCGTGGAATGGTATCGACCAATGGAAAAACCATCGCCCAAGGAAGATCGGTTGGTCTTCCCCATAACTCGCCATTAATAAAATTTCCCAAACGCCCGAAGGCCAATCCGAATGGCACTAAAGGGGCAACCAAATCACTGACAACGAAAAAGCTGGTGTGACGTTTTTTTGCAAACCAATATAGAGCCACTAGAACACCCAAAAGACCGCCATGAAAAGACATCCCGCCTTCCCATATCTTCAAGATATTCAGAGGATGGGTCAAATAAAATTCTGGCATATAAAACAAAACGTAACCTAGGCGCCCCCCAAGCACCACCCCCAAGACTCCAGCAAATAACAAATCCTCAAGATCCTTGTAAGTCCAACCCAAGGCTTGATACTGAGGCGCACGAATACGCAAGCGACCAAGTAGCAAAAATTGCGCAAATGCCATGAGATACATCAATCCATACCAATGAATAGCAAATGCACCAATCCGTATGGCCGCCGGATCAAACTGAGGATGAATTAACATAGGACTTAGCTCTTGGATTGGTCAAAGTTATGCAGTTCGTGACCTAAGTCACGATAAGCTTTAAAGCGCTCGCGTCCCGCAAGTCGCTCTGCCTCGTTTACTGTGACTACCTCAACAATTCTTGGGAAACGCGCCACTAATGCAGGAACATCAGCTGGCATGCGCATCCCCAAATGAATCAGGACATCAGCATGCGGAATATTACTCAAGTCTGGCGAGGCAAAGTTATCCGCTAGAACAATTGGGGTTTCAGCGGCAAGCTCATCATTGATAAAGCAGTGGGGCAAAAAATCCGTGGTACTAAAAGTCCAAAGCAACTCATCCAAACTTTGTAGGTCAGCTTTTTCACCAACAATCACAATATTGCGAACTGCATGCCCCTCTTGTGCAGTACTCCATATTTTGCGCGTCAGTCGACAAGCATATTCCAGCTTATCACTAACATTGCTATGAAAATCAATGCGCGCCATATTTACTTCTAATTACTTTTGCTCAAGCAGATAGTTCATCAACAATGGCACTGGGCGACCTGTAGAGCCCTTAGCTGCCCCACTCTTCCAAGCAGTGCCTGCAATGTCTAAGTGAGCCCAAGGATACTTTTCAGTAAAGCGAGACAGGAAGCATGCCGCAGTGACACTACCAGCAGGACGCCCACCAATATTGGCAACATCAGCAAAATTAGACTTGAGCTGCTCGTGATATGCAGCATCCAAAGGTAAGCGCCAAACTGTATCTAAAGAACTTTTACCTGCTTGAGTCAATGCCTCAACTAAACTCTCATCTTCTGAAAACAAGCCGCTATGGACATGCCCTAAAGCAATAATGCATGCCCCCGTTAAGGTTGCAATATCAATCACTGCTTTTGGTTTAAAGCGCTCAACATAGGTAAGTGCATCACACAAAATTAAGCGACCTTCTGCATCGGTATTCAGAATCTCAATGGTTTGACCAGACATACTCTTCACAATATCGCCTGGACGCGTTGCACGGCCTGATGGCATATTTTCACAAGTAGGAATAATGCCGATCACATTTTTTTTCAACTTCATCAAAGCAGCCGAATAGAGGGTGCCTATCACTGATGCCGCACCGCACATGTCATACTTCATTTCATCCATTGCTTCTCCGGGCTTTAGTGAAATACCGCCCGTATCAAAGGTAATGCCTTTGCCAACCAGAACAATTGGAGCCTCATTAGCTTTACCGCCAAGATGGCGCATGATGATAAACGCAGGCGGAGTATCAGACCCCTTAGCAACCGACAAGAATGAACCCATGCCCAAGGCTTCAATTTGTTTCAGTCCCAATACTTCGACTTTTAAATCCGCTTTCTTACTGAGTCCCTGTGCCGTTTTACCCAAATAGCTTGGTGTGCAAATATTGGGAGGAAGATTACCCAGATCTTTGGCTAGATTCATGCCTTCAACCATTGCTGCACCCTGCTCAACCGCCAGCTTTACCTCCTTAGAAATACTATTATTGGTAGCAAACACTAAATGCCTGAATGTGTCAGCCGCATCTTTGGCTTTAAATTTCATCGCTGGTTGACGCACACCAAAACGATAGGCTTGATCGCCAGCATATTGAATCGTTAAACGTACCTCGTCTGCCACTGTTGCAACACCCGTGTCAAGGACAAAGCTAGGCATAAACCACAATGCATTCTCAATCGATCCGCCGCTTAATGACTTGAGTCCAGCACGTGCCACTTTTGAATACGCCAATAAATTTTGCTCAGATTTCAAATCACCCAAGCCAAGCAATAGGACGCGCTTTGCTTTTACGCCATTACTTGCCCATGCTTTTTCTGCTCTGAGCATACAAACTGAAGCCTGTTTAGCATCCAAATCGCCCAGTGACTTAGCGTGCTTTAGTGAGCCATCTAAAAGGGCGTCTAATTCACTCAATAGCCCAGGCTTTGCTTTTGCGCCGGAAAACTGCTGAAGATCTGCCTCGCTAAAACCCAGAACTAAACAGTCAGTGTTGTGACTGACTAAGCTTTTAAGGCTAGATTTGAGGAGTTTTGCATTTTGCAGGTCTGCTTGAGGGAAAATCTTGGTACTAAATTGAATAGTCATAATGTATTGCGGTTTTTTAGGTCAATTCAAGGTGGAAAAGAAGGTTTATCCATTATCCTCCGACATAAGGTTAACCCATATTGTTTGCACCAAAATAAGCCCTTTTTCAGCATTAACAGCCAAGATCCCAAGATAAATCGCCTTCATGATTTTTAAAAAAGCTCTGCACCGCGAACTCAGTTTTACAACTGGAGGGGTTTTTTTGGTTCTAGTCACAATCATGATGACTACCTTAGTGATTCGAATTTTGGGTTACGCAGCAAATGGTGCAGTCAATCCAGAGGATGCTCTAGTACTCATTGCACTTGCCACTTTAGGCTACCTAGCTGTTCTTTTGACGGTCTCCCTCTTCGTTGCCACTTTGATTGTGTTGGTGCGCTGGTACAAAGACTCAGAAATGATTGTTTGGTTTGCTAGCGGCCTCAGTATTTCGAATTTAATTCGTCCGATTCTGCAATTCGCAACCCCACTCATTATTGTGATTGCTCTATTAGCCCTATTTGTATGGCCATGGGCAAATCGTGAATCCACACTGATTAGTCAGCGCTTTCAGCAGCGTGACGATGTCTCCATGGTGAGCGCCGGTCAATTTAAGGAATCTGCCAAGGCTGAACGCGTGTTTTTTATCGAAGAGCTTGATGTGGATAAGAGTGAAGTCAAGAATATTTTTGTTGCCGACTCCAAAAACGGCCGACTGAGTATCGCCGTATCATCCGTGGGCTATATACAGAACTCCCAAAACGGTGAGAAATCCATTGTTCTTCAGCATGGGCGGCGCTATGAAGGGCAGCCTGCGCAGCCTGATTTCCGCATTCTTGAGTTTGATGAGTATTCCACCAAGATCCGCAGTAAAGAGACTCTAGCACCACTTCCAAGAGATCGCGAAAAAACACTCTCTGAACTTTTTGATAACTCGGATCAGCTAACCACTAACCCTAATCGAGCAGAATTACTCTGGCGAATTGGTTTGCCATTGATGGCACTCGGCCTCGTTCTAATTGCCATTCCACTAGCTTACGTCAACCCACGTTTAGGTAACTACACGGCCATGTTTTATGCCGTTTTGATTTATTTAATTTACAGCAACCTATTAAACTTGACGCAAAACTTTGTAGCCCAAGGAAAGATCAGTGTGTTTGTTGGTATCTGGCCTATTCACTTACTCGCTTTGCTGATCGCTACAGTCTTAATTCGCAATCGTATTAATCCATCCATTAAATGGTGGCGTCGCCAACTCCCCGCTTCCTGGATTAAGTAATGAAGACGCTCTTTCCCTACATTTACGAGCGTTATCTAGCCAAGCAAATTTATGCGGCATTTGGATTTATCTTATTTGCCCTAGTGGCGCTGTTTTTATTCTTTGATATTCTGAGTGAGCTTGGCTCGATTCAGGGTAAGTACACCCTACCGTTAGCCTTATTGCATGTTCTGCTCAAAGCACCAAGTCGTATTTCAGAAATTATTCCGATTGCTGCCTTGATTGGCAGTATTTATGTTTTTGCGATGTTAGCTAGTCAATCTGAGTTCACTATTTTGCGTATAGCTGGTTTGGACGTAAAACGTGGCCTCATTACTCTAGTAAAAATTTCATTACCCCTAGTAGCTCTCACCCTGATCACTAGCGAGTGGATTGGACCTTACTCAGAAGCAAAGTCTGAGCAGATCCGCATGAAGGCATTGGGCTCTACTTACTCCTCCCAATTTAAAACTGGTGTGTGGGTTAAAGATCGCCTACGAGACGAAGATGGCAGCGGTCCTGTGCGCCCTGGTGTGCGCTACGTCAACGTAGGCAAAGTGGATAAAGACAATGAAATACGTGATATTCGAATGTATGAATTCAATGACACATATCACTTATTGTCTGTAAGATCAGCACCCTCTGGTCACTTCGATGAAACAGGCGTCTGGGTTCTCAATGATGTAACTGAAACCCGCTTTAAAGAAACTAAACAAACTGATCCACTCAATCCTGTATTTTCAGCGCAAACTTTTACACACCCCATTCTGACTTTAGAGTCTGAGGTGACGCCACAGATTTTGAGCGTACTCCTGGTTAGCCCCGAAAAAATGTCCATCATTAGCTTGGGAAGATTTATTGCCCACTTACAAGAAAACAAACAAGATGCGCAACGGCACTCGATTGCTTTTTGGAAAAAGGTAGTTTATCCATTCACCATTTTTGTGATGCTAACTTTGGCGCTCCCTTTTGCATACCTGAAGGTGCGTGCAGGCAGTGTGGGTATTAAGGTATTTGGCGGCATTATGTTGGGAATGAGCTTTCAACTCTTCAATTCATTATTCTCAAACGTAGGCCTTTTAAGTGCTTGGCCTGCCTTTATGACCGCCCTTATTCCCCCTTTGCTATATTTCATGCTTGCAGTGCTTGGCTTACGCTGGGTTTCTAAAGCCTAATACCCAAAATTCATATAGAATTTCATTCCTATATCTTTGTAGATATATAGATAGGAATTTCTTATATGAATCTTCATCAATTCCGCTTTGTGCGTGAAGCAGTTCGCCAGAACTTTAATCTGACTACTGCAGCCAAAGCCCTTTTCACTTCCCAGCCAGGTGTTTCAAAAGCCATCATCGAATTGGAAGATGAGTTGGGCGTAGAAATCTTTCGCCGTCACGGAAAACGTATTCGCTCTCTAACCGAACCAGGCAAGCGCATTCTGAGTTCAATTGAGCGCATTTTGGATGAAATAGAAACACTCAAACGTGTAGGTGAAGATTTTGCGAGTCAAGATCAAGGTAATTTTGTCATTGCCACCACACATACCCAAGCACGCTATGCGCTCCCTAAAGTGCTGACTGAATTTACTAAACGCTTTCCAAAAGTACGCGTCAGCATTCAACAGGGTAGCCCCGGTCAGATTGCAGAATTGCTCAGCCATGATCGCGCTGACATTGCAATTGCTACTGAGGGCATTGCCAACACCCCGGGCGTTCTCGCTCTCTACCAGGATACCAATGGCAGCACGTTGTGATGGTGCCGCTGAGTCACCCACTCCTCAATCAAGCAAACGTGACGCTTGAAGAGATTGCAAAGTACCCGATCATCACTTATGACAAAGCCTTTGCAGGCCGCAGCAAAATTGATGCCGCCTTCGCACAAAGAAACATTACGCCGGACATCATCCTCGAAGCAATTGATGCCGACGTGATCAAGACCTATGTAGAAGCCGGAATGGGTATTGGCATTGTGGCTGGCCATGCATATGATCCTAAAAGAGATCGCAACCTGA
Organism: Polynucleobacter necessarius; assembly: GCF_900096765.1. Classification (NCBI taxonomy): domain Bacteria; kingdom Pseudomonadati; phylum Pseudomonadota; class Betaproteobacteria; order Burkholderiales; family Burkholderiaceae; genus Polynucleobacter; species Polynucleobacter necessarius. The sequence continues at coordinate 961,536 of NZ_LT615228.1, forward strand.
AGGTCATTCAAGTGGGGCATCTATTTGGAAATAATGTCACTCACCTGGGAGTAAAACAAGGTGCGTATCTGCGCTTATTTGTGTATACGTTTATTGAGCTTTTCTCGCCTACACTCACCAAGAAAATGGTCGAGCAAGCAATGTCTAGCGAAACAGAAACTTACGAAATTTAGAGTCTGAGGTAATTCAATAGCAGGAATGTTATTGAATGGTGCCTCGGGGCGGACTCGAACCGCCACGCCTTGCGGCACCGGATTTTGAGTCCGGCACGTCTACCAATTCCATCACCGAGGCAGGTGTTTGCAGTGGAAATTCTGCTTATTAATTTGCTACTTTGCTACTTTGTTACTGCTAAGACATAAGAGTGTAACAAAAAATGCCTCCATGCCTCCTACCCTAAGGTCTAGAACGCCTTAAAATAGCCTCTTATCGCCAAATTAATAAAGGACTTACCGTATGGCCGGCCATTCCAAATGGGCCAATATTCAGCACCGCAAAGGTCGTCAAGACGAGAAACGCGGCAAGATTTGGACCAAACTCATCAAAGAAATTACCGTCGCAGCCAAATTAGGCGGTGGCGATGTAGCCACCAATCCCCGTTTGCGTTTAGCTATTGATAAAGCCAAAGACTCCAATATGCCCAACGACAATGTGCAAAGAGCAATTGCCCGCGGCACTGGCTCTCTGGAGGGTGTGAACTATGAAGAGATTCGCTATGAAGGTTACGGCATCAATGGCGCAGCCATCATTGTTGATTGCTTGACCGATAACCGCACCCGCACTGTCGCTGAAGTTCGACACGCCTTTAATAAAAATGGTGGCAATATGGGAACGGAAGGTTCTGTCGCGTTTCTTTTTAATCACTGCGGTCAAATGTTATTTGCACCAGGCACTAATGAGGACCAGCTTATGGAAGTAGCATTAGATGCTGGCGCAGAAGATGTGATTACCCATGAAGATAGATCATTTGAAGTACTAACTGCTGTACCTGACTTTGGTAAGGTACAAGATGCTATCGCTCAAGCGGGACTCAAAGCCGAAGTAGCTACTGTTGCTATGCGTCCAGAGACCGAAATTGCTCTTGAAGGAGAGCAAGCGGAAAGCATGCAGAAATTGCTCGATGCACTTGAGAATCTGGATGACGTACAAGAAGTCTTTACTAACGCCGCTCTTTAAACCTACTTTATTTTTCTATTATGAAAATTCTTCTGATCGGATCTGGCGGACGCGAACATGCGCTAGCCTGGAAGCTAGCCCAGTCTCCACAAGTACAAACTGTTTACGTTGCACCAGGTAACGGGGGCACTGCCACAGCCAAGCAATCTACTGCGGGTATTGAAAATTTACCAATTACTGACTTGCAAGAATTGGCTGATTTTGCCAAGCGTGAAAAGATTCACTTAACGGTGGTTGGTCCTGAGGCTCCATTAGCCGCAGGCATCGTGGATGTCTTTCGGAACAATGGTTTGCGCATCTTTGGCCCAACACAGTTGGCTGCTCAGTTGGAATCGTCTAAAGATTTTTCCAAAGCCTTTATGAAACGCCACGGTATCCCTACCGCGGATTACCAAACTTTTTCCAGTGCATTAGAGGCACACGCTTACATTGATGCCAAAGGTGCGCCAATCGTCATTAAGGCCGATGGCCTGGCTGCTGGCAAAGGCGTAGTTGTTGCCATGACTCTTGCTGAGGCACATGCTGCCGTAGACATGATGCTTGCTGACAATAAATTAGGTAATGCAGGCGCCCGCGTTGTCATTGAAGAATTCCTCACAGGTGAGGAAGCCAGCTTTATTGTTTTAGTAGACGGAAAAAATGTGCTCGCCCTGGCTACCAGTCAAGATCACAAACGTTTATTGGACGCTGATCAGGGCCCTAATACTGGTGGTATGGGTGCGTACTCTCCAGCGCCAGTCGTTACCCCTGAAATTCATGCGCGCGCCTTGCGCGAAGTAATCATGCCAACGGTCAAAGGCATGGAAGCTGACGGCCTGCCGTATACCGGCTTCTTGTACGCTGGTTTGATGATTGCCCCCGATGGCAAGATCAAGACTTTAGAGTTTAATTGCCGCATGGGTGACCCCGAGACTCAGCCAATCATGGCTCGCTTGCGCAGTGACTTAGTCAATGCCTTAGATCATGCGGTAGATGGCAAGCTCAATGAAGTCGAACTCGAATGGGATCGTCGCACAGCCCTAGGCGTTGTCTTGGCTGCTCACAACTACCCAGACACCCCACGTAGTGGTGATGTCATCACCGGTATTCCAAGCGATACCGACGATCAAATGACTTTTCATGCGGGCACCAAGTTACAAGATGGTAAGTTGCTGACCTCTGGAGGCCGTGTCATGTGCGTAGTCGGTCTAGCCGATACAGTGCGAGGCGCCCAACAAAAAGCTTACGACGCTATTAATCAGATTCATTTTGATGGCATGCAATATCGTAAAGATATTGGCTACCGCGCAATCAAGTAACGGCTAAATAAAAAGCTAAATACATTTTGTCAAACCAATACACTCAAATCGACATTGCAGTCCTAAAGGAATATTTTTTAGGTTTGCAGGATCGCATCACCAATGCGATGAGCGCACTGGATGGCAAAGCGTTTATTGCTGATGAATGGCATAAGCCTGAAGATAGCAAGCTAAAGGGTTACGGACGCACCTGCATTTTGGATAGCGGCAATATCCTGGAAAAAGGTGGCGTAGGCTTTTCCCATGTCCGTGGCGATCAAATGCCACCCTCTGCTTCCCATCACCGCCCTGAAGTAGCAGGACGAAGCTTTGAGGCCATGGGGGTCTCTTTGGTTTTTCACCCAAACAATCCCAATGTACCCACTACGCATATGAATGTGCGCTGTTTTATTGCACAAGCGGAGAATAAAGAACCAGTATGGTGGTTTGGTGGTGGCTTTGATTTAACTCCCTATTACGGCGTAGACGAAGACTGTCGACATTTTCATCAGACGGCTAAAAATGCCTTAGATCCATTTGGCGATGAGTTATATCCGCGCTTTAAGCAGTGGTGCGATGAATATTTTTATTTAAAACATCGCGAAGAACCTCGGGGCATTGGAGGTGTGTTCTTTGATGACTTTAATGAGCTGGGCTTTGAAAAAAGTTTTGCGATGACACGTGCTGTAGGTGATGCTTTTATTGACGCTTACCTGCCAATCGTTCAGCGACGCCATCAAGACTCATTTACATCAGAGCAAAAATCTTTTCAGGAATATCGCCGCGGTCGCTACGTAGAATACAACCTCATCTTTGACCGTGGCACCATCTTTGGCCTGCATTCTGGTGGACGTACAGAATCGATCTTGATGTCTATGCCCCCTGTAGTTCAATGGAGATACAACTGGCAACCCGAACCTGGGACACCAGAAGCCAAGCTCTATGACTACTATCTCAAACCCCGCGATTGGTTAGCTTGAGTACGCGTCAGAAAATTGGCATCTTGGGCGGCACCTTTGATCCGCCACACATCGGTCACCTCAAGCTAGCCAGCCACTTTGCCAAACTACTTCGCCTAGATGCAATATTATTCATTCCGAGTGGCGAACCCTGGCAAAAAGGGACGGACATTACTCCTGCCAATATTCGCCTCCAACTTACCGAGGCAGCTGGAATTGATTTAGCAAGGGTGTTTTTATATCTGAAGATCCCAACCCAAGTAGGGATTGATCGAATTGAAATTGACCGTGCTGGTCCAAGTTACGCGATTGACACAGTTAAAGCACTACGCGATCGCTTTGGGCCAGAAGCAAGCCTGATTTGGTTAATGGGCGCCGACTCACTCACCATGCTCCCAACTTGGAAATCATGGCAAGACCTCATTAATATCGTCAATTTTGCAGTAGCGAGCCGCCCAAACTATCATCTGCAGCCAAACACATCATCCGAGCTTTCTCAGTTTCTACAAAAACACCAAACTCTGGACTCTGCAGCTCTTGATAATAGCCCATCTGGCCTCATTTACATTGATGAAGGCCTCACTGTAGATCTTTCTTCTACAACCTTGCGCAATAAACTCAAAACCCCCGCTCGGAATGTAATTGCGGCAGAGCAAATCCCTTCCCACACCCTGCAAATCATCACAGATCTGAGCTTGTATCAGCAATCAAGCTAAGATCACCCTTAAAACCAGAAAATATCAGCAAAGACACTATGGACTTACGTAAATTACAACGCGTCATTATTGACGCTCTTGAGGATGTGAAAGCGCAAGATATTCGCGTATATGACACCACCAAATTAAGCGAACTATTCGATCGCGTCATCATTGCTACAGGTTCAAGCAATCGCCAAACACGTTCATTGGCAATGTCCGTTAAAGAAGAAGTCAATGCCAAAGGTGGAGAGGTGATTTCGATTGAAGGTCTTGAGACTGGCGAGTGGGTATTGGTCGATTGCGGCGATATTGTGGTACACATTCTGCAACCCATGTTGCGTTCCTACTACCAGCTTGAAGGCATGTGGGGAGCCAAACCAGTGCGTGTGAAGTTGGCTGCTAGCAAAGGCTTGGTGAAAGCTAGCGAATCCGACGACGAAGAGTAGTACTCTTTCGCCGATTTAAGACATGCGCTTAACGATTGTTTCAGTTGGCCACAAAATGCCGGACTGGGTTGCTACTGCAACTCACGATTACATTAAACGCATGCCCAGTGATTGCAGCATTGAGATCAAAGAGATTAAGCCCGACCTCACTCCGGCAAAAGAAGCAATCAAAATAGCTGCCGCCATTCCTAAAGTCTCACGCGTCATTGCGCTAGATGAGCGGGGGAAAGATCAAACCACGCAGAATTTAGCGACCCAATTAGCGGCTTGGCGACAAGAGGGCTTTGATATCACCTTTCTCATTGGTGGCGCTGATGGCTTGGATCCTAGCCTAAAGAGTGATGCTCAAGCGATGTGGCGACTATCTAGCCTCACCTTACCTCATGCAATGGCTAGAGTACTGCTCGTTGAGCAACTGTATCGAGCCTGGACTATTCTTCAAGGGCATCCATATCATCGCGAGTAATTCTATGAATCCATTTATTTATCTCGCCTCCCAAAGTCCTCGGCGCCAAGATCTCTTAAAACAAATTGGTGTTCATTTTGAGTTGCTTCAACCGCAAATAGGCGAAGACACTGAAAGTATTGAAATTGCATTGCCACAAGAAAAAGCTAGGGTTTATGTAGAACGAGTTACTTTGGCAAAAAGTGCTATGGCACTTACCCGCTGGGAAAAAAGTGGTTTGCCTTGGGCGCCCATCTTGTGTGCAGATACCACCGTAAGCCTACCGAATGGCATTGGAGGTGAAATTCTCGGCAAACCCACTGATGCTGCGGATGCTACCCGCATACTAGAAATGCTTAGCGATAAAACGCATGAAGTTCTCACTGCTGTTGCGGTGAGAATAGACCCAGAGATGGCCCCCTCTGTATGGTACAAATTTCAAAAGTCCAATTTGCCAAACTCACCGCCAAGCAAATTGAAGACTACATTACTAGCGGTGAACCCTTCGGCAAGGCGGGAGCTTACGGCATCCAAGGACGAGCCAGTACCTTCATTCCCTCGATCCAAGGTAGCTATAGCGGTATCATGGGTCTACCCCTTTATGAAACCACCCATTTATTGAGCCGCGCTCAAGTGATTCGTATATGAATGAAGAAATTCTGATCAACATTACCCCTCAAGAAACGCGGGTTGCACTCATCCAGCAGGGAGCAGTTCAAGAGCTTCAGATCGAACGAACCCGTCAACGGGGCATTGTGGGTAATATTTATTTAGCCAAGGTAGTACGAGTATTGCCTGGTATGCAGTCTGCTTTTATTGAAATTGGTCTTGAGCGAACAGCTTTCATGCATGTAGCGGATATTACCCAAAGCAATCCTCAGCCTCAAATTGAGAAAATACTTTTTGAAGGTCAAACGCTTCTAGTTCAAGTGTTAAAAGATCCGTTGGGCACTAAAGGCGCTCGCTTGACTACACAACTCAGTATTGCAGGTCGTAATTTAGTATATCTACCACCTGCAGGCTCAGACGCGGCCACTGAAAAATATATTGGCGTCTCTCAACGCATTGATCAATTAGAAGAGCGTGAAGCCATTAAGAATCGTCTTGCAGGACTGATGGCTGAGGACGAGAAAGGTGGCATCATCGTCCGCACTAGCGCACAAGATGCATCTGATACCGAATTACAAAACGATATGCGCTATTTGCGCACTACCTGGGAGAACATTCGGGAAGCTGTTAAGCACAAGGCTGCCCCTAGCTTGCTCTATCAAGACCTGAGCTTAGCCGAACGAGTGCTACGAGATGTTGCTGGTGAAGAGACTACCCAAATTCGAGTAGACTCCGCTGAGAACTTTGAAAAGCTCAATAGCTTTGCAGCTTTATACATGCCAAACTTGCTTGGCAAACTAACCTTACACCGGGGCGAGCGCGCCCTCTTTGACCTATTTGATGTTGATGCAAAAATTAATAAAGCTCTAGGTCGACGAGTTGATTTGAAATCTGGTGGCTATCTGATGATCGACCAGACTGAATCCATGACCACAATTGATGTGAACACTGGCAGCTATGTTGGGGCTCGCAACTTGGATGACACTGTCTTTAAAACCAATCTAGAAGCCGCCCAAGCAATTGCAAGGCAGTTACGCTTGCGCAACCTTGGAGGCATCATCATCATTGACTTTATAGACATGGTTGGAAAAGATCATCAAGAGTCCGTTTTGTTTGAACTTAAACGCAACCTTGAGCGTGATCATGCCCGCACTTCTGTGAGCGAATTTTCAGCCTTGGGCTTAGTAGAAATGACGCGTAAGCGGACGCGTGAGTCACTCGCCCACATTACCTGTGAGCCTTGCGCCACATGTCTAGGTAAGGGGGAAGTCAAAACTGCTCAGACCATATGTTATGAAATTTTGCGAGAGATTGTACGCGAGCACCGGCAATTTAATCCACGGGAATTTCGGATTGTAGCTGCGCCTGATGTGATTGATCTTTTCTTAGAAGAGGAGAATCAATTCTTGGCACAGCTAGGTGATTTCATTGGAAAACCAATCACCCTTCAGGCTGAGGGTAGCTTCCGACAAGAGCAATACGATATTGTTCTGAGCTAAGGCTAGGCGTTTGAAAACTGTATGCGATGCAAGTTAGCGTACAGACCGTCATGCTTAATCAAGTCAGCGTGTGAACCATTCTCCACTACGCGACCATGCTCAAGAACAATGATCCGATCTGCATGCTCAATCGTCGAGAGGCGATGCGCAATAACTAAAGTCGTTCTACCCATCATCAAGCAATCTAAAGCATCCTGAACTTGACGCTCAGACTCAGAATCCAAAGCTGAGGTGGCCTCATCCAAAATCAAAATAGGGGCATTTTTGTATATCGCACGGGCAATCGCCAAACGCTGTCGTTGACCGCCCGATAAGCGGTTGCCGTTATCACCAACCAAAGAGTCAATTCCATCTGGCAGTTCTTTGATAAGAGCGCCTAAGTTAGATGCTTCCAATGCTTCCATGACACGACTGCGATCAATACCCTCGCTTTCGACTGCGCCATATGCAACGTTTACGGCAATCGTATCATTAAACAAAATGACATCTTGACTTACAAAGGAAATTTGCTTGCGCAGATCTGCAAGCACAATCTCTTCCAATGGAATGTTATCAAGGAAAATCTGGCCTTTCGTGGGCTTAAAAAAACGTGGCAATAAATTGACTAAAGTAGATTTGCCGCCGCCAGAGGGACCAACAAATGCAACTACTTCACCAGGGTTAATCGATAGATTGATGTCCGCTAATGCATCCTTGCGATCAAGGTCTTGTTGATAAGAAAAACCAACATTCTCAAAACGAATTGCCCCAGCCGCCTTTTGCAGAGGCTTCATAGTTAAACGACGATCGTCTCCTTCTTCAAAGGGCTGATCCATGAGATCAAAAATCATTTCAGCAGCTGTTAAACCACGCTGCAGTGGTTGGTTAATATCAGCCAAATGTTTTAAAGGGGAAATCACCAACATCATCGCCGTGATAAAGGCGGCAAATCCACCAACCGTAGTGCCTTCCGTAGTGCCTTCAGTCGATGATTGCAGTAATGCGATCACCAACACGGTTGATAAAGCAATAGAAGCAATCAATTGGGTAATCGGCTGATTAAGGCCGCCAGCTACGGCGGATTTCAAGGCGAATTGGCGCAAACGCCCTGCTTTTTGCTGGAAGCGATTCATCTCATACTGCTCTGCCCCATGAACTTTTACGATCTTATAACCCGCAGCAGCCTCTTCGACGATATAAGCTAGATCGCTAGTTAAGGTTTGTTGTTCCAGGTTTAATGCTCTAAGACGACGATTAATTTTCGTCATGATCAAAGCAATTACGGGAAATATCACCAGCACCACCAAGGTCAGCTTCCAATTCAGGTAAATCAAGTAGCCCATTAACCCGATCACTGTAAGCGAGTCCCGCACAAGACTAATCAACATACCGCCCATAACAGTAAGTACGTTATTGACTTCGAATACCACTGCATTAATCAAGTTGGAAGCGGAATTCTTTTGGAAAAAAGCGGTACTCGCATGCAATAGAGTTTGAAACATTTGCTCACGCAACTTCAAAAGAACTGAATTGATTACGCGGGTAAGTAAATAGTTAGACAAAAACTGGGCTAGACTGCGGATTAAAGCCAATCCAACCAAAAAGACCGGAACTTGCCATAACTTACTATTGAGCTGTCCCGTAAATCCTCGGTCTAATAAAGGCTTCATGAGGGCAGGGATGGATGTCTCTGCCGCGGCAACTACCGCCATTGCTAGCAAAGAGCCGATAATTAAGCCAATATGGGGCTTGAGGTAGCTGATTAAGCGATTTAGAGCAGTACGGTCTTGAGCATTCATATAATGAATTATGCCCACTTTATCTGTCATACTCATCACCCGCAATGAAGAGGCCAATCTAGAGGATTGTCTAGCCTCCCTTGAGGGTATTGCCCAGCAAATGATTGTGGTCGATACCAACAGCACTGACCGCACCCTAGAAATCGCCCAAAAGTACGGCGCCACGATTGCCCAACCTACGGATTGGCCCGGATTTGGCCCTCAAAAGAACCGAGCCCTAGATCTTGCCACGCAAGAATGGGTTTTATCTCTAGATGCCGATGAAAGACTCACCCCCACTCTGAGATCTGAAATTTTGACCGCTATTCACCATAATGGTCATATAGATTGTTTTGCAATTCCCCGCTTATCTTGGTACTGCGGCCGCTTTATCCGTCACTCAGGTTGGAGTCCCGATTATGTTGATCGACTTTTTAAACGGGGAACTGCCCGCTTCTCTGATGATCTGGTTCATGAACGCTTAATTCCACAAGGCCAAGTTGCCAAGCTGAAAAATCCAATATTGCATTTCAGCTTCATGAACTACTCTCAGGTCCTCCAAAAACTAGATCGATACTCTACTGCTTCAGCACAGCAGGCATATTCCAAAGGTAAGACTAGCAACCCTCTGAAGGCTGTTCTTCATGGGCTCTGGGCCTTTATACGTACTTACATCATACGCGCAGGGTTCTTGGATGGCGCTCAAGGTTTTGCGCTTGCGATCTCCAATGGGCAAGGCACTTACTATCGCTACATGAAGCTTTGGCAACTCAATCAGGAAGCGCGAAAATGATTTCGGTCCTATTGGCTACATACAATTGGCCCCAAGCATTGAAGTTATGCCTAGAATCACTAGCCACTCAAACTGATCGTGATTTTGAAATTATCATTGCAGATGATGGGTCGACAGATAGCACCAAAGAAATCATCGATCACTTTCGAGCATCACACTCGATAGCGATTACCCATCTGTGGCAGGATGATCAAGGCTTTCGTAAAACAAAAATTTTGAATCAAGCAATAGTTGCTGCAAAAGGAGACTATTTAGTATTTTTGGATGGTGATTGCATCACGCAGCCTGACTTTATTACGCGCCACCGCTCACTCTCCCAACCGGGATTCTTGGTCACTGGTAGTCGAGTCCTGTTGAATGAAAAACTCACTCAAGAATTACTATCCTGGGATTCGTGGAGTTTTTCGCGCTTTGCTGCCAATCTTTTAGTCTATCGACTTAGCGGCAGCATTAACAAATACTGGCCCCTCAAAATCCAATTAGGTGATGGCAAATGGCGCAACTATCAAAAATTTGTATGGCGCCGCATTAAAGGCTGCAATATGGCCTGCTGGAAATCAGATGCTACCGCTATTCATGGCTTTGATGAAACCATGACAGGCTGGGGCCATGAAGATGCGGATTTTGTATTCCGCTTACAGCGCAATCACATTCAAAGAAAATCAGGTGCATGGGCAACTGAGGTTCTGCATCTTTTTCACAAGATTCATGATCATAGTAATGCTGCTGAAAATGCCAAGCGCGTGCGCGAAAAGATTCTTGCAAAAGCAACATAAGTTTGCACTATGACCAATTTTTCTAATTTCCAACCAAAAAAAGTTTTGTTTATTGCCACTCGTCAAATTGGCGATGTATTAGTTACAACCCCTCTCATTAGCAAGGCTCGTGAATTATGGCCAAATGCCCAATTTGATTTTTTGGGCTATAAGGGCAAGCTCGATATGCTCAAAGGCAATCCCGATATTACAGAGATCATTGAAACTTCTGACCGACCCGGCTTTGCTGAGTACCTATTACTATTTAACCGCCTGTTCCAACGATATGACTTAGCCTTTGTCACGCAACCCAGTGACAGAGCTTATCTTTATGGCCTCATAGCTGCCTTTCGAAGGGTGGGAGTATTGGGCGGCCATCCCCAAGGCAAAGATAACAAAACCGAAAAGCAAAATGCTTGGAAGAAATTCATTTGCATGCACACTGTCAATGTTGACTATTTTGCCCAGCATGTCATTACAGAAAAACTGCGACTACTAGAGAGTTTTTATAAAAATCCGAGTGAGTTATTTTCCAAACCGATTCATGTCACACCCCCTATTGGCGAGCCATTAACGCCGGCAATCACAAACCAGCTTAAACAACCCTATGTAGTGATTCATCCAGGACCCTTAACTGCGTATAAACGCTGGCCCCTGACTCACTGGCAATACCTCATAACGGATCTTATAAAACGTGGCTTCCAAGTGGTACTGAGTGCTTCTCCTGCCAAACAAGATTTAGAGCTCAATCAAGATATTCTCTCGCTACTCACAAATGAAATACGAGAAAAGGTGCTTGATACCGCTGGAAGTTTATCCATTCCCCAAGCCGGATCTCTTTTGCGAGGCGCTGCTTTATACATTGGGGTGGATACCTCAATCACCCATTTGGCAGCAGCTTGCAATACACCGACCATCACCCTGTTTGGCGCAACCCCGCCTACGAATTTTGGTCCATGGCCCAATGGCTTTATCGGCAAACAGCCTTATCAATTGCGGGCCCGCTCACAAACAGTAGGTAAAGTGACAATTCTGCAAGGCCCTGGTGAATGTGTGCCCTGCCGAAAAGCAGGCTGCCTAGACCGAGCTGACAGCAATAGCGAGTGTTTAGATTTATTAGAGCCCGCCCAAGTAGTTGAGGCAGTGGAAATGATTTTGCAACGCTAAGCTAGTGGTATTGAACTTCCACTGCATTATGTTGCTTTGAGGCCAAGAGCTGTTGCAAGCTATGTAAGCAAGCATCATCTGGATAGATGCGCATCTCCTCTGGGAATTGCATCAAGCATGCCCCGCCGCTCGTAGTTACGGCAGCTGTGATCATTAAACCTTTCACACCATCATTTGAACCTGAGACCGGCGCACCACCCAACTTTGGATCGCTCACTCGATTAGACATGAGATAGGGGCCAATTTGACTGCGGAGCATTTTAATATCAGTTCCAGCATCAAGAGCAACATGGATATTGCGTGCAAATCGCATGCGGGCACCAGTAATATCCATCACCCCCTCAGAAACAATCCGCATCCCTCCAGAAAATTTATCTGGCGTGACATTTACTTTTGCAATGAGCAACTCATCTTCTTTAAGCCATGAGCGATTGGGTTCATATACTTCACTATAGAGGGTTACTTCCAAGGCGGCTGTACCATCATCAATGGTGGCAATCATCATGCGACCACGCTGACCAGTGAGCATCCGTGCCGAGGTAATGATGCCAGCAATCAATTGATCCTTGCCTTCGGTTACCTTGGATAAAGGCTGGCGAATGAAATGCGATACTTCCTCGCGATACGCATCGAACATATGTCCAGTTAAGCAAAGACCTAAGGCCGTTTTTTCTTCTTGTAAGCGCTTTTTCTCAGACCACACTGGTTCACGGACTAATTCGGGAAGGTGGCGATGATCCTCACCAGCTACTTCAAATAAGCTGACTTGATGAATGGATGCCTCTGCCTGCTCTGCGGCCTCAATTGCCCTTGCTAGAGAGGCCAACAAAGTTGAGTGAATATCGTAAAGATTTCCACCTACCGAAACTGAGTCGCGGTATAGGCTATCGAATGCCCCTGCACGCATTAAAGCCTCAATGGCACGACGGTTAACCTGACGACGGTCTACACGCGCACAAAAATCAAATAAATCTTTGAATGGGCCACCAAGCTCACGGGCCTTAACAATCGCCTCAATAGCAGCCTCTCCAGTTCCCCTGACTGCGCCTAGGCCGTAACGAATATGGCTGATGTGAGAATCTGGAGCAGCATCAGGTGCGCGCAATGGCGTGAATTCATAGACGCCAGTATTGATATCGGGAGAGAAAATTCGAATTTGATTGGCCAAGCAATCGTCATAGAGAATCTTTACCTTATCGGTATCATCCATGGCGAGCGATAAGTTGGCCGCCATAAATTCTGCAGGGTAATAGGCTTTTAGCCAAGCGGTTTGATATGCCAATAATGCATAAGCAGCAGCATGTGATTTATTAAATCCATAGCCAGCAAAGCGCTCCATCAAATCATATATTTCATTGGCCTTGGCTTCAGAGATACCGCCTGCTTTGGCGCCATCACTAAAAATCTTACGGTGCTGCGCCATCTCCTCTGGTTTTTTCTTACCCATCGCACGTCGCAACATATCGGCACCACCCAAGGAGTAGCCGCCGATGATTTGGGCCATCTGCATCACCTGCTCTTGGTACACCATGATGCCGTAGGTTTCTTGTAAAACAGGCTCGATACGTGGGTCTGGATACTCTACTTTTTGACGGCCATGTTTACGCTCAATAAAGTCTGGGATCAGGTCCATTGGGCCAGGACGATAGAGAGCCACCAAAGCAATAATGTCCTCAAAGCGGTCAGGCTTCGCTTCCCGTAGCATGCCTTGCATACCGCGACTTTCAAGCTGGAATACCGCAACCGTATTTGCCCTCTTGAGTACTTCAAAAGCCTTTTCATCATCAAGTGGAATATCACCGATACTCCAATCCTTGCGATCAGCATGCAAAGCTTTGATCCAACGCTCCGCAGCCGCAAGAATAGTCAGGGTGGTTAGGCCCAAGAAGTCAAACTTGACTAAGCCGATTGCTTCAACATCGTCCTTATCGAACTGACTAATCACAGAGCTACTATCTTGGTCTTTAGTTTCTTGTGTATAGAGCGGACAAAAATCAGTGAGGCGTCCAGGGGCAATCAATACGCCACCAGCGTGCATACCAACGTTGCGCGTCATACCCTCCAACTGCTGAGCCAATGAGAGCAGTTGGCGCACTTCGTCTTCATTCTTTTCGCGCTCGGCTAATTGTTTCTCTTCCTTCTTAGCCATCTCAATTGTCATATACTGACCTGGCTTATTGGGCACCAATTTAGCAATGCCATCAACGAAGTTATATCCCTGCTCCAATACACGCCCAACATCACGAATCGCCGCTCTCGCAGCCATGGTTCCAAAGGTAGCGATCTGGCTTACAGCATCCTTGCCGTATTTATCTTTAACGTACTGAATGACGCGATCACGCCCATGCTGGCAAAAGTCGATATCAAAGTCCGGCATCGAGACACGTTCAGGATTTAAGAAGCGCTCAAAGAGTAAGTTGTATCGCAATGGATCTAGATCGGTAATCCCCAGCGAGTAAGCAACGAGAGATCCCGCCCCAGATCCACGGCCAGGACCAACGGGAACCCCATTATTTTTTGCCCAGTTAATAAAGTCAGCAACAATCAAGAAGTACCCAGGGAACCCCATTTGCGCAATCGTCTTGACTTCAAACACCAGTCGGTCGCGATAACGAGGCATCTCTTTGGCGCGCTCCTCTGGGTCAGGAAAATTACGGATCATATGACGCTCTAGTCCGATCTCCGATTGTTGCAACAAATAGTCATCTAAAGTAATGCCCGGAGGTGTCGGAAAATCTGGTAAACGTAGTTTACCTAGTACTAGAGATAAATTGCAGCGCTTCGCAATCTCTACCGAATTTGCCAAAGCTACTGGTAAATCCGCAAAGCGCTTCTCCATCTCTTCTTGCGTCAAGAAGTATTGCTCTTCGTTAAATTTCTTTTGGCGTCTTGGGTTACCTAATAACTCGCCTTCGGCAATACACACCCGCGCTTCATGAGCAATAAAATCGCTCTTTTGCATAAACTGAACTGGGTGAGTTGCAACCACCGGTAGATCCAGCTCGCTAGCCAAATGGCAGGCTAGCTGCAGGTGTTTTTCATCTTGGGGATGACCGCCGCGTTGAACCTCAATGTAAAAGGATTGGTGGAATAGTTTTTCATACCGCTGAGCCACTTCTTTCGCGTGATCTTCTTGACCACTCAACAAAGCTGCACCCACTTCTCCCATGCGAGCCCCAGACAGGGCAATCAAGCCATAAGACAATGTTTTTTTAGCCTGCTTATCCTCGGCTTTGGCTGCAGGCTCACTAAACCAGGCCAAATCAACCTCAGCCCGACCGCGGGATTGATTATCTAATGAAGCACGGCTTAACAACTCACATAAATTGAGATAGCCAGAATGGTTTTGCACCAAGAGCAATAGACGATGAGGTTGGTCGGGATCTTGGGGATTGCTAACCCAGACATCAGCACCAGCAATCGGCTTAATGCCTCCTGAGCGAGCGGCAGAATAAAAGCGCACTAAGCCAAATAAATTACTTAAATCTGTCAGCGCTAAGGCACCCATTTCATCTTTAACGGCCGCCGCTACAGCATCATCAATGCGGACGACCCCATCCGTAATGGAGAACTCAGAGTGGATACGAAGATGAACAAAACGGGGCAAAGACATGAGATGATTTTAGCTGTGTCCCCCCCCCCCAAAAAAATCACTCAATCCCAGCCCGTCGGCTATCGCGGGCGGTTTGCCCCCTCACCTACAGGCCCACTTCATGCTGGGTCCTTAGTTGCGGCCCTAGGAAGTTGGTTAGACGCTCGTAAAAATGAGGGTCAATGGCTGCTCAGAATCGAGGATATTGATACCCCTAGGTGCACCCCGGGTGCAGCTATTCAGATTCAACAACAACTGCTTGCCTGCGGCCTACACTGGGACGAAGAACCCACCTATCAAACGGACCGCTTACAACATTATCAAAAAGCTCTAGAGCGCTTAAATGAACTCAAGCAAATTTATGCATGCGCCTGTTCTCGACAAACCATCCTAAATACTCTAGCGGCCCACGGAATCGAGCCTGCCCGCAATCAAGAAATGATCTATCCAGGAAGCTGTCGACCAGAAAAATCTGAACTTGGCTATGCAGACCTTACCAAGCCCAAAATTGCTTGGCGACTCGCCCTACCTCAAAATTGCATGATCTATTTTGAAGATTTAGCACTTGGTACCCAGAGTCAAAATCTCACTAAAGAAGTGGGGGATTTTGTTTTAAGAAGAAGTGATGGTTTATTTACCTATCAACTTGCAGTTGTTGTGGATGATGCCGAGCAAGGTGTTACCCATATCGTGCGCAGCGAAGATTTACTCAGTAACACTGCGAGACAAATCTACCTCCAAGATTTATTGGGCTACCAGCACCCACAATATCGACACTTACCATTAGTGCTAGACGATCATGGTGAAAAACTGAGCAAGCAAACCTCAGCTACCCAAATTCAAACTGAGACTGAACAACAATCTCTCGCTGAACTACGCAAAGCTGCAAAACATTTGGGATTACGCGATCTACCCGATGGAAGCAATGTAACTATTGCCGAGTGGCTCTTCGCTGCAACCCAGGCTTGGGGCAACCGAACTAATAAAGCTACTGGCTAAACTGCCACACCTCTGAACGTTATTTCTTCTTGAAACCACCCAGGAGAGCTCCTACAGCAGGCTTTGCTGGAACAATGCCAACCTTTTTCTCTTCTGGTTTTGCAACATCAGAGGAGGCATTAGGAGTGCCACTGGGTTCGTAGGGCTGATAGAAAAACGGGTCAGACATTTTCCCGCCACTTGAGGTTGCACTACTACAGGAGGGTGGATTGACATCTGGAACTGGCCGAATATCCAGTTTGCGCTTCATCAGCTTTTCGATATCGTCCAGCAACCGCTTTTCGCTATCGTCAACTAAAGCAATTGCATCACCTTTACTACCTGCGCGCCCCGTACGTCCGATGCGGTGAATAAAGTCTTCTGCGTTATACGGGAGCTCATGGTTAATCACGCACGGCATGTCTGGAATATCTAATCCGCGAGCTGCTACATCTGTAGCGACCAATACTTCGATTGCACCCGACTTAAATGCGTCCAAAGTCATAGTACGTTCACCCTGACTCTTATCGCCATGAATCGCCCCAGCCTTAATACCATCACGCTCCAGGGCACGAGCCAGCTTTGCACAACCTAAGCGGCTATTTGTAAAAATAATGCATTGTCTTGATAAACCTTGGCGAGTACGAGCTTCTAGCACCTTCACAATCGCATGCTGTTTATCGCCAGATGAAACCAAATGCACTACCTGCTTCACGGTATCAGCCGCAGCATTTTGACGGGCTACCTCTACCGTTACTGGAGTGCGCAGATAGCTTTGGGCAAGCTTTTTAATCTCTGGAGAGAAGGTCGCAGAGAACAGCAAAGTCTGTCTTTGCGCAGGAATCAAATTAATAATACGTTGCAGATCGGGTAAAAATCCCATATCCAACATACGATCGGCCTCATCTAAGACCAGTAATTCAACTTGAGAGAGATTGGCTACCTTAGAGCCAATGTGATCTAAAAGGCGACCTGGGGTAGCAATCAAGATCTCCACGCCGTTGCGTAGAAGTGCCACTTGCTCTTTCATGTCTACGCCGCCATACACTACTGCAGTTCGTAAATCCGTATATTTTGAGTAGTTAGCAGCATTCTCTGCAACTTGCACAGCCAACTCCCGAGTTGGCGTTAAAACTAATGCGCGAATGGGGTGACGGGCTGGCGAGGCACTATTGCTCCCATGACGTAAGATCTTTTGAATCATTGGCAATACAAAAGCCGCGGTTTTGCCTGTCCCAGTTTGCGCAGCGCCCATCAAATCGCTTCCCGCTAATACATGCGAAATCGATTGAGCTTGAATTGGAGTCGGAGTGTTGTATCCCTGTTCAGCAACCGCTTTTTGAATCAGCGGGTCTAAACCAAATTCAGCAAAAGTAATTGTTGCTGGAGAATTGGCGCTAGCAGTTGCTAGATCGTCAGTCCCAATAGATGAATGTATTTCAGTGGCAGTATTTGTCAAGATAACTTACAGAATGGCCGTAATACCGGCCTTAGCCGTTTCAGCATCCTCGGCCGATTTCACGCCGGAAACGCCGACTGCGCCGATGGTAAACCCATTTACCTCGATATTGACCCCACCTTCTAACATGCCCGAAATATGCGGTGCAGACAAAAAGGAAGTGCGGCCATTGTTAATAATTTCCTCGTATACACGACTCTCACGTTTACCCATCGCTGCTGTACGTGCTTTTTCTTGAGCGATGTATGCAGAGACCGGCGCACAACCATCGCGACGAATCAAACCCAGCAAGTGACCGCCATCATCACAAACAGCAATCGTCACAGCCCAATTATTGGCGGCTGCATGTTTGTTTGCCGCATCCAAAATCTTTTGAACATCAGCTTGGGTTAAGTAAGGTTTAGTTGCCAACATGTTTAATCTCTCTGTCTCGAATCTGTTTTATATGATGAAAATGCTATCTATATAAGCTCTTGAATTATAAGGGCTGCGGATTGACCAAGCGATATTGGCCCTTCCGCAGCCTGTCTCCACCCAACTGACTGATTATTTAAGGAATTCTTGGGCTGCAAGGACGCCACTAGCCTTAGGTTTATATCCCATAGCGCCCAAACTCATTTCTACACCGCTCAAAGCAGCCATCAAACTGAGCTCATTGCAATCACCCAAATGACCAATTCGGAAAGCTTTGCCCTTAATCTTGCCTAGACCAGTACCCAAGGAAAGATTGAATTTTTCTAATGCATGCTTACGCAATACATCGGCATCCATCCCATCGGGGGTGGCAATGCAAGTCAAAACTGGTGAAAAGCACTCATGATCTTGACACTGAATTTCCAATCCCCATGCATTGACCGCTTCACGACAGGCTGCAGCTAAACGCTGGTGACGCGCAAAGATCACATCTAATCCTTCGGCCATCATCATGTCCATTGCTTCATGCAAGCCATACATTAGGTTGGTGCTCGGGGTGGTTGACCAGTAACCGTTTTTATTGGACTCTAAAATTTCATCCCATGCCCAATAGGATTTGGGATAGGTATTGCGTTTACTTGCTTCAATCGCCTTAGGCGATAAAGCATTAAAACCAATACCCGGCGGCAACATCAAGCCTTTTTGTGAGCCAGATACGGTAACATCGGCGCCCCACTTGTCGTGCTCATAGTCCGCAGAACCCAAGCCAGACACGCTGTCAACCAATAGTAAGGCTGGATGTTTTGCAGAATCGATTGCCTTTCGAACTGCGGCGATATTCGAAGTAACGCCAGTAGAAGTTTCGTTATGAACTACGCAAACTGCTTTAATTTCATGCTGAGTATCTTTACGCAAGCGCTCTTCTATCACAGATGCGTCAACACCCCAACGCCAAGAATCTTGACCAGACTTTCCCACAACCTCCACATCTAATCCAAGACGCTGAGCAAGTGCACGCCACAAATTAGCAAACTGACCGGTTTCATAGAACAAGACTTTGTCGCCAGGATTGAGGACATTCACCAAAGCGCCTTCCCATGCACCGGTGCCTGAAGCGGAATAAATAATGACGGGTTGCTCAGTTTTAAAAATCTTCTTGATACCGTCTAGCACCTTGAGACCAAACTGACCAAACTCTGGGCCACGATGATCAATCGTTTGATAGCTAATGGCACGTAAAACACGTGCTGGCGCTGGACTTGGTCCAGGAATATGTAAAAAATGGCGTCCAGATGCGTGGTTATCTAGTTTCAACATGCTTTGTCTCGCTGGTGATGTTTATCAGTAATTTCTATTGCCAGTGTGTGCCATTTTTTTGACGTTTTTCCATTTTGTATACAATTTTTATTAAAAATTAGTTTAAATAAGCCTTTATTTATAGTTTATGATGAGTAATCGATATTTTTGTATACAAATTTAGGGCTCCTAAAGAATGGCAACTGAAGCGCTCAATTCCCAGAATCTCCATGAAACTACATTCCAAAAGCTCCGCTCTTTACTGGTAGAGGGAAAAATTGCGCCAGGTAGCAAACTCAATGAACGTGAATTAGCGGAAAGCCTCAATGTGTCACGCACACCTATTCGCGAAGCTATCCGTCGTTTGGCTGCCGATGGTCTAGTTGAGCTCATTGCCAATCGTGGTGCGATAGCCCTGCAACTAAGCATTGAAGATGTTATCCATACCTTTGACGTTATTGCCGATCTCGAGGGATTTTCTGGAGAGCTCGCAGCGCAGAATATTAGTGAAGCCGCCCTCTCTGAATTAGAAGCGCTTCAATATGAAATGATGGCTTCTTATGCACGTCGGGATTTATCGAGTTACTACAAACTCAATCTACGCATACACCACCTCATCAATCAAGCAGCAAATAATCCTGTACTCTCTCGCCTCTTTACCCAAGTCAATGCACGCATTGAGGCATTACGCTTTCGCTCTAATCAAGATGGTGTGAAATGGGAAAAGGGTGTTGAAGAACATCAAGAAATGCTAGACGCCCTCAAAGCTAGAGACAGTAAGCGGATGAGAAAAATAATGATGCTACATGTGATGAACAAACGCGATGTAGTCGTGCAATTACTTCAATCAGAAGCTGCTTTAGAAGCGAATCAATCATGAATAAACCTCTAGATATTAAAGAGCTCATGATTGATCAGGCGCAACTGGCAAAACGCTTACGTCAAGAAACCTCTGGGGAGATGATGACCGATATTGCTAGTCGCGGACGCTACGCTACCGATGCTTCTATCTATCAGGCAATGCCAGTTGCGGTGTTTGTTCCAAAGACTGCACAAGATATAGCAAGTGCAATTCAGATTGCAGCCGAACTTGGGGTACCCGTATTACCGCGCGGCGGTGGAACTAGTCAATGCGGCCAGACTACCGGCGCGGCCCTCGTGATCGATAGCACTAAATACTTTAGAAACGTTCTCGACCTCAATCTTGATAAGGGTTATGTAGAAGTTGAGCCTGGAATTGTTCTTGACCATTTAAATGGCTTACTCAAGCAACATGGACTTTGGTACCCCGTTGATGTCTCTACAGCAGGCCAGGCCACGATTGGGGGCATGGCTGGAAATAACTCTTGTGGAAGCCGCTCTATTGCTTACGGCAATATGGTGCATAACGTTTTAGCAATCAATGCATGGTTAGCAAACGGTCAGATAGCTCAATTTGGCAATTACGCTACTAGCTCTGGTGCTGCAAAAGAGCTTGGCGACTTTGTTAAAGGCTTGGCTAACACCCTTCAACCAGAAATTGAAGCTCACTTTCCAAAGGTATTGAGACGAGTTGCTGGTTATAACCTTGACATCTTTCATCCACAAAGTGAGTTGCCCTATACACAAGATGGTAGCGTCAACTTAGCCCATCTTTTGGTTGGTAGCGAAGGCACGTTAGCTTATTTCAAATCACTCAAGCTCCAACTAGCGCCATTACCAAAACACAAAGTATTAGGTATCGTGAACTTTGCTAGCTTTTACAAAGCAATGGATAGCGCCCAGCATATTGTCAAACTGGGACCTACTGCTGTTGAGTTAGTAGATCGCACCATGATTGATTTGGCGCGCAGCAACCCAAGCTTTCAGAAAATCATTGAGACAGCTTTAATTGATCCTGCAGCCCAAACACCTGAGGCCATCTTGCTAGTAGAGTTCTCTGGCAAGTCCCACGCGCCACTATTAGAAAAGCTCAATTCACTGCAAGAACTCATGAGTGATTTTGGTCTAACGGGATCGGTAGTGTCTATGCCAGAAACCGCTTTACAGAAAAATCTCTGGGAAGTTCGTAAGGCCGGTTTGAACATCATGATGAGCTTAAGGGTGATGGCAAGCCAGTGAGTTTTATTGAGGACTGCGCCGTACCTTTAGAAAACCTGTCTGACTATACCCAGGCCCTGACAGATGTCTTCGCTAAATATGGCTCTCGTGGTACTTGGTATGCCCATGCATCAGTTGGCACTTTGCACGTGCGTCCCATCTTAGATATGCGCCGAGACGGTGCCCAAAAGATGCGAGCTGTTGCAGAAGAAGCATCAGCCTTGGTGCGCAAATACAAAGGGGCCTATAGCGGCGAGCATGGTGATGGTTTATGCCGTGGTGAATGGATCTCTTGGCAATTTGGCCCCAAGATTACTGAAGCACTTGCGCAAATTAAGCAAGCATTTGATCCAAAGGGATTATTTAACCCAGGAAAGATCATCAACCCTCCTAAGATGGATGATGCGAGTAACTTTCGATTTCCACCGAACTACAAAGTCATTGCATTACAACCTGCATTAGATTGGTCGGCCTGGAATGTGCAAAATAATCCTGTCACCGAGGAAACGACTGCGCCTGGAACTGGCGACGATCCTGCCATGGGTTTAGCCAAGGCTGTGGAAATGTGCAATAACAATGGCCACTGCCGTAAGTTCGATGCCGATGTGATGTGCCCTAGCTATCGCGTGACACGCGATGAGAAACACCTGACCAGAGGAAGGGCTAATACCCTGCGTTTAGCACTCTCAAATCAACTCGATCTCAAAGATGAAACATCTCCCCTTGCTAGCGATGCCATCAAAGAAGTGATGGAACTCTGTGTAAGTTGTAAAGCTTGCCGCCGTGAATGCCCTACTGGTGTAGACATGGCAAAGATAAAGATTGAGTTTTTATCGGCTTATAAAAAGTGTGTTGGACATACCCTACGCGACAAGGCGGTAGCCTATCTTCCAAGGTATGCAAGCATGATTAGCAATACACCCTTTTTGCCTGCTATTCTGAACTTACGCAATCATTTCTTACCGATTGCCAAATTGCAAGAATGGTTAATGGGTATTTCTGCGCAGCGTAGCCTGCCCATTTGGAAAAAGAAGACCTTCTGGAATCAAAAAAAGCTTGCCAGTCAATACCAATTCTCACCAGAGCAATTGACCGATAGTGATAGTAAAGGCGTTGTTCTTTTGGCTGATACTTTTAATGCCTACTTTGAAGATGAAAATATTCTTGCCGCACTCAAGGTACTCAAGGCAGCCGGCTATCGGGTACACATTCCTCGCAAGAGCCAAACCCCCTCTACTAGCCAATCAAGCAGTGGCTGCTCTAAAGAGTTTTGCTGCGGCAGAACTTACCTTGCCACCGGCATGGTCGATAAAGCCAAAGAGACCTTAGGTGAATTGGTTGATCACCTCGCGCCCTATGCAGAAAAAAATATCCCTATTATTGGACTAGAGCCTTCTTGTTTATTTACCCTCAAGGACGAAGCTTTAGTCATGGGTTTTGGTGATCGCACTCTACTTGTTTCCCAACAAGTGCAATTACTAGAAGAATTTTTAGCCAGCGAAATGAAGGCAGGTCACCTGCAGCTAGAGCTGAACGCGGCCAGCAAGCCTATCCTCTTTCATGGTCACTGCCATCAGAAGTCATTTGCTGCTGTCACGCCAGCAATGGAATTACTCAAACTCATCCCAAATGCACAGCCTCAGTTGATTGAATCATCATGCTGCGGCATGGCAGGCAGTTTTGGCTATGAGGCTGAACATATTGAAGTGTCTAAGCAAATGGCTGAGGCAAGTTTGTTACCCAGTATTCGCAAGTCGCCCAATAGTTGGGTAGTTGCCGATGGCACCAGCTGCAGACATCAAATTGTGGATGGCACCCAAAGAGAAGCTGTTCATATTGCCAAGATTTTGGCGGCTCACTTATAAGGCGTGATTAGTTTTAGCGAATGATGCCGTAAGATATCATCAAAATCGTGCCAGTCAACAAGGCTGGCACCAAGCGGCGTGTTGGCTTTGACATCATCACTGCAATACTAAGTACACAGATCAAAATTCGGACCCAAAGGGGAACGCTTGACATCAAACCTAAGGGCATCACGATCAAGCGTACAGTTAATGCTGCAACCATCGCATAAGTGACAGCTGCTAACCAACGAAAAATCTCGCTATCTTGATTAATGCGCTGTGAGAGCGTAACCCCGATGGCCCTGCAAAAATAAGTGCCCAAGCATGCGCCTACGAGGGCGATCCAAAGCCCCCAGCCCGAAAGAATATTGCTTACTGGAGTCATTAAGCGATGAATCCCGACTTCTTGCGCAAAAATTTGCGATCAATACAGTATGCGAGCGTGCCAGAAACTATGCCTGCACTGAGCAAACTGGTATCACGATCCACTAAAAAAAGAGTGGGCCAAATACGCAACCCAATAAAATTGCAATCCGATTAATCCAAGGCTGGGCAGCAGACTCCTCCAAAGCGATTTCGCTCGGATCGATATAAGGTTGGTCTGCAGATGACATCAAGTAATTGTAAGAGGAGTAACAGATTCGTGCTCAGATTGAGCTATTGCTTAAGGCCCAGCGAATATGCTCAGCAACTAAAGTATCAGCGCTAGGCAAAGCGGCAACTAAAGCCTGATGCATTAATAATTTTTCAGCTGACTCTAATTTAGGACTGGCTAAGGCATTACCCATCGCTACCGCTAAATTACGACGCCAACGACTAAAGCCAATTCGCCGAATGGCGCTACCTTCATGTCGTCTCTCAAACTCAGGTTCGGTCCAGGACCACAATTGCAGTAAATCAGCATCACTCAAACCATGGCGACTTGCAAAGTCAGGAAGTTCACTTCGCTTAGCAAATTTATTCCATGGGCAAATGAGTTGACAGTCATCGCACCCATAGACACGATTACCCATCCCCCTTCTAAACTCGACTGGAATAGGCCCTGGATTTTCAATCGTGAGGTATGAGATGCAACGTCGTGCATCTAATTGATATGGCGCAGTTATAGCCTGTGTAGGACATATGTCAATACAGGCCTGACAGGTTCCGCAATGCTCATCCTGCGGCTCATCCATCGGAAGCGAAACGTCGACTAAAATCTCGCCCAAGAAAAATGTTGAGCCAGAGGCTGTGTTGAGTAGTAGGGTATGTTTGCCACGCCAACCCAAGCCTGCTTTGCGTGCGAGCTCTACCTCCATCAAGGGAGCGGAGTCGGTAAATACACGATACCCAAAGGCACCAATCTTCTTTTCAATAGATTTGGCAAATTCTTGTAAACGATTGCGCAATACTTTGTGATAGTCGCGGCCTCTGGCATACATCGACACTACTGCTTGCGTGGGATCCTCTAATCGATCCCACTCTTTGTCTAAATCGATTTCAGGTGGTAGGTAATTCATCGCTACACAGATGACGCGCACTGTTCCAGGTACTAGATGCCTCGGATCTGATCGTATGTGGGCATGGCGCTGCATATATTCCATCTGACCATGACGCCCTTCTGCTAGCCACTCTTGCAAACGCTCACTAGCTTCGCCCAAGTGTGTGTCGGTGATGCGCAAGTCATCAAAACCTAGGCGCGCAGATTCTTCCCAAAGCCAAATTCGTAGGCTGGATCCATCTAAGGCGGCATCATCGACAGAAAAAGACATATTGAATACAGAATGTAGCCTAATAATTGAATAAACTACCGCAATGACTCAAATTCAAGGCATAAGCGAAGTTTCTCTTCAGCGAGATTGTATGCAGGAAGCGGATACCGCAAGCCTTGCTAAACAGCTTGCTGGCAGTTTTGAGCAATACATTGAGCAAAATCCAAGCGGCCACATCAATATTTCACTGGTGGGCGACCTAGGGGCTGGGAAAACCACCTTCACTAGGCATCTTATTCAAAGCATGGGTTTCGCGGGGAAAGTAAAAAGCCCCACCTACACCTTGTGCGAACCCTACTCGCTTACCTTGAATCAAAAAACCTACTCTGGACACCACTTTGATCTTTACCGAATGCGTGACCCATTAGAGTGGCAAGAGGCCGGTTTTGTCGAGTTATTTGACACGCCTGGTTTTTGTATCATTGAATGGCCAGAAAAAGCTGGGGGAACTCTGCCGGCGTTTGATATACAAATAGAGATGCTGGCTGGTGCTGATGAGAATGAACGCTCGATTAGGATTAGTGCGTTATCTACACTAGGTGCGAACATTATTCAGACTATGGCACGGTAGATGAAAAAGATCTCAGCAACCAATCTCACTAGGCGAGCTCATCTCAAAAAATCAGCCAAGCTTTTGGGGTTCGTATTGCTCATGAGCGAAATAGATATTGCTTGGGGCGCCAAGATACTGGGTGTCCGTGTCTGGCCATCAGAAGACTATACCCGCATTACTTTAGAGTCTGATACACCGCTTCCGATTACACAACAGATTCTGACCAACCCCGATCGTCTCGTGGTGGATGTACAGGGCCTAGAACTCAATCCAACCATCAAGGATTTGGTAGCAAAGATTAAGCCAAATGATCCCTATGTATCGCAGGTACGAGTTGGGCAATTTCAGCCAGGTATTGTGCGTCTGGTTTTTGATCTCAAAGAGCCCATCAAGCCACAGCTATTTACCCTAGATCCCGTTGGTGAATATAACTACCGCATGGTCTTTGACTTATACCCCGCCACCCCACCAGATCCATTAATGGAATTGGTTAAAAGCAGTGCACGTAAAGAGAGCGCCCTGGCCAAGTCAAATGAAGAAGTTGATTTAATCGCCCAATTCGCCACCAAGAAAGAGAAGGAAGCACCCAAGACACCTGTTGCTCAAGCCATACCCGAGCCTAAAGAGGCCCCAGCAACCTCCAAATACAAACGCTTAATTACTATTGCAATTGATCCGGGCCATGGCGGAGAAGATCCAGGCGCCATTGGGGCGGCTGGATCAAGAGAAAAGAATATGGTTCTCTCCATAGCAAAACGTCTTCGCGACAAGATTGAAAGCGAAGTCTATATGCGCCCTTATCTCACGAGGGACGGTGACTACTTCGTACCACTACATGTGCGCGTTCAAAAAGCTAGGCGAGTTGAGGCTGATTTATTTGTCTCCATTCATGCGGATGCCTTTATTGAAAGAAATGCCAAAGGAGCCTCTGTATTTGCACTCTCACAAATGGGGGCTAGCAGCACCGCAGCAAGATGGATGGCCAATAAAGAAAATGCTTCAGACTTAATTGGTGGCATTAATATCAAAACACAAGATCGACAGGTGGCTAATCTATTGCTGGATATGTCCACTACCGCCCAGATCAAAGATTCTCTACAGGTCGGCAATTCTGTTCTAAGGCGGATTGGTAGCTTTGCCCCTTTGCATAAGGGAAAAGTTGAGCAAGCCAGTTTTGCTGTTTTGAAGGCTCCCGATATTCCTTCCATTCTCGTTGAAACAGCTTTTATCAGCAATCCCCAGGAAGAGGCGCGTCTGAATGATGATGGCTATCAGGACCGAATTGCAGAAGCCATTTTGAGGGGAATTAAAGAGTATTTTTCAAAAAATCCACCAGTTGCTAGAAGCGTCAATTCTTAACAGACTTGTAAGTACAAGGGCTTACGGGCAGACCGCCTGGACTACAGGAGGAGCCATAAACTTCTTGCTATAATTTAAGGCTAACTGGGTCTTTAAGGCTTTTTTTAAAGCTAACTGGGTCGGTAGCTCAGTCGGTAGAGCAGCGGACTTTTAATCCGTTGGTCGCGAGTTCGAATCTCGCCCGACCCACCAATATTACTAAGTTACTAAGCCTCGCATTTGCGGGGCTTTTTTATTGCTTACGATATCCATTAAAAAGAGCTCTTTCAAGCCTGTTTTAGGACCATTTTTTGACTAGGAATAGAGCCATGCCAACGAAGTTCGCTACTCAATCTCAAATCCGCCAATACAGCGTTTCTAACGCCGTGGCTTCTGCTCGAATTGAGGGCATTGCTCCTACTAAACAGCTAGAGCAAAACCTCACGGATTACGTTGCTGGCAAAAAGACTATTGCGCAATTAATCGAAGAAACTAAACAACGGTATGTCACGCTACGATGCGGATGACACTTACTGCTAACCAGGTACAGATGTACTTCGAAATCAAGCAGAAATAACTAACGCAAATGAATTAGACACCTACGAAGGTGAACTATCTACTTTGCGCTCAATTGAAATCATTGAGAATCCTGTATCAGGAAAATTTGATCTAGCCCATCTACAGAACATCCACTTAACGCTTTTCCAAGATGTATATGACTGGGCTGGAAAGATTCGCACTGTAGATATTAGTCGCGGAAATAGTCGTTTTGCAAATGTACGATTTATTGAATCTGCAGCAAACGATTTCTTTAATAAGCTAGCCCGAGAAAATCACCTAAAAGGTCTTAATGCCAATGCTCTATCAAAAAGATTAGCCCATTATCTATCGGAGATAAATGCCCTTCACCCTTTCCGAGAAGGAAATAGACGCGTACAACGCATATTTATCTCCCAACTAAGTGAAGCGGCTGGCTATAAGCTTGATTACTCAGATTTAGAGCAAGAACAAATTTATCGAGCAATGGAACCCACCAAAATGTATTCATCATCATTGGAGTGCGCCCCAAATCCCTGAACTCCCATACTCTCGATCACGGGATTCTGGGTGTCGAGAGCAGCAAATGCCGCATCAGTACCACCGCCAGCAGCAGTGGTGCCTAAAACCAAATCACGGCCAAGCTCTGCATATACTTTCTTGGCATATTCAGCCATCTGCAAGGACTGAGGACTGGTCACCAAAGGTGGACGTCGACGCTCAAATGCAACGTCGACCTTGGCATCCGGAATTTGCTGAATTTTAGAACGCTCTCGCACCTTTTTCTCTATCACGTCAAAATCTTCCTTCTTCATTACCCGTACATCAGCAGTGGCAAATGCAACAGAAGGAATTACATTGCGATTGGTGCCTGCTGTTGCCAAAGTCCAATTCATTTTGATGCCCTCTTTAGGGTCAGATAGGTCGCGCATTTGTTGAATCTGGAATGACAACTCATCTAAAGCATTGCGTCCCAACTCAGGCGCGGAGCCAGCATGCGACGCTTTTCCGGTGATATTTAAATTCACTGCCGCAATCCCGGCAGTAGTTAAAGCAATACGATCAGACTTTGCTTGCGAAGCCTCACAGGAAAATGTAGCATCATGCTCAGCACCGAGTTTTGCAAAATAAGCACGAGCTGCAGGAGAGCTAATTTCCTCGTCACCATTGATGAGTACGGTGACTTTTCCGTAATCTTTAAACTTCAACTTTTTTAAGCTATCCAGCGTATGCAGAATTAATGCGATACCCTGTTTATCGTCTGATATACCAAGGCCATAAGCACGATCTCCGTCAATTCTGAAAGGTTGTTTAGCTAGCATACCCTTCAGATACACGGTATCCATATGGGCAATTAAGAGAATTTTCTTTGTGCCAGAGCCTTTGAACTCGGCCTTAACCATTCTGCCTGGCTTTTCTGGAGTATCGTACATACGATACATATTGGCACCTGGTTCGATAAATTCAACTTGTCCGCCCAGCGCTTTTAATCGATTAAAAATGAGCTGGGATATCTGATCGAGCCCATCACGATCCCTACTCCCGGACTCAATAGACACCAACTCTTTCAGAGTATCTAAAAAAGGTTTTTGTTCCTTTTCAACCACTGAATAAATTGGCTCTTGTGGGGCGGCAATGCAGATTGCGCTATTGCAAATAACAGCCCAAAATACTAAAAAGAGTTTTTTCATTTCCCCTCCAGATGGATGTCCAAATGATCATACATAAAATGTTCACTTATCGCCAACTAGAGCAGATTTCAAGTGAATTGGCCGCAAGCTCAAATCTCACTAAACACTAGCAGGCCTATGGCATCATCTCATTATGGCCAGCGAACTCTATACGTCCTTCCTTATAAAAAATCCCAGCCCCAGTGAGCGCATCAAGACAGGCAAATCCCTGCGAAAAGTCGTTAGCCGTTCGTCAATTGGTAAATTTCATCCAGAGCGTAATCGCCAATCCCCTGTTGATATTTTGCTTGCCCAAGCCAAAAAACGCATTCCAGAATATATCCCCATACGTCATGCTCGCATGTCAGCCGATCCTTTTTCATTCTATCGTGGTGGTGCAGCCATTATGGCAAAGGATTTATCCAACACCCCAAGCCCTCCTATTACAGTTCAGCTTTGCGGAGACATGCACGTTAGTAACTTTGGATTCTTCTCCACTACCGAGCATCAACTAGTCTTTGGCATCAATGATTTTGACGAAACACTTCCCGGAAATTTTGATTGGGATTTAAAGCGTCTTGTAGCAAGTGCGATGATTGCCTCTCAACTATTAGGCAAGGATCAAATCTATGGGGAATTGATTGTCCGCAATATATGCTCCACATATCGCAAATATTTACATCTCTATGCGGCGATGTCCTTCATTGACTTAAAGCGTACTTACATACATGAAAAGGCATTAAAAGCTGCAGCCGCTAAATATGCAAACTCAATTAGTAAAAAATATCTCAATAAACTGCTTAACAAGGCAAGGAAAAACAATAACCAAGGCCTAATTGGCAAAATCACAGAAGTCACACCCAATGGCATCAGACTCATAGAGAAGCCTCCCCTGATTGAGCACCTTACGCTATCTAATCATGGCACTGACATAGCAGCATTGAATGATGAAAGCTTGAATTCTTATATTGATTCTTTGGCTGCAGATCGAAGGTATTTGCTACTGAGGTATAAATGGATTGACTGGGCACGTAAAGTGGTCGGTGTCGGCAGCGTCGGCACTGCTTGTTGGGTACTGTATTTTGAAGGAAGAGATGTCAATGACCCACTATTTTTGCAAGCCAAGGAAGCTCAAAAATCAGTTTTAAGCTCTTTCTTTCCAGATACTGAATATGCTACTGAAGGTGCCCGTGTAGTGCATGGGCAATGCCTCATTCAGGGCGCACCAGATCTCTTCTTGGGATTTGGAAAAACCTCTGAGATTGATTTCTACATCCGTCAATTACGTGACATGAAGGGGGGAATATCTATTGGCGGCGATGGAATTAACGCCGATGTTTTCCCCGATTTTGCAAAACTCTTTGGTTGGGCTTTAGCCAATGCCCATGCGCGAGCAGGTGATGCTGCGATGTTGGCTGGTTACTGTGGGAAAAGTGAAGTTTTGGATGATGCTCTTGTCAACTTTTCTATTGCCTATAGCAAGCAAAATCAATCTGATTACGAAACCTTTCTGCAGGCCATTCAGTCTGGAAAAATATCCTGCGCTTCTAATCATTTTTAATGCTTTGATCGGCAAGCAGAATCTGGGCAACACTACCTGAAATTCAAACCATTAATTCCTATTCAAATATCTGTCATTCAACAGAAATTTGAGCTTGTATTGCAATTTTTTGTAATTGTCCAGACTCTCTAAATACCCTTGCCCGATATTGCTCTGGCGTTCCATATTCTGGATCAAATCCACTGGCAATCAATGCATCCTTTGTCTCTTTTTGAGACATAACTTTTGCAATTGCCAACTCAAGTTTCTGTTGCACTGGGGCTGGCAAGCCCTGGGGGCCCACTATGGCAAACCAAGTACTCATGTGAATTGATGGATAAGCACTTTCAATAGCTGTTGGAATTTTTGGCAATAATGGCGCCCTCTTCTGACTGGTAACAAATATTGCCTTTATTTTTCCACTCTTTAGTTGAGGGACGGCAGCAACAACTGTATCAACTGATAGTGGAATTTGCCCACCAATTAAATCACTCATTTCTGGAGCGCTCCCTTTGTAGGGAATATGAGTTAATTTCAGCCCAGTTGCGGCATTGAGCATCTCACCCACAAAGTGCGAAGTAGTTGCCGACCCAAATGAGCCATAAGCCGAAATTTTCGGATTTGTTTTAGCTTCGGTCACCAGCTCTTTCAAGTTATTTGCCTTAACTATCTCGCTATTTGCAAGCAACACCAAACCGGTTGATCCAACAATTCCTAAAGGATCAAAACTAGTCTGAGGGTTATAAGGCAATCTTTTCATCACTACTGCGTTAACAACGTAAGTTGTGCCAGAAGAAAGAAGCAAGGTATATCCATCTGGGGAGGACTTAGCAACAATCTCCGCGCCAAGTACTGTACCAGCACCAGGCTTGTTATCGATGACTATTCCTGTTTTTAACTCCTCCCCAAGAGGCTTTGCCAAAATTCGGGCTATAACATCCGTAGATCCCCCAGGTGTAAAGGGAATGATCAACTTAATGGGTCTATCTGGATAAGACTGGGCAATGGAAGCCGATGAAATTAAAAACAATATTGCAAATACTGATCTACTTAAAAGTCCCATGATTATTTCCTTAATCTCAGTTTTACAGCGCCGGCCTAATCAAACCCACTGGATTGGCTAATTCAAACTGCTTTGCAAATTCTAATAATCGCTTTTCCCGACGATATGGTCCAACGATTTGAATTCCTATCGGCAAACCACCGTCGCTAAAACCACAGGGAATTGAAATCGCTGGATGCCCTGTAATCGTAATGCGGCATGCTGACCTCATCCACTCGATATAAGTACCCATCTTTGTGCCATTAATTTCTAAGGGGTATTCCATGTTGATATCAAAAGGTAGCACTTGAACAGTAGGGCATATTAAGAAATCATACTTCAATAAAAATTGCTCCATCTTTAAAAACATTGCCGATCGAATTCGCTCAGCCCTAGCTATCTCTTCACCCCGAAGATTAAGTCCTACATCAATATTCCATACCACAGTATTTTTTAATAAATCGCCTTTAGCCGCTCTTAATGGGCCAAAATTAGTCGCAAATGCAATACCGCGCAAGACCTCAAAGGCGAAGTCGGCCTCCGAAAAATCAGGCTCTGCCTGCTCTACATGACATCCCATAGACTCAAAAATAGGCAAACTTTGTGCAATGACATTGGATACTTGAGGATCAAAAGGTAGGCCACCAATGTCAGCGCTAAAAGCCAACTTGATCCCCTTAGTTTCAATATTACTCAACACAGACCCCACTTGTGAGTCCGCTGCTGCAGAGTATGGATCTCGTGGATCAGGCCCAGCAATAACAGATAAATAAAGTGCCACATCTTCTACAGTTCTAGCCATGGGGCCTGCTACACCTAAAGTACCAAAGGGGAAACTTGAGGGTACGATAGGCACTCTTCCAAGAGAGGGGCGCAAGCCAACAACGTTACAGAAACTTGCGGGGTTTCGTAAGGAGCCGCCCATATCCGACCCATCAGCGAGAGGCACAAAACCAGCCGCTAAAGCAGCGGCAGCACCGCCACTACTGCCACCTGCTGATACCCCTAAGTGATAAGGATTTTTAGTGGCGCCAAAAATTTCATTAAAGGTATGCGATCCAGCACCAAACTCAGGCATATTGGATTTGCCCAGAGTAATTGCTCCTGCATCACGCTGCCTTTTAACGATCAAGCTATCCTGATTCGGAATATTATTTTCATAAGCAAGAGAGCCAAAAGTCGTACGCATTCCTTTAGTGGAAACATTGTCTTTATGTACCACAGGTAAACCAAATAATGGCCCTATAGGATTGTCTGCCGCCAGCAACTTATCAGCATCTTTAGCATGCTGACGCGCAGCCTCTAAGTCAGCAGTCACGATCGCATTAATAGCTGAATTGTATTTTTCAATTCGGTCAATATGGGCATCCATCACCTCTAGCACGCTGAGTTTTTTTGTTTTTATTACGTGCGCCAAGCTCGTTGCACTTTGATAGAAGATTTCACTCATTTAGATAATTAACTGATAGATGCACGTTGAAGGAAAGAATTGAATTCAGACTCAGGCACAAGAGAGCCGCCAGTTGTCCATACGATATGATTAGCGCTTGATGAACACAGAGAGCTCTCTTTGAGCCGCTGAAGTCCCGCGAAGCCTGCCGCTGCCGATGGCTCAATAGCCATAGCTTCAGAGTGATACAACCTGGCTAAATCATTAAACATGGTTTGATCTTGAACTGTAAAGACGCCAGCAATAATATTACGCATGGCTTGAGCAGCTAACAGCGACGCCCGAGGGACGGCCAGTCCATCGGCCTCTGTGCGATTATTTAATCCAAAATCATAAACTGATGGATGCTCTCCATTGTTCGCTAGCATTTGCAGCAGAAAACAAGGAGATTGGGTGGGCTCAGCAAAGTAACAATAGACATTCTTTCCAAAAATTTGATTCAATCCCCAAGCGATTCCGCTGGGAGCCCCACCAACCCCACAAGGAATATAAATAATTAGTGGATGTTTGACATCAACCACAATGCCTTGATTCTGGAGTTGCTCCTTGAGCCCAATGGCAGATGCTGCGTTACCTAAAAATAGCGAAAGAAATCGCTCATCATCAACAAAATAAGCATTAGGATTGTTTTCAGCCATTACCCGACCAGCGCTCACAGCCTTTTCATAATCCCCAAGATGCTCAATCACTTGAACTCCGCGATCTCTTAACCGCGTCTTTTTCCATTCTTTGGCATTAGCAGACATATGCACAACCGCCTTGAATCCAAGCGCTGCAGCCATTACCCCAAAGCCTAGGTTGCCAGTTGAGCCTACGGCAATCTCATATCTGGAGAATAGATTTCGCACGGCGGGGTTATTGAAAGCTCGGTAGTTGTCAGATGCCCCAATTAAGCCGCTCTGAATCGCCAAATTTTCGGCATACTCAAGCACCTCATGAAATCCACCTCTCGCTTTAATCGATCCAGCTACCGGTAATGTGTGGTCGGCCTTTATCCAGAGACGTCCACATTCCTCTGGAAAATCAATAGCCCCTTGCATATGAGGAGCAGGCAAAAGCTCAGACTCGATTAGACCTGCTGTGCTAAGTAATTCCGGAAATATATCGGCAAGCAACGGGGCAAATCGAAAAAAAACGATCTTGCGCACAATGCATATCTGTCAATCCAAGCGATAAATCGGACGCAAGCTCATCACTCGAAAAACACCTTGGGTTCTCCCAAAATACTGGTTGAGCATTACCTATCAAGGAATGAAGAGAATCCATACAGGCATTCTAGCAACTTAATAAATTCCGCAAGTTAGAAATTCCATTCAGACAGGAAAACAATTGAGAGCAACTTCTATTAAAAAATAATTAAAGCCCCTCGCCACTAAGGTCTAGACCATTTAAAGCGTAATCCATTAGTTGATAACTCTTTAGTGTGCTTACTCCGGCCTTAGCCCTATATTTTTCATTCAAAGGTCGATTAAAAATGATAGGCACCTTTGCCTCTGATGTGCCCCCATGCGTCCTCAGACGATGGCCCTCTAGACCAGATAGATCATGATTGACTGCCGAAGTCCCAATACAGACATCTTTTCTTGCAATAACTGCAACATCCCCCTCTCTATCGCGAGGAAGGTCAAATAACTTGCATATGCTTTCTTTATCCAGGACTTGCTCAATACCATCAATGCCGGCGATAGCTTCAATCACCTTACTTGGTGTAGCCCTACCGCGGCACCAAACTCTTATAAATCCTCCCAATGCGCCATGGTGCCCTACATAGGCATCGGTTATTGGACAGACAACCTGTACATCAGCTTTACCTAATTTTTGATCCAATATATCTTGAAGCCAAATTACATTGGGCTTACCTTGAGCGTCTGACTTGTCACTCATACCATGATCAGCCGTTAATCCCACTACAGCACCTAAACGATCTAATTCTCCAAAACATGCATCAAGCTGCTGATAAAAGCGAGTGGCCTCAATTTCACCAGGTGCATATTTGTGTTGCACCCTATCGGTTAATGAGAGGTACATCAAATCTGGTTTTTCGCGCTTCAATAACTCAATGCCTGCTTTAAGAACGAATAATGAGAGCTCCATGGAATAAATACTGGGTTCAGGCATACCTACGAGCTCTTCAACATTTTCAATCCCATTATCTGCAAGCGTGCATTTACTCGCAAACTCGGAAGAAAATGAAATATTGCCTCTAGATATGTCCAAGCTTTTACTAAGTTGCTTGCGAAGCTTGTCTTTCGCCGTAATGGAAACCACCTTCGCTCCAGCATCGGCAAATTTGGCCAAGATAGTATCGCCCCGCAATAACTCAGGACCAGTCATCACAACCGGCTCCCATGTATTGGTGTCTAAATAGAAGTTCCCAGAGATCCCATGCTTCGAGGCGGGGGTGCCGGTAATAATCGACATGTTGTTAGGGCAAGTAAAGCTGGGCATCGTGCCATCAGCTATCGTACTAAACCCAGTTTGAATAAATTGGGCAATGTGCGGTACGACGCCTTCACTCAATAATTGCTGAAGATATTCAGGATCTCCGCCATCGATACAGATTAAAACAGTAGGCTTTTTAGGCCATTGGTAGCTAACACCATTTACCACTACCTCAGGGTGCAGATTCATACTCAACTCCAAGAGTTCGGCTTTTCACCCAAATCCAAGCGTCTATTAATTTGATCAATGATGGGCAATAAGTCTGCCACCGAATCAATCACATAATCAGGCCGCATTTCTTTCATTTTGATTCTTGCCAAATCCTTGTGATTGTCGGCCCTCATCTTTGCTTAGCGCATTTAACTCCTCTAGAGATAAGCCCAGCGCGTTTCCGCTAACAGCAACACCCACAGTCCAGCAACCAAAAGCCTTACCCTCCTCAATCCCTGGCTCGGTATCATCCACCTTAATAAATGAGAGGGGGTTATCTAAACCCAGTTGTGTAGCGCATTTATGCATCATTTGCGCCGATGGTCTCCCCAGTGGCGTATCTCCGGAAAAAGAGAGGGCATCAGGCGCATACCCCTGCTCTTTGGCTATTGGCAACAATATATCTAAGAGTTCTTTCGTATATCCTGTTGTGGATCCAATCTTAATGTGCTGCTCACGGAGCTTTTTGGTCAGCTCAGCTACGCCAGGAATCAATTGACCACACTCTTGAATACTGACCTTATTCATTGGCACAAATATTTCCAACAATCGGTCAACATCGGAAGAGGCGTGTGGCCTTCCGTGTATCTGCACCCATTGTGCTTGGATCTCTGGAAGGCTTAAAAGAGCATTAATATGATCCCACTTATTAATTCCCATCGGGATACGGGCTTGCGAGATTGACATTTCGACACCCTCAGACTGGAACAGCTTTACAAAGGCTCCCATTGGGGCTCTGCTACCAAAGTCTACCGTTGTACCCGCCCAATCGAAAATAATTGCCTCAATCGAAGTTTTAATCATTGCCCCAACCATTCATCAAAATTATCTTTTGCAAGCCCAAAGGCTGTGCTTGCACCTGTTCCACTACTTACTATTGCAACCCGCATTGACGGAGATACCTTCTCAATCAAAGCATCACAGATGCTCGAAGAAGGATAGACTCCTGTCCAACGCTCAACTACTGAGTGCTCAGTAATATTTAAAACCCGATACATCAACTCAATAATCATTTGATCAATTCTCTCGCTTGCAAATACATCTTCAGATGATCCGTAGTGATGAGAATCCCCGACTACCAAGCTACCATCCGCACTTTGGACAACGATCAAATGGATGCCCTCTTTGACATACTCGGGCATCTCTTTTGCGATACGCTCTTTGAGGCCAGTTGCTTCCGGTAACTCTGACTACCCCAGGTATCTAGCCAAACTGTTGTCTGTCATGATGCTACCTGGGAGCACAAACCCATCCTGAACTTTGACTCTGAGCATCTGCAGAGTGCACAGCTTCAAATCATATTTTTCAATAAAAGGTTTTGCTACACCAGTCAATTGCGATCCCGGACACAGCACGATTCTTTGAGCATTCAAACCATTATTTGAAGTATGAATAGCGCTTCCAGAAATCGATAGGACTTCAGTCTCCCAGTAAAAGTCGATACCTAGTTCGTTTTCGAAATAATTTGCCAGCTGAGGAATGGCTTCTCTAGATTCAACTCTAAATTCATGGGGGCTGTATAAAAGACCTAATGAATTTTTTAAATTTAGACTCTCGATATTGAAATGGCCAAGTGCTTCTAAAGTGGGATAGTCAGCCAGAGGGTAATATTTACAGTCAACCCCCATCGGTGTTTGGAGAAATGCTTTGGCCACTTCAACCGCCTCTGGGCGCTGGCATACAATCCACGTGCCCTGGTGCAATACTTTAATGTTCGCCAAAGAGGCTAATTCCCGCCAGACTTGCGCTGAGTACACTGCCCTTCGCCAGGTGTCCCGGCTACTTTGCCCTGAGACCGTAATAAAACCAAAATTTCGGATAGAGGCGCCCGTACAACTAGCGTTTTGCTCAACGATTGCTACTGATAAACCTCTTTTTTTGGCCTCATAAGCATGCGCCAATCCCACAATACCAGAACCCACTACCAGCAGATCATAATTTTTATTTGTCATTAACGCTAAATCCTGCGAAGTTTTTTCCTCGAGCAGAAAGTCTAACCACATTTACCTGATCTTCAACTGTTTTGTCACGCGTGAGCGCAGGATATACCGAAAAACCAAGAGCAAGTAGCCATTCTTGCATCTCGGTCGGAGTTGAAAAATATTCTCCAATCGCCTGATTAATAGAGATCAAAATTTTGGATTCGCATTTGCTTTGAATCAATAATTGCCATACATACGGTAACCAGTAGGCACAAGCTTGACCGTGCGTTTTTTTACTATTCATTGTCTGCGCATATGACAAAGCATGTGCAAGTGCCGTTTGTGTTTTGGCCATAGCCATACCAGCAGACAATGCCGATTCTGAAAGTGCTTGACGATACTCTAGATTATTTAAATCATCGCGAAGAAGAGGTAAATAACGGCAAATTTTCTGTGCAGCATTAATCGCAAGATCATCCGTTTCTTTTGTACGATTGATATTCCAAATTGCCTCTAATGCATGCGAAAGAGCATCAATTGCTGCATCGCGCGAAATAATCCAGGGAGCTCCAAGACAAAGGCGGGGATCAATGATGGCAACATCGGCCAGAACCTGAGGTCCAAAAAAGGAATGTTTGCACTGGTTTTCAAAGTCCCAAATTGTCGCCGTAGGAGTCACCTCACTACCCGTGCCTGCAGTAGTAGAGGCCAACAAGAGGGGCATTTTTGGGAGACTCTGATCTGCTATTGAAACATCAAGATGCCTGCTTAACCAAGCCTTGCCGTCAGGCTTAAAGCGCAATACTTTAGCAGCATCCATCACACTACCACCACCCATTCCCAGTAGAACAGAGTTACCGCAATCAGCATATCTCCAAAAATTATCCTGGAGGTCTTCAACGACTCTAATATCTGGCATACCTTGTTGATAAACCACTTCCGAAAGAACTCTACCTTGCAATGATGATCTGATTTTCCTCATATCTGCATCAGAAATCTCTGGAATTCGCAAAATATGAAAACCACGATCAGGAAAAAGTGTTTCTAGCTCTGCAAGTAAGCCTGCACCAAAATAGATACTAGGCTTAGGCATTATTTAACTTGCAAGCTTCCTTAAATAGGAAGAAATTAAATCGATGATTGTTACAGTGATAATCAGAATAATCAAAACTGCGCAGGTTTGAGGGTATTGAAACCCACGAATTACTTCATAAAGAATGACTCCAATTCCACCTGCACCAACCATTCCCACTACTGAAGCAGAGCGTACATTAGACTCAAATCGATACAAAGAATAGGAAACCCATAAAGGCATCACTTGAGGCAAGATTCCATAAACAATCTCAGCCATTGGATGAGCGCCTGTAGCCCTAATACCCTCAATTGGTCTCGGATCAACCGCTTCAACAGCTTCTGAAAATAATTTTGCTAAGGTGCCAGTGGTATGTACAAATAAAGCTAAAACCCCAGCAAATGGGCCAAGTCCAACTGCCACAATAAATAACATGGCAAACACCATCTCATTTATTGCACGCAAGGCATCCATCAAGCGACGCACTGGTTGATACATCCAGGGACTTACTACATTAGAGGCGCTGAGCAAGCCCAGGGGAACAGCAGCAAGGATTGCAAGCAAGGTGCCCCAAATTGCAATCTGCACAGTAATTAACATTTCCCCTACATATAGCTTCCAATCCTTAAAATTTGGAGGGAAAAAGTCGGCGGCATACTTGCCCATATTGCCAGAATCTTTAATCAGATCCAAGGGGCGCATTTCTGCGCCCTGCCAGGCCCAGGCTAATACCAAGAAGAATAGCCCCCACCCTATGTAATAGGTCAGGCCATGCCTCTCCTCGAAGGCTCGCGCCTTAGCTCGATCTAAGGAAAGCTCTGAAACAGACCCACTCATTTGATCTTGGCCAAGGCCTCGTTGAGTTCAGCAACTTTTTTAGCCTTATCAGCATCACTCATAGTAGTGTCAGACTCTACCTTACGGATCTCTTTAAACAACTCCAATTGACGAATTGGATTTAATTGAGCATTAGTAGATGGTCTAAATCCACCATAGTTATAGATATTCTTGAGTACTGCCTTTTCTTCTGGATTGGTTTTAGCATAGTTGTATACAAATTTTTTCAACTTCTCTTTTGTATCCTTATCCAAATCATTACGCCATACAAATGGGTCGCTCGGAATTAAAGGACTCTTCCAAATAATTTTGATCTCTTGAACTGCCTCAGGCTTGGTAGCAGCCAAGCGATCAACTTCTTCGGAGTTATTGGTGGCAACATCGAGTTGTTTAGCAAGAATTGCTTGCATATTTGCGCCATGGCTTGCGTTGCGAACTGTTTTAAAAACTTCTCTTGGCTCAATATTTCGCTTAGCGAAGATGTAATAACTCGGAACCAGGAATCCAGAAGTGGAGTTTGAATCACCAATGCCAAAATTGATGCTCTTACCATTCTTAATTACATCATCCACATTATTGTAGGGAGAATCTTTTTGGGTAATTAAGTAAGATGTGTAACCGACCCCACCATCGGCGTAAACTACTTGCGCAAAGACTTCACCATTCGCACGATCAACAGCCTCCATGGCTGCTTTATTTCCAAACCAAGCCACCTGTACTTTATTAAAGCGCATTGCCTCAATCACTCCGGCATAGTCTGGCGCGTAAAATGATTTCACTGTTAGGCCTGTTTGCTTTTCCATGTCTCTGAAAAAGGGCTCCCAACGGTCTCTTTGAGCTGCGGCAGAATCCGTGGAAATAACTCCAAAACTAATTTCTTTAGCTTGTGCCACACATACTGATAAAGCCATTAACCCGGCCAAAAGTAATTTGCTTATTCTCATTTGAATCTCCCAAAAAAAGTCTACTGAACTAATGCGAGCTTTGGCTCAGATACACCAAGCTCTTGAACGCTAGAAAAATCATCAAAATCCAAATCATCGAGATTGGATCCGTATAAATTTGCCAAGATGTCAGCAGTTAATGCTTTGGTTGGACCATCAAAAACTACTACGCCCTTATTTAAGGCAATGGTTCTCTCGCAATACTTTCTGGCAACTGGAATCTGATGCAAACTAGTAATGAATGTGAGATCTAATTTCTCAGACAAATTGACCATAGTCTCCATCACCTTTCTGGATGATTCGGGATCTAAGGATGCGACTGGTTCGTCAGCCAATAAAATTTTTGCACCCTTGATTAATGCCCTGGCTATCGCAACTCGTTGTTGCTGTCCGCCTGAAAGATTTGATGCTCTTTGGTATGCAAAATCAATCAAACCAACCTTTTCAAGCGCATCTAGGGCTTTAGCCTTTTCTTCCAAAGAAAACCGTCGAAAAATAATCTCGGCAACACTCTTTTGAGGGCAAATACCAATCAAAACATTTGTTATCACATCTAATTGGTTTACCAAATTGAATTGTTGAAAGATGGTGCCAATTTCATTCCTCATTTGTCGCACGTTCTTAGGTAAATGGCCATTCGACTGCATCTGCCTGCCATAAATGAGGATTTCTCCACTACCTTTATCCAAAACCTCTAATCCACAAATAGCTCGAATGAGAGTGGACTTCTCCGAACCAGACGCTCCTAATAAAGACACTCTCTCGCCTGCGGCAACATCAATAGATACATTGCACAAAGCCCGATTCTTCTTGCCATTTGAGAAGAAAGTCTTACTGGCATCTTCTATTTTTAGAACGCTATTCATATGCACTCTTGAGCCAACTGAGTTAAGCAAGCTATTACAACTTCCTTTGCGGGGATTTTTAATTCCGAGTTCTTTCCCAACTCATCCCATTTGCGCAATAAAATAGCATCCTGCGCAAAAGTCATCGTGACAAATTGATTGCACTCTTCTAAAGTCATTTCCCCTCCTTGAAGCGCCAAGCTTCTGATGGAATCGGGAGATAAGAGTTTGCGATATTCCGGATCAGTTGATACTAAATATCTTTTGGCATTAACATGCATCAAAACCGGGCAACTGACTTCTTCGGAAAAAAGTTGCGCTAGATAAGCTCCGCCAATTTGCTCATGATGATCATCGTATCCATAACTAGTTGGGGTGCCCTCTTTGCTGGATAGAAGATGTCCAATATCATGCAGCCAAGCGGCTAACTGCAATTGAGGGCTAACACCACTCTCTTTAGCAAGCTGCCCACATTGCCAAGCATGAGCTAGTTGGGAGACCCCCTCACCGTCGTAGTGAAGATCGCCTTTTTTTTGATAGAGCTCGGAGATTGCTTGGATAGATGTTTCCACCACAGCAATATCGCAATCAAATATGACGATTTAATGTCAGCCCTGTAATACCCAAAATTAACGCTCAAAAGAGCATCTATGCAATCGTGAGCAATATTCTCCGGCCCCTACTTGCCATATATTTTGACTCAGCAAGCTTTAATCAATTATCCATCCATGACATGAGTTTGGATCAAGCAATGAGTATATTTACAGCGCCACTCACCCATGAATTCGTTTGCAGTACTTATTTCAATAACCAGAAGCATCTAAATAGAACATCATAAATCCTCTACCCGCACATTCTCCAGTCATCAGCATCCTAATATCGACGAGGCATACAACCTATTTTTAATAAATTGGCTGGCCAATTATCGCCTGAGGGAGATGAGCCAAATTGATCATTTAATTGGAAATTACCAAGCAATTTACCGTGAAGATTTGGCCCGGAATAATAACTTTCCGATAATGCAAACAGTCTTTTTGCATTGCAATCCAGTCGAATATTGGTGGCTTTTGATAAGTAGGATATGGCACCATAACTTTTGCATTGATTAAAACTCTCTACATAAGTAAAAGTCACCGTTGGAGGGGTTCTTATGATTGTATTTGTATCTATGTAGAGATTACCTTCATCCGTATAACCCGACACAGGCAAAAGATAGGCCCAAGCAGACTGTACCAATAAAAGCTGTGCAAGTAATGAGACCCCAAATGCTAAAAGTTTTTTCATGCTGGTTTCATCCATTAAATATGCTTTGTGTGGCAGCGTATTATTTCTGATCGTTTGATGTCGGTAAAGTAATGCGAAATTCAAGCCTCATAAGACTTTAAACCAAATCCCACTCAGGGTCGCGTCTTTTGCACAATAGCCTATTGATATTGACGTATTAATTTCCCACTCTAGAAATTAATACCATTTTTCCCCTATTAGGCCCAATAGGTATTCAGATATGATATTTCGACTCGTTTCGCTTTAATAGATAAAATTCATTCAAATGATTAATACCACCAGACCACGCCGCTCTGTGCTGTATATGCCCGGAGCAAATACCAGGGCGCTTGAAAAAGCTAAAAGTCTAGCCGCCGATTCACTCATCCTTGATTTAGAAGATGCAGTAGCTCCAGATGCAAAAGTAATTGCCAGGGAAAATATTCGCTTAGCCTTTGAGTCAGGCTTTGGTCACCGGGAAGCGGTCGTCAGAATCAATGGCCTCAACTCGCCTTGGGGTTTAGATGACAATTAAGGCATTTGCAAATACTCGGGCCGATGCCATCGTATTACCTAAAGTAGAGTCTGCCTCACAAGTTGCCGAAGCGGCCAATATCCTCGCTCAACTCAATGCACGCCCAGGTATCACCATCTGGGCAATGATTGAAACGCCGATGTCTATTTTTAAGCTTCCTGAAATTACCAGCTCACACCCTTTGCTTGAAGCCCTTGTATTGGGGACCTCAGATTTAGTCAAAGATCTTCATGCTCGTCATACTCCAACAAGAATTGAAACCCTAACCGCTTTATCACTTTCTGTCTTGGCTGCCAGGGCCCATGGTCTTTGCGTCTTAGATGGTGTGCACCTATCGCTCGATGATGAAGATGGCTTAAGACAGTCTTGTATTCAAGGTCGAGATATGGGCTTTGATGGTAAGACACTGATCCACCCCAGCCAGATTGCCCTTGCCAATGAAATATTCGGCCCCTCCGAGGCCGAAATCAAAGAGGCTCAAGAGAGAATTGCTGCATATGATGCCGCCATCCAATCTGGAGCAGGCATTGCAGTGCTGAATGGCAAGCTCATTGAAGAATTACATATTCAGGATGCCAAGCGCATATTGGCCTTAGCTTCTGCGATTAAATCATTTGCTTAATTAAGTGCAATTTTCAGGGGGTCTAAGACTCAACCCTTCTTCACAGACTGTCCGCAAGGAAATAGAATGGAAAGATGCCTAATGCCTTTAATTTTTCAGCATCTCCCTTTGATTGCTTAAACGCTCAAGAGCAAAAACTTGTCAGAGATAATATAGACATCGCCTACTTTAAAGAAGGTGAAGTCATTTTGGTTGTTGGCTCTGCCCCAACCCATCTATTGACTCTCATTAAAGGCTTTGTACGCCAATTTGAAGACACTACTAAAGATTGGCTACTAGAACCCACCCCTGATAGCTTAATGAACTTAGCTATCTTTCTTGATGCCCACTCGATTACCGGTGACGCTAGCCTACTGGCCCAGGTAAAACAATCGCTGTTTGCCTTGGTTACCGATAATCAATTCTTGCTCGCACGTTTTGCTTCTGCAATCGAAAGCTTCTCTTCTGATATCGGCTGGTGGAATCGCCTGCTGACCCTCGGAGCAGAGCCCTCTGAGAATCGTATCAATCTTAAAAAAGCGGGTATCTTTTCCATTGTGCATGGCGTTCGCGCACTTGCGCTAGAAAATCATATTTGGGCTAACTCCACATCTGATCGAATTACCGAGCTCGTCAGACTCCATAAAATACCAAAAGATTTAGCCAATGAAACTCTAGAGTCACTTCACCTCTTAATGGAATTGAGATTGAAAAGTGGTCTTATAGAACTCGAGACTGACAAAGAGGTGTCTGGTGAAATTGACCTAAGTCGCCTTTCTACTTTAGAGCGCGATCTTCTTAAAGATGCTCTCAATGTAGTTAAACGATTCAAGACTTTTTTGCGCCAGCACTTTCATCTAGAGTTTGCATGAACCGGTTAGTCCCTGGTCCAATTAAAAGACTTTACAACGCTGTATGGCGTGAATGGCTTATTTACCATCTCGCTGATGAACGCTATAAATTCATGTTCGACCCTCCCCCGCCAGACGAATGGGTGGTTCTTGACTGCGAGACTACTGGCCTGAATATCGCCAAGGATCAAATCATCTCCATAGGGGCTGTGAGAATCGTCGGAAATAAGCTCATGACTAGCGAGCGTCTAGAGCTACTCATCAAACCAGACAAAGAGCTATCAGCAGAAAGCGTCAAAATTCATCGACTTC
This sequence comes from Polynucleobacter necessarius, assembly GCF_900096765.1. Lineage (NCBI taxonomy): Bacteria > Pseudomonadati > Pseudomonadota > Betaproteobacteria > Burkholderiales > Burkholderiaceae > Polynucleobacter > Polynucleobacter necessarius. Next base: position 1,006,494 of record NZ_LT615228.1, read on the forward strand.
GTGAGCTTGATCTTGTTAATGGCTTAGCCCCAGAAATTGCAATCGCCAAGCTAATGCATTTCATCGGCAGCCGTCCCATTGTCGGCTACTACCTCGAGTTTGATGTGGCAATGCTTAATAAAGTCATCTGGCGCATGCTTGGCCAGGGACTCCCCCAAGAAAAAATTGAGGTTTCGGAAATGTACTACGAGTATAAAAATGCTCAACTACCGATCAATGAACGTGGTCAAATGATTGACCTGCGCTTTGAAACGCTGATGAAAGATTTGAGCTTGCCTGTGCGCGATGCGCATGATGCCCTCAATGATGCTGTTATGACTGGGCTAGCTTTTGTGAAGCTACGTCAATTACTGAGGCAATAAAAAACCAGGATTGCTCCTGGTTTTTTATGAATTACAACATCAAATACTTCTTAGTGACCAGAAGCTCCTGAAGCACCAAAGCCTGTCTCTGAACGAACTTGCTGTGCAGCAAATGCAGCACGTTCATTCTTAGCGTTTTCACTGTTGTCCAGTACAGAAAACAACCAAACCCCAACAAAGCCAATAGTGATTGAGAATAATGCTGGTGAAGAGTATGGGAACAAGGCAGACCCTTTTGGATTACCCAAAACCGCTTCCCATACAGATGGTGAAACTACGGTCAAGGCAACAGAAGATACCAAGCCCAAGAATCCGCCAATCACAGCACCTTTTGTTGTGCAGTTCTTCCAAAGCACTGACATAAACAAGACTGGGAAGTTGGCAGAAGCAGCAATCGCAAATGCTAAAGACACCATGAAAGCAATGTTTTGCTTTTCAAAAGCGATGCCTAAGACCACAGCAATCACACCCAAAGTCAAAGTAGTCAAACGAGATACTTTTAACTCAGATGCGCTATCTGCATTACCCTTTTTAATCACCGTTGCATAGAGGTCATGTGAAACCGCTGAGGCACCTGACAAAGTCAAACCAGCAACAACAGCCAAAATGGTTGCGAATGCCACTGCAGAAATAAATCCATAGAAGACGTTGCCGCCCACAGTCTTCGCAACTAATACCGCTGCCATATTTGCAGTTCCAGCACCACCTTTGATCACGCCCTTAGCAACATCTGCCATCTCTGGATTGGTCAAGACCAAGGTAATCGCACCAAAACCAATGATGAAAATCAAGATGTAGAAGTAGCCAATCCAAGTGGTTGCCCACAATACAGATTTACGAGCTTCTTTTGCATCAGGAACAGTGAAGAAACGCATCAAGATATGTGGCAAACCAGCTGTACCAAACATCAAGGCCATACCGAATGAGATTGCTGAGATAGGATCTTTAATGAAGCCGCCGGGACCCATGATGCTCAAGCCAGCCTTTACAGCCTCTTCTGGAGTTTTGCCTGCACTAGTTGCAATAGCAGTTTTTACTTCAACCGCTTTTGCAAATAAAGCTTCTGGACTAAATCCATACTGAGCCAACACCATGAATGCCATGAAAGTAACGCCAGCCAAAAGTAAGCATGCCTTAATGATTTGTACCGATTTGTACCCAAGTAGTAGCCGTCATGCCGCCAAACAATACGTAAATCATCATCAAGCAACCAACGATTACCACAGCCATCCAATACTCAAGACCGAAGAGTAACTTAATCAACTGGCCCGCACCAACCATCTGTGCGATCAAGTAAAAAGCAACTACAACTAAAGTACCGGAAGCAGCAAAGGCTCTAATTGGAGTTTGCTGGAAACGATAGCCAGCAACGTCAGCAAAGGTAAATTTACCTAAGTTACGAAGACGCTCTGCCATCAAGAAGGTAATGACTGGCCAGCCAAGAAGCCAATGGAGTAAATCAAGCCGTCATAACCATTGGCCATCACTGCAGCAGAAATACCCAAGAATGATGCAGCAGACATATAGTCACCAGCAATCGCTAAACCATTCTGAAAGCCAGTGATACCACCGCCGCCAGTATAGAAGTCAGCAGCAGATTTGGTTTTAGTTGCAGCCCACTTAGTAATGTAAAGAGTGCCGGCTACAAAAGCAGCAAACATACCAATCGCTACCCAATTAGTAGCTTGTTTCTCTACTTGACCCATATCAGCACCAGCAGCAATTGCCAACGCCGGCAACACTAAAAGCGCTAAAGCACAAAATAATTTTTCAATGCGATTCATTTGACACTCTCTTTCAAAATTTCTGCAGTCAGAGTGTCATATTCACCATTTGCACGGCGAACATAGATACCTGTAATCAGAATCGTGAAAATAATTACGCCCATACCAATAGGAATTCCCAAGGTAATCACGCCATCACCAATCGGCTGTGCCAAAAAAGCCTTATCAAAAGCAATTAAGGCAATGTATCCGTAATAGACGATAAACATCAAAATGCAGAGGGCCCAACCAAAAGTGCTGCGCTTTCGCTTGAGCTCTTGGCATTTTGGATTTGCCTCTATGCGTGCAACGACAGCATCAGACATGCATTTCTCCTTGAAAAAACAACCTATAAAGAATCTCAATTTTAATAAGCCCACACTGACAAAAGGGTTAGTTATGAAGTCATTTGGCTCAGTTTCTAGGGAAGATCCTATAAAGGTATTCCCTAAATCAGAAAACTACAGGGCAACTGCACTAGTTAAGTGCGCCCCAGATCAATATCGCTGCACTTTTTTAAGATTAGCCTTTTCTATTAAGGCCCGGGACTCTAAAAAACCTAGACACCTAAATGGTGCAAGCAATTTTCTAAATTGTGCATGCTGGTAGTTACTGGTATTGATGGGAACTTAAGATGAGCTATGCGCATCAAAATTACTAAAAGCTTAGTGCTCAATGCTCAAATTCTGGATACAGAGAATATTCCAGAGGCCCTTTTCCCAGAAGGGGAGTATGTAGCCAATCTCACCCCAGACAGAAAGATTGAGGTCATTAATACCAAAAAAATTAAGGCCCTTTTTTCATTCTCCCAGTTTAGGGATAAGGTCTCTCAGGGCGATTTTGTGGTAGTTGAAGCCTAAAACCCTAGTGATCTAAATCTAAACTTTGAATCAAGCTGGCAAGCTTAACCACCGACTCAAAGGCATTAGAACTGCTAGCCTCTACATCGAGATTTTCCCAATTAAATTCCAAAGAGAAGTGTGCTGATTCAATAATGAGCTCATAACTGGATGAAGCTTTATGGTTTGAATTTAAAGAGTGCTCTTCAGTAATTGGAACCTTCACTACACCGATAGTATCTAAGAGTAGCCGTACCTCAGAATCAGAAAGCTCCCTGCTATGCAAGACATCATCTGTACGCTTCACCGAAATTTTAGAGACCTCATCAATCACGACTTCATATTGATTAAGCCCTAGATCAAACCAAACAGTTAGTTCGAGTGCTATCGGATAGGTTTTCATTTAATCCACCTCATCGGCATGTAGTTCATCAAAGTGATTATGTTGGGGTTTGAGTTTTGCTTCTAACTGCACCCATTTGCTGTGCTGCGTGCGGTATAGACAATCTGCAGCATGGTTTTCTAATAAGCCAAAAATAATCGTTGTAGGAATCTTGCAATATGCGCAGCAATAAGCATGCTGATGCTCCTCAATTTTCTCTTGGGGATAATCAATATAGAACGGCTTCACAAAACCTCCCATTAGACACAAGATTATTTGAAAACATCTTACACCCCATATTGGCTACTCCAGGATACTTATCTAAGTAAAAGTGCTGATGGGCTTTATTTTGGGTTTGTTTAGACTGAATCATTCAATATTCAGGTGAGTCCAAAATGGTCTGGTTAGGTTTGGCGGTCTTTCTCTTTCTCTTTGCCATCTATAAAAGTCCGCCAAGCATATTTTCTAAACCACCTCTATCTTTTATGGCTTTAGCGGCCATCCTCTTTTTAACAATTGCGTGGCATGTTTCACCAACCCTACCAGGTCAAACACCTGGCAGATTCTATGGGCTCATTTTTCACTTTTATGGGGCGGCTTTACTTACTGCCATGTTTGGAGTGGCTATTGCACTCTCAATACTGTTTCCAGTTGCCTTATTAAGCGATTGTCTGATTCAAGGCAATTTAATAGAAGCGGCGCAACATTACTTAATGGTTTGCGTGTTACCCGCTTGCTTTGCCTATCTCACTATTCAAGCAATCCAACGCTGGGTACCCAAACATCTTTTTGTATTAATCCTTGGTAATGGATACGTTGCCGCATTTCTTAGCGTAATTCTGTCGGGCATAACGTTATTAATTGGAAACCTGTTTATTAACGGCGGAGCAGCCCATATTGATTTAGAAGGCTGGCTTCTTGGTCTCATCATCATTGCATTTATGGAGGGCTCTCTGTCAGAAATGCTTCTGGCGATTTTCCTCATCTTTAGACCAAACTGGGTAGCCACTTACAATGAAGATGCCTACATGAGCCGATAATGCTCTTTATCAACCAAATTAAAAATATTGATGCTGCCCTGTATTGAACTTGAAACTGCCCCCAATCCAACCGCTGCCGTGATTTGGCTTCACGGCCTTGGCGCAGATGGCAACGATTTTGTACCTATTGTTCCCGAGCTTGATCTTCAGGGCTGCCCTGGCATTCGCTTTGTCTTTCCTAGCGCTCCTTCTATGCCGGTAACTGTCAATGGTGGTTATGTGATGCCTGCCTGGTATGACATCATCGGCAGAAACTTAACAGACCAAGAAGACGCTAAAGGTATTCACCGATCGGCGGCTGCCATTATTGAATTAATCAATCGTAAAAAAATCGCGATATTGCTTATAGCAATATTGTCTTGGCTGGCTTTTCACAAGGTTGCGCTATGGCTCTGCATATTGGCCTGCGCTTTCCTCACCAACTCGCCGGAATCATTGCGCTTTCGGGCTACCTGCCGCTTGCGATGAGATTAAGCATTGAAAAACATAGCGCCAATCAAACCACCCCCATCTTGATGGCTCACGGCACCTATGATTCAGTTGTAGTGCCCCAGCGTGCCGAAGCGTCATATGTTTTGTTGGAGAATATGGGGTATCAGGTGAATTGGAATGAGTACCCCATGGAGCATTCCGTCAATCACGAAGAGCTCATGGATATCTCTCGTTTCCTCAGGCAGATTTTGATTCGCCCTGAGAAATAAGCTCGGTTTATAAAAGTCCGTCGGCAATCAATTTAATGCTCGCCACTAGTAAGAAAAAGCGCACGATGCGGTAATACCACTTCATTGAGATACGTTTGGCCAAGTAAAAACCAAAGTAAACACCTACTGGCACACAAGGCAATAACAATAGTGAAGTTGCAAATTGCCCAAAGTTTAGTAAGCCTAGATAGGAGTATGGCCCTAACTTAGCAAAATTAATAATAGTAAAGAACACACCCAGGGTGGAGGTGTAAACCATTGGTAATAACTTTGCCCGAAGCATAAACACGGTAATAGGTGGACCACCAATATGGGCAACAAAAGAGGTAAAACCTGAAGTTAAACCCATTGCCCTGCCAAGCCAAAGATAGGGCTTCGCTTCTTTAAAATCAAAATATTCCATTGCCAAGTTCTGAATCAGAAAAAGCAAAGTAAAAATGCCGATCGAGAGAGTGAGTACTTTTGGCGTAATCGCAGTAAAGAAAATCATCCCCAATAGCATGCCCAAAAAAGCTGGGGGAATAATCAATTTCAGAAGTTTCCAATCGGCATTTTTAATAAAGCGGCGCAGACCCACTAAATCCATGGCGATTAATAGTGGCAATAAGATTGCCAATGCTTCATTAATGCTCGATTGGCTGGCCATTAAAGGTAATGAGAGAATCCCAAGACCAGCTCCAAAGCCGCTCTTAGAGATGCCCATCAGAATCACACTAATGAATGCGCAAACAAAAAAGGTGAAGGAATGCGCATGAAAAGATTGAATAACTGGGTTTAATAGGGAATCAAGCATCAAGAGATATTAACAACTAATTGTTCCGCACCCTGCGGTCTTGACCCTATCAGGCGAAACTACTGCAGCCACCTAGAAGCAAAAGAAAAGGGCTCCACCGAGCCCTTTAGCCACAAGAAAATCCCAATCACAATTTTTTACTAAAGCTGTACTGAGCAAATGCCTGCTCTGCCACCCCAAACCACTGAGCCTCCATATTTCTGAAGGCGCGATAATCATCAAATATCTTTTTAAACTGAGGGTTTTTAGCAGACTCTTCAGCGTATGTTTCTTGACTAGCCTTAAAGCAAGCATCCATGACTGAGGTATTAAATTTCCGTAATACGGCGCCGCTCTGCAAAAGACGTTGTAACGCGGGCGGATTCAGAGCGTCATATTTGGCGCACATATCAGTATGAGCCTCAAAACAAGCCGCTTCCCATGCAGCTTGATAGGCTGGCGGCAAAGAGTCCCACTGCTTCTTATTGACCAAAAAAGATAGTCCTGCGGCACCCTCCCAGAATGCTGGGTAGTAATAATTTTTTGCTACTTTGGCCAGGCCCAATTTCTCGTCATCATAAGGCCCAACAAATTCCGCAGCATCAATAGTGCCTTTTTCAAGAGCTGAATAAATTTCGCCAGCTGGCAATTGCTGTGGGACAACCCCCAACTTTGCAAGCACCTGACCGGCAAAACCAGCAATGCGGAACTTCAGACCCTTTAAGTCTTCTGGTGATTTAATTTCCTTGCGAAACCAACCTCCCATTTGTGTACCAGTTTGGCCGCCTAGGAAATTCACAATGTTGTAGCTCGCATAAAGCTCACGCATTAACTTCATGCCGTTACCATGCAGCATCCAAGCTGATTGTTGACGCACGGTCATACCAAATGGCGCTGCGGTATCAAAAATAAAGGCACTGTTTTTGCCCAGATAGTAGTAACTAGCGGTGTGACCACATTCCACGGTACCATTTTGCACAGCATCTAATACCTGAAGTGCTGGCACAACCTCTCCAGCAGCAAATACTTTGACGTTGAACTTGCCGTCAGTTGCTTTGCGCAAAGCATTGGCAAAAACTTCTGGCGTACCGTACAAAGTATCTAAAGATTTGGGGAAACTGGACACGAGACGCCAATTTAAGCTTGGCAAACTTTGAGCAATTGCCGGAGCACCTATCGCAGCGACACCAGCACCAATGGTTGCTTTCTTTAAAAAAGAACGTCTTTGCATCACAATCTCCTTTTATTTTTTGGGTCAACTGTAAAACTTACTTTCCACCAACGGTCATCGATCCAATCAAGATTGAACCCGTCTCTTTTGTACCCCGAATTAATGTATCACTACCAATCAGTTCAATATCCAACAGCATGTCACGTAAGTTACCCGCGATCGTTACCTCTTCAACTGGATACTGAATCTGACCATTTTCAACCCAGTAGCCAAATGCGCCTCGTGAATAATCACCAGTGACATAGTTCACGCCTTGGCCCATTAATTCAGTCACTAACAAACCTGTACCCATTTCTTTTAATAAGGCTGGTAAGCCACCTTTCGGGGTTTTCTTGCTTTGTAATGTGAGGTGGTGCGAACCGCCAGCATTGCCTGTGGTTTTCATTCCTAACTTGCGCGCAGATGTCTTGACACCCTCTTCATCAAATGGGGCACTTCCAGTCATCGCCTTTAGGTGAGGGTTTTCAAAAAGACTGACATGTTTTGGAAGGACCTGCTTTCCCAAACTATCAAGTAAGAAGCTCGAACGTCGATAAAGAGCGCCACCGGATACTGCCTGTACTAAGCCACCCAATAAACCAGCAGCTAATGGTGCTTCAAAAATTACTGGGCAACGACGAGTACCAAGTGATCTCGCTTTTAGACGAGATAAAGCACGCTGGGCGGCATACTTTCCAATCGACGCTGGATCAGCTAGCTGCGCCGGAATGCGCGAGCTGGAATACCAATCATCGCGTTGCATCTGTGATTGTTTACCGCCTGCGCTAGCAATCGGCGCACAAGAAATATAGTGACGAGAGAACGGGTATCCACCCATAAAACCGTGCGAGGTTCCCATCATGAAGTGCGCATGATGCGCAGAAACTGAAGCGCCATCGCTATTTTGAATTTGCTTGCTCACGGCAAATGCTGCGCCCTCTGCAGTGCGGGCAATCTCAACTGCATGAGCTGCATCGATATCCCAGGGATGAAATAAATCTAGATCTAAGGGTTTATTTTCTAATAACTCAGGCTCTGCTGGGCCAGCACAAAGATCTTCAGCCGTATGCTGCGCAATGTGATAAGCGGCATCGACGGTAGCCTTGAGTGATGCCTTTGAAAAATCGCTTGTACTCGCATTACCACGATGGTGACCCAAAAATACGGTAACCCCAACCTGCTTATCTAAGCTTTGCTCAATCGTCTCCACCTCGCCCTTGCGAACCGTTACCGAGAGACCTTGCCCTTCAGAAACTTCAGACACTGCATCAGAGGCGCCCCTTCTTTTGGCTTCTGCGAGCATGAAATTGATGATTTCTTGAAACTGACTGTATGAATATGTAAACATGACCTAATAATAGCTAGAATATCAACATGAAGCATACAGAAACTCACGATGAAAGCCCTCCAAATGAAGTCAAGATTGGCTTAATTTCGATTTCTGATCGTGCCAGCAAAGGGATCTATCAAGATGAGGGAATCCCAGCCCTTCAGACATGGCTTATCAAGGCTATTCATAACCCTTGCACTTTCCATGAACGCTTGATAGCGGATGAGTCCGAAATCATCACTGAAATGATTATTGAGCTCGTTGATGACATGGGTTGTGACTTAGTGTTAACTACTGGTGGCACTGGCCCCTCTAGAAGAGATGTCACACCAGAAGCCACTCTTGAAGCGGGAACTCGAGAAATGCCGGGCTTTGGCGAGCAAATGCGTCAAATTAGCCTGAAATTTGTTCCAACTGCAATTTTGTCTCGGCAGGTTGCTGTTCTTCGAGAGATCGAGGGCCACGCTGCTCTTGTAGTGAATTTACCTGGTCAACCTAAAGCCATTGCCGAAACCCTTGAGGGGCTCAAGGATGAAACTGGCAAATCAATTGTGCCTGGCATTTTTGCAGCAATTCCTTACTGCATCGATTTAATTGGTGGCCCCTATATTGAAGCTAACGAAGCAGTCATTAAAGCTTTTAGACCCAAAAGTGCTTTAAAAAAATAATTCTTGCCAGCGAAATATCAAAAGGTCTGCAACTGCAGACCTTTTCTTTTTGCATCTCCTTGCGCACTACTGCGGCAGGGGGACGATAAATTTTTCTCGATAGTATTTGAGCTCTTCAATAGATTCCTCAATATCTGCCAAGGCTGTATGAGCCTGTTTTTTGGTAAAGCCTTTGACTAACTCGGGATGCCAGCGTTTGCATAATTCCTTGAGTGTAGAAACATCCACATTCCGATAATGAAAATAAGTCTCTAGTTTTGGCATGTACTTAGCCATAAAGCGACGGTCTTGGCCAATCGTATTGCCGCACATCGGCGCAATACCTGCCTTGATATATTGCTTTAAAAAGGCTATGCACTCAGCCTCCACTGCAGCTTCATCCATGGTTGAAGCCTTGACCTTATCAATCAATCCAGAACGTCCATGAGTGCCTTTATTCCAAGCATCCATTGCATCTAAGACAGCATCTTCTTGGTGAACCACCCATACTGGCGCAGTAGCAATCGTGTTGAGGTGGGCATCGGTGATGATGATGGCGATTTCTAATATACGCTCTGTCTCGGGGTCTAAGCCCGACATTTCCATATCCACCCAAATCAAGTGCTCGTTGGCCGGTGCCGCCTTAGTTACCGCAGTGTTTGTTTGCTCGCTCATATCTATAATGATCTCATGACCTTCACCATTGTTTTCTTAATTGCCTTTATTGCCAGCTTTGGCTTACGCCACTGGTTGTCCCAACGTCAAATCCGCCATGTGTCTGACCATCGAAATGCAGTACCCACCGATTTTGCTGAAAAAGTGAGTCTAACTGAGCATCAAAAGGCCGCCGACTACACGATCGCCAAATTGCGCCTTGGCATCCTGGAAAATGGGGTCAGCGCCATCATTTTAATTGGCTTTACCTTGTGTGGTGGATTGCAGATTCTTAATCTCGCACTTTTGCAGTGGCTTGGCGTGGGTATTACTCAGCAAATCGCCTTGCTGATATCGATCGTCATTATTTCCGGAATGATTGATCTCCCCTTCTCTTGGTATAAGCAGTTTCACCTTGAGGAGCGCTTTGGCTTTAATCGCATGGACAAAAAACTATTTTTCGTAGACTTAATTAAAGGCGCTCTAGTCGGTGGAGTAATTGGCATTCCTTTGCTGTGGGTCATTCTGAGCTTAATGGCTACAGCTGGTGACTTGTGGTGGCTATGGGCGTGGGGAGTCTTGACTGTCTTTAGCTTACTCATGCAGTGGATCTTCCCTACTTTTATCGCCCCACTCTTTAATAAGTTCCAAGCCCTTGAAGATGGCCCCTTAAAAACTCAAATTGAATCTTTGCTCACCCGCTGTGATTTTGCTAGTCAAGGACTGTTTGTGATGGATGGCAGCAAACGTAGCGCCCATGGCAATGCATTCTTTGCGGGCATGGGCAAAGCAAAGCGTATTGTCTTCTTTGATACCTTAATTGAAAAACTCAATCCCGGCGAAGTTGAAGCAGTGCTTGCCCATGAGTTAGGCCACTTCAAGTGCAAACATATTCGCAAACGTCTGTTAGTTTCCTTTGCATTGAGCTTTGGCATGTTTGCGCTGCTCGGTTGGATCAGTACTCAAGTCTGGTTCTATACCGATCTTGGCGTGATGCCCAATCTCAATGGTTATAACGGCGGCCTCGCCTTAGCGCTGTTTATGCTGGTCTCACCAGTATTTAGCTTTTTCTTCACACCGCTAGGCAGCTTAGCCTCTCGCAAACACGAATATGAAGCAGATGGCTTTGCCGCAGAAAAATCGTCTGCAAAAGATTTAATCTCGGCATTGGTAAAGCTCTACCAAGACAACGCCTCTACCCTAACGCCCGATCCGATCTACACTGCTTTTTATAGCTCGCATCCACCAGCACCACTGCGCATCGCTCACTTACAACGTTACAACTCATAACGATGGATCAATTCCGTGCGCTACTCACTGCTTCCTATGGAAGGCACTATCTAGCACAGCGCTTAGTTGCGGACTCACTCGGAAACCAATCTCCTCAGGGCTCTCTCATTCAGGTAAGCACCCCCGCTAAGCAGCACATTGGTGCAGTCGGCGATCATCTAATTTTAGAGATGACCTCAGCAGATCAGGCGCGCATTATTCAAATTGAGCCTCGTGAAAATATTCTTTATCGCTCGGATGCTTTTAAAAGCAAAATCATCGCCTCTAATGTCGATCAAATTCTGGTGGTGCTAGCAACGCAGCCCGCTTTTTCACCCGACCTTCTCGGTAGAGCAGTTGTTGCTGCGGAAGCCAATCAAATTGGTTTGCACATCCTACTCAATAAATGCGATCTCAAAGATAACTTAGAACACGCACGTAAAATTATTGAGCCGTATGCAAAGATGGGCTACCCTGTCAGCGAAGTCTCCGCCAAGTTTGATCCCGCTTCCATCGAGGCTCTTCGCCCTACGATCCAAGGGAAGATTTCAGTATTTGTTGGGCAATCTGGCATGGGTAAATCGAGCTTACTCAATGCCTGGGTCCCTAATGCTGCTGCACTGACCCAGGAATACTCGGTACGCCTAGACACCGGTAAACACACCACTACTGCCTGCCGCTATTTCGAATTACCCCAAGACTGGGGAAGGGGATCAAATGGCAAGCTAGGTGCCCTCATTGACTCACCGGGCTTTCAGGAGTTTGGTCTTGCCCACATGTCTGTCAGCGAGTTACAACATGCTTTTAGAGAATTTAAAGATCTCTTGGGCAAATGTCGCTTTCATAATTGTGCGCATGAGTCCGAACCAGATTGCGCAATACGCGATGCCGTAGATAGAAATGTAATAGCGCCAGAGAGACTGGCGCTATTTAAACAACTGCGTTCAGATTCAAAAACTGCTGATACGCAGTTACAGGGAATTAGCCAAGCCAAAGAGCGATGGTCAGCATTAGCAACAAAGCCATCCAAACGATAACCAAGCGCCACACCAAACCTACTGCAGAGCGCATCGTACGCTCGGTAGGCTCAAGACCTACCTCATATACCAAAGGCTCGCCAGCTTCGGCCATTCGTAAAGCTTCATCGCTCTCAGGTTCACTCAAAGGTTCACCCAAGCGAACACCAAGAGCACCACTACCAGCGACTAAGATGACTGCAGACAAAGAGTCAGACCATTTTTGCGTCAGGTAACGCCATGCGTATACTGCGCCCTCAAAGTTTCCGACAATTGCAAAGCCCATTGCAGTAATACGCGCTGGAATCCAATCGAGTACATAAAAGAAATGGCGTGCAGATTCGCTTAAATTAAAGTCACCGCGCTCAGACCAACGCTGCGCAGCGATATCAGCCAAACGGTAAAGCACAACACCAGCAGGGCCCATGGGCATCATGAACCAAAACAAAACACCAAATACATGTCGATGTGAGCCAATAATAGCGCGCTCTAATGCCAATGAGATCACTTCTGTTTCCGATAAATTGGATGTATCTAATTCAGGCCCATACCATTCACCCAAGGCTGCGCGGGCTGCTGGCAAATCATGCGCCTCAATCGCTTCATGAACTAAGGTAAATGAATGGCTAAATTGCCGAAAGCCAAAAAACAAATAAGCAATGACAATGTTCCAAAGGAAACCCAAGATTGGGTAAGTCACCATACAGGTGACGTACACCATAAACACCAAGAAGGTTGGCAAAATAAAAGCAACCAGGCAGGCCATGCGAGCACCAACAGGACTTGCACCTTCTTCTGACTTTCCACCAAATTCAGCGGCGACCCAATCTAACCATCGAGCACAGGTGCGCACAATCCAATGGTTAGCGGTCACCGGGCGATATTGCTCGGCAATGAGGGCGAAGAGGATAGAAAAGAAAGTCATACTTTTAATAAATGATAAAGGTTACGCAACATTCCCGCAGTAGCGCCCCAAATAAAGCGGTTCTCATAAGGCGTTGAATAAAAACGTCGTCCACCCTGCTCGCTTTGCCACAATCTCACTTGGTGATTAGCGGGATCAAGTAAAAAATCCAGCGGCACCTCAAAAACATCAGCCACTTCAAACTCATCTAACACGTATTCTGCCTGAGGTTGAACTAACCCGACCACTGGTGTAACACTGTAACCAGAGACAGTTAAATACTGAGGCAAATAACCAATAATCTCAACATTATTTCGATTGAGACCAATCTCTTCTTCACTCTCTCGCAAAGCGGTTTCATCGGGACTGTGATCTTCGGGGTCCATCCGCCCGCCAGGAAAGCTAATCTGCCCCGCATGATCTCGCAGGTGATTCGTTCTTTGAGTCAGCAGAACTGAAAGTCCTTCTTCTCTCAATAGTAGAGGTATTAACACTGCAGCTTTAGTAACCTTGCCAGCTGCTTGTCGCCTGGCAATAATATCTGCCGCCATCACGTGGCGATTTTCATCAGTAATCTCAGGCTCCCATTCTGGAGGATTTTGCAAACGAGCTCTCAAGGCCTCTGGCTGCAATAACTGTGGGGCTATCTTTTTATCCTGAGTGCGAACCTCATGAATGGGGATAGCCTGCGCATTAAATCCTGGAGGCGCAGCTACATTAATTGCGTTTTCTTCAGGCTGAGCGGTCTTAGACATCTTGATATTTTAAGGCAACAAAAAAGGCGACCTAGGCCGCCTTTTGGGTTTTCCTCAAAGCAGCAATTATTCAGCAGCAACTGCAGCTGGTTTATTGCGAGCTTGAAGTTTTTCTTTAATACGTGCTGACTTACCAGAACGGTCACGCAAGTAGTACAGCTTGGCGCGACGGACATCACCGCGACGCTTCACTTCAACGCTAGCGATCAATGGTGAGTATGTTTGGAAAGTACGCTCAACGCCTTCACCAGAAGAGATCTTACGCACGATAAAGCTGGAATTGAGTCCGCGATTACGTTTATTAGCAATCACTACGCCTTCAAAGGCCTGGGTACGCTTACGAGTACCTTCAACAACGTTTACGCTAACAATGACTGTGTCGCCAGGCGCGAAGCTTGGCAAAGTTTTGTTAGCACTTAAGCGAGCAATTTCTTCTTGCTCAATTTTTGCAATTAAATTCATTTTTAATCCTTAAACATCTTGTTAGCGTTTAATCCCGAGATGATTAATCAACGGACCTAACAGAGGATGTAGTTAAAACAATTTCACTAAACCAAAAAACCAAACTACTTATTCACAACTGCACACTAATAAAAGTATTTACAGCGAGCGAAGAAATTGTTCATCTTCTCGGGTTAGCAACCCTTTAACTCTAGCCGACTCAATTAAGTCCGGCCGGAGTCTTAACGTCAACTCCAAAGACTTTTGCCGACGCCAATCCGCTATTTTAGCGTGATGTCCGCCCAAAAGCACGTCTGGGACCGATAAATTTTCATAAATTTCAGGTCTGGTGTAGTGTGGATAGTCCAAAAGACCATTCATAAAGCTATCTTGGGCAGCAGATTCACCATCCCCGAGGGCACCCGGAATCAAGCGAATTACCGCATCCATGATAGCCATAGCGGGAATTTCACCCCCAGAAAGCACAAAATCCCCTATAGAAATCTGTAAATCGACGTTTCGATCTACAAAACGCTGGTCGACCGCCTCATAACGACCGCAAACTAAACTGATATTGCCGTACTCGAGAATGTTGGCAGCTATTTGTTGGCTAAAACGCTCCCCTTGAGGTGCGAGCAGACAAATGGGGCCAGACTTCAGACCAGCTGCCTGATGGGCTGCCTTGATGCCCTCAACCGTATCCTCCAGGGGTTTGGCCATCATCACCATCCCAGGGCCTCCGCCATATGCACGATCATCGACTGTTTTACGGGGATCAGAGCAAAAATCACGAGGGTTCCATAAATGCACGCTCGCTAAAGAGCTCGCTAAAGATTGTTCACAGGCGCGACCAGTGACACCCCACTGTGTAAGCGCAGAAAACATATCAGGAAATAAAGTAACTACATCAAAGCGCATCGTTGAATTTACTACCAGTCAGACTGCCAATCTAAAGTAATTTTTTTGTTTTCTAAGTCTACTTCTTGCACTACCTCTTTGACAAAGGGCACCAAGTATTTCGCGTCTTTACTCGTTGTATCACCAATGGCAATGACGCCATGAGCGCCATTCTCGGTCACATCCAGAACATCACCCAAGACTTCTCCTTGTAGATTGATTACCTGACAACCAATCAAGTCAATCCAATAATAAGAATCACTTTCGGCCTTTGGAAAGGCATCGCGTCCAACGAGAATACGCGCACCCTTCAAAGCAAGGGCTTGGTCTCGATCAGTAACACCATCCAGAGCAATCACCACATTACCGCTATGGATTTTGGCGCTCTTGACCTTGTATTGTGTCAGTGATGCCTGCTCTACTGATGCAGCAACGACAGCATCCCTTCGCGGGATCAAAGACAGCCAAAGAGTTTTAGAAGAGAGTAGCGCTACGGGATCAGGTGAGTGAGGTCTAACTTTCAGTTGCCCCCGCAAGCCTTGGGCCTCAGAAATAGCACCAAGTTCTATCAGATCATTTAGGGGAGGTATACTCATTTGTAAGTCACCCTATCTTCCCAAAATAAAACCACCAATTAACTTAATCGCTAAAAAACCCCATCTTCGATGATGAAGTTTTTAGCAATAGAGTATTAAACAGCTGGATTATTTTTGATTAAACGAACAACTGTTGGAGATAATTGCGCACCAACACCAGTCCAATAAGTCAAACGATCTTGAGCAATGCGCATTGCTTGCTCTTTTTCGGCTGCTTGTGGATTGAAGTAACCAATGCGCTCGATAAAGTTCGAGTCACGACGGTTGCGCTTATCAGTAGCAACAATGCTGTAAAAAGGGCGCTTCTTAGAACCGCCGCGTGCCAGTCGAATGACGACCATACTTATTCCTTAAAATCTAAAATGAAAACAGGTTGATTACAACCCAATGAAATTTCTACAAAAAATCTTGGGCCCCAGTTCACCTATGAAATGCGAGGTAAAGCGGAAAACCTCATATTCTAGACGAAAACCCTTACTTCTTCCACCTCTTTAAGCTCCTATGCCAGTAGAATAGAATTCTGAATTTTATAAATAATTCATATAAAACAGATACTTAGATAAATATGACAGCAAAAAAATCCTCTTTTCACTGCACTCAGAAGCATTTAAAGAGTCTTTTTTTGGGGATTTCTTGCTTTGGACTGAGCTTTCTTTATGGCTGCGCTAACGTCATTCCACCGTGTGGAGCAAAAATCAGCCCTCCAAGCAGCGAGTTGCGTAATACCAAATGGGAACTAACGCGCTGGAATTTACCCCCCAACGTGAATGGCGAAGTACGAACCCGTCAAATCCCTGTGGGAGAGGCAAGCAAACCCATTCAAATCACCTTTGATGCAAACGGCCAACGGGTCAGCGGCTTTACTGGGTGCAATCGCTTTACTGCAGAACTAGACGAGGATTCTCGCGGTTTTAGTCTTAGCAAGATCGCGAGCACCAAGGTGGCTTGTAATCCACAACGCATGGAGTTGGAAAATGATTTTCTGTATGAGCTCAATGATTACCGCAGTATTGTTCGCAATGGCGATCAACTATTAATGATTGGCACAGATCGCGAAGTATTAAGTTTTGTACAGCGCCCCACTGCAAATAAATAAACTAAAAAATACTTGAGGCTCATGAAAAAATCCAAACTCCTATTTTGCGCGCTCGGCTTATTTTTTCCTGGCAGCGGATTAAACTGCTTTTACTTGCAGGGCATCAAATCTTTTTGGTCATGGTCACAATTATTCGCATTAATTGGCGGCATCATCGGTTGGGGCTTACTCAAAGATACTCACTTTCATTCAGCGCCGGGTTGGGTTCTTCTCACTTTTGGCTTTATTGCATTAGAAGCGAGTTGGCTCACCACTATTACCTTTGGCTTACGAGCAGATGAAAAATGGGATGCGCAATTTAATCCTGGAATCCCTGCCGAGCAACGCACACAGTCGGGCTGGCTAGTTGTATTGACGGTGATTTTTTCGCTGGTCTTAGGTGCGGGTGTGATGATGACTTTTTTAGCCATCTCATTTGAGCAATTTTTTATTTCCCAACTCAAAGAAGCAAGAAAGCTATCCCAGGAATAGCGGATAGCTTTCTCGATTACTTGAACTGATTTATTTTAGCCTAGAAACACTCTGCCTCTAAAGCATTAGTGGAGTGACCGCCCTCAACAATAGAGGTTGCTAGAGCCCCAGCTTGCGGCAAAAGGTTTTCCGCAAAGAAGCGTGCTGTAGCAATCTTAGTATTGTAAAAAAACAGGATCACTGTCACGCAAACGCTCTGCAGCCAATACGGCACGAGCCATTTGCCAGCCACCGAGTACTAAACCCGATAAACGCAAATAAGCAAAGCTTCCCGCATAGACAGACCGCTTTGATATCTGTTTTGGCGTTAGTAAGAATATAAGCAACCGCTTGATCAAAGGCGGCACGCCCAGCACTCAATTGTTTGAGGACTGCTTTCGCATCAGCGCTACCGCTAGCGGCCAACTCTTTTTCGACATCAGCAATTTTTTGAGAAAGCACTTTTGCAGTTACCCCACCATCGCGGACTGTTTTTCTACCCACAAGATCATTTGCCTGAATAGCAGTAGTACCTTCGTAAATCGTCAAGATGCGAGCATCGCGATAGTGTTGTGCAGCGCCAGTTTCTTCAATGAAGCCCATGCCACCATGAACTTGCAAACCCAAGCTGGCAACCTCAATCGACATCTCTGTTGAAAAGCCTTTGACGATAGGCACCAAGAACTCATAAATCGCTTGATTGGCTTTGCATGCCGCTTCATCAGGCGCAGCATGTTGCGTATCATAGGCAGCAGCAGCGTAATAAGCCAAGGCACGAGAAGCCTCTACATAGGCGCGCATTGTCATCAACATACGCTTCACATCTGGCTGATGAATAATCGCAACCGGGCCAGCAGAACCCGCTAAGTCTCGGCTTTGAATACGATCTTTGGCATACTGCACCGCCTTTTGATAAGCTCGTTCTGCAACTGCAATGCCTTGCATACCCACCGCGAAACGAGCAGCGTTCATCATGACGAACATATACTCGAGACCACGGTTCTCTTCGCCAACCAAATAGCCAATCGCCCCACCATGATCACCAAATTGCAGCACTGCTGTTGGGCTTGCCTTAATACCGAGTTTATGTTCAATTGATACGCAGTGAACGTCATTGCGCTCCCCCAAAGAACCATCAGCATTGACTAAAAACTTAGGCACTACAAATAAAGAAATCCCTTTAACACCTTCAGGCGCATCTGGGGTTCTAGCCAAGACTAAATGCACAATATTTTTGGCCATATCATGCTCACTATAGATGATGTAGATCTTGGTACCAAATATTTTGTAAGTGCCATTACCTTCAGGCACCGCTTTAGATCGCACCATTGATAAATCAGAACCAGCTTGGGGCTCGGTTAAACACATGGAGCCGGTCCATTCGCCAGAGATCATATTGGGAACAAATTGCTCTTGTAGCTCAGGACTCGCAGCCGTGAGCAAAGCCTCAATAGCGCCATCAGTGAGCATGGGGCACAAAGCAAATGACAGACTTGCAGAGTGAACCATCTCAAAGCAGGCAGTCGCAATTAACTTGGGTAGCCCTTGACCACCAAATTCTGCAGGATGAATGACGCCTTGCCAGCCTGCAGCCGCAAACTGCTCAAACGCCTCTTTAAAACCTGGTGATGTCGTAACCACTCCATCTTGCAATGAGCTTGGCTTTTGATCACTTGGCCAATTGAGGGGTGCAATCACATCTTGATTGAATTTAGCCGACTCCTCCAAAATCGCTGGGGCCAAATCGACATCAGCACCAGCCTGCGCATAAGAGGGATATGCCACCACATCCGCTAGCCCCGCTAACTCATTCATTGCGAACAACATATCTTTCACAGGGGCTAGGTATGGCATTACAACTCCTCTAAATTCAATTGGATGAAAGCGATTATGAGAGCGCCTTGGTTAATTCAGGTACTGCAGTAAATAGGTCTGCAACTAGACCGTAGTCAGCTACACCAAAGATCGGCGCCTCTGGGTCTTTATTAATTGCGACGATGACCTTGGAGTCCTTCATACCGGCTAGGTGCTGAATCGCGCCTGAGATGCCAACCGCCACATACAACTGTGGGGCAACAATTTTGCCGGTTTGCCCGACCTGATAGTCATTCGGCACATAGCCAGCATCAACCGCTGCACGTGATGCGCCTAAAGCGGCGCCAAGTTTGTCGGCCAAGGGAACAACGAGCTCTTGATACTTTTCGCCGGAACCCAAACCACGGCCACCAGAGACGATGATCTTGGCAGCAGTCAATTCTGGACGATCAGACTTGGTGAGCTCTCGACCTACAAAGGAAGATTTACCAGCACAATCGGCTGCAGCTACTTTTTCAACCGCCGCAGAACCGCCAGCAGCAGGCACAGCATCAAAACCGGTGGTGCGCACAGTGATTACTTTTATAGGGTCTACACTTTGTACTGTTGCAATGGCATTACCCGCATAAATCGGACGCTCAAAAGTATCTGGTGCAACCACCTTGGTGATGTCAGATAACTGAGCAACATCTAACTTAGCAGCAACGCGCGGCAAGACGTTCTTACCAGAGGCTGTAGCTGGAGCTAAGATGTGGCTGTAGTGATTTGCAATCGATAGTATCTGGGCAGCTAAAGGCTCAGCCAATTGATCGCCCAAATTACTAGCATCCATTTGAATGACTTTACGGACACCCGCGATTTGCGCTGCAGAGGCAGCGGCTGCATCAGCAGCAGAACCAGCAACCAAAACATCGACTTCAGGGGAGCACTGCAGAGCAGCAGCAACCGCATTGAATGTAGCTGCCTTGAGGGCTTGATTGTCGTGTTCAGCAATAACAAGTGCGGCCATTTAAATCACCTTCGCTTCATTTTTGAGTTTTTCTACAAGGGTTGCCACATCAGCAACCATGACGCCTGCGCTACGCTTGGGCGGCTCTTCTACTTTAAGAGTCCTGAGACGCGGTGCAATATCGACACCTAAATCTTCGGGCTTCACAATATCGATTGCTTTCTTTTTAGCCCTCATGATGTTCGGTAAAGTCACGTAGCGCGGCTCGTTCAAACGTAAGTCAGTAGTGATCACTGCTGGCAATGTGAGAGCAATTGTCTCAAGGCCACCATCGACCTCGCGAGTGACAGTTGCTTTGCCATCTGCAATCACAACCTTTGAGGCAAAGGTTGCTTGGGGGATATCCATGAGACTTGCCAACATCTGACCAGTTTGATTGCTATCGTCATCGATTGCTTGCTTACCCAGAATGATGATTTGCGCTTGTTCTTTTTCTGAGAGTGACTTCAGAATCTTCGCCACTGCTAAGGGTTGCAACTCAGCATCAGTCTCTACCAAAATTGCGCGGTCAGCGCCAATGGCCAAGGCAGTGCGTAAGGTCTCTTGGCACTGAGTAACGCCAGCAGTCACAACGACTACTTCGGTTGCCACACCAGCTTCTTTAAGACGCACCGCCTCTTCAACAGCAATCTCATCAAAAGGATTCATGCTCATTTTGACGTTAGCAATATCCACGCCTGAGTTATCTGACTTCACGCGCACCTTGACGTTGTAATCAACAACACGCTTTACCGCAACTAAGATCTTCATCTGGGTTCACAATCCTAAAACGCTACAAAAATGATTTTTACTAAAAACTCGGAAATAATTATTTTACCGCCCTCGTTGCCAGTCTAGACATCAATAGCAGTGGCTGAACCCGCCTGCTTTCGCAACTCAAACTTCTGAATTTTTCCCGTAGATGTCTTTGGTAGATCCCCAAACACAATCGCTCTAGGCACCTTAAATCCAGCTAAGTGTTGCTTGCAATGGGCAATGATTTCTTCTGCAGTGACTGGAACCCCGGGTTTGACTTCCAAGAAGGCGCAAGGGGTTTCGCCCCACTTCGGATCTGGCTTTGCCACCACTGCGGCCGCAATCACTGCTGGGTGGCGATAGAGAACGTCCTCCACTTCAACCGAGGAAATATTTTCTCCACCAGAAATAATGATGTCTTTACTGCGATCTTTCATCTTGACATAGCCGTCAGGATTCATCGCTGCCAAATCACCAGAATGAAACCAGCCGCCTTCAAATGCCTCTTTAGTGGCTTTCTCGTTTTTGAGATAGCCTTTCATGGCAATATTGCCTTTGAACATAATCTCACCCATGGTTTCTCCATCGGCAGGAACAGGCTGCATTGTTTCTGGATCTAATACAGCGATAGCTTGTTGCATGTGATAACGCACACCCTGGCGTGCATTTAAACGGGCGCGTTCACTGATATCCACATCATTCCACTCATCTTGCTTCACACAAACCGCAGCAGGACCATAGACTTCAGTCAAACCATAGACATGCGTTAAATCAAAGCCCAATTTCTCCATACCTTCAATAATAGAAGCAGGGGGCGCAGCACCAGCAATCAAGCCCTTCACACCTGCTGGAACGCCTACCTTTAACTCGTCTGGGGCATTGACTAAAAGGTTATGGACGATCGGTGCGGCGCAGTAGTGAGTCACGCCATGCTCTTTGATGGCCGCAAAGATATGTTGAGCATCCACACGGCGTAAGCAAATATTCACTCCAGCACGGGCAGCAATCGTCCATGGAAAGCACCAGCCATTGCAATGGAACATCGGCAAGGTCCATAGATATACCGGGTGTTTATTAATATCCCAGTCAAGAACATTGGATACAGCATTAATAGCTGCGCCACGATGGTGATACACAACACCCTCTGGATTACCAGTAGTGCCTGAGGTGTAGTTCAAGCAAATGGCTTGCCACTCATCTGCCGGCACCTGCCAAGCAAACTGCGGATCGCCCTCGGACAATAATTGCTCGTACGTAAGCTTGCCCAACTTTTCGCCTGGAACATCAAATTCATTTTCTTCAACATCGATCACCAGAAATTCACGGCCCGAATCTTTTTTGGCAATCTCTAAAGCTTTTTTCATCACCCCTGAAAACTCAGGATCAACAATGACTACTTTGGCTTCACCATGATTGAGCATGAAGGCAATGGACTCTGGGTCTAGACGGGTGTTGAGAGCATTTAACACTGCACCAGCCATTGGAATACCAAAGTGCGCCTCCACCATCGGCGGGGTATTAGGCAACATCACAGCAACCGTATCGCCCAGGCCAATGCCATGCTTTTGCAAGGCGCTTGCTAGGCGACGGCAGCGCTCGTAGTTTGCGCCCAAGTTTGACGAAGCTTTCCATGAATGACTGCAAGCTTATTTGGATAGATCTGAGCAGATCGCTCTAAAAATAACAGTGGAGTGATTGGAGTGAAGTTTGCAGAATTACGCTCTAAACCTTTTTCATAAATATTTTCCATCATCTACCTTCGGTAATAGTGTTTCTTCTAATGTTTCTGTTTTGCTTCTATTTGTTAAATATCTGCCAATGCTTTGACATGAGCGACTACACTGCGACCCAACGCAGAAAGGTTATACCCCCCTCTAAGCAACTCACAATTCGATTATTTGCATATTGATGAGCGACTTCTTTTAAGCGCTTAGTAATCCAAACGTAATCGCCTTCCACCAGGCCCATCTGCCCCAAGTCGTCCTCACGATGTGCATCAAAACCTGCAGAAATTATGATGAGTTGCGGCTCAAAATGATTCAATGCGGGCATCCATTTCTCATCCACAATCGAACGCACCACGTCACCACGAGTTGCTGCTGGCAAAGGGACATTCACCATATTGTTGGCGTGGTCTAAACCGCTGTAGGGGTAAAAAGGATGCTGAAAGAAACTACACATCAAGACACTAGGATCGTTGAAGAAAGCGGCCTCGGTACCATTGCCGTGGTGAACATCAAAGTCAATGATGGCGACACGCTCAATGCCATAGGTTTCCATAGCATAACGCGCGGCAATAGCCACGTTATCAAACAAGCAAAAACCCATTGAGCGCGTAGGCTCAGCATGATGACCGGGAGGCCTGACTGCACAAAAGACATTCTCGACCTCACCCTTCATCACAGCATCAACACCAGCAATGGCAGCTCCAGCAGCACGCAATGACGCTTGCCAAGTGTGAGGGTTCATAATGGTGTCACCATCTAACATGACGTAACCAGACTGCGGAGCTTGCTCTTTAACAAAAGCGATATGGTCGGGACTATGAACCAACTCAAGTTGTTCTTCGCTCGCCAGTGGAGCATCTAAATGATGCAAAAAACGATCAATACCACTGCGGATCATCTGATCGTTAATCGCTTGGATGCGCTCCGGACATTCGGGATGATGATTACCCATCTCATGTTTTAGAAAATCTGGATGGGTTATGTATCCTGTTGTCATTAGCTGTAATCCTATATAGCAATACTGTAATTTTTATAATCTAATTAAACGTGCCTAATTCTTATCAAACCAATCTCTCGCGCAGGTATATTCCAATTACCTACCTTCTTCTAGCGCTCACTCTGGGTGCGTGCTCTAGCAGCCCTACCCAACCAAACAACACACAACAACCCATCGTAAACCAAGCTGACGATGCAGACACCGAGGCACATTACAGCCAAAATCTGAGCACCTTCCTTAATCAGATCTCTCAAACCCAAGAAATCCCGCTTCAGACCCTAGAAAATGGCTTTTTAGATGCTAAAACGATTCCCTCTATACGGAAATTGGTATTACCCCCATCGGGTACTTTTAAGAAAAATTGGCTGGTTTATCGAAAACGCTTCGTAGAACCAGTTCGCCTGAAAGCTGGGAGAGTCTTTTGGGATGAAAACCGAGCCTTTTTAAGTCAGGTTGAGCAAGATTCTGGGGTGCCAGCTGAGGTCATTGTGGCCATTATTGGCATTGAAACCATATACGGACGTCAAACCGGTAACTTCCGAGTAAAAGATGTGCTCTCAACCCTTGCTTTTAGCTACCCCGAGACACCCAATAAAGCGACTAGGGAGCAGTTATTTAAAGATCAACTCCAAGAACTCATCCTGATGTGTTGGACAGAGGCAGGTGGCAATTTACCGGCCAAAAACAGCGCCCAAGGGGTAAATTCCATCCGCTTTAATGCTTGCCTCAACCAAAATAGCTCTTATGCTGGCGCAATTGGATTGCCACAGTTTATGCCCAGTAGCATCCGCAGCTTTGCGGTAGATGGTGATGGTGATGGACGAATTGATCTCAAACAAAGTCCCAAAGATGCCATTGCCAGCGTAGCTAACTTTATGAAAAAGCATGGTTGGCAAGTAGGCATGCCAATTTACTTCCCAGTAACTTATTCCAGCATCCCTGTCGCAAAACAATTGGCCGATGGTGAGCCTCAACTGAAATACACCGTAGCAGAGCTCATTGAGAAAGGCATTCTCACGCCGCCACAAGGAGATCTTCAACAAGGCGGTGTGGAACCACAAAGCAAAGCATTGATTATTGATCTTCCCTACCCAGATAAAGATGGCTCTGATCAGGCGCAATACTTTGTTGGTTTGAATAATTTTCTAACGATTGTTCAGTACAACCGTAGCTACTTTTATGCTCAAAGTGTTGCAGAGTTTGCAGAAGCTCTGGGATACAAAAATCAGAGCGTCGTTCCGACTCAATACACCAACAAAGCAAAATCTCCTAGCGATGCACCTAAAAACAAAAAGAGTGGCGGAAAGAAAAAAGGGAAAGCTACTTCCAAGGCAGCTCAGTAAGGCCTTAGGCAGGAAAGACGTCTGTAGATAAGTAACGGTCACCACGATCGCAGACGATAAACACAATCGTGGCATTTTCAACTTGTCGGGCTATACGCAATGCAACCACTAGCGCACCACCAGCTGATATTCCGCAGAAAATACCCTCTTCAACTGCCAAGCGGCGCGCCATATCCTCTGCATCTGCCTGGCTGACGTACTCAATACGATCAACTCTGTCGCCTTGGTAAATTTTTGGCAAATACTCCGGAGCCCATTTACGAATGCCTGGAATCTGCGAGCCTTCTTCAGGTTGAGCACCAATAATCTGAATCTGAGGATTCATTGACTTGAGATAAGTCGAGACGCCAGTAATCGTGCCAGTAGTGCCCATCGCAGAAACAAAGTGGGTCACTTGACCATCGGTATCTCGCCAAATTTCTGGGCCAGTAGTTTCGATATGGGCCCTTGGATTATCGGGATTAGCAAATTGGTCCAATAATCTGCCTCGCCCCTCTCGTTGCAACTGCAATGCGTAATCTCTAGCAAATTCCATGCCCCCTGAGGCTGCAGTCAAAATTAATTCAGCGCCATAGGCTGCCATACTTTGGCGACGCTCAATACTTTGGTTTTCAGGCATAACCAAAATCATTTTGTAACCTAGCATAGCGGCAGTCATCGCTAAAGCAATACCGGTATTACCACTGGTTGCTTCAATTAAGGTATCGCCTGGTTTGATTTCGCCTCGCTCTTGAGCGTGCATGATCATCGACAGCGCAGGTCGGTTTTTCACCGACCCGGCTGGATTATTACCCTCTAATTTACCCAAAATCACATTGTTGCGATTTTCGTTTTCCAGACCCGGAATGCGTTGCAAACGCACCAAAGGAGTATTGCCTACGGTCTGCGAAATGGTGAGGTAATTTGGTTTGCTCATGGGCTCATTTTAGCCACAAGCAAATCTACACCCTAAAGGGTTTAATTTCGGCGGCGTGTTGGCGCAGACTCCTGTTGATTGCGAGGACTAGCTTGATGACGAGAAGCACGTCTACCAGAGGATGCGCCCTCCTTTTTCGCGCAGCCATTGGGCTCTCGAAAAGCGCTTGGCGCCTCGATGGTTAAACCATTGTCAACCATTTTCTCAACTGATTTCATACCAATTCCGCGCACTCTTTTTTGTAGATCATTCGCATCTTGAAAGTGACCGCCATCTAATCTCTCGGCAATGATGGTTTTGGCTTTAGCTGGACCAATACCCTTAATGCTCTCTAATTCAGATTGAGTTGCAGTATTCACATTTACAGGGGATGCGCTAGCAAGGCCTAGAGAAGCCAAAGCCAAGCCACCTACAACAATCCACTTTCTCACTGCTGGTAATACATTTGCAAAATTTTGATTCATAAGCTCTCCATTGATCAAGAAAAATCCACGAACACAAAGTGCGCGTGGATCATGAACAACGAAAAGAAAAGAATGGAGTTGACTAGATTTTGGGTAAGGCCAAGAAATCAGTAAATGCTGACTGGAACTTTGCTATTCACTGAAAGCCTATATGAGACTAGTTGAATGATTTTGGGGCTAACCTATAAAGCAAATTAAAGGGGGTTAGCCAAGAAACCCGAGTTGGTCTCTAGCCACTCAATATAACGACTTACGCCCTGCTCTACGTTAAGGAAGGGTTCTTGATAGCCTGCAGCACGCAACTTGGTAAGGTCGGCTTGAGTAAAGCACTGATACTTACCTTTGAGCGCATCCGGAAATGGGATGTACTCGATTGCTTTTTCTTTTACTAACTCTTGTAGGCTCGCTGGCTTAGCGTTGTCCAATTTACGCATCGCATTGGCTACCGCATGTGCAACATCATTGAAGGGCTGTGCACGACCCGTTCCCAAATTAAAAATGCCGCTGATTTCTGGGTGATCAAGGAAGAAGAGGTTTACTTTAACCACGTCTTCTACAGAAACAAAATCTCGACTTTGTTCGCCCGCACCATAGCCGCCGTACTCGCCAAACAGTTTGACGTGCCCATTAGCTTTGTATTGATGGTACTGATGGAAGGCGACTGATGCCATACGACCCTTATGGGATTCGCGTGGACCATAGACGTTAAAGTAACGAAAGCCAACCACTTGAGCGGTATTCGCATGTTCTGCAAAACGCTTTCGCATCACCTGATCAAAGAGGAACTTGGAGTAACCATAGATATTGAGCGGCTTCTCATATTCACGACTCTCAACAAAGATATCAGATCCACCATAGGTGGCTGCAGATGAGGCATATAAGAGTTGTACCTTTTGAGCAGTACAGATGTCGAGCAAACTCATGGTGTAGCGATAGTTATTCGCCATCATGAAAATGCCATCGGTTTCCATCGTGTCAGAGCAAGCACCTTCATGGAAAACCGCCTTTATCTTACCAAGTCGCCCACCCCTAAATGCCTCAAGGAACTCGTCTTTATCCAAGTAATCAATGATGTCAAGATCAGCTAAATTGCGATATTTATCTGCAGGACGCAAATCATCAACGGCAATGATATTTTTCTCACCACGCGCGTTGAGAGCTTGAACGATATTTGCGCCAATAAAACCTGCAGCGCCAGTTACGATAATAGTCACTGTAATTCCTCTGAAGTTACGGTCGCAGTACCCAGCTTACCAACCACAATACCACCAGCACGATTGGCCAGAGCCATTGCCATTTCTAATGGCCACTTTGCGGCCAACGCTACCGCTAAGGTTGCAATTACAGTATCGCCAGCTCCTGATACATCAAACACTTCCCTGGCCTGCGCTTTTACGTGACCGACACCAGAGTTGGTATATAAACTCATCCCCTCTTCAGAGCGCGTTAAGAGCAATGCCTGGAGATTTAATGATTTTCTGAGTTCTTGCGCTTTTTTTGTCAAATCTTCTTCGCTTGTCCACTGGCCAACCACTTGGCGCAGTTCACTACGATTTGGGGTCAATACAGTAGCGCCACGATATTTCTCGTAGTCCTCACCTTTGGGATCAACCAAAATCATTTTGTTTTGCGCTCTTGCCTGCTCAATCATGTGAGCAACCTGCCCTAATGCACCTTTACCGTAATCAGACAAAATCACCACATCTGCGGCCCCAATTAGTCTTTCAAAACGTTCTAACTTATGAGCCAAGGCTTTGGCTGTTGGAGTCTCTTCAAAATCTAATCGTATTAACTGTTGCTGGCGTGCAATGACGCGCAACTTCACAATCGTAGGAACATCCACATCAACTTCCAACTGACTATCCACTCCGCCAGAGTTGAGAAGATCGATTACGCGTTGGCCAGGCTCATCTTTACCAACAATCCCCAGAATAGTTGCTTGAGCGCCCAGTGCGGCTACGTTCCGCGCCACATTGGCGGCACCGCCTAGGCGTTCATCAATCTTTCCAACTTGCACTACAGGAACTGGCGCTTCAGGAGAGATGCGATTGGTATCACCAAACCAATAGCGATCGAGCATCACATCGCCCACTACCAGTAGGCGTGTTTTAGAAAACTGCTCTCGATTCGCTTTTTCCATATGGATACTCTTAATTATGTCTTCCAATACCATAGTACTCAATGCCTAATTCTTTCATGGTTGCCGGCTCATAGAGATTACGGCCATCAAAGATGATAGGGCGAGTGAGTTTTTGCATCACCTGATCAAAATCAGGCGTGTGAAACACCTTCCACTCAGTAGCAATTACCAACGCATCGCAACCATTTAGAGCATTCATTGGATTGGCTACCATAGACACTTTCTGTAAGCTATCGGAATTACCTGCAAAATCTAATTCTAAGCAGTGCTGAGCTTCCGGCATCGCTACTGGGTCATAGGCCACAATCGTTGCACCACGCTTGACTAACTCAGCAATAATGACGCGGCTAGGAGCCTCACGCATATCGTCTGTATTAGGCTTGAATGCTAGACCCCATAGGGCAAACTTCATGCCTGAGAGATCTTTACCAAAGCGCTGTTCGATCTTTTCTACCAAGATGTATTTCTGAATTTCATTAACGGCTTCAACCGCATCTAAAATTTTGAGCTCACGACCATGCTCTTTAGCAGTTTTAGACAAAGCAGACACATCCTTAGGGAAGCATGAGCCCCCATATCCAGTGCCTGGATATAAAAAGCCAAAGCCGATTCGAGAGTCTGCACCTATACCTTGGCGTACCGACTCAATATCAGCGCCCACTAAATCAGCTAAATTCGCCAATTCATTCATAAAGGAGATGCGGGTAGCTAACATGGCATTAGCAGCATACTTAGTTAGCTCAGCGCTTTTCACATCCATGTAATACGTACGCTCATGGTTACGATTGAAGGGAGCATAAAGCTTGCGCATTTGTTCTTTTGCTCTCAAGCCAGCAGGAGTAGCCTCGGTACCGATCACAATTCGATCTGGACGCATGAAGTCCTCAACTGCCGCCCCCTCTTTTAAGAACTCAGGATTAGACACCACTGAGCACAACTCAGGCTCAAGCCCACGCTTTTCTAATTCTTCGGTAATAGCTGCTTGCACTTTGTCTGCAGTACCGACCGGAACGGTGGACTTATCCACTATCACCTTAGGTGTAGTCATGTGACGACCAATATTACGAGCGGCTGCTACAACATATTGCAAGTCAGCAGATCCATCCTCATCAGGCGGGGTGCCTACCGCAATAAATTGAATATCACCATGAGCAACTGAAGCAGCAATATCGGTAGAAAATTGCAAACGACCAGCAGCACGATTGCGCTCGATCATCTCTTTGAGACCAGGCTCATAAATTGGAACACCACCAGAATTGAGAATTTCAATCTTTTTCGGATCTAAATCCAAACAAAAAACATTATTTCCCTGCTCAGCAAGACAAGCACCTGTGACCAAGCCTACGTAACCACTGCCAATAATCGTAACTTTCAAGCGAACTCCTGATAAGGTCTAATTTATAAATAGTATTACATTGATGGTCCACTAGGCGCAGCACCCTCAGAGCGTCGTGGGGAGTATGCCTCCCAATTATTACAGCCAGGGCACTGCCAATAGAATCTACGAGCTCTAAAGCCACAATTACCGCAAGTGTAGCGAGCTAAGCTGGTTGCGCGTTGACGCAAGAGCTTCAAGATCGATTGCAACTCTAATAATCTTTCAGGGCTGGCAACTCCTTGCTCTAACGCGAGACGGGTTTCTGCCATCTTGGAGAGTGCACTTAAACTAGGTGAATACTGCATCACATCAGACAGCATCACATTAGCCGCTTGTGGGCCGCGCAACTGCATGACTTGCTTATAGACAATATCCAATAACTCACCCGAAGCTTGAGTTTTGAGCAATGCCAGCAGTTGATCTAAGCCCTCGGTTGCTTTATCTAGCGCAGTATGGGCGACCATCCAACGATCAGCCAATAGATGCATGTAAGCGGGATGAGAAGTAGCAATCTTGCTCCACGCTTCGATTGCTTGGCTGGGACGCTCCATCGCCATACAATAGTCACCCTGCAAAATTAAGGCACGGGCATGATTTGGAACTGCCTGCAACGCACGAACAATCGATTGCTCAGCCTCAGACAAGTCTTTACGGCGCAGGGCATCTTGACCTAGCTCACAATGAAACTGAGCAATTTCAGTGCTATGAGATTTTCCTTGCAGACTTTCGAGCTCGCTTGCAGCGATGATAGCTTTTTTCCAATCACGCTCGATTTGGTACATCTCCAAAAGACTTTCCTTGGCAGGAACGGCATACTTTCCACTACCCACACGATTTAATGAAGCCTCAGCACGGTCCAGCAAGCCCGCACGCAGGAAATCTCGACCCAACTCATACGCAGCATGGTCACGATCGCGCGGCTTCAAATCATCACGATTTGCCAAATGCTGATGCACACGAATGGCTCGCTCGGCTTCACCACGACGACGAAATAAATTGCCCAAAGAGAAATGAAGCTCAATCGTTTCTGGATCTAGCTGTGCAATCTTGACCAAAGTCTCGATAGCTTGATCGGGTTGCTCATTCAATAAAAGACTTAAGCCTTTAAAGGTTGAGCGCTGTTGACGCATACGCTCACGCTCATCCATACGGTTTTCAAGGCGCAAATCCCAGCGTGATGCCATCCAGCCAATTCCAAACATGACTGGCAAAAGCAATAACCATGAGGTAGCAATCTGAATCATGGCGTACAGAAACTTAATAAAAAAATGGCCCGAACGGACCACTGAGGAAGAGCCTGAATGCTAGGCACCAGAACCCTCTTTAGGGCCCGCCTGTTTCAAAGGCTTGTAATCAACACGCTCACGTAACTCTTTGCCAGGCTTAAAGTGGGGCACGCGTTTTTCAGGAATTAATACTTTTTCACCAGACTTTGGATTGCGGCCAGTATGGGCAGGACGATGATGGAGCACAAAACTACCAACCCCGCGCAACTCAATACGCTTTCCCTCAGCTAAAGCCTGAGTCATTGTGTCTAGCAATGTTTTAACAGCTAACTCTACATCTCTCGGTAGAAGCTGCGGAAACTGTTCCGCGAGGCTCTCCACGAGTTCGGAGCGAGTAATTGCTTGTTGCTCTTGATCTGTCATGATCTATCAATAAAAAAACCGCCACCCTCAAAAAGAGGGTGGCGATATTGATTTAGCCTTGATTATCCAATTTTGCCTTTAACAAAGCACCCAAATTGGTTGTGCCAGACTGCGCATCACCTTGGAGCTTGCTCATTGCATCTTGTTGATCAGAGCTATCTTTTGCTTTGATTGAAAGATTAATTGCGCGTGACTTACGATCAATATTAATGATCATGGCAGTTACGCTATCGCCTTCTTTCAATACATTGCGCGCATCTTCAACGCGATCGGTTGAGATTTCAGAGGCGCGCAAGTATGCTTCAACTTCATCGGCTAAGTGAATAGTTGCACCCTTAGCATCAACAGCCTTCACAGTGCCGGTAACTAAAGCACCTTTGTCGTTAACGGATGTGTAGTTATTGAATGGGTCGCCAGACAATTGCTTGATACCAAGCGAGATACGCTCTTTCTCAACATCAATTGCCAATACCGTAGCTTCAACTTCATCACCTTTTTTGTATTTCTTAACAGCTTCTTCGCCCGGCTCATTCCATGAGAGATCTGAGAGGTGAACTAAACCGTCGATACCACCAGGCAAGCCGATGAACACACCAAAGTCAGTAATAGACTTAATGGCGCCAGACAACTTATCGCCTTTTTGTTGTGAACGTGCAAACTCTTCCCAAGGATTTGCTTTGCACTGTTTGATACCCAAGCTAATACGACGCTTGTCTTCATCGATATCGAGAACCATGACTTCAACTTCGGTGCCCAATGCAGTTGCTTTGCTTGGAGCAACGTTCTTGTTTGTCCAGTCCATTTCAGAAACGTGCACCAAACCTTCGATACCAGATTCGATTTCAACGAATGCGCCGTAATCTGTGAGGTTAGTTACTTTGCCGAATAAACGGGTGTTTGGCGGGTAACGGCGAGCGATACCAACCCATGGATCATCACCGAGTTGTTTCACGCCGAGTGAAACGCGGTTTTTCTCTTGATCGAACTTCAAAATCTTTGCAGTTACTTCTTGACCAACAGTCAACATCTCGCTTGGGTGACGCACACGACGCCATGCCAAGTCAGTGATGTGCAAGAGGCCATCGATACCACCGAGATCAACGAATGCGCCGTAGTCAGTAATGTTCTTAACGAGGCCAGTAACAACAGCGCCTTCTTTCAAGTTAGACATCAACTTAGCACGCTCTTCACCTTGGCTAGCCTCGACCACTGCACGACGTGACAACACTACGTTGTTACGCTTACGGTCAAGCTTGATCACCTTGAACTCCATAGTCTTACCTTCGTAAGGGCTGGTGTCCTTGATTGGGCGAGTATCAACTAGTGATCCAGGCAAGAATGCGCGGATACCGTTAACCATGACAGTCAAGCCACCTTTAACCTTACCAGTAACAGTACCGGTAACGATTTCAGCTTGTTCGAGTGCTTTCTCCAAATTCAACCATGATGCCAAGCGCTTAGCTTTGTCACGGGAGAGGATAGTGTCGCCATAGCCGTTTTCGAGGGCGTCAATAGCGACAGAAACGAAATCGCCAGGAGCTACTTCAATCTCGCCAGCGTCGTTATGGAATTCTTCAACAGGAATAAACGCCTCAGACTTTAAGCCAGCGTTAACAACGACGAAGTTATGGTCGATGCGAAGAACTTCAGCCGAAATAACTTGGCCGGTCTTCATATTCGATCGGGTTAATGATTCTTCAAATAATTCTGCAAATGATTCAGACATGTGTATTCACTTTGTGCCGCCAGAAGGCCTGACGGGTTAGATTAAAAAAGCCTTAAAGAAACACGCTCAAGATAAGGTCGCGTTGTGGAGTTTCTTAAGACACCAAAAACAACTTCTTACAACTCACTTCTTACAAATTAGGCAATTGCAGATTGATACCAATCTAAAACTGTCTTAACTGCTTGATCTATCGACAAATCTGATGTTTCAAGCACTTTTGCACTATCCGCAATCATTAAGGGCGCCGCACCTCGACTACTGTCTCGGGCATCACGTTCCTGTAAATCTTGCAGCAAGTCTTCTAGTTTAGCAGAAATTCCCTTAGCTATCAATTGCTTATAGCGTCGCTCTGCTCTGGCAGCAGCACTTGCAGTCAAAAAAACCTTCAAAACTGCATCTGAGAATATCACGCTGGCCATATCCCTGCCATCAGCCACCAAACCAGGAGATTGACGAAAAGTATGCTGGAGACCCACCAATGCGGCTCTAACTTCTGGATGAACCGCTAGTGCTGAGGCTCGCAAGCCAATACTTTCGGTACGAATGGCGTTGGTAACCTCTTCACCATTGAGAAAAATTTGATTATTTTTAAATGAAATCAATAACTTATGAACCAAAAGACCTAACTCTGGGCCATTATTGACGTCGATCCCCTCTTTTTCGCTGGCTAAAGCGACTAGGCGGTACAGGGCGCCACTATCTAAATAATGAAACCCCAGTTTTTGGGCGACTAAAGAAGCCACGGTACCTTTGCCAGAAGCGGTGGGACCATCGATAGCGATGACTGGATAATTACTCATGAGATGGTTTTGAATTAACTGACAACTTTTGCAAATTCAGCAAAGTATGTCGGGAAAGTTTTAGCAACGCAGTTGGGATCGTTGATCTTCAATGCATTTGGTCCAAATGCTGCAATCGAGAAACACATCGCCATACGATGATCATCGTAAGTATCGATACCTTCGCTTGGAGATTGCCAGTCGGCAGGTGATGCTGGCGCCTGCACAACAATGTAGTCAGCACCTTCTTCAACGATTGCTCCAACTTTCTTTAACTCTTTTGCCATCGCTACAATACGATCAGTTTCTTTAACGCGCCAGCTCGCAATGTTATTTAAGCGAGTCGGTCCTTCTGCAAATAGCGCTGCTACTGCAAGCGTCATTGCTGCATCAGGAATCTCGGTGCAATCAATAGTAATACCGTTCAATTTGCCGTTCGCATTTTTCACGCCCGCAACTTCAATCCAATCCTCACCCGCAGTAATGTTGGCACCCATTAACGCCAGTGCATCAGCAAATGCAACATCTCCTTGGATACTATCTTTGCCGACACCGAGAACTCGCACAGGACCATTGCCAATGGCGCCAAGCGCCAGAAAGTAAGAGGCTGAAGAGGCATCTCCCTCAACTGATAATTGACCCGGGCTCTTGTATACAGACTCCGATATTTTTGCAGGAATGATGAATGATTGCGCATCAGGGCATTCAACCACAACACCAAAACGCGCCATCAGCTTTAAGGTGATATCAATGTATGGGCGAGAAATCAGCTCACCAACCACCTTGATGCACACTGGCTCGCTAGCCACTAATGGCAAGGCCATGAGTAAAGCCGTGAGGAATTGACTAGAAACATCGCCGCGAACTTGAATCACATCTTGAATGTGAATTTCTGCTGCGGAAATCTTGATAGGCGGATAACCTTCTTGCAATTCGTAATCAATTTTTGCTCCGACTTGGCGTAATCCATCGACCAAATCTCGAATAGGTCTTTCATGCATACGAGCCACACCTGACAAGCGATAGTTACCACCCTGCATTGCTAGAGCGGCTGTTAAAGGGCGAATTGCAGTGCCGGCATTTCCCATAAACAGCTCTGCATCGCGCACTGGAAATTGACCACCGCAGCCTTCGACTACGCAAACGTGATTAGCCTGATCGGTCACTGACAGGCCTAATTGGCAAAGCGCATTACGCATCACCTGAGTGTCGTCAGCATCTAAAAGGTTTTTTAAGGTGGTGGTGCCGCTCGAAAGCGCCGCTAAGAGTAAAGCGCGATTTGAAATACTTTTAGAGCCCGGCAGAACAATTGAGCCTTGCGCTCGTTTTAATGGCCCAACACGAATCTCTGGCAAACCACTCATTAGAGAACATCCAAATCTTAACGTGCTTTGCTCGCCTTATTAAATAATTTCTCTAAACCAGCACCATCATTTTCGGCAATTAATTTACGCATGTGATTAACAATGAGCAGGTATTGATCCAGCTCTTTCAAGATTGCAGTGCGATTGCCTAAGCAAATATCGCGCCACATTTCTGGACTAGAGGCTGCAATACGAGTGAAATCTTTAAAGCCAGCACCTACATGACTGAGTTTTTGCTCAGCGTCTTCAGAGTTAACAACGCTAGCCATCAGAGCATAAGATAGGATATGCGGTAAATGCGAAACGGCCGCATAAATTGCATCGTGCTGAACCACGCCAATCCTTTTCACTTCCGAACCAACTGACTCCCAAAAGCCAGTGATTAGCGCAGTGTCCTCTGGAGAATTTTCCTGCAATGGGCAAATGATGGTTTGTTTGCCTTTGAATAAATCCGCTTTAGCAGCTGCAGCGCCATGCTGAGCACCACCCGCAATAGGGTGGGCAGGTACAAATTGGCAGGCTTTTTTACCCAACACCTCTTTAGCGGCCAAGATGACATCACCCTTTGTACTGCCGGCATCAGTAATCATGGTGCGAGGCTCTAAACAAGGCTCCATCACCTCAAACGCTGCGCGCATTTGCGCCACAGGAACACAAAGCACAATCACATCAGATTGCTTAGCGGCTTCTACCAAATCCACTACACCATCAATTGCTCCCATCTTGAGGGCCTGATCAAGATTTTGTTTGCTACGACCAACGCCCAATACTGTATTCACAACGCCCGCTTGCTTAAGAGCCAAACCCAGAGATGCACCAATCAAACCAACACCCACAATGGTGACAGTGCCGTAGTTACTTGATGGATTAATGATGGTCATGAGTTAATGCTTAGTGCCCTGACAGGATAGCCTTGAGAGCTTCGATGAATGCTGCGTTCTCTCCCGGCAATCCAATAGAAATTCTCAACCACTGAGGCAAGCCGTAGTTCCCTACTGGGCGAACAATGATGCCGCGCTTGAGCAGGGCCAAATTTATTCGAGCACCTGCTTGATCATCGTCACCCACTTTTACTAAAACAAAGTTTCCAGCAGATGGAAGGTATTTGAGGCCTAAGCTATCAAAAGCACTGGTAAGCTGCTCATAACCCGCACGATTGAGCTCATATCCTTGCTGCAAGAAAGTCTTGTCTTGAAAAGCAGCAATTGCCGCGGCTTGTGCCAAGCTATTAACGTTAAAGGGTTGACGAATACGATTTAATAAATCGGTTAGTTGAGTTTGCGCGACACCATAACCAATACGCAAGCCGGCAAGACCATAGGCCTTCGAAAAACTGCGTGACAAAATCATATTCGGGAAACGTTTAACCCAAGCAACTGCGTCATAGCGCTGCTCTGGAGTAAGGTATTCGTTGTACGCCTCATCCAAAACGACAACTACGTGAGATGGGACTGCCGTTAAAAAATCTTCGATCTCTTCAGCAGTCAAATAACTTCCTGTTGGATTGTTGGGGTTTGCCACAAAGACGAGCTTTGCTTTATCTCCTGAGATCTTTATAGCTTCGAGCATTGCTGGCAAATCATGTCCATAAGCATCTGTTGCAGAGACTTCAATAGCCTTTGCGCCAACCGCCTGCGTAGCAAGCGGATAAACGGCAAAGGCATGTTTAGAAAAAATCACTTCATCATCAGCGTGGGCAACTGCGCGTGCAGCCAACTCCAAAATGTCATTACTGCCATTTCCTAAGGTGATCCAGTCTGCTGGCACCCCTAAGCGCTCTGCCAATACTTTTTTCAATTCAAAACCATTGGAATCTGGATAGCGACCCAAATCACTAGCCGCTTTAATCATCGCCTCTTGTGCAGACTTAGGCATACCCAATGGATTTTCATTGGAAGCCAGCTTCACAATTTTGCTCTCGTCTAAACCATATTCGCGCGCAACTTCACTAATCGGGCGACCGCCGACGTAAGGCGCAATGGCATGAATATGTTTTAAACCAATCTTAGAGGTCATGCGAGCTTTACTGATCTATGAAATAAATAATCTGGAAAATTGCTTTAATTGTTCAAGCAGAGTGAGGATAAGAGCCTAGGTTTTTATAAAACGCAGCGACTTCTTTTAACTCTTCCAAAGCCTTCACCAGCCTTACATCATCTGCATGACCTGCAATATCAATATAAAAATGATATTCCCAAGTGCCTTTTCGAGCGGGACGAGATTCAAAGCGATTCATCGAGACACCATGCTTAGCCAGCGGCGCTAACAAACGATGTACTGCTCCCGGTTGGTTATCCACAGAAAGCACCAAAGAAGTTTGATCTTTACCAGTGGGTGAACACGCATAGTTACCCACCACCACAAAACGTGTTCGGTTGTGTGGATCATCCTGAATTTGTGCCGCCACTGCTTGCAAACCATAAGCTTCTTGCGCTGGATCTCCAGCAATAGCCGCCAAACTTGGGTCATTGGCTGCTAAGCGAGCAGCTTCAGCATTGCTACTGACAGCCTGACGCTTGAGTTGTGGGGCATGAACACTTAACCATTGCTGACATTGCGCAAGTGCTTGAGCATGCGCGCAAACAGTGGTGACACCATCCAAATTACCGCTCTTGGTTAGGAGATGATGTCGAATTGGGAGGACCACTTCGCCACTAATACGCATCGACGAATCCAAGAGTAAATCTAAAGTCCGCGAGATGGCGCCCTCGCTTGAGTTTTCAACCGGCACCACGCCAAATTGCGCCGCACCCTTTTCTACCGCCTTAAATACCTCATCAAGACTTGCGCAAGGCAAACCTGCAATCGAATGACCAAAATAGGTTTGTGCCGCTTGTTCAGAAAATGTTCCCGCTGGCCCAAGAAAAGCAATGGTTTGACGCGCCTCCAAGGCTCTGCAAGCGGACATCACTTCACGCCAAATTGCGGCAATCCCATCTGGCAATAATGGGCCTTTGTTAATTTCTTGGAGACGGGCAACCACTTGGCGTTCACGTTCCGGACGGAAAACAGGAGATAAGAAATCACCCTTAATGTGACCCACTTCTTGCGCTGCTTTGGCGCGCTGGGTCAACAAATCTAATATTTGCGCATCTAAGGAATCGATCTTGTCGCGAATGGGCGCTAGGCGCTGCTCTTCAGTACTCATTAAGCCCGCCTTTCAAAATCACGCATAAATTCCACCAAAGCTTTGACGCCTTCAATAGGCATTGCATTGTAAATACTGGCACGCATGCCACCTGCAGCCTTATGACCACGCAATGCCACTAAACCAGCAGCGTTTGATTGAGTCAAGAACTCTGCATTGAGGTTCTCATCTTTTAAGAAGAAAGTCACATTCATCCGCGAGCGATATTCTTTAGTGACTCGATTTTCATACAAACTACTCTGATCTAAGAAGTTGTAGAGCAAATTCGCTTTTTCTTGATTGCGCTTTTCAATTGCTTTTACGCCACCTTGTTTTAACAACCACTTAAATCCAAGACCAGCCATATAGATTGAAAAAGTTGGCGGGGTATTAATCATTGACTGCGTATTTGCCTGCACAGACCAATCCCAAATGGTAGGCGTAATAACCATGCTATGACCAAGCAAGTCCTTGCGCACAATCACGATTGTTACGCCAGATGGGCCAATATTTTTTTGGGCACCACCAAACCAAACGGCGCACTTGCTGACATCTATTTCTTTAGAAAGAATGTTGCTTGAAATATCAGCTACTAGCGGAGTGTCACCCACATCTGGAACATCTGGAAACTCCACGCCACCAATCGTTTCATTAGCGCAATAGTGAACATACGCTGCATCGCTGGATAACTGCCAAGTCGATCTGGCTGGAATCGTATTGAATTTTTCAGTTGCAGAAGACGCCGCTAAATGAGCGTTGCCATATTTCTGCGCTTCCTTAAATGACTTTTCAGACCAAACTCCAGTCACCAAAAAATCTGCCCTAGGGCCATTCTTGGCCAAAGGCATAAGATTCATCGGAATAGCCGCATTTTGACCAAGGCCGCCACCTTGTAAAAGCAAGATTTCATAGGTCTCAGGAATATTCATGAGAGCGCGAAGATCTTTTAAAGTTTCTTCATACACTTCCATGAATTCTTTGCTGCGATGGCTAATCTCCATCACGCTAGTACCAAGTCCACGCCAATTAAGCATTTCATCAGCCGCCTGTTTCAACACCTCTTCAGGCAAAGTAGCAGGCCCCGCTGCGAAATTAAAGATGCGGCGGTCAAAAGTCATGATTTAACTAGTCGCTTTTTCTACGGTGACGCCTTACGCGTCACCTGCCGCATCAGAATTAGAATCCGTTGCTGGATCGGCAGATACATCTGAATCCTCTACCTCATCGGTATCGCCCTCGTCATCAGAATCACTCTCTGCAATACGCTGCAAGCCAGACAAGCGAGTACCTTCATCAACGTTAATCAAAGTAACGCCTTGTGTGGCACGTCCCATCTCTCGAATCTCTGAAACGCGCGTGCGCACTAGAACACCGCCAGTAGTGATCAACATAATTTGATCTTCCGGCGAAACCAAGGCAGCGGCAACCACTTTGCCATTTCGCTCCGAGGTCTGAATCGCGATCATGCCCTTTGTGCCACGACCATGACGAGTGTATTCAGCGATTGGTGTGCGCTTACCGTAACCATTTTCAGTGGCGGTTAATACGCTACTTGGAATGGATCCGCCATCTACATCAGCTACTGCAGCCTCAGCGGCAACAGACCCCTCTGCAGCTTCAGCAGGAGCAACCAACATTGCAATCACTTGATGACCATCACCAAGATTCATACCACGCACACCACGCGCAGTACGACCCATTGGGCGAACATCGTTTTCATCAAAGCGCACTGCCTTACCAGCATCAGAAAACAACATCACATCGTGTTGGCCATCGGTAATTGCCGCGCCTACTAAGAAGTCATTTTCATTGAGATCAACCGCAATGATGCCGGCCTTACGTGGGTTAGAGAAATCAGACAAACGAGTCTTCTTCACAGTACCCAAGCTAGTAGCCATAAAGACGTAATGATCATCTTGGTAACCCTTGATCGGGAGAATTACAGTGATTTTCTCATCCTCAATCAACGGGAACATATTCACGATTGGCTTGCCTCGGGAAGTACGGCTTCCTTGGGGAACTTCCCAGACCTTGAGCCAGTACATGCGACCACGATCAGAGAAGCAAAGAATCGTATCGTGGGTATTGGCTACAAATAAGGTATCAATCCAATCTTCATCTTTGGTTGCAGCAGCTTGCTTGCCGCGACCACCACGTTTTTGTGCACGATATTCGCTTAATGGCTGGCTCTTCATATAACCAGTGTGAGAAAGCGTGACCACCATATCTTGCGGCGTAATTAAATCTTCCGTGAAGAGTTCGGTTGCATTCATTTCAATAAATGAACGACGACCGTTATCACTTCCTGTTGCACCAAATTCAGACTGAACTTCTTTGAGTTCGTTCTCAATCACTTGTGTGACGCGTTCAGGTTTTGCTAACAAGTCAAGCAAGTCAGAAATTTCTGCCATCACTTCTTTGTACTCGTTAACAATCTTATCTTGCTCAAGACCAGTCAAACGCTGTAAGCGCATTTGCAAAATCTCTTGCGCTTGACTATCTGAAAGACGATACAAACCAGTAGTTTGCATACCAAATTCAGACAACAAACCTTCAGGTCGATAGGCGTTTCGGCTACCAGGAGTCTCGGTCTCAGCACGTGCCAACATCTCACGCACCATCGATGAATCCCATGCTTTACCCATCAACTCTTGTTTAGCGATGACTGGATTAGCAGCAGCTTTAATTATCGCGATGAACTCATCGATATTGGCCAGTGCAACTGCCAAACCTTCTAAGACGTGACCACGTTCACGCGCTTTACGTAATTCAAAAATCGTGCGACGTGTCACCACTTCGCGACGATGCTGCAAGAAGTACTCTAGCATTTGCTTCAAGTTCAACAAGCGTGGCTGGTTATCTACCAATGCCACCATGTTCATGCCGAAGTTATCTTGTAACTGAGTACTCTTATACAAATTATTGAGAACAACTTCAGGCACTTCACCGCGCTTGAGCTCAATGACAACGCGCATGCCGGATTTATCCGACTCGTCACGCAAATCCAAGATACCTTCAATTTTCTTTTCATTGACCAACTCGGCAATACGCTCGAGAAGGTTCTTTTTATTCACTTGATAGGGCAACTCATCAACGATAATGGCCTGACGAGCACCTTTATCGAGGTCTTCAAAGTGGGTTTTAGCCCGCATAACGACCCTGCCACGACCAGTGCGATAGCCCTCGCGAACCCCTTGAACGCCATAAATAATGCCGGCAGTAGGGAAATCAGGGGCTGGAATGATCTCAATCAGCTCGTCAATGGAGCAATCTGGGTTGTGCAGAACGTGCAAACAGGCCGAAACCACCTCATCCAGGTTGTGAGGGGGGATATTGGTTGCCATACCCACCGCAATGCCAGAACTGCCGTTAATGAGCAAATTAGGCACCTTGGCAGGCAGAATCAGGGGCTCTTTCTCGCTACCGTCATAATTTGGCCCAAAATCAACCGTTTCCTTATCTAAATCGGCCAATAGCTCATGGGCTATTTTGCGCAGACGGATCTCCGTATACCGCATTGCAGCAGCGTTATCGCCGTCTACAGAGCCAAAGTTACCCTGCCCATCAACCAGCATATAGCACAAAGAGAAATCCTGGGCCATACGAACGATCGTGTCATACACAGCAGAATCGCCATGGGGGTGGTATTTACCGATTACATCGCCAACTATACGGGCAGATTTTTTGTAAGCTCGGTTCCAATCGTTGTTTAATTCATACATCGCAAATAAGACCCGGCGGTGAACCGGTTTGAGGCCGTCACGCACGTCTGGCAGGGCTCTGCCGACGATGACGCTCATTGCGTAGTCCAAATAGGACCGCCGCATTTCGTCTTCAAGGGATATTGGTAGTGTTTCTTTAGCGGCTTGTTCCATCTAGAAATAATATCATTTTGATGACTGAGGAGCCCTATGCTAAGATTCTGTCAGTTTGTACGAAATTGAGATGTGTCGCTTTGCAGTATTTGTTTCAAGGTAGGGCGAATTACATTTAAGTTTGACTTTAATTAAAAAAGAGATTTTTGAGGACTAAAAATGAACAAAACCCTAAAAGTATTGCTCGCTTCTGTTATTACCGTTTCTGCATCTGCAGCAATGGCTTCTGATAACTGGCAAAACGGCGACGGCGCCCTTAACTGGAAAAACGGCGACGGCACATTGTGCTGGCGTGATAACAACTGGACACCTGCTACTGCAGCTAAGGGTTGTGATGGTGCATTGACTGCAGCTCCTGCTGCTGCTGGTGTTAGCCAAAGCAAAATCACTTTGCAAGCTGATACTCTTTATGATTTCAACAAGTCTGACTTAAAACCAGAAGGCAAAGCTACTTTAGACAAGATCGCTGCTGATTTGCACAAAATCAAATTAGAAGTAATCATCGCTGTTGGTAACACAGACAGCATCGGTACTGATGCATACAACATGGCCCTCGGTCAGCGTCGTGCACAATCTGTTAAGACATACCTCGTAAGCAAGGGTGTTGACGATAGCAGCATCTACACAGAATCAAAAGGCAAGAGCAATCCAGTTGCATCAAACGCAACTGCTGAAGGCCGCGCTAAGAACCGCCGTACAGACATCGAAGTTGTTGGTACAGCTAAGTAATTCTTTTTACTTGTAAAAAAGCCCGCTTCTAGCGGGCTTTTTTATTTCCGCTATATTCACACTTAGCCCTACAGAACTGCGCCACCAAAGTAAATATATGAACGTTGATCAATCTGAAATCGCCAAATTTAGCGCCCTAGCCCATCGTTGGTGGGACCCCAATAGCGAATTCAAGCCGCTGCATGCCATCAATCCTTTGAGACTCAATTGGATTAAATCCTTTGTCAATTTAGAGGGCAAGAAAGTGATTGATATTGGTTGTGGTGGTGGCATCTTGGCAGAATCCCTTTCCCGATCAGGCGCAGATACCACTGGCATTGATTTATCTGAAAAAGCACTGAAGGTTGCAGAGTTACATGCATTGGAAGTTGGTGCAAATCTCACCTACAGATCCATCTCAGCAGAAGCATTGGCAGACGAACAGTCTGAGCAATACGATGTGGTGACTTGCATGGAAATGTTGGAGCATGTTCCAGATCCAGCCTCAGTTGTTCGAGCCTGTGCAAAATTATGCAAACCTGGTGGCACATTGTTTTTTAGCACTTTAAATCGCAGCCCCAAGTCCTACTTATTTGCGATTATTGGCGCAGAGTACATACTTAAACTACTCCCTAAGGGCACTCACGAATACACCAAATTCATTAAGCCCTCTGAATTAGCGGCTTTCACACGACATGCTGGTTTAGAGATGATTGGCATGAAGGGCCTGAACTACAACCCGTTTACTCAGATCTACAGCCTGAGTGACGCTGTCGACGTAAATTACATGATCGCAGTGCGCAAATGAATCAGGGTTTGCAAAGTCCGTATGATGGGGTGTTCTTTGATCTGGATGGCACTCTAGCGGATACCGCCCCAGACCTGGTAGCGGCTACCAATAAGCTCCTGACAGCACGTAACTTATTGCCCAAGCCCTATGAATTTTTGAGGCCCTATGCATCGGCAGGGGCGCGTGGCTTACTGGAAGGCGCCTTTGGAATCGGTGCGGATCACCCGAGTTTCATCGCCTTGCGGGATGAATTTTTCGCTAATTACGAAAAAGCCCTGCTAGTGGAGAGCAAATTATTTGACGACATGGAACATCTCCTCCAGCAAATGGAGCATGCCAGCCTTCCTTGGGGCATCGTAACGAACAAAAGCGAGCGCTTTACCAAAACCCCTCACTGAACTCATGGGTCTGAGCCAAAGAGCTATTTCAACCGTTTCTGGTGACACTACCCCACACTCCAAGCCACACCCTGAGCCCATCTTACACGCGGCCAAAATCGCCAAAATTGATCCTACAAAATCGCTATATGTTGGCGACGATATTAGAGACGTCATTGCTGGCAAGGCAGCAGGTATGAAAACGGTTGCAGCAGCTTATGGCTATTGCGGCTGCAAAGAGCCTCCAGAAGCTTGGGGCGCGGATTTCCTCATTAATAGCCCACTCGATTTGCTAGAAATTATCTTCCCAAAGTAGGGATAAGCCAAAAGATATCAGCAATTGCTGGCCATCAGCCTTAAAATAGAACCTCTTATGCATAAACTCTGGGGTCGACATGGTTTCGACGTGGATTACAAAGCATCAAGGGCATACCGAGGACCCGTTATCTCGTAAATCAATGGGAATGTAATAACTGCTAACGACGAACGTTACGCACTAGCCGCTTAATTGCGGTTGCCCCTGAACTGATTCTCTCTTGGGTCAGGTAGCGTAAGCTACATCAGGGTCATTTACAAGAGATAAGACCATTTCGCGTCACGAGGATTGGTACGAAAACTGAGTGAATCGTCAGCGTGGAACATGTCAATCTGTGACTAGCTGGCTAAATTAAATGATATGACTAAGTATGTAGAACTTGCTGTGGAGGATTTGCGGACGCGGGTTCGATTCCCGCCGACTCCACCATATTAGAAAATAG
Organism: Polynucleobacter necessarius; assembly: GCF_900096765.1. NCBI lineage: Bacteria > Pseudomonadati > Pseudomonadota > Betaproteobacteria > Burkholderiales > Burkholderiaceae > Polynucleobacter > Polynucleobacter necessarius. The sequence continues at coordinate 1,051,295 of NZ_LT615228.1, forward strand.
AAGCCCTTGATTTTTAAGGGATTTCTATTTTTTAAACTTTCAAAAATATCTTTTTAAAAAAAAGCCTGTTTTTGCCCTAGTTAGACAGCTTTTGGACAGCTTTTGGAAACCAAATCCCTGACAATGTTGAAGGCATTACAGATTTACAGCTCCAGCCAACTTTTTAGCCAACTTCTTAAAGATAAAGATTTCAGATGGGCCAAAAGATGAGGGTTCTTTTGAATAGACTATGAGAATGCCAATGTTTTTGCCATCGGCTACTAAAGGCACGGAAAGGCTACTTCTGATACCAAATAATCTTGCATTTGAAACCCAAGGACCAAAGTTAGACGCCATTTCCGTATCAGACATTACGACAGGCTCTCCAGATCGAAGTGCAATGCCCGTTGGACCAGATCCATAAACGCTATTAGGGTCCCAACTCAAAGATAACGACTTGCCATAGCCTTTTGCCTCTCCATCAACCGCCACCATTTGCAGCGATTTATTAAATTCAGTAGTTAAGAGTCCGACATAAACGCAAATATATAAATCCTGAGAGGCGATAGCATGACAAACGCCTTCTGCAATTTCTCTAAACGACTTGCCAACCTCTACGACTTTCTCGGCATCAGCAAAAGCAGTAATTGCACTTCTTTGCGCCTCAAGATAGGCCTGACTTAGAAGGTCTGATGCAATCAAAATAGCTTTTGGATCATTGTGATCAAAACTGGGATCTTCAAAACATTTTTGTAGATAGAAAGAAAGTTCTTCGTAATACCTTCGTAATACTTAACTGTCTTAGCAGAAGGGACTGGTAACTTGACACGACGGTCCTCGCTATCCTGATAGTTAATAAGACCAAGTTCAAATAAACCTCGTATGTGATGCTGGAGTGTAGATTGAGAACCTAATTCACTATTTGAAGCAATTAAGTCACCTACTGACACCAAAAGATCTTCGCTCCAATTGAGCATTATCTTCTCAAGCAAGCCTTCGGAAATGCAGTCTAATTTTTTCCTACCAACGAATAGACAACGAATAGATCGTAGTACTGTTTTAATTTTACAAAACGAAGTACTGAATTTAATTTAGAAGACATTAGTTAACCCCAACAAAACAACCTCGCATTTAATATTAACTTTTCATCGGCCTTGCGTAAATTTGTCTTCAGACATGAATTAGTATTTAGGCGCCTTAATGAAGGTATATTTAATCAATAATCTTTATAAGCACTATTTTAGATAATCAGATCTTTTAGATCTACAAGGCTTTTTGATTTGGATCAAATGCAATCCCGCTATTCTTGATAATCTCAGATGAGGCTTCTTCAAGACTCCAGCTTTTTTATATGACCTATCGCTAATGAGAGCATCGAACACATCTGCCACACTCATAATCCTTGCTTCTAGCGGTATATCCTCATGACTTAACTTAAGCCCCGAGGATAGCCGGACCCATTCCACTTTTCGTGATGAGCTCCTGCAACTTTTATAGCGGTTGGAATCAAATCTGACTCAGCGTCCTCCGATTTTGCGGTCGATAAAATTGACTCGCCAATCATGGCATGAGTATAAATCAATCGACGCTCATCCTCTGTTAAGCGCCCTTCTTTTTTTTAGGATATGGTCTGGAATACCCACCTTCCCCAAGTCATGTAGTGGTGCGACTTGCACAAGTTTATCAATCTGAGCATCAGTTAAAAGTTCTACGTGATAGCCCATATTTCTTAAACGAGTCGCAAGGACTCTTACATACTTTTGCGTCCGAATAATGTGACTTCCTGTTTCATTATCTTTTGCTGTAGCTAGGGCATTGAGAGCCGAGAGCATCTGATTTTCACGTTCTGTAATCGTATCAAGATAACTATTCATTAGCTTAGTTACAGTCCACCATACGACTGGAATAGTAATTATTGAGAGCATGATTACATCAAGAAGCATATTAAGCAGAAAAGGCATGCTCTCTAGATTTCTTAGGATTAGCATGATCAGCGCTTCGCCAAGGATAATGCTAGCAATAAGCACATAATTTAGACGCTTAATTGGATTTAACTTTACCGCCATCAGAACTCCTACTAATTCAACAATTTCAACAGAAATCACAAATTCGTTCTGCCGAAGCAATGATCATATGCCCCAAATTAGCGGTTCGGATTTTAGTAAAAAGAGGAGGAATTGGAAAATTCTAAACTGCTATTTAAATCTACTGATAAATTCGATAATTAAACTTAAGACAATATTTTGGCTGCTTAGTTGTAGAGCCCAACAAAATCAAGAATATCTGCGGGTTCGAATTCCGCCCTCTCCACCAATTAAAGCAAACTCCTCTGATGTTTTAGAGGGGTTTGCTTATCCAAGCTCGGTTTTTAATCCTAGGCGCCAGAGAGAAGTCACCTCAGCAGATCTTGCTGAATGCAGAGCGTCTGATTCATCAAATACTTTGTGATGGGTTGGTTTGGTATCAATACGACCAAGAACCCTTAAGTCAGCGACTTCAATCCAATTGAGCAACTCATCGCGCGCGCAAACCTAAATGCTCTGCTAAATCCGAGAGGATGAGCCAACCCTCACCACCCTCTAAAAGATGGTTGTTAAGGCCATTCAAGAATCCTTTGAGCATCTGACTATCCTGATCATAGATGGCATGCTCAAGTGCAGAGCTTGGGCGCGCTGGCAACCAAGGTGGATTACAAACAACTAGAGATGCTTTACCTTCAGGAAATAGATCGGCCTTCAAAATTGTGATGTGATTTTCAAGATGAAAGCGAGCAACATTTGCTTGCGCACAAGTGATAGCACGCTCATTTAAATCGGTAGCAATGATCTTCTTCACCTCTCGCATTGCCAGAACCACCGACAATACGCCTGTGCCTACGCCGATATCAAAGGCGATAGAGTTTTTTTGGAGCGCAGTTGGTAGTGGCGCCTTAAGAACAAGTTCAATATATTCGCCTCGTATCGGTGAAAACACTCCATAGTGCGGATGAATACGAATCTCTTCATCATCTCTAGCCAGAATGGGAACACCCTTCTTGCGCCATTCATGGGCGCTAATCACACCTAGCAACTCTCGCAGAGAGATGACATAAGAGCTCTCTTGTTTCCCATAAGCCTCGAAGCAGGCCCGTGCTACATCAGGTGCGCGCCTTAAAGAGATCGTGTGATCAGCATTAATTTGAATCAGTAGCATTCCCAAAATGCGGGCCCGCTGTGACTGACTCAGACGATGCATATTAAAAATATCGAGAGGGCTCTTTGATTTTTCTTTGGTAAATCTATATGCCCGCGTTGATTTTTTAGAGGGTTTGTCAATCCTACGGACCATGGCCTGCAAAAGCTGTCTCGCATTCTGAAAGTCGCCACGATAAAGCAGGGCATTGCCTTCGCATGCAAGACGATAAGCTACATCTGCTGTCAGAGTGTCGTCAACGACCTGGATTTTTTGGTGAGGAGCGATACCGTTTTCTGAATGCCATCGAGCAGAGCACAGTTGTTCGCCTTCATGCCATTGAAGCGTTTGTATTGTGGTCACCTAGGAAATCACAAAACGATTATTTTGATAATCATCAATGGCCTGCTCAATTTCTGCGCGAGTATTCATGACAAAGGGGCCGTACTGCACAATAGGCTCATGCAAAGGTAAAGCAGCTAGCACGATAAATTGCGCGCCAGCTAAGCTTGCTTTGGCTTTGAGCAGATCGCCTTCGCCCAGAACAATTGCAGCCTGCTTCGGAGCCGACTTCAAGGGATCGCCAATCTCAAGGCCACCCTCATAAATATAGATAAAAGCATTGAGTTCTTCGGAAATCGCTTGTTCAAACTCGCCATTGGGCGGTAATTGCACGTCAAAAAATAATGGGGCTGTAGTGATTCCTTGGATCGGACCAGTAACCGTCTTGCCATCTGCCGCATAGGTGCCCGCAATAATTTTGACGGAGCCACCATTAGTCAAGGCTTGCTTTGGAATATCTTCGACTTGGATATCTTGATATCCGGCTGGCTTCATTTTTTCTTTAGCTGGCAGATTGATCCAAAGCTGAAAGCCGCGCATGGCGCCACTGACTTGTTGCGGCATTTCTGAGTGAATGATGCCGCGCCCTGCCGTCATCCATTGCACTCCACCCGTCTTCAAGTGCCCTTGATTACCCAAGTGATCCTCATGCAATATAGCCTTCAAGCATGTAAGTAACCGTCTCAAAGCCCCGATGCGGATGAGCCGGAAACCCAGCTACGTAATCATTCGGATCGTTCGATGAAAACTCATCGAGCATCAAAAAAGGATCAAGCCGTAATTGCTGCTGACCACCTAAACTGCGACGCAATTTCACACCAGCACCATCAGATGTAGCTATCCCCGGAATAATGGTCTAAATATTGCGAATCATCTTACTCTTAAGCTGGCGGATAGTCTTCTGGGTTGACGTCCAAGGCAATCAAAAAGCGTGACACCATATTGTATGCTGCAATCACGGTGACTAATTCAACCGTATCGGTGCTACCCAAAGCCTTTTGCAAACGCTTCATTAACTCTGGATCAACCTTGATGTTACGAGTCATCTGAAAGGTAAGATCGGCAGCATCGTTTTCCACTGCTGAGAAAAGATTACGCGGAAAGCTTGCTTGACCAATTAATCGAATTGCTTGAACCTGCTCTTCAGTGCCACCTGCTTTTTTAAAGGGTGGCGCATGGTGAAAAAATTCATACTCGGCACCATTCAAAACTGCTACGCCGCACATTGCCAACTCACGCAACTTCGGATTCAGCGAAAGATTGTTGCGAATCTCACCAATGAAATGATTCCAGCCTTCAGCAATCGGCACGCTATGCAAAAGCATGCGATCCAAATTGATGAATTGGCCACCGCGTCTTTTACGAATCGCAGCAACCAACTCAGCTGGCTCCGCTAAATCCATGGGCTGATAAGGAATTAAACGTTCAAACATATGGACTTTCTATTGGCCAGTTTCTTTAATATTGTTTTCAATCACAAACTTGCCCCAGATCGCAATTTGCTTACCGATGAAATCACGCAAAGTCTCTGGAGATCCGCCGACGATTTCGATGCCTTGCGCTTTGAATTTGGCGGCAACTGCAGGCGATTTGAGAACTTTATTCAGAACCTTATTCATTGAATCCACTATAACGGGGGGTGTTTTCCCTGGAGCGAGAACAGCCCACCATGCAGGCGCACTAAACCCAGGGAAACCGCTTTCAGCAATCGTTGGAACATTCGGCAATGCTGGAGATCTCTTGGCTGTAGTAATAACCAAAGGCACAACACCACCACTTTCAATATGAGGCTTGACCAAAAATTCAGAACCTACTGCTAACTCAACCTGGCCACCCAAAACATCCTGCATCAAAGGCCCCCCACCACGATAAGGAATGTGATTCCAGTCAAAGCCAGCTTGCTTAGCCAAGCGAGCCATCGCCAAATGACCTAAGCTGCCAATACCAATCGATCCGTAGCTAAATTGCTTACCAGTTTTAGACAGCTCGACCAATTGTTTGAAGCTAGTAATACCGGATTTTTTACTGGCCACCAACACCATTGGTGAAGTCCCCACCAAGATGACCGGTGAGATGTCTTTAATGGTGTCATAAGGAAGCTTGTCTTTGAGGCTTGGATTGACTCCATGAGTATCAAAAACGACTGCAAATGTGTAGCCATCAGGATCAGAACGCGTCATTGCAGAAGTGCCAATCACTCCAGATGCTCCACCAACGTTTTCTACGATGACGTTTTGCTTAAGTTCGCCCTGCAAGGCAGGCGCTAAAATACGGGCAACCTGATCAACGGAGCCCCCTGGAGGGAAGACGGCGATCAAACGAATCGGTTTTTGCGTAGGCCAAGCCCCAGAGGCGGCTGTTTGAGCTAAAGCTAGGTTGCTGATTCCCGCCGCCACCAATACAGTCAAGAGTGTTTTAAAACAGGCTCTAGCGGCCATTTTTGATAAATCCTGCATGGATTGTCTCCTTTTACTTTTAGTTAGGCCTTTAGATTACCACCCCCAGAGGCTGTTTGCTCGATAATATGGGGGCTTGCCTAATGAGAGAAACCATGAAGTCTATTTTGAATATCGCAGCCTATTTATTTGTAAGTCTAGACGGCTTGCCAGAGTTGCGCGCCAAAATACTCGAGCAATGCAATACGAGAGAGCTCAAAGGCACCATTTTGCTCACAGGTGAAGGCATCAATATGTTCCTTGCAGGCAAACCAGATGCATTGCGAGGATTTTTAGATTGGTTACGCACCGACCCCCGTTTTGCGCCTCTAGAGGCTAAGGAGAGTTGGTCCGATGATCAGCCCTTCAAAAAGATGCTGATCAAGCTAAAGAATGAAATTATTCGCATGAATCATCCAACGATTCAGCCAAAAAAGGGTCGCGCCAATTTTATTTCTCCTAAAAAATTACGAGAATGGCTTGATCGCGGCACAGATGACCTGGGTCGTCCAGTAGTCATGGTTGATACTCGGAATGCTTTTGAAGTGGATTACGGCACCTTTGAAAATGCCTTACATTTCAATATCGAGAAATTTACGGAATTTCCAGCTGCAATTTCTGCCCACAAAGAAGAGTTGGCCGACAAAACTCTAGTCAGTTTTTGTACCGGCGGCATCCGTTGTGAAAAGTCTGGTCTTTATATGCGTGAAATTGGCATGGAACACAGCTACCAGCTTGAAGGCGGCATTCTGAAGTACTTTGAAGAGGTAGGCTCTGCGCACTACCAAGGAAGCTGCTTTGTATTTGACGAGCGCGAAGCCCTTGAACCCAATTTGGACTCAATCCCTATAGAGCGCTCAATCCGCAAAAAACTCAAGGCGGTCTAAGAAACCCACCACCACCTTTACTTGCTACAAATAGTAAAATTGTCAGGCTGTTTACATTAACAAAAATAAACTGGACCTGAAGACATGTCTAAAACCACATGTCTAAAACCAATAATCGGCAAAAAAAGCCGATTATTTTATCCTTTTTATTCGCCCTAGCAGGCTTGGTAACGAGTTTGAGCATTCAAGCACAAACTGCTACATACCCAGTCAAACCTATTAAACTTATCGCCCCTGTTGCTGCTGGGGGAGGTTTAGATAATATTGCCCGCGCTGTAGCGGAGAAACTTTCTCGCTCTATCGGCCAACCCGTCATTGTGGAAAACATGGGTGGTAGTGGAGCCATTGCTTCACAAGCGACCGCTAAAGCACCAGCAGATGGCTACACGCTCATGATTGCGTATGTTGGTACACACGGCACCAATCCTGCAATTCGCCGCCTGCCATATGACGCGATCAAAGACTTCACTCCAATTGGTATGATCGGCGCAACTCCAAACGTATTAATCATCAATCCAGATTTACCGATTAAAAACTTCAAGGAGTTTGTGGATTACGCCAAAAAGAATCCAGCGAAATTAAGCTATGGCTCTGCTGGTCCTGGTACCTTCACCCATCTTGGTATGGAGCAACTAAAACTAGCGGCTGGAATATTCATGGTGCATGTGCCTTATCGCGGCATTGGCCCTGCTTACACAGACTTACTGGCCGGTCAAACTCAAGCCATGCTCCCCACTTTGTTTGCTGCACTCCCTTATCTGAATACCAATCGCGTACGTGGCCTTGCAGTTACAGGTGCGAAACGTAACCCTGCGGCACCCAATATTCCGACCTTCAAAGAACTTGGCTTTAACGGCTTTGATGGTCAACAGTGGTACGGCGTAGTAGGCCCAGCCAACCTACCTCCTACGATTGTTACCAAACTTAATGCTGAACTCAATAAAGTGTTGGCGCTACCAGACTTCTCAGAAAAGATGTCAAGCGAGGCAATGACTCTGATGCCTATGACACCACCGCAGTTTGGCAATTACATCAAAGAAGATATTGCACGTTGGGCCAAAGTTGCCAAAGATCGCCATATTGAACTGGAATAAACATTACTCAATCATTAAATATTAGGAAAAATATGTCTCACGCTATTGCCGCAGCAGCTGATTTAAACGCACCGCCAGTCACTAAAATTTTGGCGGAGTTTGTTACATCCCATCCAAGCCAAGGCTGGACCCCTGAAGTAGATCACGAAGCTCATCGTACTTTTTTAAATTGGCTCGGCTGCGCTATTGGCGCTGCTAATCATGAGAGCGTTGAATCCTCATTGGCCGCTATTCGAGAATTTCAGCCAGCTGCTCAAGCCAGCATCTTGGGTCGTAAAGATAAAGTCGATATGAGTGGCGCTGCTCTAATTAACGGCATTAGCTCACACACTTTTGACTTTGATGACACCCACCTAAAAACCGTGATCCACCCAGCAGGACCAGTAGCCTCAGCAATTCTGGCACTTGGCGAGCACATCAATGCCAATGGTCGTCAAATTATTGACTCACTAATTTTAGGTATCGATGTAGCTTGCCGTGTTGGTAATGCAATGTACCCTGATCACTATCACCGCGGTTGGCATATCACTGGCTCAACTGGCATGCTTGGTTCGGCAGCAGCTTGCTCACGAATGATGGGTCTTGATCTTCAGAAAACAACGATGGCTTTGGGTATCGCGGCTTCACAACCTGTGGGTATGCGTGAGCAGTTTGGCACCATGACTAAACCATTCCATCCAGGTGGTGCGGCACGGGCCGGCCAACTCTCTGCATTGTTGGCAAAGCACGGCTTTACTGCTAGCCCCAAAGCACTCGAAGCTGGACGCGGCTACATGCAAACTGTTTCTACCAAGTGTGATTGGGCGGAAATTGATCGCGCCCTTGGTAAGTCATTTGAAATTTCTTTAAATACCTACAAGCCATTTGCCTGCGGTATTGTGATTCACCCTGCTATTGATGCCTGCGCACAACTACGCGCTCAAGGAGTGAAAGCAGAAGACGTCGAGCGCATTGAATTACGCGTTCACCCACTCGTGCTTGAGTTGACTGGCAAGAAAACTCCCAAGGATGGTCTAGAGGGTAAATTTAGTGTGTACCACGGTTGCGCTGTTGGCCTCATCTTCGGACAAGCTGGCGAAGGCGAATACGCCGATGACATTGTTAATCGCCCTGATGTTGTGGCTCTGCGAGCCAAAGTCAATGCAACGACTGATACTTCTATTAGTGAAGCTTCTGTTGATGTCAAAGCCTTCCTGAAGGATGGCAAAGAAGTCCATATCTTCGTTAAAAATGCGATTGGTTCTGTTGAAAATCCAATGAGCGATGCCAACCTTGAGCAAAAGTTCACCAGTTTGGCAGAGCCAGTCATTGGCAAAGAGAAGACTCGCCAACTCATTTCTGCACTCTGGAAATTAGGGCAAGCTTCTGATCTCAAGCAAATTCTCAGTCTTTGCACACCTGACTAAATTAAAGGGAAGTATTCCAATGCCATCTTTACCAAACATCGTTGTTCTAGGGGACTATGAGCGCGCCCTTCGTCGTTTCTCCAATTGGGAGAAATTAGAAAAGCAAGCCAATCTGGTTATTCATCACGAGCCTTTACGAGATGAAGCCCTTTATGAAGCAGTTAAAGATGCCGATGCTATTGCAATCGTGCGTGATCGCTCTCCATTTAATGAGGCAATGATTGCACGTCTACCAAGGCTTAAATTTCTGATGTTCACCGGCGAACGGAATGGCACCTTGGATACTGCAGCTCTTGTAGCACGCAACATTCCAATTGCCTGCTCACCAGGAGGCCCCTCTAAAGAAACCACTGCGGAACTCACCTGGGCTCTTATTCTAGGTGCATCAAAGCGCCTAATAGAGGAAAACAAGCTGATAGCATCAGGTGGCTGGCGCGATCATTTATCTGTTTTACCAATGCTCTCTGGTGAGCGTCTTGGCATCATGGGTCTTGGCGCTATTGGTAGTCGGGTTGCGCGTGTAGGTGCTGCATTTGGCATGGAGGTAGTTGCTTGGAGTCCACGCATGACACCAGAGCGGGCTGCTGCTGAAAATGCAAAAGCCGTCAGCTTAGATGAACTGCTATCAACTTCTAAGATTGTATCGATGCATCTCGTAGCTGGGCCGGGCACTAAAGGCTTAATTAGCAAAGATCAATTGGCTTTAATGCGCCCAGATTCCATTTTGGTAAATACCTCACGTGCAGCGCTTATTCATATGGGGGATCTACAAAATGCTTTGGCAGCCGGTCGACCAGGCCAAGCTGCTGTGGATGTATTTGATATCGAGCCGCTTCCTAAAAAAGATCCTTTGCGCAACACACCCAATCTTTTAGTAACTCCTCACTTAGGTTTTATTGCCGAACCCATATTTGAAACCTTCGCAAAAGGGATTACCGAGACACTAGAGGCTTGGCTCGACAATAAGCCGGCCCCTCACCCCTTTAAGCTTCAATAATTTTGAAAAAGCTCACGCCAAAAGAACTCTTTATTGGTTTTAGCAAGATAGGTATGTCTGGCTTTGGTGGCGTGCTGCCTTGGGCGCGCCGCACCATTGTTGAACAAGAAAAATGGCTGACCGCAGAAGAATTTAGTGCGATGCTCGGCATCTGCCAAATTGTTCCTGGACCCAACATCGTTAACCTAGGAGTCTGTGTCGGCAGTCGTTTCGCTGGTATACCGGGGGCCATTGCCGCAGTACTAGGTTTAATGCTTGGCCCTGTTGCACTTTTATTGTTGTTAGCAGTGCTCTATGAGCACTATAGCTATATGCCAATTGTTCAGGGTATGCTCAGAGGCGTTTCTGCGGTTGGCGTTGGCTTGATTGCTAGCACGGGTTTTAAGATGATGCGCACCGAACTGAAATATCCGCCAATGCTCGCTGTGATTGTTTTGGTGATCGTATTAGCAACCTGCTTTCACTTAGGATTAGGCTGGGTTGTATTAATAGCTTCACCCCTGGCTATCGTTCTAGCCTGGAAAAAGGCGAAAAGATCATGAGCGCCCTGATCAGCTTATTTATCAAGTTTTCTGCTTTTTCTTTAGTTGCATTTGGCGGAATTAATGCACTCCTTCCTGTGCTTTATGACTTATCGGTGAATCAAGAGCATTGGATTAATGCTCAGACTTTCTCAGACTACTTTGCAATTGCCCAAGCCGCACCAGGACCTAACCTGATGACAGTCACCTTAATTGGCTGGAATGTTGGGGGCGTTCTGGGGGCTGCAATTGCCACGCTAGCTATCTCATGGCCTTCTTCCATCATGATTTATTTTTTGCAAAAATCGATTCTGAGCATGCAAGATAAGGATCGGCAACAAGCAATTCAGTTTGCTGCAGCTGCGCTAGCGGTGGGATTGGTTCTGTCCGCAGCTTGGCAAATTAATCAAAGCTTAGCCGCCTATCTATTGACGATTGGCACTATAACTATTACCTTTTTCACACGTTGGCATCCTTTGTATCTCATTGCGCTTGGTGCGCTTCTAGGAATCCTGGGCTTTATTTAAGAAAGAATCAATAACATGGCAAAGATTGCATTGAATAAATTCATCTCCCTATCATTAGCCAGTTTTTCTTTGCTAGCCTCATCACTTGCCCTTGCGCAGGCTAACTTCCCGACCAAACCAATTAACTTCATCGTGCCTTATGGTGCTGGTGGTGGCGCAGATTCTCGCAGCCGTCAAATTGCTCAAAAAATGAGTGTGATCCTTAAGCAACCGATCATTGTTGATAACAAGCCTGGTGCTGGCGGCAATATCGGCACAGAATTTATTTCTCGTGCAGCACCAGATGGCTACACCATTGGTATGGGTAACTTTGCCCCCATGGCCGTCAATAAAACTTTGTTTGGAAATTTACGTTACGACCCAGAGACAGATGTCACACCAATTGTCTTAATCGAAAAAGGGCCATTGGTACTAGTTGTCAATCCAAGCTCCCCTTACAAGACCGTACAAGACATTGTCACCGCAGCCAAAGCCAAACCTGGCGCTCTCACTTTTTCATCTGGCGGTATTGGCGGAAGCCACCAACTCTCAGCTGAGCTATTTAAACAAAGTGCTGGCATCAATATGATTCATGTGCCATACAAAAGCGGCTCCGCCGGTTTAACCGACCTCATGGCAGGCAACCTCATGGCAGGCAATGTCACAATGATGTTTGATCAAATGTACTCAGCCATGCCCAGCATTAAAGCAGACAAGTTGCGCCCAATTGCTATCACCAGCAAAAAACGCTCGCCACTACTTCCAAATGTTCCCACCTTTGCAGAAGCCGGCTACCCAAAGGTTGAGGTACTGAATTGGCAAGGCCTGATTGCTCCCAAGGGAACGCCTAAAGCCATCATCGATAAGCTTAATGCTGCAGCCAATGAGGCTCTCAAAGACCCACAACTACGTGAACTCATGCTCTCGCAAGGCAATGAAATTGGTGGCGGAAGTCCGGCTGATTTTGCAGCGCTGATTAAATCCGAATCGAGCAAATGGAGCTCAGTAGTCAAAACCGCTAATATCAAACCAGAGTAAACCGTTTGATTATTTAAAAAAGGGAGCACATGGCTCCCTTTTTTATTTTAAGGTTTGATACGTCAGAATACCTAAGAAAGTTAATACTAGAGAGCCCACTAGGTGTAGCAGTGCAGTGCCCAGCGCCCAGGTAAATTCTCCGCGCTGCATAAAGGTCACAACCTCAGCAGAAAAACTAGAGAAAGTGGTTAAGCCCCCAAGAAAACCAGTCACTACCAGGAGTTTCCATTCAGGCGAAAGGTTGGGATTGTTACCAAAAAAGGCAATCGCAATGCCAATCAAGTAACCACCCACCATATTGGAAATCAGTGTACCCAACGGAATGATTGAAGCAGAGCTAACAGTTAAAAAGTTAAAGGCTGCCCTGAGTAGCGCACCAAAACCCGCGCCACAGAAAATTGCCAAAATAGATAGCCACATGATCTGTTCCTTATTGGACGGTAAAGCCAAGCATGCTAATTGAGCTCATCTCGATGCCATCAACAAATACTGCAGCCCTCTCTCCCTCCTCTTGCAAGCCCAAGGTATACAAAGCAGGCCAATAATGCTCTGCAGTTGGAATTGAGAGGTGAGTGGCTTCACCATAACGCTCCCAATCAATTAAAAGATCATGGTGATTTGCAGCCATCTGGGAGATAAAAAATTCATTAAAGTCTTTGGCCCAAGGATAAGGCTGAGCGTCATCTTGCCAATGAATAGTACGCAAGTTATGAACAACATTGCCACTAGCGACAATCAAAATATTTTCGTCGCGCAAAGGGCGTAATTGCTTGGCTAAATCGTAATGCTGCCTAGCGGACATAGACCCATCAAGACTTAACTGGACTACCGGCACATCTGCATTGGGATACATGTACTTCAATACTGACCAGGCACCATGATCGATACCCCACTCGTTTTCTTCGAGCACTACTGGAACGCTCAATAACTCCTGGATGCGATCAGCTAAAGCGGGGCTACCAGGAGCTGGGTATTGAATTTCAAAGAGAGTTTGAGGGAAGCCGCCAAAATCATGAATTGTTTTTGGCTGGCTCATTGCAGTAACCCAAGTGCCTCGGGTTACCCAATGCGCTGAAATGACTAAGATTGCGTCTGGGCGCTTTAGCGATTTACCGAGAGCAGTCCAAGCCGCCGTATAGCGGTTGGGCTCAATGGCATACATTGGACTACCATGGCCAGCAAATACTGCAGGTTGGCGATGGCTAGTCATGAATACCGATTAACCGAATACGTAACCAGTGTGGGCAGCTACCAATGCAAACAAAATCGCCAAACTAGTAGCGGCAGCCAACATGACGATCAAAGTAATGATCTTTTTGTTCACTTCGCCTTTACTTTAGATTCGTTATGCCATTCGTTCATGCTCAATCCTCTATAAACACATTAATGATGGATGTAATTATCCACTATCGACCGCGGCCGGCCTTGCGCATCATGCCTTTTCCACCGCCAAAGCCAGCCTGAGGCCTGCCAGCTGGTCCAGATGGGCCTTTTGGGGGTATAGGACGTGCTGGTGGCTTAGCGATTACCGGTTTAGCTGGGATCTTGGATTCGGGTTTCTTTTCGTCTGTCACTTTGAGCTCCTATGGATATCATATTGCCATGATTACTGACTATTCTATCCAAGCTGTCGCTATTAATGCGATTCCACTGATTTTTGCCATCACTATTCATGAGGCAGCCCATGGTTATGCAGCCCGAAGGTTTGGGGATAACACCGCCTATATGCTCGGTCGGGTAAGCCTCAACCCCGCCAAACACATAGACCCTGTTGGAACCATCTTGATCCCCTTAGTCTTGATTCTGACGGGCTCTCCTTTTTTGGTGGGGTACGCCAAGCCTGTACCAGTCAATTTTGGTCGTTTACGGAACCCCCGAATTGACTCTATTTGGGTTGCTCTGGCTGGCCCCGGCTCAAACTTTATCCAAGCGCTCATTTGGTTAATTTTTCTGATACTGCTTGTGGGCCTGGGGGTTGATGAAAAATTCCTCATTTCCATGTCACAAGCTGGCATCTCTTGGAACCTCGGTTTGCTCGTTTTTAACTTATTTCCACTCCCCCCATTGGATGGCGGTCGAATTCTATCAAGCCTATTGCCGGCCCGTCAGTCAATTGCTCTAGGAAAACTAGAGCCTTGGGGCTTTTTTATTGTCCTGGGTCTAGTCTTCACTGGAATTATTGGCAGCCTATGGATGGCGCCCCTTATCAGCTTTTTTGAATGGCTCATCCTTTTATTGACCAGTCCCTTGCGGATGATCTTCTGAAGTCAGCATAAATCTCCATTATCGGATATGCTGGCCATAAGCAGTCCCACCTTAGGAATGGAGAGTCATGATGAAAATACAAAAAATTGTTTTTGGTGTAGTAATTTGTTTAGCATTTGGCACTTTTGCTTTTGCGCAATTTCAAAAGCCAGAGGACGCCATCAAGTATCGCCAAAGTGTTTTTACAGTGATGTCTAACTCGATGGGGAAAATTGGCGCCGTAGTAAAAGGTGAAGCACCCTACAACAAAGACGATGTTGCCAAGAATGCAGCCGTCATTGCAACCCTATCATCCTTACCTTGGCAAGCATTTGGTCCTGGTACTGAGGGTGGCAAAGCGCAATCAGACGTATGGTCTGATAACGCCAAATTCAAAGCCGCTTCTGAAAAGATGCAGCTAGCTGTTGCCGATTTAAATAAAGCAGCCCAATCTGGTGATCTAGACAGCGTTAAAAAAACTTTTGGTGCAGCAGGCGGAAGTTGCAAAAACTGTCATGATGATTTCAAGAAAAAATAATCAGCGCTACTTTGCGATGAAATAACCTACCGCCATCGCGATTACGCTCAAGATTAATAAAGCCAAACCGCGTTGCAAAGCACCATCCTGAGATGGTTGACCCAAGTCTGATGACAAATCATTAACTTGCTGGCTTGGGTCAATTTCTTTATCGCCACTAATCATTGGCTTAATCAGATTCTCACCTTTGAACTTGTTGTAATACCAAATCGCGCTGATATGAATCGCAATCAATGCATAGATGAGAACTTGATTACTCTCGTGGATTTCAGACAAGAGAGCAATGGTGGATTCTGAAACGTATTTAGCAAGTGGGCCTTGGAACGCTACCTCATCATCTACAAATAATCCCGTACAAGCTTGCACACTTAAAACCAGTAGCAAGGCAAACACAGAGATTGCCCCTAAAGGGTTATGACCCAAATAGTGTGGCGTACTTTTGCGTAGGTACACAATGACTATTGCTGGCTTTGGAAAAAATGAAGCAAAGCGCGCATGGGTGGAGCCAATAAACCCCCAAACAATCCTGAAAATCAATAAGGTCAAGATACAGTAACCAAAATAGGCATGCCATTGAATAGCATTACCGCCGAGATTGGCGCTAATGAGGCTACCAATAATACAAAGCACTAAAAGCCAATGAAAGAGGCGGATCGGCAAATCCCAAACACGAATGATTTTTTTCATGTCTACAAGAATAAAACAATTTCTCCCTTACACTCCATAGAGCATGAATCCTGGCAAAGCTTTTAGAACCCTACTACTTTATCGCCTTGGCGCCACACTAAGCTACCAAATCATGATGGTGGCTGTGGGTTGGCATCTTTATGAAATCACCCACAGCGTGGTTTCGCTAGGATTAATTGGTCTAGCTGAACTAGTTCCTTACTTTGTCTTAGCGCTCTACTCTGGACATGCGGTCGATCACTACTCACGCAAAAAGATTTCTGCAATAGCAGCCCTCATCCATATTTTGGTGGCCCTATTCCTCACTGCAATCGCCCTAGATTGGCTAACTCCACCAGTGCCATTAATCTACGCGGCTGTTGGATTGATTGGTGTTGGCAGAGCTTTGCTGCGTCCGTCGTATCAAGCTTTATTTGGACAGGTTATTCCACGCGATCAGCTTACCAAATACATGGCTTATGCAAACGCTTCTTTTCAAATCTGCGTTGTAACAGGCCCAGGATTAGGCGGCCTCATGATTGGCTTTACTAGTCTACCTTGGACATATGGGCTAGCAGCATTTTGCGCCTTGATGAGTCTATACGGCGTCACTTTAATCAATGCAAAACAAGAAGCATCCACTCATCTACCCACGCATTTTTTAAAGAGTTTTATGGTGGGATTTGATTACGTCAGAAAACATGAGTTAATTCTGAGCACCATGGCTTTGGATATGTTTGCTGTTCTATTTGGCGGTGCCGTATCCATTCTTCCGGCTTTTGTGAGCGAGGTTTTACATTCAGGCCCAGAAGTTCTAGGAATTTTGCGGGCAGCGCCTGCAGCAGGCTCAGTCATCACCGGTATCTTTTTAGCTACCCGACCAATCCTCAATGACTCGGGCAAATATCTATTACTAGCAGTGGCAGGTTTTGGAATTTCCATTATCGGCTTTGGACTCTCTACGCATCTATGGGTATGTGCATTCTTCTTGTTTGCCTCTGGCTGCTGCGACTCTGTCTCCGTCGTGGTTCGCAGCAGTATTGTGCAATTGACAACTCCAGATCATATGCGCGGGCGCATTAGCGCTATTAATGGAATCTTTATTGGGTCTTCGAACGAATTAGGCGCACTCGAATCTGGTATCGCTGCTAGCCTAATGGGTTTAGTGCCCTCCATTATTTTTGGCGGCATAGCTACGATCGGTGTGGTGCTCATTACCTACAAACTTGCGCCACACCTTTACAAATTTCACATCAAAGACATTACTTAATTTCTGGCAAGTCTTTTTGAATAATTTTTAAACCTTCACGCAAGGCATCTTGATAGCGCTCACGTTCAGCTTTAATCGAATCTGCAGTCCATTGAAAAAACCCTTCTCCAGTTTTCATGCCAAACTTGCCACTGGCAACGCGATCGCTGATACATTTAGCGATCGTTGGTGAATTATTCAGGGACGGATAAATTTTAGTACCGCCAGCGGCATGCACTTCCAGACCTGCATGATCTCTTTGCATTGCGGGGCCAGCAGCGATGTATCTAAAACCAAATCCAAAACGAACCGCTTTGTCGATATCTTCCGGAGTACAGATACCAGCGTCTACCATGGCAAAAGCTTCACGCGATAAGGCGTGTTGCAAACGGTTAGCCAAAAATCCTGGCAAATCCTTTTTAACGGTAACTGGAACCATACCACAAGCCGTCATTAATCTAGATAGACTATCACCAACCATCGGTGAAGTTTTTTCTCCATAAACTACTTCGACACAAGGTACTAAATGCGCAGGCATAAAAAAATGTAAGCCAATCATGCGTGCTGCAGTTTTCAAACCACTGGCAATCTCACTAATTGGATAGCTAGTGCTATTGCTAGCTAATACCGCTTCAGGCTTTGCATATTTTTCTAACTTGGCAAATAGCTCCTGCTTTATATCTAGACGCTCTGGAACACATTCAATTACTAGATCAATATCGGACCAATCCACCTCTTCGAGAGATCCTGCCACCGTGAGCAGATGAATGCGATGTTCATACCCAAGCTCAGTCATCGTGTTGACAAAATAATCTGGCAACAGAGCGCGCCTCTCGGTAGTAGGTTCTACCACTTGAACTGCGCAGCCGCCGCGGGCACAAACCGCAGCAACATCGGCTCCCATAGTTCCACCACCCACTACTACCACCTTTGTTTCAGATGGGGTAAATAACATCAGACTTTCTCCTAATGAGGCTAGGACTTTTTTTGAAAAATCCTCATACAATGGAATCATTATTTCAATAAAAAACAGAGACAGACATGATCCCCGTCAATTCGGTGCTGCAGGTCGGCCATTTTCCTGAGATTATGCAGGCTGAAATTGATTGTCGCTTGACGCCAACTCGCTATTTAGATCTGAGTGCGCCAATTCCAGCGGGTAACTTTGAGGCGATACTCATTCGCTCGAATACTAAGCTTCTAGAATCCTTAATCAAACAAATTCCGAGCATCCGTCTGGTAGCCACTTGTGGAGTTGGGTTTGACAATTTGCCGCTAAGCTATCTTAAAGAAAATGGCATCAAAGCAAGCAACACCCCAGGGGTTCTCAACGATGCTGTTTGCGAACTCGCAATTGGGATGATGCTCAGCCTGATGCGCCGGATCCCAGAGTCTCAAGAATATGTCAAAAGCACTGCCTGGTCACAGGTTCCATTTCAGTTAACCAGCACTTTAGCAGGCAAATGTGTTGGAATTGCTGGCATGGGTCGAATTGGTCAAGATCTAGCTAGACGACTGGAGCCCTTTAAGGTAAAGCTGGCTTATTCAGGCCCTCATCCTAAGGCAGTACCGTACACCTATTACAAAGACATTGTCGATCTGGCAGCTGCCAGTGACGTACTCTTTCTTGCCTGCCCAGCTACATCAGATACAGATAATTTAATTGATGCCAAAGTGCTAGATGCGCTTGGTAGCCATGGCTATCTCATTAACATTGCCAGAGGCAGCGTAGTTGATGAAGAGGCACTTTTATATGCGCTGCAACATAAAAAGATTGCTGGGGCAGCATTAGATGTCTTTAATCATGAGCCCAATCCAAATTCAGCCTTCTTTAAATTGGATAATGTTTTACTAACACCCCATATTGGTAGCGCCACCTTAGAAACGCGTATAGCCATGACCAACTTAGCAGTAGATAATTTAGAAGCTTTCTTTGCGCAACAACCACTTCCTTCCGAAGTTCATTATTAAATTGGAGTCAGCATGACCATTTCTTTGCATCCCTCTACTTTGCCAGCAGTGCTATCACCGGTATTAACCCCCTTCACGGCAGATGGAAACCCTGATGCTCAAAAATTATTAAAGCAATGTAAATGGCTTGAGTCCAACGGTGTAGGTCAAGCCATATTTGGCACTAACTCAAAAGCCAACTCCATGTCTGCACCACAAAAGATGAGCACTCTCACTGCGCTAGTTGAAGGTGGTCTCAATCCAGAACATATGATGCCCGGTACCGGCGCTTCGTCCATCGACGCAACAGTGAATATGACTCGCCATGCACTCAGCCACAAATGTGCTGGTGTACTAATGTTGCCACCGTTTTATTACAAGGACGTTAGTGATGATGGTCTATTTGCCTACTTCTCAGAAGTGATTCAAAAGGTGGGCGATTCTGCATTAAAAGTGTATCTGTACAACATTCCGCCCGTTACCAAGCTCAGTTTTAGCTTGTCTTTACTCGAGCGCCTTACCAAAGAGTTTCCAAACACTATCGTTGGCATGAAAGATAGCTCTGGCGACTGGTCCTATACCGAATCCGTGATCAAACTCTTAGCCCCATCTGGGTTTCGCGTCTACGCTGGTAGCGAAGTGTTCTTAATGCGCGCCCTACGCGCTGGCGGCGTTGGCTGTATCTCAGCAACTGCAAACGTTAATCCCAAGGCAATTGCAGATTTAGCCGCTCACTGGAGAGAGTCTGACGCTGACGAACGTCAAGCCAAATTAGATCGGGTGCGAGGCGTTTTTGCTAAATATCAAATGATTGCTGGTATGAAGACAGCGGTAGCCCATTACAGCAAAGACCCAGAGTGGTTGCGCGTTCGCCCACCTCTCATGCAGCTCACTCCAGAAGACCAAGCTAAGCTATTGAGCGAGCTCAAGCAAATTAATTTCAGCATGCCCGGTCTTTAAATAGATCAAAACAATTATTAGGAGACTTTCATGAAACTACTTAAAGTCATTGCGCTATCACTATGCTTTTTGGGAGCAAGTGCTGGGGCGCAAAACATTTCGATCGCAACTGGTGGCACTGGTGGCGTCTACTACCCGATGGGTGGGGGCCTAGCATCAGTTTTATCGAGCAAAGTGCCCGGCATGTCAGCAACTGCCGAGGTGACTGGCGGCTCAGTAGATAACCTCAATCTGATTGGTACAGGTAAGCCGTATGTTGGCTTCTCTATGGCAGACGCTGCTAAGGATGCGCAAATCGGCGAAGGCAAATTCAATGGCAAAAAAGTCGATTTGAGAACGCTTGTAGTACTTTATCCAAACTTGATGCATGTGGTTACTGTTGATTCGACTGGCATTAAGTCAATGAAAGATCTCAAAGGCAAGCGCATCAGCACTGGCGCTCCTGGTAGCGCAACTGAAGTGATGGCCTTTCGTCTGCTCGAGGCTGCTGGCATCGATAAAGATAAAGATGTCAAGCGTGAGCGTCTTAGCGTAGCGGAATCTGTCAATGCCGTTAAAGATCGAAAGATCGATGCATTCTTTTGGGTTGGTGGTTTACCTACTGCTGCGGTAACCGATCTTGCCAATACCCCAGGAACCAAAATCGTGATGATTGACACCAATGCTGAAGTCGCAGCGATGAATAAAAAATATGGCAACCTTTACTTTGATGCCAACATTCCTAAGGCCACCTACAGTGGCATGGCAAAAGACAATAAAGTAGCGGCTGTAGCCAATATCTTGGTAGTCAATGCCAATATGCCTGATGATCAAGCATATAAAATTACTAAGGCAATTTTTGATAACAAATTAGACCTAGTTCGTACTCACCAGGAATATATGAATGTCAGTCTAGAAAATCAGAAGGTCAAAGCGACTCCGGTTGACTTCCACCCTGGCGCCATCAAGTACTACAAAGAAAAGAACGTCAAATTGAATTAAGGATTAAAAAAGGGGTGAGTTAATCTTGCCCCTTCTGCTTTAACGAAGCAAGCAACTATAAATATAAATAGGTTTGAGACATGAATCAAAACGCCATTGATAACGAAACCCAAGAAAAACTAGACGCCTTCATCAAACAAGAGGAGGGGGACTCCAATGACTACAAAGGCCTTTTAGCAAAATTCATCACCCTAGTTGCCGTAGGCATGTCTTTGTTTCATCTGTATGCCGCCTACTCCATCGTTCCAACTCAAGAGTTACGCGTTATTCACGTTGCTTTGGTTTTATTCCTAGTCTTCTTAAGTTTCCCAATCGCTGCACGTTTTAAAAACCGCCTCATGCCTTGGGATATTGTCTTTGCCATAGCCTCTGTAGGGATTGCATATTACATCCTAAGCGGTGGTGATGATTTCATGGATCGCAATACCGCTCCCAACTCAACCGACGTCATGGTGGGTATCACCTTAATTTTGTTGATTTTAGAAAGCGTTCGCAGAACCAATGGAATGATTCTGGTTACCGTCACCGTTTTATTTCTACTATATGCACTCTTTGGCAATTATTTGCCAGCGCCTTGGACCCACAAAGGCTACGATCTTGATCGCCTAGTTGGCTATATGTACATGACTCTTGAAGGTATCTACGGCACAGCGGTCGACGTATCAGCCACTCTAATTATTTTATTTACAATCTTCGGCGCTTTCTTGCAATTTACTGGAGCAGGTAAATTTTTCATCGACTTCTCATTTGCAGCAATGGGCGGTAAATCTTCGGGAGTTGGTAGAACCATTGTGATGTCCTCCTTTTTATTAGGGGGCCCATCCGGCTCAGGAGTTGCTACCACGGTTACCGTTGGCTCCGTAGCAGCGCCGATGCTCGAGAAAGTGGGTTACGAAAAAAATGCTGCTGGCGGTCTTTTAGCTGCAGGGGGACTTGGTGCAATCATCTCTCCGCCAGTACTAGGAGCAGCAGCATTCTTAATCGCTGACTTTTTAAAGATTTCTTATTTAGATGTGTTGCTTATGGCAACCATTCCAACGATTCTGTTCTACCTTGGCCTCTTTGTGATGGTCGAAATTGATGTTCGTAAATACAGCATGAAGAACATTCACTTTGAATCAGTAGAGACTGCTTGGCAATTAACAAAAAAATATTGGTTCCATTTCTTCTCGCTGATCTCTATAGTGGTGTTTATGCTCATGGGCTTCTCACCCGTCATGTCAGTATTTTGGGCGACCGTGGTTTCAGCTTTCTCAAGCATGCTTAGAGAAGATACCGCCATCATTCCTTGGGCTTGGTTCAAAGGTAAAGAGCCAGTCATTTCTGGACTGTATAAATCCAACCTCACCAAAGCCCTTGCCTCAGGATCAACTGGCGTATTGGCTATTGCAGCGACTTGTGCTGGCGCCGGCCTAATTGTCGGTACGGTAACGCTAACTGGTTTAGGACTCAAGTTCAGCTCGATTGTGATTCAGTACGCTGGTGGATCTCTTTTGCTCACCACCATCTTTACCGCTCTCGTTGTTTGGGTAGTCGGGCTTGCAGTACCTGTCACAGCCTCGTACATTATTTGCGCAGTGATTGCAGCCCCTGCTCTCATTAATTTGGGAGTACCCGCATTTGCAGCGCATATGTTTATCTTTTACTACGCAGTTCTATCCGAGGTATCCCCTCCGACCGCATTATCGCCCTTCGCTGCAGCTGCAATCTGTAAGGGCAATCCTTACAAAACCACGCTGCAAACTTGGAAATATGTTGCGCCTGCCATCTTAGTTCCCTTTATGTTTGTTTTAGATAAATCTGGTGTCAGCCTACTGTTGATGGGCTCAACAGACGCTCTTGAAAAAGCTGACTGGATGCAAATTGCTTGGGTATCCTTTACCGCGGTCGTTGGCATCATCTGTCTTGCGGGCGGCTTACAAGGCTGGTTTATTGAGAAAACCAAAGTCTTTGAGCGCGTCATCATGGTGGTAGCGGGTGTAGCACTAGCATACCCATCAACCGAGGCAGATTTGGTTGGCTTCATTGGTTTTGGTTTGGTTCTAGTAACCCAAACGATTACGTACTTTAAATTGAACTCTAGGGCCACCTAAAGATACCGTGGATTCCAACAATAAAGCCCGCTATTGCGGGCTTTATTGTTCTTCGCAAGACATCTTAAGAAATCTTGGTCCAAGCTGCTTTGCCTGCATAACGCATGATTGCCGACTCATCAAATTCAAAACCAAGGCCAGGCGTTTGATGCAAGAGGAGATCGCCGTTCTTAAAGCTTAGTTGTTTATTAATGAGGCGACGGAAATTGAGCACCTGATCGTCTAAGAAAAATTCAACAAATCGCGCATTCGGAGTTGCAGCTACTAAAGGAGCATGCAAATCATGCATCCAATGCGGGCAAACTGTGACCCCTTTAGCATCAGCATAGGCAGAAATTCTGCGCCACTCTGTAATCCCCCCACAAACTGCAGCATCTGATTGCAGAATAATTGCACCGCCCGCATCAATTAATTCCCTAAAGCGCCAACGGCCAGCTTCCATCTCACCAGTCGCTACATTGATTTTGGTTTGGCGTGCCAATGCTGCATGAAGATCGATAGCATCCGGCGAAAATGGCTCCTCAATCCAATATGGGTTGTATGCCTCAAAACGTCTGATGTATTCCAAAGCAGTCGGCAAATCACGCCAAGCGTTGTTCGCATCCAAGGTCAGCAAAATATCTTCACCAATAGCCTTGCGTGCAGCCTTCACGCGGGCCTCCTCTTCAACCGGAGATAAGCGACCCACTTTCATCTTAACTGCTTTAAAGCCCTGCTTTACATAGGACTCCATTTCTTTACCTAGCTTGGCAGGAGTTTTACCCTCAAGGTAATAGCCGCCACTTGCATAAGCAGGCACACGATCATCCACCACCGAACCTAAATAATGATGTAAGGGCAATTTAGCAGCGCGTGCATTTAAATCCCAAATGGCAATATCTAAAATTGAGATGCCTCGCATTACCGCACCCGCTCTACCCTGTAAGATGGATTCGTTATACATCTCCATCCAAAGGCCTTCACTACGATGACTGTTTTGACCAATCAGCCGCGGAGCCAGTAATTGCTCAACTGCAATCTTGGCTATATCTCCACCTGCGCTACCAACATAACAAAATCCAATCCCCTCGTATCCATCTTTACCACGCACCTTAACAAGGCAATAGTGGCGCTCAGATACAGTGCGGGTAGAAAATGAAGTAACCTTATCTAAAGGCACCGCTACTGAAGCAACTTGTATAGACTCAATGATTGGCATTTTTACCCCTTATTGAAAAAAATATTGTAGCGAGGTTTTTGACTGTGATCTTGTTGACAAATGACGAGGTAAATCATGGCTAAAGTAGTCGTAATTGGCACAGGAACAGTAGTCGTAATTGGCACAGGAACAATGGGTATTGGCATAGCGGCAGGCTTTCTAGCGCACGGTACCGATACCGTTGTGCTTGGGCGTGATCAGATCAAATATGAATCCCTAACAAAAGCCATTCAAACATGTGCCAGTACAGTTCATTCTCGATGGCCTGAGTTTGGCGGAAAACTCATGATTGGCAATATTGATCAATGGAATGATTGGACTGATACACAGTTTGTGATTGAAACGGTTTCAGAGCGACTAGATCTTAAGAAAGCAATCTTTGCTGATTTGGATCGTCGGGTACCGACTCATATACCGATTGGGAGTAACAGCTCCGGTTTTCCCATAAGCGCAATTGCAGGAGACCTTCCTAGTGCGCACCGCATGTTTAATACGCACTACTTCATGCCAGCGCATATCATCCCATTTGTAGAGATCGTCATGGGTGAACATTCAGACCCTACACTAGCCCAAGCCTTATGCGATTTGTATAGGGCTCATCACAAGAAACCGGTGTTGGTTAAAAAAGATATCCCCGGCTTCTTAGCAAACCGTATTCAACATGCTCTTATGAGAGAAGCCTTGTCACCCATAGAAAACGGTATCGCCACTCCTGACGATATTGATACCGCTGTTCGCTATAGTTTTGGCTTTCGCTATGCTGCAGTTGGCCCCATCACACAGAAAGAAATTTCTGGCTGGGAAGGCATGACCCTAGCTGCTGAATTGATATATCCCTCTCTATCGAATATCACTGCACCACCACCCTGCGTCACCAATTTAATAAAAAGTGGCAAAACTGGCATTACCAAAGGTGCTGGTTTTAAAGATTGGCAGCCTAAGGCTGCCGCCAAAATCAAACAGCAGTATGAAGAACGGCTCAAGGCTGCATTCGATGTGCTTCAGCTTACTCCTGACGAGGATCCAACTTAATTGCTGCGCTACAACATCGTTTTTCCAGGCGGTATGCGCATTATTAGATAATTGCAAGGTGAATAAAAAAGTGAATTCCCAATCCCTTCTTGCTAAAGGGATGCTGATCCTTGTTGGATATGCCCTCATCGGTCTGTTGCCTGGCTTTAACCCAGAAGCACAGGCTCAATCCAGTCAAGGCACTAAATCCAACCAGACTCGCAAAAAGGTATTCGTTCAGAACACGCGACAACTTGGCTTTCAGGATAAATCTGCCGGTGGTAATCCTAAGTCGAGCATGAATCTAAATCCCTTACTGTTTCAGCGAAAAGACCCCAATGAGTTAATACTCGATAGCGATGCCAATCTTGACTATCGAGTAATACAGGGTTGCTTACGACGCAGCTTTAGGGAAGATAATTTACCCGCCAGTATTGGAATTGATAATCGCCAATTTTCTGAGTTCTTTAAAAGCCAGACGAGAGCATTTTTTGATCATATGCGTGGCGACTGCATTCCTTATGCGGCAGCTTTTACAACGCGTAATCGGTTTGATTCCTTGAGCATCATGAATGGGCCTATTCAAGATAGTAAAACTGAAATTTGGACATTCACACCTTCGGCTTTTGGTAGTTTTTTAGTGCAGCAAGATTTCTTAAAAAATGAATCTAACAATCTCACTGAAATTCGCATTCCATTGAAGGAAGTTTTATATGACCCACGAAAGCTGGGCGATAAATTACCTGTTGAGTTGGTATGGGAGTTGAACTCCATCATCAAACAAATTTATCCGGAAGACAATAATCTACTTGAGAACACCAACAGCATTGTTCGTCTGATCATAGACTTTGGAGATCGTGAAAGATGGGCTCAAATTTGGGCGGTAGAAATCATTGATCCAGCCAACAAGGAAGTATTTGCTAATGCATTCTGGGTTGAACGTAACGATTTGCCCGGGGGCTTTTTTACCGGCAACGGAGAATCTTTAGAGCGCTCTTTTTGGACTAACCCCTTGAGTTATCGACGCATCTCTCGCGGCGTTGGCATGGTCAAGGCAGGCTCAGGCAAGCGCTCAAAGAGTAATGCTCCAATAGCCCAAGCCGCTCCTAAACAGCGTTACCGCGCCCACATGGGTATTGACTATGCATCCCCTATTGGCACCCCCGTCTTTAGCGTGGCCAACGGCAAAGTAGTACATATGGGATACAGCGGTGCGTTTGGTAATCTAATTGTCTTAGAACATCCTGGCAACTATCACACCTACTACGCGCATTTAAGTAATTACAACTCTGAACTTGAGTTGGGTAATGAAGTTCGTCGCGGCCTTGAAATTGGCTATGTAGGCTCAACCGGAAGATCCACTGGACCCCATTTACATTTTGAGCTCAGAAAAGATGGCATCTACGTCGATCCTTATGGACCAAAAACTCAGCTGGATTTATGGTCGATGCGTGACAACGAAAGCGGTCAATTGACTCGCGAAATTCTCTTACTGGGAAGTCCTATCACTCGCTGACGTACACGGAAATACGCTGAAATATTTTGCTTGAAAACCAAAAGGGGCCTATAGGAACCCCTTTTTATTGAAAGCAATTTCTACTATAAATTGAGATATCAACCCAATACCAGGACCGGCAATTTAGAGTGCACAATCACCTCATGTGTTTCGCTACCCAGTAATACGCCTTTGATTCCAGTTCGCTTATGGGAAGCCATCACAATAACATCGGCCTTTGCTTTTTTGGCGCCTTCCAAAATTCCTTCTGAGAGATTTGAATTACCGACATGCAAAGTTTTTGCTTTGATAGCAGCGCCTAACGCGCTTGCCGCTTTCTTAAAGACATCTTTCGCATAGGCATCACAAGCAGCTTTATGCTCCTTGGCTGAAATGCCGTAACCCATAGTGCTATCTGAGTAAACCAATGGAGGCAAGGGGTCAGAAACATATACCAAGGTTACTGCAGCGCCATCAGCCTTTGCAAGCTCGGCCACCTTTTTCAATGACTTTTTGCTTACCTCTGAACCGTCAACCGGTACCAACAAATGCTTGAACATAATTACCCCCCTATAAATTAAACAACTCATCTACCCTTTCCATCATAATGCTAATTATTGTATTGGCCTATAAAAGCTCTAGGGGAACTTAATTGCTCAAGTATTTTGGCGTCTACCTCTCATTTCTGATCACCCTGATTACAGTAGACTTAGTCTGGTTGCTTGGAATCGCAAAAAACCTTTATCGCGATGAGATGGGGTCTTTAATGGCGACCGAGCCAAAGCTCTTGGCTGGTTTAGCTTTTTATCTCATTTACTCTCTCGGCGTCTGCATTTTTGTCCTGGCTCCTGCCCTTACAAAACAGTCATGCTCTTACGCTTTGACATATGGTGCACTCTTTGGTTTGTTTTGCTACATGACCTATGATTTAACCAATCTAGCCGTCATTCGTGACTTCCCAACAAGACTGGCCTTTATTGATATAGCTTGGGGTTCTTTTGCAACCGCAAGCGTATCGGGCTTAGCCTATTGGATAGGCAATCGACTTTCATAGACAAGTCATGTTTTTTCGCCCCCGAATTCTTGATGCATTCATAGGCTATAGCCGTAGCCAATTTATCAAAGATCTCCTAGCTGGAATCACAGTGGGCGTTGTTGCCCTGCCTCTTGCAATGGCCTTTGCAATCGTCAGTGGACTAAAGCCAGAGGCAGGCATCTTCACAGCAATCATTGCCGGGGGATTGATTTCATTGCTTGGTGGAAGTCGCGTTCAAATCGGCGGTCCAGCTGGTGCATTTATTGTCATCGTCTATGGAATAGTGGATCGCTACGGTGTATCAAACCTGCTACTAGCCACAGCCATGTCTGGTTTCTTCTTAATCATCATGGGCTTATTTCGTCTTGGAACTCTGGTGCGCTTTGTTCCGATTGCTGTAATTATTGGCTTTACCAATGGCATCGCAGTCTTAATTGGTTTATCCCAAGTAAAAGAATTCTTTGGCCTTAGGATTGAAAAAATGCCGGCACAGTTTTTCCAATCCATACAAACGCTATATGCGGCAGTAGACACAGTAAACCCAACTGCTTTAGGTATAGCATTAGCAAGCTTGAGCATCATCATTATTTGGAAGTTACTTGAAAAGCACTTGGGCCACTTAAGCCACATTCCAGGGACTGTGATTGCCATGGCACTTGCGACCGTTTTCACTAGCTGGTTTGAGCTACCAATTGATACTATCGGTAGCCGCTTTGGCGGAATACCATCAAGTCTGCCGCAGTTTGAGTGGATTCACATTAGCTGGAGTACAGCACAATACATGGTTGCCCCCGCTTTAACTCTGGCTTTATTGGGCGCGATTGAGTCCTTGCTCTGTGCACGTATTGCCGATGGATTAATTCACGACCGCCATGATTCCAATCAAGAACTTCTTGCGCAAGGTGTAGCCAATTTGATTACCCCATTTTTTGGCGGCATGCCAGCAACTGGAACAATAGCGCGTACCGTCACTAACGTGGAGAGTGGCGCCACTACTCCAGTAGCCGGCATTATCCATGCGCTTACCTTGTTAGTAATTGTGCTTTTTGCAGCACCTTTAGCCAAAAATATTCCATTAGCCAGTCTTGCTGCGATTTTGATGTATGTCGCCTGGAATATGGGCGAATGGAAAAAATTTGTTGAGCTCAAACAATTCAGACTTCCTTACCGTTTGACCCTGCTAAGCGTCTTTCTTCTCACG
The DNA here is from genome assembly GCF_900096765.1 of Polynucleobacter necessarius. NCBI lineage: Bacteria > Pseudomonadati > Pseudomonadota > Betaproteobacteria > Burkholderiales > Burkholderiaceae > Polynucleobacter > Polynucleobacter necessarius. The sequence goes on from NZ_LT615228.1 coordinate 1,080,293, forward strand.
GTCATTCTGGATTTAACGATAGCTGTTGAAGTTGGTCTACTACTTGCCTTCATTACATTTATCTATCGCATCTCTAGCCTATCGCGCTGCGAGAGTGCAGACCCCAAGCAATTTCCGCAACTGAGCAATCTAGAAGGTCAAATCGACGCATATCGTATCTATGGTGCAATCTTTTTTGGAGCCGTAAAATTATTAGAAAAGATTGAGGAGAATCTACCTTCAAAAACCCTGGTGATCGATCTAAAAAATGTTATCTACATTGATAGCTCCGGAATGGATACCGTCCAAGAACTCGCCCACCTTTGCAAACTACGTAATATTCAATTGATTCTTTGCGGACTTGATCATCAACCACTAGAGATGGCTCAACGTACTGGGTTTATTCAAACCCTATCATCAGAGTTTCTTTATCCTGATTTACAGGCTGGCTTAGAGGCCGCTACACGTTCTTAAAAGTTTTCTTCAGGAGATGCAAAATCCGCCCTTTAATAAGACTTCGGGTAGAACCCATGCACGGTATAAGCCAAATCCACCAGCAATAAAAAATAATAGAGCCGCGAGATAACGTACCCAGTTATAGTGACTAAATTGTGTGAGCACTGCAGAAAATTTAGATATGAGCAATAGGTTTGGTAAAGTCCCCAAACCAAAAGCCAACATTAAAGCTGCGCCAGTCAAAACATCGCCAGATAAGAATGCTAATGGCAAAACGCTGTAGACCAAGCCACAAGGAACTAAGCCCCATAACATTCCACTAAACCAACGAGACGGTCCGCTGGCAATTCGACCTAGATACTTGGACCAATAAGTGGCAATCTTTACACCGAGCCACCCTCCTCCTAATCGCCCTTCAGATTTGCCAAATCTCAAGAGACGAATACCCATCACAATGAGCATTAATGAACTAAAAACAAACAGCGGCCTTTGAATGGGAATCAGGTTTTGCTGCCAAACCGCCACCCCCACCCAGGCAGCTAAAGCACCCAACAAGACGTAGGTTGTCACGCGCCCCAAATGCATGATGATCTGTAAGTAAAAAAGCTCTGTTGGAGAGTACAGACTAACCTGAGCAGCCTTTGGTCGCTCGATGGCGGCTGCTATGCCTCCACACATCAGAGCGCAGTGCCAGCCGCTAACTAGGGCACCGAGAAAAACCGCCAAAATAAGGCTTCCGGTTAACATATGGAGGAAAAAATAAGGTTGTATTGAAGGATATTCACCCTAATAGAATAAACTGTCTGCATAATTAGCCTCAAGATGAATTACAAGCCTACCGACACCCCAACCAGCAAATGCTCAGTTTGCGTTCTGGGCCAATTTTGTCTTCCCGTTGGACTAAACCCCAGCGATGTATCTAAGATTGACTCTCTAGTGAAAGAGCGTGTGCATTTGCAAAAAGGTGAGAGCTTATATCGACATGGCGACCCATTGAGCTCAGTCTATAGTGTGCGCTTTGGAACTCTCAAAACAGAATATTGCCTTCAAGATGGACGTGAGCAAGTAATCGGCTTTCATTTACCAGGCGAAATCTTGGGTTTAGATGGCATTGGTGAAGGCCACTATCAATCCAGCGCTATCGCCCTTGAAGAAAGTGAAGTTTGTATCATTCACTACGAAGCATTTGAAGATCTAGCCAGACAGATTCCAGTGCTGCAACATCAATTTCATAAGATCATGAGTCGTGAGCTCAGTCAAGATCAACGACATTTACTGTCCCTTGGCACAATGCGAGCAGAAGAAAGATTAGCTGCTTTCTTATTAAGCCTCTCTCAGCGCCTAGCAGCCCGGGGTTACGCCAATAATGAATTTGACCTGCGCATGAGTCGAGTAGAAATTGGTAGCTACTTAGGCATTCAGATCGAAACAGTTAGTCGTATGCTGTCTCGTTTTGCAGAAACAGGCTTAATTCAAATTAAGCAGCGCCATATCAAACTGATTGATATGAATGGCCTCTATGAATTGGCAGGCATCCCAAACCCTGATAGAACTGCCTGTATCAGCCCTAACATACCTGTAAAGCAAATCTAGAGCAAACCACGGTCGATGCTCTTGCCGTCTGGAGATTCTATGCCCGGCAGTATGTAAGCAGTCAAGGCACTAGAAACTACACAAAAAGTCCAGATCACAAAAAAGCCAATGGTGTAAATACCTTCATCAGAAACATCAGGGTGATAACCAAAGAACAGAAGATCTTGTGGATGTACCACGGTAAACAAGAGACCTTCCGCCATTCCGGCTACTAAAAACGAAGGCCATAAGATCCAAAGGAGTAGACGGTATTTCATTTATTGGCCTGCGCATCTTTAATTTGCTCTACTTTCAAACCCTGCTTTATTACGCCATCGCGCAAGGGTTTATCCGCATGAAGATTGATCGCTAACCAAATTGTTATTGCACAACCAATCATAGCAACAGCAGGGCCACTAATCAGCAACCAAGGCCATAACTGCTTCCACCAGGGTTTATTGATGTGTTGCTCAGTCATATGCATACCCTCCGTCTTTCCTTGCCTACTTAACGTGGAATAATGAAACTAGATTTTTCATCACGAGTTCTCATGATCACTTCATTGCCTACCAATTCTTGAGCGGTTACATCAAAATGAATAGGATAGTTGCCAGATTCATTTAAACCAATATCAGTACTGACTTTAATAGGTAGAAGTTGATTGCTTGCAGGTGCAACCTCGATTTCAGTAACTTCCTGACCCTGAGAATTTAGAATCTTGAGCCCATCTAGGCCGATAGCCTTTACCCGAACCTTCATGGGGTGCTCTGAAGCATTCATGATCTGAATGCGATAAATATTTTCAATTCGCACACCTTCTACCTCGCGCGCTAAGGCGCCGCGATCCCTCATCACATCCACCCTCAATGGATTGCGAGTAGCCAATGAAATCAAAAAGGCGGATGCTAATACAGTAATAAAAGCCGTGTAAATTAACACCCGGGGACGTAATATATGTTTGATAGCACTTTGATTGGACTCCTGATCCTCAACAGCACGCTCAGTCGTATAACGAATCAATCCTGTTGGATAGCTCACTTTTTCCATCACTTGATTGCAAGCATCTATACAGGCGCCGCAACCGATGCACATGTACTGCAGGCCATCGCGGATATCAATACCAGTTGGGCATACTTGAACACAGATACTGCAATCAACACAATCACCCAGACCAAGCGATGCATGGTCAGCAGACTTACTACGGCTACCTCTTGGCTCGCCACGCACCTTATCATAGGTCACTAAGAAAGTATCTTTATCGACCATGACGCTTTGGAAGCGAGCGTAAGGACACATATATTTACAGACTTGCTCGCGCATAAAGCCCGCATTACCCCAAGTAGCAAAACTGTAGAAACACAACCAGAAAGTTTGCCATGGGCCCAGAGATAAATGAAGCAATGCCGCGCCTAACGTTTCAATTGGCGTAAAGTATCCAATGAAAGTAAAGCCAGTCCAAAATGCGACCAGTAACCATAAAAAGTGCTTGGTGATCTTAAGGCGCCACTTTCTAATGCCCCAAGGCCACTCTTCTCCATCGAGGCGAATACGGGCAAAGCGATCACCCTCAACTTTGCGCTCAATCCACATAAAAATTTCTGTATATACCGTTTGCGGACAAGCGTAACCACAGAATAAGCGCCCAGCAATGGCGGTAAAAAGGAATAAGGCCAGCGCAGACAGAATTAACAAGAGCGCGAGATAAATCACGTCCTGCGGCCAGAGAACTAGGCCAAAAATATAAAACTTACGCTGTACGAGATCAAAAAGAACTGCTTGGCGCCCATTCCAGCTTAACCAAGGCAAGCCGTAGAAAAGAAGCTGAGTAGCAAAAACAAGAATAAAACGCCAACGGGCAAAGAGTCCAGATACTGAGCGTGGATAAATCTTTCGCCGGACCTCATAAAGAGATTCCTCAATGACCTCTACAGGAATTGGCTTCCCAACCGACGACTGATCAGACACTATTGACTTACGCAGTACTTACTTAGCTGCTGGCTGCTTATTATTGGACAAGTCCCAAACATAAGCCGTTAACAATTGAATCTTCTCAGGACTTAATACTTTGTCTTGAGCAGGCATCATTGCCATACGTCCCTTGGTCACCGTTTCAATAATGGTTGCTTCTGAGCCGCCATATAACCAAGTCTTATCAGTGAGGTTTGGTGCGCCTAAGGCGATATTTCCTTTGCCGTCAGGACCATGGCAAGCTACGCAGTTCGCCTTGAATACTTCGGCGCCACGAGCAGCTTTTAAATCATCGGCTGGCAAGCCAGATAAGCTACGGACATAATTCGCCACATCAGCAATTTGCTTGCTATCTAACTGCGGAAATGGAGGCATTACACCAGCACGACCATTCGTAATCGAAGTCTTGATATTCTCTGGTGTGCCGCCATACAACCAATCTCCATCAGCTAAGTTCGGGAAGCCTTTAGCACCACCAGCATCAGAGCCGTGACATTGCGCACAAGAATTTAAGAACAAGCGTTGACCCATTTCGCGAGCCTGGGGATCAGCAGCAACCTGTTCAATATCCATCTTTACATACTTGGCGTAAACAGGCTTTAACTCATCATTTGCAGTGGTCATGGATTTCATCAGAGCACCATCTGTGCTGTAACCCAAGATGCCAGGATAAGAACCAAGGCCGGGGTAAAGAGCTAAATAGATCAGCGCGAAAATACAAGAAATCAAGAACATCCACATCCACCAGCGTGGTAATGGATTATTCAATTCACGTAAATCACCATCCCAAACGTGACCAGTGTCATCCACCTGACCATCAGCCTTTAAGGTGACCTTAGTCTTACGTTGAGAAAATAACAGCCAGATGCACCAAACAATACCGACCAATGTTACTAGGGCGATGTAGGTACTCCAACCAGCACCAAGAAAGTCACTCATGATTTATCCTTACTGAATTCATCGGGTAGATCGAACGGGAGTTCGGCGGATTCCTTGTTAGCGGGCTGTCTTTTTGCCGACCAAGCCCACCAAACGATTCCTAAAAAAACTACCAAGCCAAGCACGGTAGAAATTGCTGAGAGGTAGGGTGCGATATTTTGCATAGTTTCTCAGTTGCTAAGAATTACTTAGCGACTACCTCATCAACAATGATGTATCTACGATTGATACCTAAACCTTGCAAATAAGCAATCAATGCATCTAACTCAGTCTTGCCTTCTAACTCTTTAGGTGCATTCGCAATTTCTTCGTCGGTATAAGGAACACCGAGTCGACGCATTGCAACCATATGAGATTGAATCGAACCTGCATCGGCAGCATTCTTAGCCAAATAAGGGTAGGCAGGCATATTAGATTCAGGCACAACATCGCGTGGGTTATTGAGGTGAATTTGATGCCAAGCATCTGAATAGCGACCGCCTACACGAGCCAAATCTGGACCAGTACGCTTGCTGCCCCATAAAAATGGATGGTCATAAACAGACCCACCAGCCAAAGAGTAAGGACCATAACGCTCTACTTCTGAACGTAGCGTACGAATCTGTTGTGAATGGCAACCTAAGCAACCCTCACGCTGGTAGATATCGCGACCAGCTAAACGCAGCGCCGAGTAAGGCACAACACCCGGGCTTGGCTCAGTTGTAGAGTGCTGGAAAAATAATGGGACGATCTGTACCAAACCAGCAACAGAGATTACTGCAATGGTGGCTATGATCAACCAACCAACATTACGCTCAAGCGTTTCGTGGGAGAAAAATCGACGTTGTTCTGACATGTTCTTATCCTTAGTGAGCTGCAATGGACGCTTGTGGAATTGGAGCGTCAATGAATTTTTTATCAATCACTGTCTTGTATACGTTGTAAGCCATGATCAACATGCCGCTTAAGTAGCACAGACCGCCCAACAAACGAATGACATAGAAAGGATAGGTAGCTTTTACAGACTCAACAAAGCTGTATGTCAGAGTGCCATCTGGCTCGAAGGCTCTCCACATCAAACCTTGCATTACGCCGGCAATCCACATTGCAGCGATATAAATCACCACACCAATCGTTGCGATCCAGAAATGCAACTCAATCAACTTGGTGCTGTACATATCACGCTGACCAACTAAGCGTGGAATAAGGTAGTACAGAGAACCAATGGTAATCATTGCTACCCAACCCAATGCCCCAGAGTGCACATGGCCAATAGTCCAGTCTGTATAGTGAGACAAGCTATTCACAGTCTTGATCGACATCATTGAACCTTCAAAGGTAGACATGCCGTAGAAAGACAAGGCTACTACCAAGAATTTAAGAATTGGATCACGACGCAATTTATGCCATGCACCGGATAAGGTCATGATGCCGTTGATCATGCCGCCCCATGATGGTGCCAGCAAAATTAATGAGAACACCATACCCAAGGACTGAGTCCAATCAGGCAAAGCTGTGTGCTGTAAATGGTGAGGACCCGCCCACATATAGGTGAAGTTCAAGGCCCAGAAGTGAACGATCGATAAACGATATGAATAGATAGGACGCTCAGCTTGTTTTGGAATGAAGTAATACATCATGCCCAAGAAGCTGGTGGTCAAGAAAAAGCCTACCGCATTATGTCCGTACCACCATTGAATCATGGCATCTTGTGCGCCAGAGTACGCTGAGTAAGACTTAAAGAGACTTGCTGGCATTTCGATATTGTTGACGATATGCAATACCGCGATCGTCAAAATATATGCACCAAAGAACCAGTTAGAAACGTAAATATGCTTAGTCTTACGCTTAATTACAGTTCCGAAGAATACGATCGCATAAGCAACCCAAACTATGGTGATCAAAATATCAATTGGCCACTCTAACTCGGCATACTCTTTTGAGGTCGTAATACCGAGCGGCAATGTAATCGCAGCAGATACGATCACTGCCTGCCATCCCCAGAAAGTAAAGGCTGCTAGCTTGTCACAAAAGAGACGAACCTGACAGGTTCTTTGTACGATGTAATAGGAAGTAGCGAACAGCGCCGATCCGCCGAACGCAAAAATCACCGCATTGGTATGTAATGGACGCAAGCGGCCATAGCTAAGCCAAGGAATATTGAAAGTGATTTCCGGCCAGATCAATTGTGCTGCGAGGATTACCCCCACGAGCATGCCAACGATTCCCCACAATACGGTAACGATGGCAAATTGACTGATAACCTTGTAATTGAAGTTATCTTGATTACTCCCCACGGTAAGTCCCATGGTTTCTCCTTTTTTGTGACCAAACAGCGACATAATCCAAATAGATCGGCTCAATTGTCAAATCTTGGCCCTAGAGGGGGTTTGATCTACATCAAAAAGGGTGGGTCAAAATACTAGAAGGCAGTAAGGAGAACCCTAAACCGGAATTAAGCCTTTTAATATATTTCTTTCAATGAGAGTGATCACTAACTTCTTTGGATGCCGAAACATCATCATCCATCAAAATGGCGTGTCCAGGTCCGTCTAAATCATCGAATTGCCCATTTTTAATGGACCAACGCAAAATCCACACCAACACCCCAACCAGAACCAGGGATAAGGGAATGAGTAGGTATAAGCTCTCCATCCCTACAGTCTAAGCTTTTCGCAAACGCCAGGCATTTAATGTCACAGCAAGAGAAGATAGCGACATCCCAATGCCAGCTACCCATGGATTAACCAGGCCCATCATTGCCGCAGGAATAGCGAGCAAGTTATAGATCAGAGCCCACCATAAATTTTCTTTAATGATGGCCTGAGTTTTATCCGCCAAGCGCAAGGTTTTTGCTAAGGGCTCCAGCGAAACAGCAGTGAGAATAGCATCGGCTCCAGCAGCAGCTAAAGGCGCACCTGCACCAACCGCAATTGAGATATCTGCACGCGCGAGCAAAGGAGCATCATTCACACCGTCACCTATCGCCCAAACAAAACGATGCTCATTTTGCAATTGAAGTATGTATTCATACTTATCTTCAGGTGTGCATCCACCTTGAAAATGGTCAATGCCAACATGCTGCGCCCACCATCTAACTGTAGCAGCATCATCACCAGAGACTAGATGAATAATTATTTTTCTGGATTTCACTGTCTGGAGAAATTCTTCTAAACCCGGTCTCGGGGTATCCAAAAATAAGAAGCTAGCAATTAACCCTTGCTGATCGGCTAAATGCACTTGTCCATATTGTCCAAGCTGGGCACGCTGTGCCACCCCCAACCAAGAAGCACTTCCTAGCCGATACGCACCAGAACTCAAGCCCTTACCCAGCTGATTTATTACCGGTTTATCCAGTGTGGGTAAGGGTAAATTTTTTGAGGCAGCGGCACGCATTAAAGAAAGAGCCAGTGGATGCCTTTGTCCAGCCTCGATTGCGGCTGCTAAAGCCAATGCATCATCCAGAGAATAATCGGGGCGTAAATTAATAATTTCCTGAAGCTCTGGCTGACCCATAGTTAAGGTGCCTGTTTTATCCAACACTAAATCCGTTGTCTTAACTAGGCCCTCCATGACATGACCGCGCACGATAAGCAAACCCAATTTAGTAACTGCACCTTGCGCAGCAGCCATTGCAGTCGGCACCGCAAGCGATAAAGCACAAGGACAACTGGCAACTAAAACCGAAACCAAAACCGTCCACGCACGACTAGGGTCAAAGTAGAGCCAGACGGCTGACGAAACAAATGCACTTAACAATAAGAAAGCAACAAAATACGCAGTCCACTTTTCTGCGAGACTGACCATGACTGGCTTAGCCAGCAACGCTTGATCCAATAGGGATGCAATTCCTGCGATGCGAGTGGACTGTCCGACAGCCTCAATTCTCATCAACAAAGGATTGAGGATATTGTGTGTGCCTGCATATACACGATCGCCAATTTTTTTCTCAACTGGCTTAGACTCACCTGTTAATAGCGACTCATCTAATGCACTAGCATTCTCGATAAGAACACCATCAGCGGGCAGCACCTCTCCCGGTGAAACCCGGAGCACATCTCCAGGGCTGCAATTCACCACTGGTACTACTTCGACTTCTTGAGATACTGGGTAATTAAATACACGCTCACATGTTGCGGGTAATTGTTTTGCTAGAGCCTCTGCTCCACCTTGCGCATCTTGTCTTGCTAGTAGCTCCACGTATCTTGCGGCTAAGATAAAAGCCACAAACATGGTGATCGAATCAAAATAACTGTGACCAGTACCCGTAATTAAATTGATGGTTCCCGCAAGAAAAGCTAAGGCTAGTGCTAAGGCAATGGGAACATCCATACCTAACAGATGGGTTTGCCTAAATGATCGAGCACTTCGCCACGCCGCCTGGAAGATCGGACCAGCAGAATAGACCATGACCGGTACTGTTAAAGCCCAACTGACCCAGCCCAGCAATAGATCAAATTCAGGCGTAATGTCGGCGCCAGTATATGTTGGCCATGCATACATCATGACCTGCATCATGCCCAACATCGCTACACCAAGCCGCATGAGAAGTGATCGTCGTTCTTTTTTGGCGCGCTCTAATGATTCAGAGGGTTCAAATGGCCATGCTTCATATCCGATACGCTCAATTTCAAAGAGTAATCTTGCTAGGCTAGTCTGGGATGGAGAATAGCGCACCGTCACTTTTTGCGTGACGTAATTGATTTGAACCTCTTTTACCCCAGCAATTCGCAGTAAGTGCTGTTCGCATAACCAAACGCAGGCTGCACAGCGTATCTTCTCTAAGCGAAGAGTAGTTTCTAGATACCCCCCGCCTCCATCAGGCCTAGTAAAACGACTGCGCAAAGAGGGATCATCATAAGCTTGCAGCTTTGCAGGAATTTCATTACTTGAGAGATAAGCTGCAGGCTTTTCACCAGACTGAGCACGTCTTGCGTAGAAAACTTCAAGGCCTTCACCATGGATTGTTTGTGCGATTGCCAGACAACCGGGGCAGCAAAATTGCCTGCTTCTACCAGCAAGATCTGCCTCAATAAGATCACCAGGCACAATGGAGCTAGAGCAGTGATAGCACCGAATTTGAGTACTGTTACTCATGAGCGCTCATTAATCTGTTTTTCAACCCAACCCTTACGCCGCTCATAGAGCACAAATAAAACACCCCAGATCACAATCGCTATATAGGCCCACACCCAAGCGGAATGCGATGAACGAGAACCCGCGATATCAAGCACAAAACCAAAAATAGCGGGTCCTAGCAAGCCACCGCCAAAGCCCATTAAAGAATGCAAGCCCATTGCGGCACCCTTGATATTTTTCTGAGCGCTGATCACCAAACCAGCTGTCAAGGTGGCAGAGTCTGCCATGATGAAAATGGCATGAACGACTGCCAAAGAAAGAATGAGCCACCATGAATGGCCTGTCGACAATGCCAGCGCAATTCCACAGACAGCACTCGTTAGCATCACAATACAAACCCACTTTTGACGTCCGATACGAAGGGCAAGCTCGTTACCTAATATCGATGCAGGTACACCAAAAAAATTAATTATTCCAGCAAGAGTGGTGATGGCTAAAAAGAATAATTCACCAGAGCTAGCGACGCAAAAAGCAAAGAAAGCCACAATCCAGCTGCGAGAGGCAAACAACTCAATCGTATGGGCTGTATAACCAAAAATAAATCCAGCCGCTTTTTTATTTTCTAATACTTGTTTCCATTGATGCACCGGAAAAAGATCTCGAATATGCAGCCGCAATGGCCCGCTCCACTTTTCATGCGCAAGCGGAGGAATTAAAAATAACACAATTAAAAATGCAGCCAAAGGACCTAAAGAAATGATTCCAAATACATAATGCCAGCCCAGGGCATTGAGTATCCAGCCCGAACATAAATAGGAAAATCCTGTGCCAATTCCAAAGAAGACCGTATAAAAAGGACGAGTTAATTCTCCGGCCTCAATTCGATCTGACAGGATTTTCAGACCAGGCATATAGGTGCCTGCAAGCCCAGCACCATTGATTGCCATAAATAACAATGCAGTCCAAAAATTACTGGCCAGGAAACCCATCCCCAGTAAACCAAAGCTAGCAAAAATACCACCAACTAGATAAACCCTTCTAGCATCTATTCGGTCGGTCAAGGCAGTGGCCAAAGGCACCGCCATCATATACCCCAAAAAAAAGCACTTGCGATCAATCCTGACTGAAGATTACTTAACTGCCACTCTTCCTGCAAAGGAGTGAGGGCCACCGCATAACAGGCAAAACCCAGCAAAGCGCAGGTCTGTGCCATCAACATTAAGGGGGTATAGCCAGCTGTACGAAAGCGCACATAAATAGTCTGTGGAAAGTGAGCTCATTCTACTCGCCCAGAAGCAAGGAGACCCGCTACACTATTAGAAAATGAGATGGAGATAGCATGAATAGTAGATCCTCAATCACACGCTTTCTGCAGGCTTGTGCCAGCATCATGATTGGCCTTACGAGCCCTCTAGCGTTCGCTGACACCTACCCTTCAAAACCAATCAAAGCGATTGTTCCATTTGCGCCGGGAAGTACAACCGATCAAATTGGACGTGCATTTGCAACAAAAATGTCAGAGTCCTTGGGGCAACCTGTCGTTATTGAGAATAAACCTGGGGCTAATGGTCTTATTGGTGCAGACTTTATAGCTAAAGCACCTGCAGACGGTTACACCATTTTAATTGGCACCAATAGCACCAATGCAGCCCTTAAAAGCCTCGTTAAAAATTTGCCTTATAACCAAGATACAGCCTTTACCCCTATTGGCTACTTTGGCTCGGCGCCTCTGATCGTAGCCATTAATAATGACATCCCAGCAAAATCCTTAAATGGATTTGTATCTTTAGCCAAAGCTAATCCGGGGAAGATGAGCTTTGCTTATGCCAGTACATCACAACGCGTTTCTTCAGAAATGTTGATGAGCTTTGCTGATATCAAAATGATTGGGGTGTCATACAAGAGTGGCCCTAATGCAATGACCGATTTAATCGGCGGTCAAGTGAGTATGTTTACCTCTGACTTTGGCGTCTCCTTGCCTCAGGTACAAGCCGGAAAAATTCGCGGACTAGCAGTGACTTCTCTAAAGCGCTCTCCAGTCATTCCAGAATTGCCAACCGTCAATGAGGCATTAGGCACCAAAGGATATGAATTAATTGCCTTCTTTGCAGCTTTTGGGCCTGCAGGCATGCCAAGAGATGCAGTCCTCAAGCTCAATCAAGCCATCAATAATGCCGCCAAATCAAAAGATTTAGTGGAGCGATTATCCGCCAATGGCTTTGAAACAGCACCTGGTACACCAGAAGCGCTTGGTCAAAAAATTAAACTGGAAACTGCTAAATGGGCGCAGGCTATCAAGGCCGCAGGCATGGAGCCTGAGTAAGCATTTTAAATTTTATTGTTGGCTACGATTGGGTGAATCTTGGAATCCATTAGATCGATATGTGAGCACTAATGTATCGCGATAACCATAATTACCCAGCGGACGAATTGGCGTTGACTCATGAATCATGCGCTCATCATTCATGAGCAATAAAGACCATGGTTGAGTCAAAGTAAAGCGGAGGCCAGCAGAACCATTTGCTTCAAATATTCTAGTTTCACCACCTTTGATGCCGACACGATCCAGCAAAAACACTGCTACAAAATCTACACCGTCTCGGTGGGCACCCTCTGGTGTTGGACGACTGATACCATCCGTAGTGTCAATCCGAAACTGATGCGCTTCGACAAACCAAGTAGTCACTGGTTTTAAGCTGCTAAGCACATGAGCTAATCCAAGTAATACCCTTTGCCAAGCGGGATTATTTAATACCCCCGCTCCAATCGGTTCAAACCAGCGCTCGATGCCACCATGCAGCGCATTGTAGTCAACGGATTGCCAGTGCGCTCGATGCGGCACTAGCGTCAAACTTCCACTCTTAACCTCATAACTAGCGTGTCGCCGAAAACGGTAGCGTCCACCATCTTTTAAATAGGGATCTCTAGGAAGACCTTCCCAGTGAGACGAGATTGTTTGTAAGTCTGCCAAGCTCACACTACTGAGCTTGGGCTACCGTCTCTGCAGAAAGAACAGCAAATCCATTATCACGCATTGCTTGCGTCAGATCTTTTGCACTCGTTAGTACTGGGGCTAAATTACTGCTAGTCATTTGTTGATTGTAGGTCAATAAGCCAGTCAGTTAGTCCAATTGAGCGCCAGATGCCTTCACAATTCTGACCCATTTTGCTAACTCTTCCTTTAGCAGTGTGCCAAGCTTAGCTGGGGTCACCGGCGTGAGATCCAAACCTTGTGCAACGAGTTTTTCCCTGACATCAGGTCTTGCCATCACTTTATCCATAGAAGTCTGAATCTTCTTTACTACGTCTGGCGGCGTACCAATAGGAGCAAAGATGGCTACCCAAACCTCGCCTACACAATCAGGATAGGTCTCAGCAATGGTCGGAATTTCAGGCGCAGCACTTGAACGCTTTGCTGAGCTAATTGCAATGGCTTGCAACTTACCTGCTTTAATGTAATTTAGTGCTGATGGCAGACTGGCAAAAGCCAAAGGTACTTGACCGCCCAACACATCATTAATGGCGGGCGCAACACCCTTATAAGGGATGTGCTGCATATCAATACCTGCACTGGTATTTAACATCGCGCCTAGTAACCTAGTAAATGACTGATGGTGCCATTACCTGCTGATGCATAAGATAGCTCGCCAGGTTTTTTCTTTGCTGCAGCAACCACATCAGCCAATGTTTTATATGGGGAACCTGGTGGAGAAACTAATACGTAGGGCGTTGCGCCAATGTAGTACAACGGCACAAAATCATGAATCGGATCAAAGCCAGGGTTTTTGTATAAAGCAGGATTAATTGCTTGCGCACTATTGATAGTGAGTAGCAAGGTATACCCATCCTTAGGGGATCGGGCTACCCCTTGAGTGCCAATGTTACCGCCCGCTCCTGGTTTATTTTCGACAATTACTGAAGTGCTTAGTGCGTCACCCATTGCAGGAGCAAGTAAGCGCGCCACAATATCATTTGTACCACCAGCAGCCTGAGGAACAACCAAACTGATCGGCTTACTAGGATAAGGTTGAGCGACTGCGCCTAGAGAAGAACATGCGCCTAGTACTGCTACCCACCCCAAGCAAATCCATTTTTTCATACTCCCCCCAATCAAACTACGCGACTTAACCGTATCCGAATCTCGCCAACGTGCCCCTTTAGATCGTAAAGCTCTTTGGAGTCAAGCATCGATACATTGATGTTATCAACCCTCCTCTCGATAGCCTCTAACTCTCTAAAGTTCTTTTCTTTCAACGCAGGATTTAAGGAATTCTTTTCAATTTCTCTCAACTCAGCATAAACCCGTGCGAGCTTTAATCTGAGCAGGAAATTCTTAGCTGAAGGTATATAGGTAAATAAAGGAATAAAAATCACCAGCATAGGAATTACGATTTTTACAAATCGGCCAACCCAAACTGCTGTCCAAAATGGTAAGTGGCGATGCAAGAAAGAAGGTCCATCTTTTAAGTAAATCTCTGCATCAGTCTGGAGCGGGAAATCCATACCGGTACCGGAGGGAAACTCACCCGGTTTTTGTAGGCGTGAGTAAGACTTCAAGATATCGTAAGAAGCCCCTAGCAATAGGGAAATCATTGCTGGACTCACATTATCTTGGGTCACTAAAGTTGCTGTAGGGGCGATCACTGTGATATCTTGCTTAGGAACGTCATACTGAATACTGAGCTGAGCAAACCTCGAGGAACACTGACCTTTGATAGATAAGGTAAGTTGCGTGTGTAGGCATCCCCTTGATCAAAACTCATCAAACGAATTTCTGGAATTGAGTAAAACTTTTGCAATATCGGCGCTTCAGCAGCAGCGACAATAAATACCGCATCAATTTTTCCACTTTTCAACTGATCAATTGCTGCATCAGGCTTTAGTTTTTCCGGGCTGAAATCACTCTCAGAAATACCGCTCGCTTTAAGTAAAGCCGTGCTTAAGGCTAAAGTTCCACTACCTTCATTACCAATTGCAACGCGCTTACCTTTTAATTGACCGAGAACTTGTAAACGACCGCCATCACTCTTAAAAGTAGACTCTCGATACCATACCCAAATAGGCTCATAAAACATTCCCGCAATCGAAACTAATTGAGGATATTTGCTAACATCTGCAACACCGCCTTGAATCATTGCAAAATTGACGCCTGATTTAGGATCGCTCAGTAGCGCAAGGTTATCAATCGTACCGCCGGTAGCCCTAACATCAAGCCCCACTCCATCTTTAGCCAACTCGGTCTTTAATCTTTCAGCAAATTGGTAATAAAGACCGGTTGGAAAGCCAGTCGCAAGCTCAATACTTTTTGGAGGCGGTGGAACCAAAATCCACAGAATGCCAAAAATAAAAATGAGTAAACCACAAAACCCTAAAGCAACTGCAAAAGGGTTATACATTTGTTTCTTAATGAAATTCATAAGGACCTCAATTGATTCCCGCAACACTAGGGGCGCCATGCAAACAAATTACTGCCGAACTTGATCAACTAATAACCGCACTGAATTTGCACCTACCTTCACGGTTTTCACTACAGAAATTAAATCGCCCACTTCAGGCTTAGCCATTCCCGACTTAGTAATCCGTGCCTCCACGGTAAGCTGCTCAAACTGAGAAAGCGGCATACTGGGATTCATGGCTAATGCATCGTCTAATTCAAAGCGCATTGGAAAACTGGTGACAGTGGTTTTGAGAACGGCTATTGGCATACGCTCACCAGCTTGACGAGCAATTACCATCACCGTATCACCAGGCCTAATCTTCGATTGCAAATTAGGCGCTATTTCAATAGTGCCAGAGATTCTCTTTATACTGGCAATCGGATTTGTAATACCACTTTTAGATCGAGCCTGATCAATAGAGCCCTTGATCGCACGCGCTTCATCAGAATTTGGGGGCAACTGCTTTGCCAACTTTTCCCATGTCTGTACAGCTTTTTTGTAGTCACCATCATTGAACGAAGCAGTCCCCGAAAGCCAAAGTGCTAATAAATTATTCGGGTCAAGTTTGAGCGCTTGTCCAATCAACTGCAAAGGTTTTCCTGCAAAACTTCCATTTGCATTGCTGGCTAAAACATCAGCGAATTCAGCCAATAACTCTGGATCAGAATCAACAAAGCTGCCGGCACGCCCGTAAGCTTTTGCAGCGTCGGCATTGCGGCCCATAATGCGGTATGAGCGCGCCAACATGGCCCATCCCTGCAAATTACTGGGATCCTTTTCCATCTTGGCAGCAAACTGAGCTACCATTTTTTCAACACCTTCTTGAGTCACTGGTCTTTCTTGATTGTTTTGCGCAACCCGCAAAGCATCACCCAAATAAAAATAGAGCCCGCAAGAAAAGAAAGAGATCAATATACAAAGTGCAATTGCCGTTTTCTTTGGCGAACCCATTACAGATCGATCATCTTCTTCACTAACATCTTGAAATAGACGTTGCCGCATTTCTGCATGGCTCATTTCGTATTCCTCGGAATTCATCAGACCAGCGGCATGTTCTGCGGCCAATTTATCCAGCTCTTCTCGATAAATTACCGCATTCATCTGACGTCGGGAGACCCCTTCAGTATTGCGCTTAAAAATAAGAGGCCGTAACAGCAGCACTAGCACCAGGACAAGCAATAAAAAAGCGGCGATGATAAAACTAGCCATTTGCTCCACCCTTATCCTGTTGATCGATGGTATTTAATAAAGCATCCATCTGTTGATTATCTTCTGCAGATAAGGCTTTTGCAGATGGCGCCTCATTACGACGGCGCAGATAAATCAATAAAACACCTACACCTATTAGCAAAATAACAAAGGGGCCAATCCACAACAACCAAGTAATGGGCTTTACTGGGGGGCGATATAACACAAAGTCACCGTAACGCTCGACCATAAAAGATCGAATTTGATCATCACTCTTACCCTCTTTAATCAATGTGCGTATCTCGCGACGTAAGTCATTCGCCAAATCTGAACGCGAACCAGCCAAAGATTCATTCTGACAAACCAAACAACGCATTTCTTCAGAGATGCTAATTAAGCGTTGCTCCACAACTGGGTCATCAGCCAAGGGGACTGCATCGTTTGCAACAGCGGGTTGTAAACACAGCATGCAGAAGAAGACGGAAAATAGAACCCTCATGACTTTTTAAGCTCATCCAATAAGGGATATATCTTCTGATTCAGAATCTCTCTGGTAACCGGTCCTATTTGCTTAAAGCGAATAATTCCAGCTTTATCGATGACATAGGTTTCTGGTACACCATAAACTCCATAGTCAATACCAACTCGGCCATTACCATCAAAGCTAGAAAGCTTATAGGGATTACCTTGCTTTGAAAGCATCGCCAAGGCGTCTGCACGCTGATCTTTGTAATCCAAACCGATCAAGGGAGCCTGCCCTGAGTTTGCTAACTCAACTAAAACAGGATGCTCTTCGCGACAAGCAACACACCAAGAAGCCCAGACATTGAGTATCCAGACTTGACCTTTCATACTCTCAGGAGAAAATGTTTTGTTACTTTGCTCTAACTGTGGAATATCAAAAGCAGGTGCAGGTTTGCTAATTAAGGGCGAAGGCACTTCATGCGGATCGCGATTGAGTCCAATTGCGAGAAAACCCACTAGAACAACAAACAGGATGAGTGGAATCAAAAACTTCGCTTTCATGAAGCAATTCTCTTTAGCTTATTACGATAGCGCTTATCGGAAATGGCCAAAATACCGCCCAGTGCCATGAATAAACAACCACCCCAGATCCAGTCAACAAAAGGCTTGTAATAGACCCTAACAGCCCAGGCTTTATCAGCCAACTCTTCTCCGAGCGAGACATAAATATCACGCGTTAAGCTGACATGAATCGCCGCTTCGGTCATCGGCATCGAAGATGAAAAATAACTACGTTTTTCTGGGTAAAGATTTGCTTGTATGACGCCATCCTTACTCAACAGGAAAGTGCCACGTATCGCATCATAGTTAGGCCCAGGAACAGATTGCACGCCTTGTAACTGAATTTGGTAGCCACCAACAGAGACCGTATCACCTGCAAACATACGTACATCTTTTTCTTCTTGATAAGCGCCCACCATCGTGACGCCAATCACAAATATGGCAATCCCCAAATGAGCAACCTGCATCCCGATAAATGAACGAGTAGGTTTTCCAAGTTTAGTCTGACGTGCAATTTGCAAGCAGCCTGATCCAATCACCCAAAAAGCGAGCAAGAATCCAAGTCCAGCTAACCAGGTAAATTGACCCATTACCAAAGGAATAGTCGCCCCAGCGATGACTGCAAGAAGTCCTACAACCCATAAGCGCTTGATCACCACCACTAAATTGGTATGTTTCCAGCTCGCCCATGGACCAACACCCATTAACACCAAGAGTGGAATCATGATGGGTACAAACACGCTATTAAAGTAAGGAGGCCCAACTGAAATTTTTCCCAAGTGCAAAGCGTCTATTAATAACGGGTATAAAGTTCCTAGCAATACAGAGCCTGCAGACACTACTAAAAATACGTTACCTAGCAAAATAAAGGCTTCTCTTGAGCTCAAACTAAATTTTCCACCCAGTGTATTTTTAGGAGCCCGCCAAGCGTAGAGGGTAAGCGATGAGCCTACTACTAGCGATAAGAAAATCAAAATAAAAATGCCGCGCCTTGGGTCGGTTGCAAATGCGTGCACAGAGGTCAGCACACCAGACCGAACCAAGAACGTTCCCAGCAATGACAAAGAGAAAGCAGTGATAGCCAATAAAACTGTCCAACTCTTAAATCCGCCACGCTTTTCAGTAACCGCTAGTGAATGCAATAAAGCGGTACCAACCAACCAAGGAATAAAGGAGGCGTTTTCAACCGGATCCCAGAACCACCATCCACCCCAGCCTAATTCGTAATAAGCCCACCAAGAACCCAATGCAATACCGAGCGTCAAGAACACCCATGCCGCAGTTGTCCAGGGGCGTGACCAGCGCGCCCAGGCAGCATCTAATCTGCCCGATAACAGAGAGGCAATCGCAAAGGCAAAGGCTACTGAGAATCCCACATAGCCCATATATAACATCGGCGGATGAAAGACTAAGCCAGGATCTTGTAAGAGTGGATTGAGTGAGCGACCATCTTGCGCTGCAGGCAATAAGCGTTCAAATGGATTAGATGTTGTCAGAACAAATAGAAGCAGTCCGCCACTGACTAAACCCAAAACACCAATGACTCGCGCCACCATAAATTCATCTAAGGATTGGGATAGCTGTGCAACCAGAATTGTCCAAGTACTTAATAAAAATATCCACAGCAATAACGAGCCTTCATGACCGCCCCAGACTGCGCCCAAGCGATAAATCACCGGTAACTGAGAGTTTGAATGCTCTGCCACATAGAGGACCGAGAAATCATTGACGTAAAAACTCCATGCCAATACTCCAAATGCAATGGCTAACAACAAGAATACGGTTTGAGCTGCCGGTCTTGCCAAAATTAAAAATTCGCGACGGCCAAAATGCGCGCCCACTAAGGGTAGAACGCCTTGTATCAAAGCAATACAGAGCGCTAAAACTAAAGCGTAATGGCCAAACTCAGGAATCATTTGCCACTTCCATTTCCACTTCGATTAGTCACACTATTTTTTTGAGCTTGCTCAAGCGCATGCTTTGCCTCTGGCGGCATGTAGTTTTCATCATGCTTTGCCAGAACTTCACTGGCAACAAACTGACCGTTTGCGTCCATGCGCCCCTGAATCACCGCACCCTTACCCTCTTTGAACAAATCCGGAAGAATGCCCGTATATGAGACAGGAATATCCTTTACTAAATCAGTAATCACGAAATGTACCGTCAAACCATCACGCTCTAGTGACCCCTCTTTCACCATACCTCCGATACGAAAGGCTTGATCCTTTGGCGCCTTACCAGCAGCCACCTCACTCGGAGTGACATAAAGGGCAATATTGCTATTAAGGGCATTCAAAATCAGTAGGGCAGCAACACCAATGACGATGAGTGCTGCAACAATAATTAACGCACGCTGATGTCTTGGCTTCACTGATGACCTTCTTGATCAAACTGCTCGGCCAATAACTCTTGCTTTAGCCGAGAAATAATCGCTTGATTACGAGCGCGCACTGCCAGCGGCTCCAATAATAAGACCAGCACACAAACTCCAAAGCTACTCCACACATATAGGGCGTAGCCACCCATCGCAAAAAACTCTGATGCACTATTCCACATTAGTTTTTACCTCGTCTAATTGTCTTACCCAGTCAGCATGAGATTCACGCTCCAGAATAATAGTGCGGACCCGCATCAACGCTATCGCAATGGTATACATCCAAAAACAAAGTGCCATTAATAACATTCCCCACAACATGGTTTGTGCCATAGCGGGGGCTTTTGTCAAAGACACAGAAGCTCCTTGGTGCAAGGTATTCCACCACTTCACCGAGAAATAGATCACTGGAACATTCACCACGCCTACTAAAGCCAAGATTGCACCCGCTTTATCGGCGCGACGTGGGTTATCAATAGAAGCTTGCAAAGCAATAAATCCCAAGTAAAGAAATAATAAGATCAGCTCTGAAGTTAGGCGTGCATCCCAAACCCACCAAGCACCCCACATGGGCTTACCCCAGAAGGCGCCAGTCCACAAAGATAGAAACGCCATCCATGCGCCAATTGGTGCAAGTGCTTGCGCCATCATCGCGGATAAACGGGTATTAAAAATTAATCCTAGTGCCGCCCAAAAGGCCATCACCATATAAATAAACATGGACATCCAGGAGGCGGGAACATGAACAAAGATAATCCGATACCCCTGACCTTGAACGGCATCCACAGGGGCAACAAAAAAGCTTATCCACAATCCAGCAGTACCAAACAAAACCGCCAAGATCCAAAAAAGTGGAATGAGCTCTCCTGCCAGCGGATAAAAAGTGCTGGGACTGGACAATCTAAACCAGTTCACTAATCGGTTATTGGAAAAATGATTTTCTTGACTCATTTACTTATTCAATCGCAATCTTCACGGCAGCAGTGCTGACCCAAGGTACAAATGCTAAAGCCAAAATCAATAAAGCGCCCAGCAAGGAAAAATGTCCCGATGTGTCTAAGCCCACACTGGAGGCATAAACCGCTCCAGCACCAAAAATCAGAACTGGAATATATAAAGGCAAAATGATCAAACTCATCAAAACACTGCCACCTCTCACACCCAGAGTCAGCGCAGCGCCAATGGATCCCAATAAAGATAGTACGGGAGTACCTAGTAATAAGCTTGCCATCAGTACATACAAAGAGCTGCCATCTAAATTAAACTGCAGACCAATCACAGGAGCTAGCAACACTAGGGGTAGCCCGCACACAATCCAATGGGCGATGATTTTCCCTGCAATTAGCAAGATCATCGGCTGAGGAGATAGCGTCAATTGCTCTAAAGCACCATCCGCATAATCGGCGGCAAACATTCTTTGCAAACCCAATAAGGTTGAGAGCAAGGCTGCTACCCAAATAATTCCTGGGGCAATTTTTCGCAACAAAACAGCATCAGCACCAATACCCAGCGGAAATAAACTAGTAACCACTACAAAGAAAAAGAGTGCTGTGAGCACTTCACTCTTGCGGCGCATTACCAACAGTAAATCGCGCTTGACCATAGAAAACAAGGCGTTCATAGATCTAAGACCTTGATCTTCGGTAGCTCTATGGCCTGATGGCTGGTCAATATCAGCATACCGCCACAATCAAGATGCGATGCAATTAAATGCTCAAGCTCCTTAACAGCATTTATATCTAAAGCATTAAAGGGCTCATCCAAAATCCATAAGCTAGCTTGACGAGTCAACATGCGTGCCATCAGAACGCGACGCTTCTGCCCAGCAGACAAATAATGGACTGGTAAATTCTCTCGGCCTCGCAAACCAAATCGCCATAGCGCGGCCAAGGCTTTATGAGCTGATAGATTGACATCATCAATCATTGCATACATCTGCAAATTTTCTAATGCAGTGAGCTCCTCTTTAAGCGCATCGCGATGACCTAAAAATAATAATTGCCGGTGATAGGAGCTAGCATCACTGAAAATGGATTGGCCATTCCAAAATACTTCGCCTGACTCTGCCTTAGACAATCCTGTCAGCAAGCGCAATAAACTGGTTTTACCAACTCCATTCTCACCGCGTACATGAAGGCATTCGCCTGAAGACACCTGAAAACTAATATCTGCAAATAATGTCTTTTCTCCACGAATACAGCTCAATCCATGCGCTTGAAGCGCCGAGCTTGGATAGCTGTCGATATGGGTGAAATTGGCTGTCATGAAGGTTGTCGCGTGAATCAATCCGCCCCAAAGATTGTCTAAAAGCCAAAACTGACTGTCAAACACAAAAGCAAGGGGGTTTTAAGAATAATTTCTTTTAATTCAATTGCTTATGGGATTATAAACTCCCTAGCCAAGGAAATAAAAAACCACCCGAAGGTGGTTTTGAGAACATCAGCAGCTGAAAGCCTTAATTTACTCTTTTCTAGCCGCCTCAATTGCGATCAAGATGTTGACATCATCGCCAACGTTGGGAGCATATTTACCCATATTGAAATCGGTACGCTTGACCTTGGTCACAGCATTGGCACCGCAATAGTCAACACCGGACATTGGGTGCTTCTTGCACTCAAAATTGGTGATATTCAGAGTCACTGGCTTGCTCACGCCCTTCAAAGTTAAAGTCCCTTTTAATGCTACTGGCTTATCACCTTTAAAAATCATGTCGTTAGACTGGAAGGTTGCCGTTGGAAACTGAGTTGTCGATAAAAAGTCTTCGCTCTGGATATGGCTATTGAACAAGCTTGATCCAGTATCAACCGATTTGGTATCAATCGTAATATCAGCACTACCCTTTTTAGCAGCTTGGTCGATTGTCACTGTACCAGTGACTGTATTGAAACGACTGGTTTGATTTGAAAATCCTAAATGGTTGTATTCAAATTGGGCAAAAGTGTGATTTGCATCTGCTGTGTAGGTCGCAGGCGTTGCAAATGCAGTTACTGCCAAACCAACGGTTGCCATTAAAGCAATAAATAACTTTGATTTCATGTAATTCTCCGTAAAAAAATCGATTAAAAAATCTGTATAAAAACTATTTCTGATTCAGTACCAAATGGACTGTCACAGGAACTTCATTTGCCACAGCCGAGGTGTCAGCCCAGTTCCCTGCACCCAAGCCATAATCCAAGCGCATTAATTGCAAAGTTGCATCAAACACCACTCGCTTTCCCTGTACCTGATATTTAGCCAAGATAGCGACAGGCGCTGTCTTACCTTTAATTGCCAAAGAGCCTTTGATTTCAAGGGCATTAGATCCAGTGGATTTCACAGAGTCAGCGACAAAATTTGCCGTTGGGTAATTTTTGGCATTGAACCAATCTTTCCCTTTTGCTTCTTCCTGTAACTCTTCTCCCCCTGCAGCAAAGCTATTAATATCAATTATTAGATTTGCTTTAGCCTTTTCTGGCTCATCTGGATTGAAGCTAACCTTACCCGAGAACTTCCCAAAACTACCCGCCAGTTTTGAACCCATCAACTTGCTTGTAAAAGTAATTTTGCTCTTAGCAACATCAATCGAGCTGTATTCAGTGGCATGAGAATATCCAGAACCCAAAACAGCAAGCAATGTCAGAAAGGTGCGTGAAAAGCGATTGCAAAATATTCTCATTTTTGACTCCCTCTAAACGACATTCGACTGAGCAAACCATCTTTGTCAATAAATTGATGCTTTATCGCCCCCAAGATGTGCAGTCCAACGAGCGCCATTAAGCAATTCGCCAAAAACTCATGAACCTCTTTTAGTTGATGTCCTAGCGCCTTGTCTTTCTCGACTAAGTCGGGAAGCTCAAATAAGCCAAAGTAATTGACTGTATAACCTTTAGCGGAGCTCATGAGCCAGCCAACTACCGGAATAGCAAACATCAAGAAATAGAGCACAAGGTGCGTCAAATGCGCGGCTTTCTCTTGCCATGCCGGCATGAGAGTATCGAGCGGTGGCGCAGGATGGCTTATGCGCCACATCAGCCGGAAAATTACCAAGAAAAATTGGTTGTTCCGAGCCACTTATGCCAACTTAATCCCGCAATCCGAGCAGGACTAAGAGGCATGTCGTCTATTGCAATAGCAATCGACCAAGTGACAAAGATCAGTATGGCCATGATCCAATGCAATATCGCGGCAGTCTTGGTGTATCTCACATTCATCTTAGCCACGCAATTGTTTAGTAATTTTTGCGATGCGCTCACCATAGAGGCGCGCTGTCTCTAGGTCACCGGTATTAACCTCATCTGCACTTGCATCAGACGGCGTTTGCATCATTGCACCAGCAAAGGAGCCCACATAATTTACATCATCACGCTTTGCTGACTTCGCATTCGATGGCATTAATCCAGTGCCCACCCAAAGACCAGAGTGCTGCATTGCTAAGGTAAAGAAATAATGCAAAGTGGAATGCTTGTCGCCGTTCATCGTTGCTGAGTTGGTAAATCCGCCAAATACCTTATCTTTCCATTGCTGTGAAAACCACTGCTTTGATGAAGCATCAGCAAACTTCTTAAATTGCCAACTCACTGTCCCCATATAGGTTGGCGAGCCAAATACGATAGCATCTGCTTCATTTAATGTTGCCCACTGCGCTTCTGTGAGATTTCCCTCACCATCAATTACTACTAAGGATGCATTCGCACCCTTTGCAACAGCTTTTGCTTGTTTCACAGTGTGGCCATACCCGCTATGAAATACAACAGCTACTTTAGTCATGATTCTCTCCTTTTATTTGTTTGTTTCGTTTAATTAAAAAATGTTTTTAATTAAGTTCAGTGACTCTTGCAAATTTTTCAACTGCTCTGTGTCTAACTTTTGAAATGCTTTATCCAAATGCTTCAAATGTGCTGGAAATACTTTTTCAAATAAAAGCTGACCATCCTCTGTCAAACCAATCATTTGACTACGCGCATCCTCGGGATTGGTCTTACGCTCCAAGATGCCCTTTGCCTCTAAACGCTCTAGCACTCCTGTTAAGGTTCCTTTAGTCACCAGGGTTTTTTCACCTAACTCCTTACAAGTCATCGGCGGCTGATTACCCAAAGTGGCAATGACATCAAATTGCGTCATTGTCAGACCCATGGCCTTTAGATCTGGTGCAGAGTAGCGCTCAAATGCTTGGTATGCAGAGACCAAATTGCGAAGGGAGGGCAAAAAATTCATGAATTACATTCGTATAAAGTACTAATTAGGACTATTTTAGTACTAATACGAACTAATTGCAAGGATAGGAAAGAAAAACCCCACAACATGTGTGGGGTTGAGGGTGTTGGGTCATTTAAAACCTAAAACTGGACCATTTCACCCTCAGTCATAGGGATAATTTTGATATTGCTACCCTTCATGGCCGCCTGGAATTCCGCAAGGGTGCCCTTAGTCATAGGGTTGGAGTTGTAGTGCATCGGAATCACCATTTTTGGCTTGACCCAGGTTTTGAGTGCAAAAGCTGCGTCATCTGGAGCCATAGTGAAATTGCCGCCAATGGGAATTAACACCAAATCTGGCTTGTAGTGCTCGCTGACAAATTTCATATCACTAAATAAACCCGTGTCACCCATGTGCCAAATCTTAAAACCATTTTCAAGTTCAATGATGTAACCGACTGGCTCACCTGCAGGGTGCGCTTCCATTTTGTCTGTTGCAGGATTTTTCCATACTAACAAAGAAGAATGCTCAGCCTGAACAGCGGTTACCTTGATACCAGGCAACGGAGTTACCCGTCCTGTTTTGTTAAAACGCCAGCCAAGTTCTGCCGGAATAATTCCCAAAGTGATTAGCGGCGTCACCATATCCGCTGGGCCATACAACTTAATATTGTTTGTTTTGGCTACAGCAGGCGCATCACCAATATGGTCTACGTGTGCATGCGTTACCAACAGCAAATCAATTGGACCGATCGCAGACAAATCATTTTTATACATGGGAGGAGTTTTAGGGCCGCCAGTAATCCATGGATCAATCAGAATCATCTTACCTTCAGGCGATTTAATTCGAAAGCCTGCTTGACCAAGCCACAAGAGTTCTGTTTTACCTTGAGCGCCAGAGCTTGATGCGGTCTGCGCAACAGCACATGAACTAGTTGCCAGCAATACTGGTAGGGCGATCGCCGCAACCGCCCTTTTTAATGAAAAGCTTTCCATGGCTCCGTCTCCTGTTATGTATTTATGAGGATGGGAAAACTATATCCGAATTTCGAAGCAGGGATTAGATGCTGTAAATATCGCAGCGCACCATTTACCTATGGTTGTATAGCTTTAATTATTCCCAGCTTTAATTGGTATGAGATGAAATATTTATAGACGTTTCTAACATAGATCATTGGCTCATAACCCATTTTCTCGGTTGCAATAAATTCAACATTATCGAACCACTCATTTGGATTAAAACCCATCGCTTTTGCTTGATCTCTTGCCTTGGCAACATTATTTGGGCCAATGTTGTAAGAGGCAATTGCAAACAGAGCCCTGTTGTCATCCTTAAATTGAGCATCAGGAAAATACCTTGTGATGAGCTGATTCATATAATCAGCACCTGCATGAATATTAGGTTCCAATAAATGGATATCCCCAACACCCAAAGAAGAGCCCGTTGCCGGCATCAACTGCATCACGCCAATAGCGCCAACCTTTGCTTACTGCATTTTGATTTAAAAGAGTTTCTTGAAAACCCAAAGCCGCTATAAATAATGGATCTAGGTTATATTGCGCGCCAAACTTATTAAACAAAGGAAGCATTGATTCAAAACGAGTCCACGCAGATCTTTCTATAGGATCCTTTAAGCCTTGAATATGCGCTTTATATTCTTCTTCCCGATATGATTTAAGGGCTTCATCAAATTCACTTGATTCAACAAAATTGGTAATCACATCATTTAAATCCTGGTTCGAAGAATGCACTCCCCGTCCAATCCATCCCGAATCTTTACTGAAGATATCTTCATAGATCACTAAATTCTTATAGATTGGTTTCCATAGCAATACCCTCCAGTCACTAATAATTACAAATGGAATCAAGCCCGAATCGACCATTTGCAATAGATCTTCAGGATCAAGTTTGCCTACTGGTGAAATTATTTCGACTGGATTCTTACCTTCATGCCGTAAATTTTTATTCAACGCTTGAAGTGTGGTGTGAAAATTAGTGTTAGGGCCACCATAAACTATTTGACCCGATAGATCTTCAGGTTTTGAAATAGCAATAGAACTCGGCCCTGCAACTAAGAGTTCTCGCTGCAACTTAGCAACATGATTTAAGATGTACTTGCGGCCAATCAGCGGCGGCTCATTTAAACCTAAGTCTCCAATTACCATATCAGCATCGCCAGAATCTAAGCTAGCAAATAAATCAGGGGAATTGGTAGGAATTAACTTTACGGAAACTGTTTTTCCCTCAAGCTCATTGGCGTAATGCCGATTAATCCATGTCTGAATGCCTTTTGCCATCTCAACAGCAAGCCCCTTAGACACCCCTTTATCGTTAACATAAATGGATCGGTCGTAAGGCACAGCAATTCGAATCTGCCCACGCTGTAACATCTGCGCATAAGTTCCGGTCCTCGCTTCAGAATTCACTGGGCTAGTTTGCGCAACAGAATATGCGGGCCCCAGGCAAGAAAAGATAAACGCGATCCATGCCACCAAGTTACGCAGAACATTCATTTAATATCACTTCCAAAAAAGAGAGATCTTCTGTGTAGCATTTGATTTAATGTTGATTGCTTTTTTTTGCTCCACATCTTGATATGTGGCCTGAATTTGATATTCGCCAGACTCCAGATTTACTAACATATAAGGGCCATCTGCCTGGGCATTAAAAATAAGCTGTTTCTTAGAATCAACTATTTTGATCTTGGCGCCAAAAATCCAAACACCTCTACCATTTTCAATTTGCGACATCTCGAGCATTAATGGCCATTGCTTGGCTTCTGCCAAGATCGAGGTGGTTTCACCTTCACCAACCCCTCCAGTAATGTAAGAGACACCCTCTGAATGCAGGGTTTCCGGAATCTGCGCTAAAGCAAAACAGCTAAAAGATAGGCAGATTGATGTAATCGATAATTTGAGCCAAGTATTCATCTTTCTATATTACATCGAGCTTATGAAAAACCTCGCTATAGCGGGGCCTCAAATCATCGGTTGCTTTCACCACCTAGGGAATCATCACGATGGCGCCAGAAACTTTTCTGCCTTCTGCTGCTCTATGGGCATCTGCAGCTTGTTCCAACGGAAATTTAGCACCGATTTGCACTTTTACTCGACCTTGTTCAATCGCATCAAATACGGCTTTGGCATTTTCTTGCAATA
Organism: Polynucleobacter necessarius; assembly: GCF_900096765.1. NCBI lineage: Bacteria > Pseudomonadati > Pseudomonadota > Betaproteobacteria > Burkholderiales > Burkholderiaceae > Polynucleobacter > Polynucleobacter necessarius. The sequence continues at coordinate 1,108,624 of NZ_LT615228.1, forward strand.
AGGCATGAGTAGCGTTATGCGGGAACACAGAAGGTCTTGTTAAAAATAGACAACCCTTCTTATTCAAAATCTCTGGCTGGATCTCTGGCGCTGGACCAGATGCAGCGCCAAATAACGCAACTGTTCCAAATGGCGCTGCGCAATCTAAGGAACCTAAGAAAGTGTCTTTTGCGACTGAGTCATAAACGACATTCGCCTTTTTTCCACCAGTGGTCTTCAATACCTCTTCAACCCAATTTGGATTTGAGTAATCCACCACAGCATCGCAACCAGCTTCTTTAGCGGCGGCAACTTTTGCTTGCGATCCCACTGTACCAACAACAAATGCGCCCAAAGATTTTGCCCAACCTGCCAAAATTTGCCCTACGCCCCCAGCAGCAGCAGCATGGACTAAAACGATGTCGCCCGCTTTGACTTTGTATGTTTTTTGAACCAGATACTGTGCCGTCATTGCTTTAAAGAAAACAGCAGCAGCCACTTCATCAGATACATTGCTTGGAACCTGAACCAATTTATCAGCAGCAACATTGCGTGCGCTGGCGTATGCACCAATACCCGCATTCATATACATGACTCGATCACCAATCTTCAGATCGGTTACACCCTCACCCAGAGCTTCAACTACACCAACTGCTTCATGGCCAAGACCCGTTGGTAAGTCAAGCGGGTAAACGCCAGAGCGCTGATAAACGTCGATGAAATTAAAACCAATAGCGGTTTGACGAATCTGAACTTCCCCTTTTCCGGGTGCTGATTCTTTATCAATCACTTGAATTACATCTGCACTACCAAGCCTGTCCAAGCTAACAACTCGCGCTTTTGTCACATCGCTTTTGTCACATGTCACCTATTTATATTTGTAACTAACGAAGAAGATGCAGGTAGTCACTTAATTTGCGCCGTAGTCACCAATGACTTTCTGCAATTTAGTCTCACTAGGGGCAATGATCTAATCACGCCAAGACCAGAATATCGTTTCCCAGGGCTCATTGCAGGTGACCAGTGGTGCCTGTGTATCAATCGCTGGCTTGAAGCACTGGATGTAAATTGCGCACCGCTCATCAAGCTAGAGAGTACCAACATCAAAGCACTGGAGCTTGTGTCCTTAAATTTACTTCAACAATATTCGAGCGAAGCTTGAAAGCTTTTTATTCCGACCACTTCGTATTACCCCTTCCTCCAGGGCATCGCTTTCCAATGGAAAAGTATTCTCAACTGCGCAATTTAGTAGAGGCAATTGCGGAGATTAAGTTAGTAGAAGCGCCAGCAGCTACAGATACCCAAATACTGTATGCACACGATCCAAACTACCTAACGAAAGTGATTTCTGGCAAGCTTAGCCCTCAAGAAGAAAAAGAAATTGGCTTTCCATGGAGTGAAAAAATGGTGGAGCGCTCCAAGCGATCAGCAGGGGCAACCATTGCAGCATGCAAGATCGCCTTAACAGAAGGCGTCTCTGGAAATTTGGCGGGAGGAACCCATCATGCCTATCGGCAACTGGGTACCGGCTTTTGCGTATTCAATGATTCAGCAATTGCAGCCAGGACACTCCAAAAAGAAGTCCACCCTAGGTTAAAGGTTGCAGTGATCGATTTAGATGTACATCAAGGCAATGGCACCGCAGCTATTCTCCAGCATGACTCATCTATCTTCACTCTATCCATCCATGGTGAAAATAATTTTCCTTTTCAGAAGGAAGTGAGCGACTTGGATCTTGGTCTAAATGATGGTTGCGGTGATGATGTTTATTTGGCCGCACTGCATAACTGTCTTGATCAATTAGACGATCGCTTTCAGGCTGATGCCATCATTTACCTAGCAGGCGCCGATCCTCATGAGGGAGATAGATTGGGGAGATTGAAGCTCACTAAAACAGGTATGCGCGACAGAGATGAGGCAGTTTTTCAATATGCCTTAGATCGCCAAATACCAGTAGCCTTTTCAATGGCGGGCGGCTATGGCAAAGAAATTCAATCGACAGTCGATATTCACTTTCAAACGATTCAAACCGCCCTACACTTTCAGCAGCGCTATTAGGACTTCTTTTTGCCTGATGTTTTAGCTTGACTAAGATTTGTAACGCTGTCTACACTTTTCTCAAAATTAGTAAATGAGTCGGACATGGCAGCACGAACTAACTCGAAGTTTTGTAGTGCATTGTTAAAAGATGTCTTAAATACAGATACGTACGCTTCGCTACCCGCAGGCGCATTATTAGTGGCGTCATTCACAAAATGGATGAAGTCATTTTTGGAATCCTGGATCATCGCCTCTGCAATGGCAACCAACTCTTTGTTTCCACTTCTCAGGACATCTAAAAGCTGCTGATGGTAACGCGTTACCTCTTTGCTAGCGTCTTGCAAAACTTCTGCATGAACATAGTCAAATGCCGTTTTAGGATCTTGAGTCTTTAACAAATCAGACAAACGTTTTTGAATGCGCTCAGCAAATTCTTGGGCCGCCTGTTGATTAATTTGAGCAATCGCTTGAGCACTCTCCATGGTGACCCGACCAACAGCCTTACTTGCATCAAGCGCTTTTTGTTGGCTCTTTGCCGCAGCTTCGCTATATGAATCTTTGCTCATAACACCCCCTCATCAACAGATATTGGATAGATACTCGTACCAATCTACTCTCGTTTTAAGGTGTTGCTATAGAGAAATACCAGTAGATCCCTCTTGGTGGCCTTTGCGACTATTGATTGAACTTTTTTGGCTGCGGCTTTGGCAAGCTATTTAAGGTTGCCGCATCGTTCAATTGCTGGTCAACCAAATAGAGTGTGCCTCCATAATTAGCCTGCAAATCATACCCAGACAGACCAACGGTATAAAAAGTAATGTCTGGATTAAAGGATCGAATCGTGCCACCAGACCCAGCTGAAAAATTGGCATCTACATCAATGCCGCCTTGCTGACCATCTACTGAGGTCAGCAGAAATTGATCTATCGCTTTGGTGGACTTGAAAATGACGATCTGATATTGATCCTGATAACCCGCCCCTAAACCTTCACCCGTTTTCAATGCCTGCATGAATACCGGCTCTTTTCGGCGCTTGTCATACAGAACACCCTCCCCACGGGCAACTACTATCAGCACCACGTTCACATTGGTTGTGCTAAGTACCGCGTAGCCTGGAGCCTTTTCAATTTCCGCCTTTACCTGGGGATTTTGCTTGATTAAAGCATCCAGTCCAGTTTTGGCCATCTCCAGAGTGGCTCCACGCTTTTGGAAAATCTCCGCAGGGGTGAGCGGCTTCCCATCCTTGCCAGTTGCTTGACAACCCATCAGAGTCAATAAACCCATTATAGAAATGGCTAGCAAACGAGCAAATGATTTAGTAGAGGAGCGATGCATAACGGGAAATTGGAGCTAGGTTGATGTTGAAAATTGCGAAATTGATCGATTATCCGCTCTTTAACTCGAGTTGATTTTAATTATTAAATAAATCGATTAATTATATCTAAATTATTTATTATACAAATAATTAAATAGTGCCTAGAATGGACTCCGTTGTCAAAAGATTCTATGTTTGATTAACCCCGTTTACTTAACAAGAGGAGCACCATGTCTATTATCAATACCGCAGTTCAACCGTTTAAAACCGAAGCTTTCCACAATGGTAAGTTTGTCACTATCACTGACGAAATCCTCAAGGGCAAATGGTCAGTTTTGATTTTCATGCCAGCGGCTTTCACCTTTAACTGCCCAACAGAAATTGAAGATGCGGCCGAGAACTATGCTGAGTTCCAAAAGCTAGGTGCCGAAGTGTATATCGTTACAACCGATACCCATTTCTCACATAAAGTTTGGCACGAAACATCTCCAGCAGTTGGTAAAGCAAAGTTCCCATTGGTTGGAGATCCAACACATACATTGACCAATGCATTTGGCGTACACATTCCTGAAGCTGGCTTGGCATTGCGCGGTACTTTCATCATCAATCCAGAGGGCGTGATCAAGACTGCAGAAATTCATTCCAATGAAATTGCACGTGATGTTTCAGAGACATTACGCAAACTCAAAGCTGCTCAATATACCGCTGCTCACCCAGGTGAAGTTTGCCCAGCAAAATGGAAAGAAGGCGCTGCTACTTTGACTCCATCTTTGGACCTAGTAGGCAAGATCTAAATAGGTCTTTTATAACCAATCAGGCTCTCTTCGGAGAGTCTATTGGAGAGGACTAGAACCTGCCCAATAGATTCACTGAAATTCCTACAAAGGATGCAATCATGTTAGATAACAACATCAAAACCCAATTACAAGCCTATTTCGAGAAGATCGTTTCACCGATCGTGCTGACAGCAAGCCTTGATCAGAGTCCAGCAGCAGCGCAAATGCTCGAGTTACTCAATGAAGTTGCTGAACAATCTGACAAGATTACTGTGAAGACTGATGGTCAGGCTGATCACCAACCCAGTTTTACGGTAAGCAAGCTAGGTGAAGATGCTCGTATTAGGTTCTCTGGCTTACCCATGGGGCACGAGCTAACGTCATTCATCTTGGCTATTTTGCAAACCAGCGGGTATCTACCAAAAGTTGAGGAAGATGTCATAGCCCGCATTCGCAAATTGGATGGCAAGTTCCGTTTTCAGACTTTCATTTCGCTGTCATGCCATAACTGCCCTGACGTGGTTCAGGCTCTCAATCTCATGTCAGCACTCAATCCTAATATTGAGCACGAGATGATTGATGGAGCAATTTATCAAAACTTGGTTGATGAGTTCCAAATTATGGCTGTACCAACCGTTATCCTGAATGGTGAAGTGTTTGGCCAAGGACGTATGGGTGCAGAAGAAATTATTGCCAAACTCGATACAGGCAGTGCGCAAGAAGAAGCAGAAAAGCTTAATGCTAAGGAAAACTTTGATGTGCTAGTTATTGGGGGTGGTCCGGCTGGATCTGCTGCGGCAATTTATGCGGCTCGCAAGGGCATTCGTACTGGTATTGTTGCCGAGCGCTTTGGCGATCAAGTCATGGATACCTTAGATATTGAAAACTTCATCTCGGTATCCCATACAGAGGGGCCAAAATTAGTTCAAGCACTTGAGCAGCACGTGAAAGATTACGAGGTAGATATCATGAATCTACAGCGCGCTAATGCCCTGCGCAAAACTGATGAAGGCATTGAAGTTGAGATGGCTAATGGCGCTGTCCTCAAAAGCAAGTCAGTGATTATCAGCACAGGTGCACGCTGGAGAGAGATGAATGTTCCTGGAGAGCAAGAGTACCGCAATAAGGGTGTTGCCTACTGCCCTCACTGCGATGGCCCACTATTTAAGGGAAAACGTGTTGCGGTTATTGGTGGCGGAAACTCTGGCGTTGAGGCAGCGATTGATTTGGCAGGCGTAGTAAGTCACGTCACTCTCATTGAGTTTGACCACCAGTTACGCGCAGATGCAGTTCTGCAAAAGAAACTACTCAGCCTTCCAAATGTCACTGTAATCAAGAGCGCATTAACCAAGGAAGTTTTAGGTGACGGCAACAAGGTCAACGGCCTTCGTTATGAAGATCGCACCAACCAGATCGAGCACACTCTTGAACTCGAAGGCATCTTTGTGCAAATTGGCTTGCTACCAAATACTGAATGGCTAAAAGGCACTATTGATCTCTCACCACGTGGCGAGATCATGGTCGATCCAAAAGGGGAGACCTCCTTGGCCGGCGTGTTTGCTGCAGGCGACTGCACCACCGTGCCTTACAAGCAAATCATCATTGCAATGGGCGAAGGCGCCAAAGCTTCGCTTGGTGCTTTTGATTATCTGATACGCTCATCGGTCAAAGAAGAAGCGCCTGCGGCAATGGCCGCTTAAAAAGTCTTATTGTTCATTAGCAAAAAGACCATGGAGAGATTACTCTTCGTGGTCTTTTTTGCTTAAGCGAATTACAGAGTTCAATTAGTAATCACTCGTTGCCATCCACTTGGACAAGCTTGCGTCTGTGGGTAATACAAGCCATTCTCAGGACAAAATGCGGCTACATTTTGTGGTGGATAGTAGTAAGCCGGAGGACCGTAATAGATGGGGGCCGGCCTGTAGTAGCTATGGGCGACAACCGCGCCAACAACAGCTCCTGCAGCAAACGGAGCCCACCCACCTCGCCAACCACCGCCATAACCACCCCTCCAACCATGTGCATTTGCGCAGACTGAAGTACTGAGTAGAACTAGAAATGCAATGAAGGAAATGAGAAATTTCTTCATTTTTACCCCCTTTTCTATATAGAGCTTAAAACCTCTTATTTCATTAACGCCCCGTCAATCAATCAGTTGACAGGACGCACGATGGGCTTTCTGATAGGTATAGAGGTTGCTAGTCACCCTATCGCTTATAAAAACTCAGCGTCACTTCACCCAACTCAATTCCAAACTTACTCATCTTTGCTTTATTGAGCATCACTTTTGAGGTAATTAAATACATCCAATCATCAAACTGAACGTGATAAGTAGTGTCATCAACTGGCAAGGCTAATGTGTAAGCCCAATTTAAGGCATTCCCAGCAGAGGCACCGTTTGCCTCTCCTACCACGTCATCGGCCTTACCGTTGTATTTTCCAGGAGCTACTTCAGTTAATTTCCAAATTCGCTTCTGATTAGTGCCATCAGAGTATTCAAAGCTCTCATCTAAGATACCTACCTTTTTTCCATCCACCACTTGCCAACTAGCCACAATCAATACTGTAAACCGCTTTTTGACAACCCCACTTCGGTCTGTAAAGATGCCATAAGCATCAATCGTCCTATTAAAGTACTCACTTAAATCCAGCGTAGGTTTTTCATTGGTGTAGTTGCTAATTTGCTGACCCGCACATCCGAACAAGATCAAGCAGGTGAAAATCAGTGGTGACAATTTTGAAAAGAGTGATTTCATTGATTACATACCTCTTGAAATAGTGGTGGCGGGCAATTCTGACCCAGTAATTGTTCACGCAATTTAGGTACGCTCGTTTTCGGGTCTAACCAAATGCCAAAAAATGCTCTCGGAAAATCAGACCCAGCAATTTGCCCCAAAGTTTTACCCTCCGAATAAAAAGTGGTGCCCTGCTTTGGGATATAGATGGCTGCCAGACTTTGACCAGGCTCGACGTTAGGCAAAATCGCAGCCAATTGCCTGCCCCAGGCTTGAGCTTGCGTATCTGATACGCCGATTTTTTTCATCTCTTCTACAGATCGATTGGCGATCGAGCCACCGCTAAATGATTTTTGATAACGCAATTCCAGGGCAAATTCAGGTGAATTCAGATGATTACTGCGATAAAAAGCGGCGTCATAAACATGAAAACCCCACCAAGTTAGCTTTCCGTTTCCTTGCAGTTTTGCTGAATTCAAAGCCTCTTCAATATGCGTAGCCTCACGAGCAAACCCTTGCGAAGTGATCGCGAATGCTAAAACGATGAAGAAAGGCAAGAGACGAAAGGCTTTCATTGACTAGCAGCTCTTCTCTTGACCAAGTACAAAGCTCCAGGCCCGAGCGTCCTTGAGATAGCATGTCGATTCTTTGCAAAAAATTGATAAGCAAGCGCTAATGCTGGCTGCAATATTTTTCTAGAAAATAGCCAAGCTAAAAATGGCAGCTTGGCGCGACGATAGGCCTCTGGAAAAACTGCTGCCCCACTAATCAAACTACCATCGGCATACTGACCATACATGGCTGCCAAGGCCTGTTCACAAGAAACACCCACTGTAACGGGGTCATATTGATCAGAGTTGATGTCTATAAATTCAAGTAATTGCCCTTGATTACGCCCTGACAAAAAGAGTATCTCCGCCTGACATAAGGGGCATGCGCCATCATAAAAAAGGGGTGAGTTTTTGTAAATTGCCGACCATTGAGCAAGTGTAAGACTTATTCAATAAACTGGCTGGTGACTACTCTATTTTGAAATCATCTTGAAATTACTCTCCAATCCCTTTCGCGCATTAATTATTGGCTCTTCTGGCACGATAGGAGGTGCATTAATGCGGGCCCTACAAAACCACCCTGCATGCACAGAGGGGTAATTGGAGTTCATCGCAACTCTGCGTTCTCGATTGATTATCAAAACCCAGAATCAATTGAGTCCTGCGCGCAAGCACTCTCCAAAGATGGACCTTTTCAGCTGATCATTAACACTATTGGCGTACTTCATATTACTAACTGGAGCCCAGAAAAGAGATTAGATGATCTCAAAGCCGACCAACTGATTGATCTAATGAAAGTGAATGCGATTGGGCCTGCCTTAACCATCAAGCACTTCACCAAACTACTCGATCCCGCTCATAGCATCCTGGCCACCATTTCAGCAAAGGTGGGCAGCATTGAAGACAATCGCCTAGGTGGCTGATATAGCTATCGAGCCTCGAAGGCTGCCCTCAATATGCTGATTAAGACAGCAGCGATCGAGCTCACACGATCAAAACCGAATGTGGCATTAATTGCCCTACACCCTGGGACCGTAGATTCAAGGCTCTCAAAGCCTTTTGGCAGTAACGCCAATAAAAGAGCTGCGTCAGACGCCGCACAAGATCTATTGGCCGTGATTGAAAATATTGAGAAAGCCGACACTGGCAGCTTTCTTTCCTACACTGGCGAGAAATTACCGTGGTGATAACAACAAACTGACTAAGGATTTTTGGGGGCCTTCTTCCTGCATGCATCTGAGCAGTACTTCACCGACTCCCAATTCTTTTCCCAAGACTTTCGCCAAACCATTTCCTTTTTGCAGGTGATGCAAATCTTACTAGGCAAAAAGCTTTTATTCCCTTTGAATGAATTTTTCATCACTTAAAGATCATTGAGGTGGTTGAGTAAGTATTGGGCATGAGCAGCAATCGATTTCTGATCACCGTCGCTAATTTTTTTCAGATTTGCTGTCATCAAACGCGTTCGGGGACTAGACTCGAACTCGGCACGATGATCAATTAAAAAATTCCAATACAAAGTGGTTACCGGACAGGCTGTTTCACCAAATCGTACTTCTGGTTTGTACTTGCAGCCATTACAGTAATTACTCATCCGCTTAATATATGCGCCACTAGCGATATATGGCTTGCTAGTAAAGCGACCGCCATTAGCATATAAAGCCATGCCAGCGGTATTGGGTAACTCCACCCACTCAATTGCATCTACATAAATAGCCAAATACCAATCACACACTTCTTTTGGGAGGATCTGCGCCAACAATGCAAAGTTTCCGGTCACCATCAAGTCGTTGAATATGATGCGCATACCCATATTTCAGCGTCTGTCCAATTGCATCTTTCATGCAAGCCATCTGAGTTTGACCATCCCAATACCATTTGGGTAAAGCCCTGCGATGATCGTAGTAATTCTCTTGTGCCATTTTGGGCATATCTAGGTAATACATACCTCGGACAAATTCGCGCCAGCCCAGAATTTGCCGAATAAATCCCTCAACATCAGAAAGATCTAAATCGTACTTTTTCCAAGCCCCTAAAACTGCTGCAATCACCTCTCTAGGTAATCCAGGGCTGCCAGCGCCTGATCTCGCGTGACTGGCCAGCAAAAAGACGCTATGGACCCTGGGTGATCTACATAAGTTTCTTGAACATACTGCAGCACTTCATTGCTGATTGCATCAGGCTCAAACAATGCTGGTGCATCAATCATGCCAGGACCTTTTTTGGGGTAGGGCTTACGATTATCTTGATCAAAATTCCATTGACCGCCCTCTGGATTACCATCAGGATCGATTAAGATGCCGTGTTTTTTTCGCATGAAGCGATAAAAATATTCCAGCCTTAATTCTTTTTTTATCTGCAACCCACTCTCTAAACTCCTGCTGAGTACAAAAGAAGTGATCATCCACACGGATATCCAAGGTAATCTTTAATTCTTGCGCCATTGCTTCTAGCTCTTGCTTTAAGCGCCACTCACCAGGCTCAACACAAACCACCCGCTGAACATTACTTGCTAAAACTTGTTCTTTTAGCGTCTGGGAAATCGAAAGAGGGGAAGCCTTGATGTATCTTACCGAATACCCAAGATCAATTAATGCTTGAGCAAAATGTCTCATGGCAGATAAAAATAATGCAATCTTGGCTTTATGCGTCCAGATATACTGAGCTTCAGAAATGGACTCAATCATCACCACTTCATCGGCATGAGGATCAAAATCAGTTAATGCTGCACCCTGAAGGTCAAGCTGATCTCCAAGTATCAGTATTAGCCTTTTTTCAGGCTTCATTTATGTTTATATTGAGTTGGGCAATACGCACGCTCTACCAACTTACTTCGTAATGCCATGTGTTTAGTTGATCGCCCGGTAACACGTTTACGCCATAGCTCAAAAGAACTGCGCTTTAACTCCAAGCGCATCAGGACAATCACCTCTGACTCGGAAAAACCGTAGGTTTTTTCAATAGCATCAAAGGGCGTACGATCCTCCTAGGCCATTTCAATCAGGCGAGATTTATCAGATGCGGAGAGTGCTTTTCGGTTCATTTTTGACACCCTGCAAGTTTAAGACTTATTTACTAAACTAGCAGAGCCCTATGATGAGCCTCCATTGGAAATCATGCTTGGAAAAATACGTCAAAAAAATTAATTGCACTAGAGCCTTCACCGCATATCAGCAGTGAGAAAATCATTTGTCCAATATGTGAGCGCAGCATTCCTAAATCGCAAAGAGACGCTCATCATCTAGTGCCTAAGTCAAAAGGCGGCAAAACCACTCAATATCTTCATCGAATTTGCCATCGGCAAATCCATGCCCTGTTTACAGAAACTGAGCTGGCTAACCAGCTTAATACAGCATCAGCCCTGCAAGCCCACCCTGAAATGAAAAAGTTTATTTCCTGGGTTCAAACGAAACCCGAACACTTTTATGAAAAGACTCGAAAAAGCGCTCGTGTGAAGGCCCGCCAAGCCTCTCAAATAATGGGAGTCTTAACATTGCATTCAAGCAAACTGGACACGGCTATGTTCTACTCCTCAGAAATAGAGAAAACTAAGCCATACATTAATCCTTTCAGAGCATCCCTTGCCTTGGGATTTATCATTGATGCCTAGCTTTAAGACTACAGAAAGATCAATATGACCCCATCTATCGAAAAAGTAGCTCTAGTGACTGGAGCAGGAGTCGGAATCGGTAAAGCTGCTGCTAAAGCCCTTTTACACAGTGGGTACCGTGTGGTGCTTACCGGGCGTAACCTCGACAAATTACAAAAGGCAATCAGCGATATTGGTGGAACTGCTGAAAATTGCTTGGCTGTGGTTTGTGATGTAGGTAAACCAGATCAAGTCAAAATGCTTTTTGCAAAGCTCAAAGAAAAATTTGGTCGTATTGACGTATTATTTAATAACGCAGGTATTGGCGCACCGGCAATACCGATGGAGGATTTGAGCTACGAACAATGGATGAATGTAGTCAATACCAATTTGTGCGGTGCGTTTTTATGCTCACAAGAAGCCATTCGCATGATGAAGGCTCAGTCTCCACAAGGTGGCAGAATTATTAACAATGGCTCCATTTCGGCTCATACCCCAAGACCAATGTCTGCACCCTATACTGCGACTAAACATGCCATTAGCGGCCTAACTAAAACGATCGCACTTGATGGGCGCCCTTTTAATATTGCGTGCGGACAAATTGATATTGGTAATGCGGCCACTGAAATGACCGAGAGAATGGCCGCTGGCATCATTCAGGCAGATCAAAGTATTAAGATTGAGCCTCGCATGGATGTAGATCATGTGGGTCAAGCTGTTTTACAGATGGCTCAATTACCCCTGGAAACCAATATTTTGAATATGACCATCATGGCCACCAATATGCCGTTTGTTGGCAGAGGCTAAAACAGCTCATTTGGATTCCTTTGTCTCATGAAACTATTCATAGCATGCATTTTTTCATTCCTGATCAGCAATGCTGCCATGGCACAGTTAGATGTCATTATCTCGGGTGGCTTTTCTGGTCCTTATCAAGAAATGCTTCCTGAATTTGAAAAAACTACTGGCATCAAGGTGGTGACAAAATCAGGCGCCTCACAAGGCTCTGGCCCGAGAACAATTAAAGCGCAATTGCTGGCAGGCACAAGTGCTGATGTTGTCATATTGTCTCGTGAGGGTCTAGAAGAATTGGTGGCGCTAGGGCTCATTCAAGCAAAGACTGATGTTGATCTTGCTCAGGCACCACTTGGTTTAGCAGTACCCGCAGGCGCAGTAAAGCCGAATATTGCAACAGTTTCCGCGTTCAAGAATGCTGTGCTTCAAGCTAAGAAAATTGTGGTTCCAGGCAGCACAAGTGGAATTTATCTAAATAATGAACTCTTTCCAAAGTTAGGCATTCAAAATCAACTTGAGATCATGGTGACTGAGCGCGGCAGCCAAGCGACTGCCGTACTAGCAGCCAAAGATGTCAATATGGCCATCCAACCTAGTAGTGAATTAGTCAACATCCCATCCCTGGTGTGGATTATGTTGGAGCCCTTCCCAAGGAGATCCAACTCATCCAAACTTTTGCCGCAGCGATCACAGTTGACTCACCACATCAAGAGGCCGCTAAAAAACTCATTGACTATTTAAGCTCGTCAAAGGCAAGCGGCCCCATACAGCGCAGTGGCATGAATTTAGTCCGCTAAGCTACTATCTAATTTGACACCCCAAGAGATATTTTTTCAGCCTGAAGTTTTTGGTTGACTTTGACGGTAATGACTCCTTGTCTATCAAAGTTAATAGTCTTTAAATCCAATATTCTCAAATTTTGATAATCATAGGTTGAGAAATAAAACCGTCGGTTCTCTAAGTCACCAATTGTGCTCCACTGCGTTAGCTCAATTAAGGCATTTTCTCCAGCAGAAGATCTAATAGAGCCTCTTGGAATATCAAAGTTATGAAGCACATGCTCTGCCAGACGGATATTTTCATCGGCATTTTTGGCAGGAACAATTGTGGACGTGTAAGCTAAGGCTCGAATAAATCGCGATGGAGCCGTGCTATCACCCGGCATCCCCAGAAAGCCGGCGCCAGTTGAAATGGGGCTAACAGTCTGCCCGAATACCTTAATAGGTGCAGGCTCAATAGGTGAAAGCTTGACGTAATTACCTAAATTATTGACGTGCCAATCAAATGGTGGGGAATTAGTCAGTACTCCATATGGATCGTCGCTAGCTACTAACTTTCCATTAATTGGCTCAATCACTAATACGCCGCCAGTGCATCATGCAAAACATAATGAAATGGGGGTACTACCTTTAGATTTTCCTCTTCAACTGTAATGATGGTGACATCTTTGAGAGAGGCTTTAAGTTCAGCGACATTTTCAAAATTGGTCAAAGCCCAAGTCAAAAATTCCCAAGGAGCTAAGCTCTTTTTGGGATCTGAGTTTGCGGGATTGGTATATGCTGCATAGCCCGGAAAGTACAGAATGCCACCTGCCATGCCTTTTTCGTTCATACCATCAATAATGAAGGGCTGATCAAATCCATTCAAACCCACAGCGCCGTATTTCGCATTCCAAGTAAGGCCTTTTTGGTTATTAGGGCCCGTACCAACAAATTGCATCTTCCTTGGCGTGACCACTAGGTCAGAATGCAATGGAAAAGCAAACTCCATAGTTCTCGCATAAACACGCGAACCATCAGCCGCAATCAGTTGAAAGCTCGTGCAGGCAATCGCACTTTGTGCAATAAAAATAAAGCTGGTTAAACCTAATACTGCTTTTTTAAAGAATGGTTTCATGTATACGCCTCAATTAACTGTAGTTTTAGCCCTGAATGAGCTTACTCTATCGAAAAAAATAATTATTTCCAATGCTTGATTGACCCACTAAATTAGATGTCCCGTCTTCACAAATATTGTGCAACCCTCTTTACTAAATGGCTGATGCAGGCTCATATGAGGACTTCTAATCCATGAGCCTGCTGGATACCTCCCATGTTCATCCTCAAAAACACCCTCCACCACAAAGATTTCTTCGCCGCCATAATGTTTATGTGGGTTGAAGTAGGTTTGAGGTGCCCAGCGCACTAGAGTCGATCCACTGCCCTGACGCATTAATGGCATCACTTGAAGGCCTGGCACCAACCCTTTGTACCAAGGAGCTAAACGTGTATCAACGATCTCTCGCTCAAGCTTACCTGAACCCAAGTGTCGTAGTTTTACAAAAAGAGTACAGCCTTCTTCGCTATAGGGCGCATGAGAAGACTCCGGGGGATTCATGATGTAAGTCCCGGCGGGGTAACTCCCTGCTTCATCACTAAACATACCATCTAAAACCAATATCTCTTCCCCAAGATCATGAATATGAGAATCAAATTGAGATCCGGGTTGATAACGAACGATTGAAGTTGCTTTAGCGACTTCATCGCCCACTCGCTCAAGCATTCTTCTATCTACCCCTTTTTGCGGACTGGGAGTCCAAGGCAAATCATGATGGTTGATGACAACTCTTTGACTGTAGTCATCGTTGATATTCATTTGAAGAAATTCTCTTGGGGCAAATGATCCAATTAGATTCCATATCTTAACTGGGTAACTGCGCAGCTTGATCACAGTTATTCATAGCAGGCTTGCCGGTTAAGCGATCTTTAATCCAAGGCAGATATAGAGGCTTTGAGGCACCAGGAGTAGTGAAATGTGACTGATCTCCAGGAAGCTCGCTTCTGTTGACATTGCCACCCAATTGACACATCTGCTGTTGATAGAGCTTGCCCATAATCGGGGGATTAGTGACATCTTTATTGCCCCAATAAATCACAACCGGAGCGACCGGTTTTGTGGGGCTGACGCTACCCTTCACCATCGCTTTAGTCCACGCTGGGGAGTTAGTGGACTGTTCATTGAGTAGAGTTTTGTACTGAGTTCCAAAATTAAAGTTAAGCGTATCAGCTACAGCATGCATGCACTTATTGCGAATGACCTCGTCTAATACTTTTGCACCATCTTTAGTAAAGATATCTGTATATAGCAAATTGGGATTTCCAGCCCTGACGCCCCACATGCTCATAGCCATATGAGAAAAATCAAATACATCTGAATTAAACCGTCCAATGATTTTTGGGCACTTGCTTGATCAACCGTAGCATTTGGAAGCATGATCGCAATATCATCAGGAGCCAAAGCAACTACCCCAACTAACTCAATGCCATCGGCTGCAGTCCCCATCTTTGCAATGTAAATCAGGCATGCTTGCCGCAGCAATCACTGCGCCACCTCCCTGCGACCAACCATAGATCACTGTCTTTTTACCAGCGCCAACCTCTTTCATGGAGCTAACCGCTCTTGCTGAGTCAATCATGTCCATGGCATTCGTTGCCGCTAAAGCATATTGATGTTCTCCACCACCACCTTGACCTTGATAGTCAGTGGCAACAACAACATAGCCCTCTTGAATAAATTCTTCGATAGCAGGAATTCCATAATCGGTCCAAGAATTTCCGCCCACCAAGAAATACTCCTTGAGCGGAACGACTGGATTTAATACTTGCGATGGGCCGCAATTTTGCGCAGCGCCAGTAGTGCCATGCCCCCAAGCTATGATGGGCCTTCCCTCTTTCGGGGCCGGGCCTGTTGGCGCAACGACTAAGCCGGTAACAATGGTCTTGCGTCCGCCAACATCAGATGAAATATAGGTAATCTTCCAAGCCCGAGCACCCTTAATGGACGTCTGAATTCTCTCCTGCTTAATGATCTGACCAAGCTTACCCGCAGGAGTCATTTTGATCAGCGGCTCATAAAAAGGAGCGACAGGGGGATCAGCCAGGGCGATTAAGGGGCTGAGACCCGCCAAGAGAACAATCGCGAAAAGTGAATTAAGTGATTTATTCATGATGAATGATATTGGTTCAACAGTGAAAACATATTAACGCACTACAGGCACTAATCCTGATTTACTTAAATATAGGACGACAAATCTATTACTGCATTTTGATGCGATCCCTTCATCGCTTTTTTCAATATTTTGTAAATGTCGAGATCAAACTCAGCCTCTCCAGTTTGCGCTAATTCGTAAAGCTCATCCTGATTGATCGCAGTGCCCAAATAACACCACTTATCGATCACAATCATTTCGCCACCTTCTTTTATGACAATAGGTCCCGGGTAGGGCCATACCTGCACTTTGAACAATTCCAGCGCAGTCTTTAACTGCAAATTATGCAAAGCAATCGGTGTAAGATGCGCCTGCGCATTGCCTTACCTGATAGCCAAAGCAAGATTTTCCCTCAATCCTTTTCTCTAGCCCCAGCAAAGCTTCACATAGGCGGTACTTTTTAGCGATGGCCTTCAAATAAGCAAGTGCTTCACGCTTGCTATAAAACAATCCATACAAATTGTCTTGTAAGCCAGGAGCTAGTTGGTGGTGGGTGACCAGTGAAGGCGTCAATACTCCCGTCTCAGCCTCAACCAAACCCCATCCGCATAGATCTTTTGATCTACGCAGCTTCACGTTCATGCCGGGCATTCGCTCTTTAATTAACCTAGACTCTAGAAGGAGTGCTCCCAGCTCGCCACTTGTTTCTATCCAGTCAATATCTCTGATTTGCATGGAAAGTTTCATTTCCTTGCGCCGCGTCAGAGCCCCCTGAAAATGACCCATCACTCTACTACGCAAAGAAATACTTTTGCCGATGTACAAAGGCGTTTTATTTTCTCCATAAAAGATGTAACAGCCAGGGCTATCAGGTATTGAATCAATCAGCTCTTTGTCGATATTTGCTGGCAAACTCGGATTGCCGATCAGCTGATTAATCGCTTCATGCAGTTTTGCACTTCCAAATGTATTCTCGCAAACACGCCAAAACTGCAGCAATAAATCCGCATCACCTAAGGCGCGATGACGTGCACTAACTTTCAGATCATGGGCGTGAATGATGGCGTCTAGGTTATGACGTGGCTGCTCAGGAAAAAGTAATCTAGACAGCTTGACCGTACACAAGACTTTAGGCTTGAAATCAATGCCTATTCTCTTAAAAGATGCCTTGATGAATCCATAATCAAAGCGCGCGTTATGAGCGACAAATATTTTCCCTGCGAGCTCTTGCATTAACCTTTCTGCAATTTGATCAAAGGTAGGCTTACTTTCAACCATCTCAGGAGAGATTCCGGTGAGTTTTTGGATATTTTGGGGGATGAAAGTCTGGGGGTTAATCAATTGCCCCCAAACCTGAATTTCATTGCCGGATAGGGATTTAATCCCTATTTCTGTAATGCGATCTCGATCAAAATGAGATCCCGTGGTTTCAATATCAATAAAGGCTAAATCTGGGTATGAATCCGGAGGCATATCCGCAAAAAAACTTGGTAACCAATTAGTTTGTAGAAGAATTTTTGTTGAGATAGTCAGCAAAACTAAAAACGGAGTTAGGTCCACGTGGAGCTTCTTCCGCTTTCTTAAATGAGCTTCTCAGAACTTTCTGCATTTCACCTTTGGGACTTTTATCTTCTTGAGGACTCATTTGAGCATCAAAAGTCAAATAAGAATTTCTTTCTGGAGCTTCTTGCATCTCACTAAAACGTGGTATGTAATTTTTTATAGTAGTGGTCAAATTAACACTTGAAATACAAGTCATCATATAAGTCTCTAGCGTCTGATAGAGATCTTTTGCAATATCGGATGCCTCTACTTTTCTTTTTTTAATTCTATTCATTGCTAAGACGATATCTTTGATTGTGATCATGCGAGGTTCTTTTGAAAGCTGATAACCCCCCGCCCTTCCTTTAATACCAATGACCAAACCAGACTCTCGCAAGGGTCGCAACAGCAACTCAATTCGACTGATCGATAAATGAAGTCTATTGGAAATCTCTGGAACAGAGACTAATCGCCCATTAGCTGAATGGCTGGCAATATCTACCAGAGTATTGAGTGCGGCCTTGACTGCTTTGGTAACTTCCATGATGCTTTGGAATAAAAATAAGATTGAGGATAGTATCAAGCTGATTTTCCCTTTGTGCTGCGGCGCACTAATTAACCCCATTTACCCTATGGTTGAGGCTTCCAACCCCCAACATCCCCTCTCCATTCGTATTTTGCGCTCCCTAGCAGGTTTGATGGCTGGGGGAACAATCGCTCAAGCCCTTGGATGCATCACTGCCTATTTAGCGATGGAAGACCAACAAGCGGGAGGGATGATTGCCCATCTAGTTATACAACATCTTTCCTATTATTTTTTAGTGTGTGGGTTTGTCATTTTGAGCTTCTCTAATATTTTGATCAAAAGGGGAATGCCCTCATTTAAAAGTATTCGACTTCCATCGCTCACAATCATTTTTAGTGCTGCGACTGCAAGTTATTTACTGATACCCCGAATGGATTATCTAAGAGAGATAGCACTACAAGATGGCATGCCAGTCATGCTCTCGCCTTTTGCAAACTATTTTGTCATTTTGAATTGCCTAACATTTTTATTGCTTTGTATACAAATATTATCTAGCGGGCTTGTAGTATGGAGACTATCTGAAATTTAGTCATCTCAGAAAAGGTCTTATCTGATCAATTAATACCAGCTGCTGATCATGCCTTATAAACTGCCCTAGCTCCACACGCAGCTTGGATTGGCTAATGTAAAAGGTTTTTGCATTCTCAGCAGGAAGTTCTATTCTTGCCCACTCAGTATTCAATTCATAAAGAGTTTCTTTATAACCAATAAACTTTTTAATCAATAGACGTTTGCCTTCAATATCAATTGTCTCGCAATCAAGGGCATGCCTACAGTAAATGAAAAATCCAATGGTTACTGCACTTAACTCCAGAGCAGTAAAGATAGGGATCATCCACACACCAGCCAGAAAGAAGCCAGTCGCCACAATCAGCGAGAGGCACACCAAGGCAATGTAGAACTGCAGCAGCTGCTTGGGTGTGAGCGCACAATTTCTTCGCATCTGCCAACGTCTTTTACTCATGTCAACGACTCTAGTTAATCACTGCTTTACTAAGCTTTGTTACGTTCCTGAGCTCTCGCTAACTAATCTGCACTTCTTTGCTGGAAATTGACCAACTTGTGATATCCCATTTGGTAGCATGGGCAATGCTTTCCAAGAATCCAACGCGCAAGCCTAATACGAAGCTTTTCAATCACTCATATCTCCCATAATGCGTTCTATTTAAATTGGCTTCACTCATCTTTATCTTTATCGCTGTCATTCATCAAATTCTGGCTATGGGTTTGAATAGACTTCACATTCAAGCTAGGAGAGACCATTTGCTCTCCATTCCATACTTGGCCACACCAGCATTCTCCAGCGTCATTAATGATGCAAACGCCAGAGCCACAGCAACGATTACCGGAGGTTTTCATCATAAATTTTCATAGGTTGATGAAATTTCATAGGCAGCACTCGTCCATAAATCAACTGTAACCAATTTAGAAATCAAGAATACTAGACCACGCTTGAATGAATTTTGATGATACGCAATCGCATACCATCACCCTTCTTGCTAGGCGTGATGGTATGAATCATTTTTATGCAGATTCAACATAATTACTTGCTTACTGAATCACTCCACAAGCAATACGTGGGCCAGAATTGCCAGCAGGTTGTGACTTATAGTCATCTGGATCTCTATGAACAACGACAGCGCGACCAACAATTCCTGTTGGTCCTGCATTCACTGTAAAACCATGCAACTTCGCAGAATAAACAGCCTTTCCATTTGCGTCTGATTTGATATTTGGTAAATCTCCAGCGTAGTTCATGCCGCTGTCAGGCATTCCATGCATCTTTGTCTCAGGATTAAAGTGTCCGCCAGCGTTTGTTGCATCCGGCGCAGAACAATCTCCTTTTTCGTGCACATGAAAGCCTTGCTCAGCATTAGGCTTTAACCCAGAAAATTTGCCATTGATCAAGACATCATGACCTTGCCAGACAAAATTCACCTCTCCTTTGGCCTGTGACCCCGATTTTGAATCTAGAGTAGCACTCGCTTTTTGCCCTGTACCTTGGTCCATAGACTGACAAGCAACAAGGAATAACAGACCAGATACAGATAATGAGATTAGTAACTACTTTTGACTGATGTTCATAAAGGACTCCGCTATTGTCATTATTTGTTAACACTTAGGCCAGTTTGACACAAATAGGGTGACTTTGCTCTTCCTATGCTCCTCACGAAGCAATCGAGCACTATTTTTAAATTTTTTATACACTAGGCATCGAAAAAGGACAAATAGTATGAAACTACATCATTTAATTACCCCTTTGATAGCAGGTGCATTACTTAGCCTACAACCCCTAGCCGCACAAACCAATCTTGCTACCGAACTTAATGATGGGCAGCATGTTTTGCTAATGCGTCACGCTGATGCGCCCGGTTATGGGGATCCAACAGGTTACCAACTGGATAATTGTTCCACTCAAAGAAACCTAGGCGATACAGGGAAAAGACAAGCAATCATTATTGGACAGTGGCTTAGCAGTCAAGGAATTACATCTGCAAAAGTTTTGAGTAGCCCTTGGTGTCGCTGTATTGATACCGCAAAACTCCTAAAGAAGGGTGCAGTGACCACCTCTCCTGCACTAGGCTCATTTTTTGATGACATGAGCCTTGAAAAACAACAAACACAAGCGCTAGAAAGTTTGATTCGAGTTCAGCTTAATGAAAATCCTAAAACGCCTATTATTCTGGTAACCCATCACGTCAATATCCAGGCATACGCAGGAAAAGTAGTCAACGTTGGAGACATGGTCTTAGTGAAAGTTGATCAGAACGGAAAAAAGCTCTCTCAACAGATTTATCCTAGCCCAAATTTTTAAGCGCTACTAGCGAAAGCCGACCCCTAGGTAAAGATCGTCAGTGATCCAGAGAGGGTAAACGCCTCAATTTAAATCAATGGGAAACTGCCGTAGAAAAAAGATTGATTACTACAACCCCTGAAACGATTAATGCAATTCCAATTAACGCACCAGCGTCTAGTTTTTGACCGAGCCAGAACCAACCAATAATGCCAACCAAAGAAATACCAGCGCCAGACCAGATAGCGTAAGCAATCGCTAGTGGGATTTGATCTAGGATTTTTGATAGGGCAAAAAAAGATAATCCATACCCCATCAAGGAAATAATGGTGGGCACTATTTTGGTAAACCCCTCGATGTACTTTAGTGCAGTTGTAGCGATCACCTCAGTAATGATTGCGAAACTCAAAATAATCCAAGCCATATTAATCTCTCTTGATTTAGTACTTTTAAAGTAACGAATGTGTCACCCTGCCATCCATCATTGTTTGCACTACTTTGGTGGAATAAATCTCATCCGGATGAATCTTAAACAAGTTCTTTTGCAAAAAGACTAAATCCGCCCTTTTACCAACAGCAATCGATCCAACTTGATTTTCCATGCGCATTTATTTGATAGGCACCGTTATAGGTATAGCATTGCAATGCTTGTGCCAAAGTAACCTTTTGACGCTCGACAAAAGGCGCATCTTCTTTTGGATAGCCCGGGCGTCTTCTGGTAACAGCTGCTTGAAGATTAATGAGCGGCGGAATATCAGCGATTTCAATTCCTGGAATATCAGAACCATAAGCTACGATCGCGCCAGAGCGCACTAAATCACCATATGGAAAAATTTCTTCCTCGACGCGCCTTTTCCCCAGCGCCTTCTCAAAAGTCTCAATATAGTTTCCGCTATAGTTAGTCCCCCACATCGGCTGGCAATTAGCGAGTACCCGCAATTGCTTATAGCGAGGAATATCTTGGGGGTTGACTGTTGAGTTATGGGTAATCGTATGGCGACTATTTTTCCAGCCTATCTTTTTTTGCACTTCTTCAAGAGAATCCAACACTGTTCTAACTGACCCATCAGCATCGGTATGGATATGCATGTCAAAACCTGCCTTTTGTACAGCAATAGTTTGCTCTTTAGTAAAGGTCATCTTTCCATAGTCATCTGTAGTGCCCTCAAAAGGCTCAAGCAGCAAAGCTCCGTGAGATAGTTAAGTGCCATCTGACCAAAGCTTGCAAACGTTAATCTTAAGATGCTCAGATTTAAGGTGTTTATTCCAATCGCTGAGGTGATTGGCAATCATTTGAGGGTCATTGGATCCGTCGCGAGTCCACGCGCAACCAGTAATGCGTACCGGCAATTTTCCAGCTTGATCTCTCTTAATCAAGTCTTCGTAAACCCACTGCGCATCCTGACTACGGGTGCCCACAATGACACCGGCATTAAACAGGCTAGTAACACCCCAGGAAGGCGCTGGATCTAAGGTGAGCACTTGAGAAGCATGAACATTTTCTGGACTAAACACACCCAAAGGTATCGCTATCCGCATGACTGCGCCACCCTCTACACCATGACCTGTTGGCACACCATCACTATCTCGCACAAAATACTGTGAACCAGGCGTAGGATCTGGAGTGTCTGCACCAACACCTGCCGCTCGCATGGCAGCGGTATTAAACCAAATATCATGTGCATCTATAGATAACAAATACATAGGTCGATCACCAGTAATGGCATCTAACCATTGGCGAGTTGGTTTAATCTCTCCAGGATTCCAACCAAAACCCCTAAGTACCTGTGTGAACCTGGATTATCAGCAACATACTTTTGCACTCTAGCTAAGATGGCATCTTTGCCTTCGACACCAACAATATCTAAACCTACTTTGGTAATTCCCATCTCAGGGTGTGCATGTGCATCAACAAATCCTGGCATTAACATACCGCCTTCTAAATTGATCACCCGAGTTCGCGGCCCCTGCCAAGCGCTAATCTCAGCAAGACTTCCGACATAAACGATCTGATTTCCACGAATAGCTACTGCCTCTACAGTTGGATTTGTAAGATCTGCTGTGTAGATCAAACCACCCCGATAGATCCAATCGGCTTTACCATCCGCAAGAGAAAATGGTTTGGCAAATAACGATTGAGGAGATGCGGCAAATAATGCGCCACTTGCGGAGAAGGCCCGCATAAAGTCTCGTCTATTCATCATATGCTTTTGATCTCATGATTTAAATCTAATTGATAGATTATTTCACGATAGGATAAACATTCCACAGAAACCAATCGATACTGAGGGAGCGAAAAAATTGTTCCAGCTCATAATCCACTATTCCAAATCGGATCGCGCTCGGCGAAGAAAACCCCCACCATTTCTGATGAGGATTTGCTTTTCTGGTGGCTCCACCAGGACTTGAATCTGGGATCAAAGGATTCCGGTTTGTGTAATTTTCATTACTCCCTGGACTCCCTTCACCATATTTCTGGAATATCTAGATAAGGATAAATTTTTAACATCGCTCGACGGCCTTCCATAGCTCGCCTTTCCCAACCAGAACCTCTAGATAGCGCATCTCTCCAGGCATTCTTAACCAACCCCTCATTACCAGCATCTAATAACACTTTAATAATAGAAGCGGCCTGTCCTAAATCTTTATTTGCCTTAACTCTTTCCGTAACAGGGCGTTCTCCATAAATAATTAATTTGTGGATTGCATATCTTTGAGGCGCTGGAATATTAACAATGCAAGCGCCACCTTTAGACAACAACACTGCTTGTGTAGTCTCAATTAAAGAATATTCCATAAATTTAAGACACTCTAAAGCCAGCCCCAAATCCGGCAAAACAACCGTCTTACCATCGCGCGTTTCAGATGTAACAAAATCTAGACGCAGCTCAGGATCTTTGGGATTTCTATACTGAGCACCAGTCTTTCCGGAAAACTCAGCAATAGGTAAAAGACCCATTTCCAAAGATGTTAAAGCATCATGCACGGATAATTTTAGATTTGCCCCTAAAGCCACCGATACATTCTTGCCAGCATGTGCGAAATCCACATCCATCGTTTTGCTAGAAGACGTCCATTTAACGCCGAGCATATTCCCCATAGCTAAAAATGCATGGGTTCCAATCAATATTCCCCCAGCCCTAAAAAATCCATACTGACCTAAACGATTAATTACACGAAAATGTTTAGTTAAAGTAGTCATGCAGCCCAAGGCGATTGCTGACTTAGTCTGAGCTTGAATTATTTCAGCGCCAGATTCCGCCTTGCTAACTTTCGTCCTCTCAATCAATTGACTTACCCTCTCATCCTCTGGACCAACATAGGCCATACGTTGAGTTCCATCAATATCTCGAAAGTTGTAATAGATGTAGGGATTACCTCTTTTAATAAGGCGCTGAAAGGATCCAGGAAGAGCGCTTAACTCTCCAATATTTAGAGTTTGCAATTGATCTTGCAGTTCTGCGTAGGCAGTCTGGGCGCTCAACGAAAGTTCTTTATAAAGTTGCATTCGCGAATGTTACTAGACAAATAATTATTTGTCTAGTAACAAGATTTCCCTTTAAAAAAAAAATGAGGAGGCATTCCCTATACCAAAGAAGAGTTATAAAACAAACCCCTATCATTTCTGATGAGGGTCTGCTTTTCTGGTGGGCCCACCAGGACTTGAACCTGGGACCAAAGGATTCCGGTTTGTGTTGCTTTCACAACTCCCTGGACTATGCCTTCACCATATCTTTCGACTTAGGTGGGTGCCGTCTAGTCTCTACACCTTCAACAGCACTTTCATACTGAAGCTTGGCTCGGCGTTGGCATATCTTGCGACTTAGCTTTCTCCGAATTTGACACCATCCCATATACAGTTTCCACGTATATGGCACAACTTACGCTATGAGTCCTCTGCTCTAACCAACTGAGCTATAGGCCCGTTAATCTTTGGTCAATCTTCTTCGAGGAAGGTCTTGAGCTTATCGCTACGACTTGGATGACGCATTTTTCTGAGTGCCTTAGCTTCAATCTGACGAATACGCTCACGAGTAACGTCAAATTGCTTACCTACTTCCTCGAGAGTATGGTCTGTACTCATCTCTACGCCAAAACGCATACGCAATACTTTTGCTTCACGTGGTGTTAATGAGTCCAGAACATCTTTCACTACATCACGCATGGAGTCATGCAATGCTGCTTCTGCAGGAGCTAAGGTATTGCCATCTTCAATGAAGTCGCCTAAATGAGAGTCTTCATCGTCACCGATTGGAGTCTCCATGGAGATTGGCTCTTTAGCAATCTTCATGATCTTACGAATCTTATCCTCAGGGATCTCCATCTTCAGCGCCAAGGTTGCAGCATCTGGCTCATGACCAGTTTCTTGCAAAATCTGACGACTGATACGGTTCATCTTATTGATCGTTTCGATCATGTGCACAGGGATACGAATCGTACGTGCCTGGTCAGCAATAGAACGAGTAATTGCCTGACGAATCCACCAAGTCGCATAAGTAGAGAACTTATAGCCACGTCGGTATTCAAACTTATCTACGGCCTTCATCAAACCAATATTGCCCTCTTGAATTAAGTCCAAGAACTGCAAGCCACGGTGGTTGGTGTATTTCTTAGCGATGGAGATCACCAAACGTAAGTTAGCTACCGTCATCTCACGTTTAGCTTCACGAGCGCGTTTCTCGCCCGCGATCATTTGCTTATTTACTTCTTTGAGCTCAGGCAATGGAATAACGACATTCTTTTGAATATCAATCAACTTTTGTTGCAACTCTTGAATCGCTGGAACGTTACGTTGCAAGAGTGCGCTATATGGCTTGTTCTCTTTGAGCAACTTATCAGTCCAAGCGAGGCTCATTGACATCTTCGGGAAGTCTTTCAAAACTTCACCGCGATTAACACCCACTTTATCCACCAATAAACTCACGATACCACGCTCAAGCTTCCAAACTTGATCAACCTGAGAACGCATGGTGTCACATAATTTCTCAACCCTCTTCGCTGTTAGACGAAAACCTAGTAATTCTGCGCGAATCGCATCTTGCGCCTTGATATATGCAAGAGAGTTATAACCATCCTTATCAAAAGCGCGACGCATTTTTTCAGCTTGAGCACGAACGATTGCAAACTTTTCTAATGAAATTTGCTTAAGCTCCTCTAACTGCTTAGCGTTTGCTGTTGCAGCGCCGCCACCGCCTTCATCTTCACCCTCATCTTCACCTTCATCGGCTTCAGGATCAATTTCTGGCTCTTCTGGCCCTAACTTAATGTCTTCTGCATTTGGGTCAACTAGTCCATCAACAAATTGATCGATCTCCATTTCACCAGAGGCAATCTTATCAACGTTACTCAGAATTTCAGCGATTGTTACCGGGCAAGCGGCTAATGCCATCACCATATCTTTAAGGCCTGCCTCAATCTTCTTGGCAATCACAATCTCGCCTTCGCGAGTCAACAAATCTACAGTACCCATTTCACGCATATACATGCGGACTGGATCAGTTGTACGACCAAACTCTGAGTCAACAGTGGAGAGTGCAGCTTCTGCTTCTTCTTCGGCCTCTTCTTCAGAAGCTGCAGCCGCTGTGTTATCTGACAGAATCAAAGTTTCAGCATCGGGAGCTTGCTCGTAAACAGTAATGCCAATGTCATTTAACAAGCTGATCAAGGTTTCTAATGCATCGGCATCAGATAACTCATCAGACATGACGTCATTCATCTCTCCATGAGTTAGGTAACCCTTGGACATACCCATCTTGATCAAGGTCTTTAGGCGAGCACGACGTAACTCTTGTTGTTCTTCAGTGCCCAACTGCTGCGCAGCAAATTCTTTTAAGAGCGCTTTTTCCTTCGCCTTACGCTCACGCGCCTTTTGGCGATCCGTCAATACAGGCTCAGCAGCATCAGCTGGAGTATCGGCTTTTGCTTTGCGGCCACGCTTTTTTTCTTCTTCCGCAGAAGACGTCACTACTTCAACATCTTTGGCTTGCTTTGCTTTGAGCTCTTTTGCTTCTTTGGCTAATTCAGCCTTTGTTTTCTTCGCAGGCTCTACCTTAACTTCAGCTTTAGTACCTTTTGCGGGAGTAGTGGACTTTACTGTTTTAACTGGGGCTTTAGCCACAGGTTTAGCAACAGCTTTTACAGCAGGCTTGGCAGGCGCTTTTGCTTTAGGTGCTGGTTTAGCAGGCGCTTTGGCCTTCACCGCAGGTTTTGCAGCAGCTTTGACAGGCTTAGCAGGCGCTTTTGCTTTAGGTGCTGGTTTAGCAGGCGCTTTGGCCTTCACCGCAGGTTTTGCAGCAGCTTTGACAGGCTTAGCAGGAGTTTTAGCAGCTGTTTTGACAGCGGCTTTTACTGGTTTGGCTGGTTTTTTGGTCTTGATATTAGGCATTTATTAGCACTTACTCACATTACTGTTGTTGGTCTTGACTGATTAAGCACAGTCGCGCGTTTCACTTGCCCCAAATTTCATCAAAATAAAGCGCAAGTGGCTGAATTAGTTCGTATTTTTTCTTGGGAACAGAGGATTATAGTCGATTGCGACTTTTTTGACCCCGGTTTACCTAAAAAGATGGGGTGATTTTGCGTATTTTCTAGGGGTATTTAAAGAAATTCTTAGACCATCTTCAGCTTTTCGCCTAATTCACGATATCTGACACGATCTTGCTCGTTAGCTGTGCTTCCAGCAATTTTTTGAGCGATTTCCGTCATTTCTTGCTTGAGTTCTATTAGCTCCAGTTTTTTCAAACTACCACTCAGATCTGCAACCGCACCCTCGAGCTCTAAATCAGAACCCATGACCCTCTTGCGCAGCACTTCGTACATGGGCGCTAACTCGCTGCGCGAGAGTTGATCTTGAAACATCGCAAAAGCACCAGCCCCAACACTTGCGGGTTTGCCATCTTCGCCGGGAATGAGTTCAACTAAATCACACTGCATGAGTAGATCCTTCATCAGGGCAAGTGCGTTAGCTGATCTTTGCTCAGCAGCCTTAAGAGCGAGTGCTCGCTCATTGCTATCAAGCGCTTTTCCTAGATGCGGGAATTGAATGAGTACCCGCAACATCTGCTCAGCTAAATCAGTTGGCGCTTTAGGTGGCTCAAAATTCTGGCCTGCCACTCGTTTAGCAGAACCCTTGGAGGCTTGCCATGGAGCACCCTGTCTATTTCCGGAATTTGAAAAGGTATTTGGATTAGTTTGCGCCCTTGCTTGCGCAGCTTGATATATAGACGCCTGAACAGGAGCCGGCACGATAGTTAAACCGCAAAATGCTTCTAGCTCGGTAGGGGTAGTGTTAGTTCGAATCGCCAGCTCTCGCAGAATCTGTGTACGCAAAGCAATTGGTGGCATTGATAGCAATAGAGGCTTAGCCGCGTGATGGGTATGGGCTCTACCCTCTGGGGTAGTTAAATCATGACCGTCACTTGCGATTTTGAAAAAGAAACTGGAGATAGACATTGCTTCTTTAATGACTTTTTCAAAAGCAGGAGCACCATAAGCACGAACATAACTATCTGGATCATGCTCAGTAGGCAAAAATAAGAAACGAATTTCTTTGTCGTCTGACATGAGCGGTAAACATGCCTCTAAAGCACGTTGCGCAGCACGTTGACCTGCAGAATCGCCATCGAAAGAGAACACCACTTTATCAGTCTGTCGTAGCAACATGCGCACATGGTTTGCAGTGCATGCTGTGCCCAATGTTGCAACTGCATTGGGAAATCCTAATTGCGCCAGCGCCACTACATCCATATAGCCTTCGCAGACTAAAACATATTCTTGCGCTCGAATAGCTTGCCTTGCTTCAAATAATCCATAAAGCGTATTGCCTTTGGAAAAGAGTGGCGTCTCAGGAGAATTTAAATATTTGGGCTCACCTTGATCGAGTATGCGCCCACCAAAACCAATGGTTTGACCTTTGGGATTGCGAATGGGAAACATGACACGATCACGAAAACGGTCATATCGCTTGACTGGAGAGCCCTCTGACTGCTCACCTTGTATTAGCAAGCCGCCCTCAACCAAAGTCTTTGCAACCTCATCATTGGAATAAGGCCCAAAAACAGCCTCAAGGCCTTGCCAACCATCTGGGGCATACCCCAAAGCATAACGTTTAGCAATTTCACCAGTAAGACCACGCCCCTTGAGGTAGTCCACAGCACGACTGCTATTTTTAAGCTGTTGACGATACCATTCGGCCGCTGAACTCATCACCTCGCTCAGTGCCATTGCTTGCTGTTGGCGGGCAACATCAGTTGCTGTACGCTCTTCGCGCGGCACATCTAAACCGGCAGAACGCGCTAAGTCCTCAATCGCATCGACATAACCAAGACCGGAGTACTCCATCAGAAAACTAATCGCTGAGCCGTGTGCACCACAACCAAAGCAGTGATAAAACTGCTTTGTTGGCGATACGGAAAATGAAGGGGACTTCTCAGAGTGAAAGGGGCATAAGCCTTGATAGTTCGCGCCCGCTTTTTTTAACTTAACATGCTGCCCAACCACATCAACAATATCGACCCGATTTAAGAGATCGGCAATGAAGGATTGGGGAATAAGTGCCATACAATAAGTATGAAACTGTTTTATCTTTTGGGTTTAAGAGTTTGACTTACTTGGCGAGCGCTGCCTTGACTAAACCAGAAACCTTACACATATCAGCTTTGCCAGCCAGCTGGCCTTTGAGAACACTAATCACTTTACCCATATCCTGCGCGCCAGAAGCGCCTGTAGAGGCAATGGCTGCGGCTATGGCAGCCTGTACCTCAGCATCAGACATTTGTGCCGGCAAGTACTCCTGGAGGATCACCATCTCAGCAGATTCGACAGCAACCAAATCATCGCGCCCTGCTTTTTCAAACTGAGAGATGGGGTCTTTACGTTGCTTAATCATCTTTTCAATCGTTGAAATAATGGCAGCATCATCGAGCACGATGCGATCATCTACTTCACGCTGCTTAATAGCGGCCAATAAAAGACGAATGGTGCCAAGTCGTGCAGTTTCTTTTACACGCATAGCTGATTTCATATCTTCGGTAATTTGATCTTTCAGACTCATGATGTGATCCCGGTGCTTTTATTAAATATATTTATCTAACTTTATTCGGTAATTCAAAAAGCAAAAACCCGCTGCGTTTCACCGTCAGCGGGTTTCAAAGCTTCTCGGTGGAGAGAGCTTTTAAATTCTATTAGTAAAGCTTCTTAGGCAACATTTGGCTGCGAATACGCTTGTAATGGCGTTTAGCAGCAGCCTTTTTACGCTTACGCTCAGCTGTTGGCTTCTCGTAAAACTCGCGGGCACGCAAGTCTGTCAAAAGACCATTTTTTTCAATGGTGCGCTTGAAACGGCGCAATGCCACTTCAAATGGTTCGTTTTCGCGGAGGCGGACTGTAGTCATACTTATTTAACTCGTATATGCTCGATAGGAAAAATTAACTGAATTGCGATTCTAGCACGACAAAGCCAAAAAATGATTGTTTTAGGGATAGAAACTTCTTGTGACGAAACCGGAGTGGCTTTATACAACACAGAGCCCTTTGAGACCGGTAAACCTGCATTTTTAGGCATTCTAGGCCAGGGTTTGCACTCTCAGATCGCCATGCACCGGGACTATGGGGGTGTAGTTCCAGAACTAGCCTCTAGAGACCATATTCGGCGTGTGTTACCCCTTTTGGACCAATCTTTAGACCAATCTGGCCTCAAATTGGCCGATATCAATGCAGTCGCCTATACCCAAGGTCCTGGTTTAGCTGGCGCCCTTCTGGTTGGAAGTGCATTTGCAAAATCTCTAGCCCAGGGCCTCAATTTACCCTCCATTGGGGTGCATCACTTGGAGGGTCACCTACTTTCGCCGCTTTTAGGCCAATCTACCCCTCAATTTCCATTTATCGCCCTTTTGGTCTCCGGCGGACATACCCAGCTGATGAAAGTCTCCGGCATTGGCCAATACGAACTCTTAGGTGAAACCTTAGATGACGCAGCCGGCGAGGCATTTGATAAAACCGCTAAATTACTGGGGCTTGATTACCCAGGCGGGGCAGCCATTTCCAGGCTTGCAGAAAGAGGACGCCCCGGCATGTTTGATTTACCAAAACCAATGCTGCATTCAGGTGATTTAGATTTCTCTTTCTCTGGCTTAAAAACTGCTGTTCTCAATCAAGTGAAAAAGTTTGAAGGACAAAAAATGACTGATGCAAAGGCAGTCAGTCAATTTCATGCGGATTTAGCCAGAAGCTTTGTCGAATCGATTGTTGCTGTCCTAGTGAGCAAATCCAAAAAAGCACTTAAGCAAACTGGCTGCAAACATTTGGTATTAGCCGGAGGTGTTGGAGCAAATACGCAACTGCGCAACTCCCTCAATGAAATTGCCTTGAAAAACCATTTCCAAGTACATTACCCACCGCTTGAGCTATGCACTGATAACGGCGTCATGATTGCGTTTGCTGGTGCCCTGCGATTGCTAGCTAAAAATAATGGCTCCACAACATCTGGAGCCTTTGATATCAAACCCCGTTGGGATTTGCAAAGCAACAACCTGAGTTAGCTTGCTTTAAATGTGTAAATTCATTTTTGATGACTGATGCGAGCAAATGCGCTGTGGTTATGGATGGACTCAAAGTTTTCTACTTCAACCACAAAAGATCCGATACGCTGATCGGCCTTAAGGCGCCCAGCTACATCACGCACTAAATCTTCGGCAAACTTGGGGTTGCTATAAGAATGTTCAGTGACCCACTTTTCATCAGGGCGCTTGAGTAATCCCCATAACTCACTGGAGGCTTCACTCTCCGCTGCAGTGACCAAATCCTCTACCGTCATTTGGGTGCTTGAATCAAGTACCACTGTCATCGTGACATGTGAGCGTTGATTGTGCGCACCAAATTCAGAAATCTCTTTTGAGCATGGGCACAAACTCATCACCGGTACTTGCGCACGCAAACCAAGTTCTACATCCGTGTTACCTGTTGCATTTTGCTTGGCAGTAGCCATCCAGGTGACTTCGTAATCCATCAAGCTTTCAACACCGGATACTGGCGCTGCTTTTTTTACAAAGTGGGTATAGGTAAATTGAATATGGCCTTCTTTTGCATCGAGCAATGGCAGCATCTCACGCACCAAAGCGACTACGGTAGTGCTATCAACAGCTTGATCTTGCTTTTGTAAGAGCGCCATGAAACGAGACATATGTGTACCCTTCACATGGGCTGGTAATGCCACATCCATTTCAAAAGTACCAACAGAGGGAAAGTTTCCAGAAGCGCTTCGAATGGTCAGAGGATGACGCACTCCACGAATACCCACTTGCTCAATTGGCAATGCGCGCTCATCCAATGAGGATTGCACATCGGGCATTGCGGAAGCTTTAAGGAAAGCGGGATTCAGATCGTTCATCACTCTATTTTCAAGCAAAACGGGCTTATTTGCCCAGAACTACGAAATTTGTAGCTAAAACTGCTGGAAAACGCCGCTTTATGGAATTCGTAATACCTTCTGCATCTAAACCGCACTTGGTCATCAGCAAGCTGTAGTCACCATGCTCGATGAATTCATCAGGAAGACCTAACTGCAATAAGGACTTATTGATACCTATGCTTGAGAGCGCCTCAAGACATGCGCTACCCGCACCACCAGCTATCACACCATCCTCTATCGTGACAAGATAATCGTGACTCTCTGCCAAAGATTGAATCAAATCGATATCGAGTGGCTTAACAAAGCGCATATTGGCCACGCTTGCATCAATAGCATCGGCAACTTCTAATGCAGGATAAAGCAATGTTCCAAAAGCAAGAATCGCTACACGCTTACCAGCAGGTGCATTCGATTTACGACGAATCTCACCTTTTCCCAATGGCAAAGTACGCAACTCAGCTGAGGGAATCGCTCCAATACCAGAGCCCCGTGGATAGCGGACTGTACTTGGGTGTGGTTGATGAAATGCAGTAGTTAACAAGTCTCGACACTCTGCCTCATCAGCAGGCGTCATCACCAACATGTTCGGAATGCAACGTAAGAAAGAGATATCGTAAGCGCCGGCATGTGTTGCGCCATCAGCACCGACCAAGCCAGCACGGTCTAAGGCAAACAGCACTGGCAAATCTTGTAGAGCGACATCATGAATCAGTTGATCGTACGCGCGCTGCAAGAAGGTTGAGTAAATCGCCACCACCGGCTTCATGCCTTCACATGTCATACCCGCTGCAAAAGTCACAGCATGTTGCTCGGCAATGCCAACATCGTAGTAGCGCTTAGGAAAGTTCTGCTCAAACTCCACTAAGCCTGAACCCTCACGCATCGCAGGCGTGATGCCAATCAGCAATGGATCAGCATGAGCCATATCGCACAACCACTCACCAAATACTTGTGTAAAGGTTTGTTTGCTAGCCGTCAGCTTTTTAACGCCTTCCTCAGGATTAAATTTACTAGGGCCGTGATAGAGGACTGGATCAGCCTCAGCAAGTTCGTAACCCTGGCCTTTTTTAGTAACAACGTGCAAGAACTGTGGGCCTCGACCTTCAATTGCTAGGCAGCGAACGTTTTGCAGCATAGGAATCAACGCATCTAAATCATGGCCATCAATAGGGCCAAAATAGTTAAAGCCAAATTCTTGGAAGATCGTTGATGGAGAAACCATACCCTTGGCATGATCCTCAAGGCGCTTTGCAAACTCTCGCAAAGGTGGCGCAATGGAGAGAACGCTATCAATCCCTTTTTTAGTTGCCGAATAAATATTGCCGCTTAGCAGTCTTGCTAAATGGCGATTGAGCGCTCCGACCGCTGGCGAGATCGACATGTCGTTGTCATTCAAGATCACTACCAGTGGTAGGTCATCATAGACACCAGCATTGTTCATCGCTTCAAAAGCCATACCACCAGTCATAGCGCTATCGCCAATCACGGCAACCGCAACTTGACGTTCGCCCTTGGTTTGAAAAGCGCGTGCCATGCCCATCGCGGCAGAAATACTCGTTGAGGAATGGCCTGTGCCAAAAGCATCAAATTCACTTTCAGCCCTGTGAGGAAAGCCTGATAAACCCTTGAACTGACGCAGAGTGCTCATGCGCTCTCGGCGACCAGTCAAAATCTTATGTGGGTAGCTCTGATGACCCACATCCCAGACGATGCGATCGCGTGGGGTATCGAATACGTAATGCAAAGCGATCGATAACTCCACCGTTCCTAAGTTCGAAGATAGGTGACCGCCTGTTTTAGAAACAGAATCTAAAACAAATTGGCGTAATTCATCCGCAAGAACTGGAAGCTCTTCGCGAGTGAGTTCTTTTAAATCATCAGGGGAGTTAATCGAATGTAAAGTCATTGAATCTAAATTTGTCATTTACCTCTATTGACAACCAATAGAGCTAAATCTTTCAAGGCCTGCGCTTTGCTACCAAAACCTTCTAAGCTTTTGATAGCGTTTCCCTGCAATTCTTTAGCTTGCTTTTGTGCATAATCTAAACCCATCAAGGTGACATAGGTTGACTTGTTCGCCGCCGCGTCTTTACCTGCAGTTTTTCCAAGGGTTTGACTATCGGCGGTCGCATCCAGCACATCATCCACAATCTGAAAAGCCAAGCCTAGGGCTTTTGAATACTGCCCCAAATGAGCTAATTGTGCTTCGTTCAGGTTGGCCGCAATACCACCCAGCTCCACCGCACAGGAAAGCAAAGCGCCAGTCTTCATCGCGTGCATAAGTTGTAAACCAGCAAGATCCAATTTTTTACCAACACTCTCTAAGTCAATGGCTTGGCCACCAGCCATACCGCGTGAGCCAGATGCCATCGCTAAAGCAGTAATCATTTTCAAACGCATTTCTGCGGGAGCTGTTGCATTTGCAAGCACTTCGAATGCCCGCGTTTGTAGTGCATCACCAACCAGCAAGGCAGTTGCCTCATCAAAGGCTTTGTGTACAGTAGGTCTGCCACGCCGAAGATCATCATCATCCATACAGGGCAAATCATCATGCACCAATGAGTAGGCATGAATACATTCAATCGCAACAGCAGCGGCGTCGAGAGTTTCGTCAGATGTCTGTTCTGCAAGCTGTCCTGCTGCATACACCAATAAAGGTCGAATCCGCTTACCACCGCCTTGAGCTGCATAACGCATTGCCTCATGCAAGCGCCAAGGATTCGTTTGCACAGAATCAAGCAAACGATCTAAAGCAGATTCGCATCGCTCAGAATGAGTACTGATCCACTCTTGAAATGAAACCGTAGCGCTCAATCTTTAAGCCTCAAATACTCGCACTTGCTGCTCAACTTGCGCAAGAACTCCTTGGCAATGTTTCAGCAATGCCGCACCGCGCTGATAAGCCAATAAGGTCTCTTCCAGGGAAAATTTGCCAGATTCCATATCAGAAATGAGCTTTTCAAGCTCCTTAATGGCCTGCTCATAGCGAAGATCTGGGTCGATCTGGACCTCAAGGCCTGGTTTTGACTCTCTGACTTCTTGGCTGGCATAAGCTAATTTCCTCTAATTCCCGTACGGATAGCCCTACATATTAAAGCGAGAACCCCTTCAGATGGGTATAATCCACCCCTTCCTTTCCAATATCGATCCGTCGATGGTTGGATTGGTTATTCCGCTTAGCTTCGGCTGACGTTTTCGGGGGTGGGGAGAATGACTAATCTGGCTACCGCGCAAAAGCTTGCGCCGTCCAATCTACAACTGCCGGTTTCGGCATATTTTGACGCTGACCTATATCAGCAGGAAATTGAACTGCTTTTTAAGCAGGGTCCCGGCTATGTAGGTCACGAACTCATGGTGCCAGAAGTTGGCTCCTATCAAACTCTTAGCGCTGAAAACGAAGGACGCATCCTCGTGCGTAACCAAGAGGGTATTGAACTGCTTTCCAATGTCTGCCGCCATCGCCAAGCACTCATGCTGAATGGCAAAGGCAAGGCAGACAATATTGTTTGCCCACTGCATCGCTGGACTTATGACTTAGGTGGAAAATTATTAGGCGCGCCACACTTTGTGGATAAGCCTTGTTTAAATTTAGGTAAATCTCCACTACAAAATTGGCAAGGCCTCTTATTTGAGGGTCCACGAGACGTCAATACCGATCTTGCAAAACTTGGTGTTGCAAATGACCTCAAGTTTGACGACTATATGCTCGATCATGTTGAAGTACATGATTGCAATTACAACTGGAAAACATTCATCGAGGTTTACCTCGAGGACTACCACGTTGTTCCCTTTCACCCAGGCTTAGGTAAGTTTGTTTCATGCGAAGATTTGAATTGGGAATTCGGCGATTGGCATAGCGTGCAGACAGTTGGCATTCACAAAGATCTTCAAAAACCAGGCTCCCCAACCTATCGCAACTGGCATGAAGCGGTGCTACGCCAATTTGGCGGCAAAGCTCCGCGCCACGGAGCTATCTGGCTTACCTACTACCCCAATGTCATGGTGGAGTGGTATCCAGGCGTACTGTGCGTTTCCACACTTCATCCTATGGGTATCAATAAAACTCGCAACATTGTGGAGTTTTATTACCCAGA
This sequence comes from Polynucleobacter necessarius, assembly GCF_900096765.1. NCBI lineage: Bacteria > Pseudomonadati > Pseudomonadota > Betaproteobacteria > Burkholderiales > Burkholderiaceae > Polynucleobacter > Polynucleobacter necessarius. The sequence continues at coordinate 1,144,794 of NZ_LT615228.1, forward strand.
AGAAATCGCTCTTTTTGAGCGTGAGTTTGTTGAAGCTGAACGTGCGGCGTATATGGAAACCTGCATCGAAGATGATGAAATTGGTGAGCGCATGGATCAAGGTCGCGCAGCACTTTATGCACGCGGCATCAATGAAGTGGGTCCTTATCAAAGCCCTATGGAAGATGGTATGCAACATTTTCATGAGTGGTATCGCCGCGTCATGAACTTTCAGGGCGCATAATCTTACTCATTCGTTCCCACGTCTTTCCACTAAAAAGGAAGCACCATGACTCCTCTAATTTCCGCAAATCAGTTAGAAGAAATCATTAATAGCGGTGAGGAGGTCTTGTTGTGTGACTGTCGCTTTGATCTAGTCGATCCGCTATATGGCCAAAAAGCCTACGAAGAAAGTCATATTCCGGGCGCTATTTATGTGGACCTTGATCACGATCTATCGGGACCAAAAAATGGTGTCAATGGCAGACATCCTTTACCTTCGCCAGAAGCTTGGGCAAAAACCAAAATCCGCCTAGGCATTACCCCCAACACCTTGGTCGTTGCTTACGATAAACAAGGTTCAGTGTATGCAAGTCGTCTGTGGTGGATGCTAAAAACAAGCGGTCACGCAAAAGTGCAAGTCCTTGATGGTGGACTAGATGCCTGGAATGGCCCCATGGGAACTGTTCCTCGCAAACCAATCCCCAGCCCCCAAGCAATAGAACCAAGACCTTATGTTGGCCTGGTTTTAGTTGATGAAATGGTAAGTAATTTACAAACCAAGAAAAACACCATAATTGACGCGCGCGCCAATGATCGCTTTCATGGTCAAAACGAAACCTTAGATCCCGTTGGCGGTCATATCCCTGGGGCTATAAATCGTTTCTTTAAAAACAATCTCTCAGCGACAGCATTCAAACCAGCAGAGCAGCTCTTTAAAGATTTTGTGGAGTTATTGGGTCCCGTTAAGCCTGCTGATGTGATTCACCAATGCGGTTCGGGAGTGACGGCTTGCCACAACCTATTGGCTATGGAGCTTGCTGGTCTGAAAGGCTCACGCCTATATGCTGGCAGCTGGAGTGAGTGGTGCGCCGATTCCAGCAGACCAGTGGAGCTCTAATTTATTTCACCTACCTAATGGAGCATTGAAAGTAGGATAACAAAACCTACACCACATGCAATTAATACTGTTTGACGTAATGACTCGGCCCAGTGCGGACGACGGTGCATTTGTGGAATCAAATCGCTCACGGCAATATAAATAAAACTGCTAGCTGCGACGACTAGCAAGTAAGGCATAGCGGCGTGAGCGCGCTCTAAGAAGAAATAGGCCAAGACTCCACCCACCACTGCAGATAAGCCACAAATCAAGTTGTAGATCAAAGCACGGGTACGCGAGAAACCAGCATTGAGTAGAACAATGAAGTCTCCGATTTCCTGTGGAATCTCGTGGGCAATGATCGCAATCGCTGTAAAAATACCCACCTGGTAATCAGCCATAAATGCAGCAGCAATCAAAATGCCATCAACAAAATTATGAATACCATCCCCCACCAAAATCATCCAGCCGCTTCGACCAGCATTCTCAGCATCATGACCATGATGGTGATGATGACCATCGCCTTCATGGTGGTGATCATGGCGTAGTAGAGCAATTTTTTCTAACAAGAAAAATCCAAATAAACCAGCTAGCAATGTTGCAAATAAAAGTTGGGGGCGAGTGCCTGGGATATTAAAAGCTTCTGGCAAAGAGTGCAGCAGAGCAGTGGCAAGTAAGATGCCAACTGAAAAACTCACCATATTGTTAACCATCTTGGACAACAAGGTCACAGAAAAACTCGCCGCGATGAGGACGCTAGTAACACCTGCTAAGGCAGTAATTAAGACAATACTCTGTAAGACAGCCATGTACTTAAACTACTCCGTTTTTCTTAAACCAAGCGAGACACTTTTCCCAACCATCTTTAGCGGGACCTTCGCGATAAGTGGCTCGATAGTCAGCATGAAAAGCATGAGGCGCATCTGGATAGACTTCAATCAGTGAGGCTTTGGCCGCAGGATTGATGGGCGCTACCTTTGCTAATGCAGCGCGCATCTGGTCAACGCTTTCCAATGAGATACCAGCATCAGCACCGTCATATAAACCAAGAACAGGAGCTTTTAAGTCAGCAGCAATATCCACTGGATGGCGCGGATTACCCTCAGTTTTTTCATCAATCAAATGGCCATACCAAGCAACACCAGCTTTGACCTGAGGCAAGGTCGCTGATAGCCAAGTAATACGGCCGCCCCAACAGAACCCAGTAACGCCAACGCGCTTTAAGTCCCCACCATTTTTCCCGGCCCATGCGATGGCAGCCTGCAAGTCATTCATTACTTGTGCATCTGGGGTTTTAGCTACGACATTCGTCAGAATGTCTGCTACCGTACCGTAGGTGTTGGGATCGCCAGCGCGCACAAAGAATTCTGGGGCAATCGCCAGGTAACCCAGCTTGGCAAAACGTCTTGTGACATCTGCAATGTATTCATGGACCCCAAAAATTTCACTCACCACAATAATGACGGGCAAACTACCTTTCGCCTTCTCAGGACGCGAAACGTACGCTGGCAACTGAAAGCTACCAACAGGAATCATGACTTCACCAGCCTGAATTCCCTTAAAGTCTGTTTCAATAGCAGCAGCGATGACTGGCTCAGAAGCGGCCACAAAACCAATGCCCATTGCAGTGGCACCCATTACAGATGTCTTCATAAAATCTCTTCTACCCGCTTGCATTTTTACCTTAGTAGTCATTTTTTGTCTCCATGCGCCGATATTGAATAAAAGATTAGTGCGCTTCTTCCCAATTATCGCCAACTCCAATGCTGACGACTAAAGGAACTTTAAGCTGCGCTATATTGCACATTAAATCCGAGAGTTTGGCCTGTAATAAGTCAATCTCATCTAAGGGTACATCAAAGACCAATTCATCATGGACTTGTAAGAGTAATTTTGTTTTTAACTGCGCATTTTCAAGCCAATCTTCAACCGCAATCATTGCCAATTTAATTAGGTCGGCAGCTGTACCCTGCATTGGCGCGTTAATCGCAGCTCGCTCAGCACCCTGACGACGAGGGCCGTTCGAGCCTTTGATTTCAGGCAACCACAATCTTCTCCCAAAGACAGTTTCCACATAGCCGTTTTCTCTAGCCTCAAGACGGGTGCGCTCCATATACTGCGCAACACCTGGATAGCGATCAAAATACTTGGCAATATAGCTTTGCGCAGCAGAGCGCTCTATTCCTAAGTTGCCAGCCAATCCAAATGCACTCATGCCATAAATCAACCCAAAATTAATGACCTTGGCATAGCGACGCTGCTCAGAATTGACCTCATCCAAAGGAATGCCAAAGATCTCTGCAGCTGTCGCCTGGTGAACATCCTTGCCTTCTCGAAACGCAGTCAATAAATTCTCGTCTTGCGCAATATGCGCCATGATGCGCAACTCAATTTGCGAATAGTCTGCAGATAAAAGCTTGCAACCCGGTGCAGGAATAAATGCTTCACGAATGCGACGACCCTCTTCCGTACGCACTGGAATGTTTTGCAAATTAGGATCGCTAGAAGCCAAGCGCCCAGTGACTGCAGTCGCTTGAGAGAAGTTGGTATGCACACGACCCGTTTTTGGATCAGCCATCCGCGGTAATTTTTCAATATAGGTAGACATCAACTTAGCCAAACTGCGGTAATCCAAGATGCGCGCTGGCAATGGATAGTCCTCGGCGAGTTTTTGCAATACCTCTTCATCAGTAGAGGGAGCGCCCGAAGGCGTCTTTTTTATCACTGGTAATTGAAGCTGACCAAACAAAATTTCTGCAATTTGTTTAGGGGATTGGATATTAAATGGCTGCCCAGCAAGCTGATGAATTTCTCCCTCGAGCTCTAGCAGGCGCTTGCCCACCTGTTGGCCTTGTTGAGCCAATAAAGCCGAATCAATCCGAATACCATTACGCTCCATGATGTCCAAAACACGCATGGCAGGCATCTCGATCTTTTCATAGACATACAGGAGACCTGGGCTTGCCTGTATTTGAGGCCAAAGCTCCAGATGTAATCGCAAAGTAATATCCGCATCCTCGGCCGCGTAGTCGGTCGCAATCTGCAGATCTACTTGATCAAACCCAATCTGATGAACCCCTTTGCCACAAACCTCTTCATAGCGGATTGTTTTCATCCCCAAATGTCGCTCTGCCAAGCTATCCATATTATGTGGCAGATGAGATTCCAAAACATACGATTCGAGCAAAGTATCAAATGCCACGCCACCCAAGGTAATTCCATAGTTAGCAAAAATATGGGCGTCGTACTTTAAGTTTTGCCCAAGCTTTAAATGCTTGGGACTCTCTAACCAGGGCTTCATTCGCGCAAGCACTACATCTCGATTGAGCTGTGTCTCACCATTACGATGCGCTACCGGAATGTAGCAAGCTTCACCTGGCTTTACTGATAATGAAATCCCAACTAATTCTGCTGCTAATGCATCTAAGCTAGTAGTTTCTGTATCTACAGCAGTTAATGTAGATTGTTCAATTTTTTGAAGCCATTTATCCAGACCAGCTTCATCGGTGATGCACTCATAGTGACGCTCGATTGCATCCTGTAGATCTGCCGTATCTTGTGAAAGTGCTTTGGTAGGTGCGCTAGCAATCTCGCGTGCTTGTTTGCTCTCATCTACCCCGCTCACACTAGCAATCGGCGTGCTAGCCAAATCAAATGCGGCCTCCTCAGAAGCCCCGCCGGATGGACTTGTCAGCTGTTTTTCAACATCGCGCAACCAAGTTTTAAATGCATAGCGCTCAAATAGTTCTCGCAACAATGCAACATCTTCAGGTTTAGCGTGCAAATCATCTAATCCAGGAAGATGAGGCGATAAATCACAATCTGTTTTAACGGTAATCAGTTGTCGCGCTTGTGGCAACCAAGTCAATGTAGCGCGAAGATTCTCGCCCACTACACCTTTTACTTGATCAGCATTGGCTATCAGATTATCTAAACTACCAAATTCTGCTAGCCATTTGTTTGCAGTTTTTGGTCCCGCCTTGGGAACGCCTGGAACATCATCTACTGCATCACCAATAATGGATAAGTAATCCACAATGCGTTCTGGCGGCACTCCAAATTTTTCAATCACACCATCGATATCCAACTTTTCATTTGTCATCGTATTGATCAGCGTGACAGATGAATTGACTAACTGCGCTAAATCTTTATCGCCAGTAGAAATAATGGTTTCCCAACCAGCTTGTGTTGCCTGTGTTGCCAAAGTGCCAATGACGTCATCCGCCTCAACACCAGACACCATCAATACTGGCCAGCCTAATGCTTTGACCATCGCATGAATGGGTTCAATTTGCTTAACCAGGTCCTCTGGCATGGGGGATCGATGGGCCTTGTATTCGGAATACATTTCATCCCGGAATGTCTTGCCTTTGGCATCAAAAACACAGGCAATATGATCGGCCTTTAGCTCCGACCGGGCCCAGCGCATCATATTCACCATCCCATAAATAGCCCCAGTGGGCTCCCCAGCCCCATTTCTGAGGTCTGGCATGGCATGAAAGGCGCGATACAGGTAGCTAGAACCGTCTACCAACAAGAGTCTATGTTTAGTCATACCGCAATCGTACAATCTAGTTATGAACTACCTAGAGGTCTGGTTAAGGAATCAGGCCAAATAGGCCTAAAAAGGTGAAAAATGATGCATGCTCTAACAAATTTAATTAGCCACTCCCTAAGCCAGGGTCTGACTTTATTGAGCTTTTTAATGGTTTTTGGGTTTTTTGTTGCAAACCCAGCCCAGGCTCAGAACCCAGGTCAAGCCCTCAGTCAATCCGAGCTCAACCGAATCAATAATCAACCACTAGCCCCAACCGTAAGTCCATCTGGGGTTCTGGGTAACCCAGAAACTAGACAGCCTAGCTTTCAGCATAAAGAGCCAACAGGCACTGAAGTGATTGAATATAAGGATGCAAATAGCCCAACACAGATCCAAGTGAAGACCAAATACACCACCTATGAAATGTCTCCGCCTGATTCTGTAAAACCTGGAGCCCAGTCAGGCGAAGGCAGTCTCTTGAGCGTGCCAAGCATCAGCATTCCGATCCAGTAAAGAATCGTTACTGCTTTATGGCTGTTTTTACCCCGATTGAGCTTGATGAGATCTCCCAATGGATCTCTCAAGACTTCAATATTGGTGAAGCAAGCGCCCTACGTGGCATTCAAGGTGGTATCGAAAATTCTAATTTCTTCTTAGACACTATCAATGATGGCAAGAAGCAAGAATATGTTCTGACCATTTTCGAAAGACTTTCTACTGAGCAACTGCCATATTACTTGGAGTTAATGCGCCACCTTGCTAATCAAGCCATTCCTGTTCCAAAACCGATTGAAAACAAACGCGGAGAAATTCTCTTTTCTTTAAAAGGTAAACCAGCAGCCATTGTTACGAAGCTGCCTGGTCTATCCCGCTTGCAACCAGAAGCAAAGCATTGTGCACTCGTTGGCGAGATGTTGGCAAAGATGCACATCGCTGGTAAAAACTTTTCGGGGGTACAGGAAATCTTGGCTGGTGGCAGCAAACCATTCCTTTGGTGTTGCCCCATTTAAATTCATTGCAAAAAGAATTGATAACCCATGAATTAGCCGCACAAGAAGAATTCTTTTCTTCTAGTAACTACGATAAGCTTCCACAAGGTGCCAGCCACTGCGACCTCTTTCGCGATAATGTGCTATTTGATCCAAAAGATGCTAGTGATACCAGCCAAGATCAATTGGGTGGCTTCTTTGATTTTTATTTTGCCGGCACTGATAAATGGTTATTTGATCTAGCCGTCACGGTTAACGACTGGTGCCTTGCCGAGAACAAGCAAGATCTAGATCCCGCACGCGTTTTGATGCTTTAATGAAGGCCTACCAGTCGGTGCGCCCCCTGACCAAAGAAGAGCAAGCAAGCTGGCCGTTAATGACTCGTGCTGCCGCTTTGCGTTTTTGGGTTTCTCGTCTATGGGATTTTTATTTGCCTCGCGACGCCCAAATGCTCACACCTCACAATCCGACACATTTTGAACGTATTCTTCTTAGCCGTCGCATCTCATGAAACTGAACTCCGTTGCCCCTAAAGAAGGCTATACCTGGATCAGACAAGGTATCTGGCTATTTAAGCAAAATCCCTTGAGATTCTTGATGTTGATCTTCCTATATGTTTTTACAGCTCAACTGGCGGTGGTCGTGCCTATTATTGGCGTCTTTGCGATCTTATTGCTGACGCCAGCACTGTCAGTGGGTTTTATGACTGCCTGTCGCCAAGCCATTAATCAAGAGCGAATCAAACCCACGGTTTATTTTGTTGCCCTGCAATCCAGTGTATTGGTTCGCAAACGCATACTGCAGTTGGGTCTGATCTACACCAGCCTCATTCTTCTGCTCAGCTTTATTCTGAGTCTTTTGGTGGATTTCGAAACTCTGTTGCCCTTAATGATGGGTGACAACCCCATTACTCCTGAAGCAATGCGTCAAGTTTATTTGGTGTTACTTTTTGGCGCTACGCTCTATATTCCAGTAGCAATGTTGATGTAGTTTTCGCCAGTCTTAATTGCATGGGCTGATATGCCTGTTCCACAAGCGCTGTTCTCTAGTGCGATTGCATGTTGGACCAATAAGGCAGCATTCTTTTTCTACATGACCATCTGGAGTGTGGTTCTGATTGCGATTCCACTGACTATCGGTATGATTTTTGATGCATTCGATTTTGGTCAAGCGGCTTCATTCATCATTGCGCCAATTTCCATGGCTGGCTTAACAGTCATGCACTGCTCCTTCTATGCCACTTGGAAGGCATGCTTCACTGAGGATGTGATTGCTTTGTAGTTAATCAATCGCTGCAAGCTTAGCAATACTCAGTTGCAGCCACTTCACTCCGTGACGCTTAAAGTTCACCTGCGCTCGCGCATCCGCATCAACACCCTCAAGCCCCGTCACGCGACCTTCACCAAACTTAGTGTGAAATACATTCTGACCAACCTTAAATGGATAGTCACCACGCGGTGGTGACGCAAGCCTCTTCACCTCGGTAGAGGCTGAGCCAACCCGCTTTACAGAGCGCTGACGCTCACTTCCAGAATCAAAGAAATCATTTGACTCATATTCACGTTGACGGGTGTAACCATCCTGCCAGGTAGATCCCGTTCTAGCGCTACCACCCCAGCGTGCGTCTTTTGCTTTTGGAGTAAGCCACTTGAGAGACTCTGACGGTAGCTCTTCTAAAAAGCGCGATGGCATGTTGTAGCGAACTTGGCCATGCAGCATGCGTGATTGGGTGTGCGACAGGTATAAGCGCTCTTTGGCTCTTGTAATAGCCACATACATCAAGCAACGCTCTTCCTCGAGACCATTTTGCTCGTTAATACTGTTTTCATGAGGAAATAAACCTTCCTCAAGACCCGTAATAAACACCGCGGTAAATTCCAATCCTTTGGCCGAATGTACCGTCATTAGCTGGACCGCATCCTGCCCTGCTTGCGCCTGATTGTCACCGGCCTCCAAAGAGGCGTGGGATAAAAAGGCTGCCAATGGGGAAACCTCCACCACCCCAGGTGCATTCTCACCTGGAAGCATGGCAGCAGCGGCATCCTGACCATAACCCTCTTCCGCTATAAAAGCAGTAGCAGCATTAATCAATTCTTGTAAGTTCTCTACGCGATCTTGCCCTTCGCGCTCCGATAAGTAATGCTGAATCAAACCGCTATGCTGAATCACGAACTCGACAGTCTCGGGCAAAGTGTTGTGACGCGTTGCTTCCCGCATGTGATCTACTAGACGAATAAATCCACCCAAAGCGGCACCCGATTTTCCTTCCAAAGATGAAGCTGCAACATACAAAGAGCATTGCTGATCTCTAGCGGCATCTTGCAAAGCCTCAATCGATCTCGCGCCAATGCCGCGTGTAGGAAAATTCACTACGCGTGAAAATGAGGTGTCATCGTTTGGATTCTCAAGTAAGCGTAAGTAGGCAAGCGCATGCTTAATCTCGGCACGCTCGAAGAATCGCAAACCACCATATACACGATAAGGAATACCGGCAGAAAATAAGGCATGTTCGATAATTCGAGATTGCGCATTACTTCTGTAGAGCAATGCCACTTCAGTTCGCTTGATACCGCTATTAACTAAAGCCTTAATTTCATCCACCAACCATGCAGCTTCAGTATGATCACTTGGAGCCTCGTAGATACGGACCGGCTCGCCATGACCAGCATCAGTTCGCAGGTTCTTACCGAGACGCTCTGCGTTATTCGCAATCAAGTGATTTGCAGTATCCAAAATATGGCCATGCGAGCGATAGTTCTGCTCTAGCTTTACGAGCATCGGATGAAACTGCTTTTCATAGAGGCGCATGTTTTCCACATCAGCACCTCGAAAAGCGTAAATACTTTGGTCATCATCACCAACCGCAAAGACTGAACTACTGCCCATGCCGCTGACATTCACACCACTGGCATTATGACCTGAAAGCAATTTAAGCCAGGCGTATTGCAATGCATTGGTATCCTGAAACTCGTCAATCAGAATATGACGAAATCGTTCTTGATAGTGAGTGCGGATCGGCTCGCTATGCTTGAGCAATTCATAGCTACGTAACAGTAGCTCGGCAAAGTCCACTACGCCCTCACGCTGGCACTGCTCATCGTAAGCCGCATAGAGTTGCGCCATCTTGGCTTGAAAGTCATCACCCACTGCTAAATCTTTAGCGCGCTGTCCACGCTCTTTTGCATGCGCAATAAAGTATTGCAATTGCTTAGGCGGATATTTTTCGTCATCAATCTTTAAGCCCTTCAAAAGTCGCTTAATCGCCGATAACTGATCTTGGGTATCCAAGATCTGAAAAGTTGAGGGTAAGCCCGCCTCTTTATGATGGGCTCGCAATAAGCGATTACAAAGGCCATGGAAGGTGCCAATCCACATACCCCGGGTATTAATCGGCAACATAGCACTTAAGCGCACCATCATCTCTTTGGCAGCCTTATTGGTAAACGTCACCGCCAAGACGCCAATCGGGGATACCTGGCCAGTCTGAATCAACCAGGCTATACGGGTGGTGAGGACGCGGGTTTTACCGCTCCCTGCCCCCGCCAGAATCAAGGCAGACTGGGCCTGGCCATTTTCATTGACGGGCGGGAGGGTCACTGCCTCGCGCTGTTCTGGATTGAGGTTCGCGAGCAAGTCTGAGTACAAGTACATCGCCCCAATTATAATTTGCCTCTTATGCCAAATGCCTCAAATACCCCTAAATCGCCACTGGCCGGTTCAGTTGATGAACTCGCCAAGTCCTACGAACCCGCCCCAATTGAAGCCTACTGGGGTCCCGAATGGGAACGTCGCGGTATCGCTGATGCCAGCATGGATGAAGGCAAGGGTAATTTTTCGATTCAGTTACCACCACCCAATGTCACTGGCACCCTACATATGGGTCACGCTTTTAACCAAACCATCATGGATGGCTTGGTTCGACATGCACGTATGTCTGGCAAAAATACTTTATGGGTTCCTGGCACAGACCATGCCGGCATTGCAACGCAAATTGTTGTGGAGCGTCAGCTAGATGCTCAAAAAGTCTCTCGCCATGATTTGGGTCGTGCAAAGTTTTTAGAAAAAGTTTGGGAATGGAAGGAAACTTCTGGTAACACCATCACTCGCCAAATTCGTCGCCTTGGTGCATCGATTGATTGGGGTAAAGAGTATTTTACGATGGACAGCAAGATGTCCAAAGCAGTTGTGGAAGTATTTTTACGTTTGCATGAGCAAGGCCTTATCTACCGCGGTAAACGCTTAGTGAACTGGGATCCTGTTTTAGGTACCGCAGTTTCTGATTTGGAAGTGGTGAGTGAAGAAGAAGATGGCTCCATGTGGCACATCCGCTACCCACTCACCGATGGCTCTGGCCATCTCACGGTTGCTACCACTCGCCCTGAAACCTTGCTGGGTGACGTTGCCGTCATGGTGAACCCAGAAGACGAACGCTACAAACATCTCATCGGCAAATCCGTAAATCTACCCTTGTGCAATCGCGAGATTCCCATCATTGCAGATGATTACGTTGATCTAAACTTTGGTACTGGCGTTGTTAAGGTAACGCCCGCGCATGACTTTAATGACCATGCCGTAGGTCAGCGTCATCAGTTGCCGATGATCAATATTCTGACTTTAGATGCCAAGATCAATGAGAATGCGCCTGAAGCATACCAAGGTATGGATCGCTTTGTAGCCCGCAAACAAGTGGTTACAGATCTAGAGGCAGTCGGCTTACTAGAAAAAGTACAGCCGCACAAATTGATGGTGCCACGCGGCGATCGCACTCAAACCATTATTGAACCGATGCTGACAGACCAGTGGTTTGTAGCCATGTCTAAACCAAGCTCTGATAACAAATACAAATCTGGCTCATCGATTGCAGGCGCTGCATTAGATGCCGTTACCAAAGGGGATATCAAGCTGGTTCCAGAAAACTGGATTAACACTTACACCCAGTGGTTAGAAAACATTCAGGATTGGTGTATCTCTCGTCAACTCTGGTGGGGCCATCAGATTCCTGCATGGTACGGTGATGATGGTCAGATCTTTGTAGCACGCTCTGAGGAGGAAGCCAAGTCTAAAGCTGCTGCAGCTGGCTACACGGGTGCACTCAACCGTGATCCAGATGTTCTAGATACCTGGTTTAGCTCAGCACTCGTTCCATTTAGCTCGCTCGGCTGGCCAGATGAAACACCTGCCCTAAATCACTTCTTACCTTCATCAGTATTGGTGACCGGTTTTGACATCATCTTCTTCTGGGTGGCACGTATGGTGATGATGACTTGTCATTTCACTGGCAAGGTGCCATTTAATACGGTGTATGTACACGGCTTAGTACGTGATGCCGAAGGCCAGAAGATGAGTAAGTCCAAAGGCAATACCTTGGATCCAATCGATTTGATTGATGGCATCAAGATTGAAGAGCTTGTAGGTAAGCACACGACTGGCTTAATGAACCCCAAACAAGCTGAGAGCATTAGCAAGAAAACCAAAAAAGAATTTCCTGAGGGTATTCCAGCATTTGGAACAGATACATTGCGTTTTACCTTCGCCTCCTTAGCATCCTTGGGGCGCAACATCAACTTTGATCAAAAGCGTTGCAAAGGTTATCGCAATTTCTGCAACAAGCTTTGGAATGCAACTCGCTTTGTGCTTATGAACTGCCCCGGCGGCGATGAGGACAATGGTCTAGCGCCCTGTGATAACCAGTGCGGCCCAGAAGGTTATTTGGATTTCTCACCGGCAGATCGCTGGATTGTTTCGCAACTACAAAGAACTGAAGCCGAAGTTGCAAAAGGCTTTGAGAACTATCGTTTTAACAATATCGCCAGCAGCATTTATCAATTTGTTTGGGATGAGTATTGCGACTGGTATTTGGAACTAGCCAAAGTGCAGTTGCAAACTGGCACCCCTGCTCAACAGCGCGCGACCCGCCGTACCCTATTGCGAGTACTAGAGACCATTTTGCGCATGGCTCACCCACTCATCCCCTTTATAACGGAAACGCTTTGGCAAACTGTCGGACCTAAGTCTGGCAAAGAGCTCGCAAAACAAAACAAGCAGACTATTGCATTACAACCTTATCCGGTAGCGCAACCTGAAAAGATTGATGAGCAAAGCGAAGCTTGGGTAGCTCAGGTGAAAGCGATTGTGGATGCCTGCCGTAATTTGCGTGGCGAGATGCAAGTTTCTCCGGCACAAAAAGTACCACTCTGGATTTATGGCCCACAAGCTTTTCTAGAAAAGGCAACCCCTTATTTGCTGGCTTTAGCCAAACTGACCGAAGTTAAAATCTACAGCGATGAATCCGCCCTTGAAAAAGAGGCTCCTGGCGCACCGATTGCCCTAGTGGGTGATATCAAGCTCTTGCTCAAGATTGAGGTGGATGTTGCAGCAGAACGGATTCGCCTGGGCAAGGAAATTGAGCGTCTTGCCAATGAAATTACTAAAGCACGCAGCAAGCTTAGCAATGAGAGTTTCGTAGCTCGCGCCCCAGCTGAGGTTGTTGCCCAAGAAAAACATCGTCTTAGCGGTTTTGAACAAAACTATGAGAAGCTTGTTGCACAATTAGAACGTCTCAAATAATCTGTCATTCAGAATACGATCGGATCAAACCATGGCATTACATTTCAGCTCTAAAAAGGTTACTAAAGCAGTTTTTCCAGTTGCCGGCTTTGGCACACGCTTCCTACCCGCTACCAAAGCCAGTCCAAAAGAAATGCTTAATGTTGTCGACAAGCCTTTAATTCAATACGCAGTTGATGAAGCCATTGCTGCTGGTATTACTGAGTTGATCTTCGTTACTGGTAGAAGTAAACGTGCCATTGAAGATCACTTTGATAAAGCATATGAGCTCGAAGCAGCTCTTGAAGCAAAAGATAATCAAGATCTCCTTCACCTGGTTCGTAGCGTAAAGCCCGATAACGTCGATTGTGTTTACATTCGCCAATCAGAGCCTTTAGGCTTGGGGCATGCTGTTTTATGCGCAGAAAAATTAGTAGGCGATGAGCCCTTTGCCATCATCTTGGCAGATGATCTTCTAGATGGCCCAACCCCAGTTCTATCTCAAATGCTTAAAGTCCACGAAGAGCAAAGTGGATCCGTTCTGTCTGTCGAAAAAATTGATCCAAATAAATCGAGTTCCTACGGCATTATTGCCGGGAATGAAATAAGCCAAGGTGTCTATCGCTTAAATGGCATTGTTGAAAAACCTAAACCAGCAGATGCGCCATCAAACTTGGCTGTAGTTGGTCGCTATGTCCTCTCTTCTAAGATCTTTGAGCACATTCGTAACGTCAAACCTGGTGCAGGGGGTGAGATTCAATTAACCGATGCAATTGCCGCCCTTCTTCAAGAAGAGCCTGTATTTGGCTATGAATACGATGGCATTCGTTACGACTGCGGCAGTAAGCTCGGCTACCTCAAAGCATCAGTGAATTTTGCTTTGCGTCACCCAGAAGTGGGCGAAGACTTTGCAAATTACTTAAAAAACTGGTCTACAAAGTAATTGGGTAGACCTCATTTCACTGAAGTCTAGTATTTATCTTCGTTTTAAGAAGAAGACTAATACGTCACCCTCTGTTGAGCTTCCGATAAGCTCATTACCAGTTTGCTTGGCAAATGCTGGAAAGTCTCTTGCCGCCCCAGAATCAGTTGCCTTAATCTTCAGAACCTCACCTGACTGCATATTGGCTAAAGCTTTTTTGGTGCGCAAAATCGGTAAGGGGCAATTCATGCCAATTGTATCGACTTCTGCATTAAAGGCAATATTTTCTTCACTCATTTGTTTGCAACCCAATCTTTAACGCCGGCCAAGGCTGCACCTAACTTACTTGGATCATTACCCCCAGCCATCGCCATCTCTGGTTTGCCGCCACCTTTTCCGCCCACTTGCTGAGCAACAAAGTTCACGAGATCACCCGCTTTTATTTTGCCAATAGAGTCTGCTGTAACGCCAGCAATCAAACTCACCTTATCACCCTGAACAGACGCCAGAACTATCGCCGCTGTTTTCAATTTTGCCTTGAGTGCGTCCATCGTTTCGCGCAGAACCCCAGAGTCAGCACCATCTAAGCGAGCGGCCAAGACTTTCAAACCATTGATATCAATCGCTTGGCCAGCCAACTCATCGCCCTGACTGGCTGCCAATTTAGAATTCACTTTTTCTAGCTCACGTTCCGCTTGACGCAGACTATCCTGCAATTGGGCCACACGGTTTACCAAATCACCTGGGTGGGTTTTCAAAATGGCAGCGGCTTCATTTACCTTATCTTCAAGACCTTGCAGGAAATGGAGAGCGTTGTTACCAGTAACAGCTTCAATCCTACGAATACCTGCCGCCACACCGCCTTCAGAAACAATCTTCAAGCTCCCAATATCGCCTGTACGTGATACGTGGGTTCCGCCGCACAACTCCTTAGAACTACCAATTTCTAGAACACGAACTTCATCACCATACTTCTCGCCAAAGAGCATCATGGCACCAGTCTTTTGAGCATCTTCTAAGGACATGACCTTGCCTGAAGTGGCCGTGTTTTGCAAAATCTCACGATTGACAATATCTTCAATGCGACGAATTTGCTCGGCAGTAATGGGTGCGTTATGGGTGAAATCAAATCGAGTCTTAGTGGCATCAACCAAAGATCCCTTTTGCTGGACATGATCACCCAAAACCTCACGAAGCGCTTTATGCAAGATATGTGTTGCACTATGGTTGCGCATGGTGTCAGTTCTTAGCTGCGCATCCACCAAAGCGTTCAGAGTATCGCCAACCTTCAGCTCGCCCTCAAGTACTTCACCTTGGTGCCCAAACACATCAGCCTGAATCTTGAAAGTGTCATCTACTGCAAAACGAACCGTCTCATTACGCAACTCACCCTGATCGCCAACCTGGCCACCTGATTCCGCGTAAAACGGGGTGTTATCTAAAACAATCACCGCGGCATCTCCTGCCTTTATAGAGGTGACCTCAGAACCATCTATGTACAAAGCAGTCACCTTAGCACCCTCGTGCTTGAGGGTGTCATAACCGTGAAATTGGGTCGGCTGACCTTTGTAATCTAATCCCTGAGCAACTTTGAACTTACCAGCTGCCCTAGCCTGATCGCGCTGCTTTTGCATTGCCGCCTCAAAACCATCGGCATCTACCGTAACACCGCGCTCACGACAAACATCCGCAGTAAGGTCAAGGGGGAAGCCAAATGTATCGTGTAGGCGGAACGCAGTTTCACCATCAACCACTTTTGCGCCGCCAGCCAAAGCAGCATCCAAAATTTCCATACCATTGGCAATGGTTTGGAAGAAGCGCTCTTCCTCTTGCTTGAGTACTTCACTTACCTTATCTTGCGCTGCACGCAATTCAGGGTATGCATCGCCCATTTCTTTTACGAGAGCGGGAACAAGTTGGTAGAAGAATGGTTTTCGTGCGCCTAACTTATATCCATGACGAATCGCACGACGTGCAATACGACGCAATACATAACCGCGCCCAGCATTACCAGGAATCACGCCATCCACTACGATAAAACTACAGGCGCGAATATGGTCTGCAATCACCTTGAGTGAAGGGCTAGTCGCATCGCAATTTTCGCCGCCAGCTACATCCACTGCCTCCTTAGAGGCCTTGAGCAGATTGACGAAAAGGTCGATTTCATAATTAGAGTGGACATGCTGTAATACCGCTGCAATACGCTCCAGCCCCATGCCTGTATCAACGCTAGGCTTTGGCAATGGATGCATTACTCCCGCTTCATCCGGATTGAACTGCATGAAAACGTTGTTCCAAATTTCAATGAAACGATCGCCATCTTCCTCGGGGCTGCCAGGAGGGCCGCCGGGGATATGCTCACCATGATCATAAAAAATTTCAGTACATGGACCACAAGGGCCAGTATCACCCATCATCCAGAAATTATCAGAAGCGTAGCGAGCGCCTTTGTTATCGCCAATACAGATAATGCGATCGGCGGGAACGCCTATTTGGTCTTTCCAAATGGCATACGCCTCATCATCTTCCGCATAGACGGTGACCAATAACTTCTCTTTGGGCAACTGAAATACTTGAGTTAATAAATCCCAAGCAAATTGAATGGCCTCTTTTTTAAAATAGTCACCAAATGAGAAGTTTCCCAACATCTCAAAAAAGGTATGGTGACGTGCGGTGTAGCCAACATTGTCTAGGTCGTTGTGCTTGCCGCCAGCCCGGATACATTTTTGGGCAGTCGTGGCACGGGTATAGGAGCGTTTATCAAAACCGAGAAAAACGTCTTTGAACTGATTCATCCCTGCATTAGTGAACAGCAATGTAGGGTCATCCCCCGGGACAACCGGACTAGATGGAACGATTTGGTGGCCTTTTTGGGCAAAGAAATCCAGGTATGCCTGGCGAATTTGGGAGACTTTCATGTCAATAATTATCGCATTGGCACCTGTTCTGGGCAAACGCTGGACAGGACACCCCCAACCTGCCTTACAATCGCAAAACATCATTAAATAAGTCGGCACTTAAAGTCGATACGTAAGGAGCACAACTTGGAAATCCGCAATCAGAAAGATTTTGGGGCAGGCCTGATGTATATGGTTATTGGCCTATTTTTTACCTATATGGCTACCCAATATCAAATGGGCACCGCAGCCAAAATGGGTCCAGGCTACTTCCCATTCTGGCTAGGTTTGGTCTTAACCGCTCTTGGCCTATTAATTCTTGTCAAATCTCTCAGCGCCAAGGCTGCAATCGAAAAGATTCCTCCCTTTAACAGGAAAATTATTGGTCTCATTACCGGCTCGGTTGTTTTATACGGCATTCTCCTGCCAACTATGGGCTTTATTGTGGCTGTATTTGTCTTGGTATTTATGTCAGCTAGTGCAAGCCATGAATTCCACTGGAAGGGCACCCTCATTAACGCCACTTTCCTGATTGTCTTTACTTATTCGGTATTCGTTTTGGGTCTGAAACTTCAGCTCCCACTGCTACCTTTCTTTCTTCAATAACGAACTGGGATACTGAAAAATGGATTTATTTGCAAATTTAGCTCTCGGTTTTGATACTGCATTTACGCTACAAAACCTCCTCTACTGCCTTATTGGTTGCGTACTGGGAACCTTGATTGGTGTATTGCCTGGCCTTGGCCCAATCGCCACGATCGCCATGCTCTTGCCTGCAACTTATGCCTTGCCTCCAATTGCGGCATTAATCATGTTGGCCGGCATTTATTATGGCTCTCAGTACGGCGGTTCTACAACAGCGATTTTGCTCAACATTCCTGGAGAAACCTCCTCGGTGGTGACGGCGATTGACGGCTACCAAATGACCAGAAATGGTCGCGCTGGGGTCGCACTATTCACTGCTGGTATGGGTTCATTCTTTGCAGGTTGCGTGGCAACCTTAGTTTTGGCTGCTTTTGCCGCACCACTTTCCCAGCTCGCATTTAAGTTCGGTCCAGCCGAGTACTTCTCCTTAATGGTGCTGGGTTTGATTGGCGCAGTTGTGCTGGCATCAGGCTCACTAATTAAAGCGATCGGCATGATTGTGCTCGGTCTTCTAATGGGCTTGATCGGTACCGACGTGAACTCTGGTGTATCACGCTATGCCTTTGATGTTCCTGAGTTAAGCGACGGCATTGGCTTTGTCGCTGTTGCTATGGGTGTATTTGGTTTTGCGGAAATCATGAGTAACCTGGAGAAAAAAGGTGACGATGAGGGCTTCTTAAACAAGATGACCACCATGATCCCAACCAAGCAAGATGTAAAGCGCATGGTCCCCTCCATTTTGCGTGGCACTACCATTGGCTCTATCCTCGGCATCCTGCCTGGTGGCGGTGCTGCTCTGGCCGCTTTTGGCGCATATTCTGTTGAGAAAAAATCCTCCAAATACAGTAACGAATTTGGCCATGGTGCAATTGAGGGTGTTGCAGGTCCAGAGTCCGCAAACAATGCTGCCGCACAAACTTCATTTATCCCATTGCTTACTTTAGGTATTCCGCCAAATGCGGTCATGGCTTTAATGGTGGGTGCAATGACAATTCATAACATTCAACCAGGTCCACAAGTCATGAGCAGTAACCCAGCGCTGTTCTGGGGTCTGATCGCCTCCATGTGGATTGGTAATGTGATGCTGATTCTCTTGAACTTGCCCTTGATTGGTATTTGGGTCAAGCTCCTCAAGATTCCTTATCGCTTCATGTACCCAGCTATTTTGGTCTTCTGTTGTATTGGCGTGTACACCGTCAACAACACTGTATTTGACGTTTACGTAACAGCTGCTTTTGGCATCATTGGTTACCTATTCTTCAAATTAGGCTGCGAACCTCCTCCATTACTTTTGGGCTTCGTTCTTGGGCCCATGATGGAAGAAAACTTCCGCCGTGCCTTACTACTATCCCGTGGCGATTTCACAACCTTCTTAACCCGCCCGCTTTCCCTTGGATTGCTGATTGCTGCCGCACTCTTGGTAGTAATTGTTGCCCTCCCGGCGGTGAAGAAGACTCGCGAAGAAGCATTCGTAGAAGATTGATATTCCCCAGTCTTCCAGGAAACGAGCCCGCAACAGATTGCGGGCTTTTTCTTTATGGGTTCAGGGTTTTCTCTACAATATGACTATGTCCCAAGATAGCAAACTTTCCAAAGCAAATCCCGGTGCTGTAGCCGAACCCTCCAATTTCCTTCGTCAAATCATTGATCATGATTTAGCAAGCGGGGCTTTTTCTCAGCGCACGAACTTAGCTGGTGAGGCTATTCCTTCTATCATCACGCGCTTCCCGCCTGAACCTAATGGCTACTTACACATAGGTCACGCCAAAAGTATTTGCTTAAACTTTGGCTTGGCGGCGGACTACAGTAAACAAGCTGGTGGTGCGCGTTGCAATATGCGCTTAGACGATACTAACCCCGTTAAAGAGGATGTGGAATACGCTGACAGTATTTTGGAGGCCGTTCAATGGCTCGGCTTTGATTGGGGCGCTCACCTATATCACGCGAGTGATTACTTTGATCAGCTCTATCAGTTCGCAGAAATTCTGATTGAGAACGGCAAGGCTTATGTTGATAGCCAAAGTGCCGACGACATTCACACCAACCGCGGTAACTTTGGTCAGGCAGGCAAAAATAGCCCTTACCGTGACCGGAGCCCCGCTGAAAATCTCGCCCTCTTTAGAGAGATGCGCGATGGCAAGTTCAAAGACGGCGAGCATGTGTTGCGCCTGAAGATTGATATGGCCCACCCCAATATTGTGATGCGTGACCCTGTGGTCTATCGTATTCGCCACACCGATCACCATCGCACAGGCAATAAGTGGTGTATTTACCCGCTATACGACTTTACCCATTGCATCTCCGATGCTCTAGAGAACGTATCTCACTCCATCTGTACCCTGGAGTTTGAAAACAACCGCCCTCTCTATGACTGGATCATTAATTCATTAAAAGAATTGGGCGTTTTCAAAGACCCCGTTCCGCATCAGTATGAGTTTGCACGTCTTAATCTCACCTACACGATTACTAGCAAGCGCAAGCTCTTGCAGCTAGTAGAAGAGAAGCATGTGGATGGCTGGGACGATCCTCGCATGCCAACCATCGTTGGTATACGTCGTCGCGGCTATACCCCCGAAAGTATTCGTTTGTTCTGCGAGCGGATTGGCGTGTCAAAAGCTGATAGCTGGATTAATATGAGCACTCTTGATCAAGCGCTACGCGATGATCTTGAAGTTAGAGCGCCGCGAGCCACAGCAGTACTAAAACCGCTTAAGCTGGTAGTCGAGAATTTTGATGCGAATGCGAAAGAATCTTGCTCAGCTCCACGCCATCCCCAACACCCCGAGTGGGGTAATCGCGAATTTCATTTCACTCGCGAACTTTGGATTGAGGCCGATGACTTCATGCAAGAGCCTGTAAAAGGTTTCTTCCGTTTGTATCCGCCGATTGGTGATCAGCCTGGCAGTCGCGTTCGTTTGCGCCATGGTTTTGTTGTTGAATGCACCGGCTTTGAGACCGACGCACAAGGCAATGTCACCCAAGTCAATGTGACGCATTTTCCGGATAGCAAGAGCGGCACACCTGGATCCAACAATTACAAGGTTAAGGGCAATATTCACTGGATTAGCGCTGCTGAGGCCATTCCAGCTGAAGTGCGTCTTTATGACCATCTCTTCACCGATCCACACCCAGATAGCGGCGATAAGAATTTCTTGGATGCCATTAATCCAAGCTCAAAAGAAACCATTCAGGCTTATTTAGAACCCTGCATGAAAGATGCCAAACCTGAAGATCGCTTTCAGTTTGAGCGTCATGGCTATTTTGTTGCTGATAAAACCGATTCCAAACCAGGCAAACCAGTATTTAACCGCACCGTTGGTCTTAAAGATTCTTGGAAATAGTCCTCAGAAAGTCCGCTACGCTGGGATAACGTAGCGGGGTCTTTAGTTCGGATAAACGCGTGTTCGTGACTCGCCGAGATTCGCGCATAAATGACCACAGCATGGAGCTTACTATTTTTTCTAGCTCCACTGCTGGTAAACGCTCTGGTCTGGCTAGGCCAAATGCATCTGCAACCTCGTCAAAATAATCCCCCATCTTAGTCTCACCACCATCGCAAGCATTAATAATTCGCTGAGGTTTGCCACGATATACGGCCGCACAAACCAATCGAGCGAGATCATCGCTATGAATATGATTGGAATATGCATCCTCGCTTGCCAGCAAGGCTGGGGTTTTTGCCCGCAATCGATCAAGCGGCAATCGATCTCGGGCATAGATACCTGGCACTCGCAAAATGGTCAATGCTACACCGTGGGCTGGCGCCCATAAACGCAGTACCCGCTCCGCATCGACTCGCCGCTGAGCTCGCTCGCTTTGGGGATTTACAGGGGTGGTCTCACTGACTTTAGCACCTCGGTGATCTCCGTAGACGCCTGTAGTGCTGATATAGATCATCCGCCTGACGGTATTAGCTCCTTGGGCTAAAATTCTCAGTAGGTTGCGGGTTCGGCAATCACGATTTCCTTGGTTTTGTGGTGGCGCTAAATGGATCACAGTTTGAGCCAATCCAGATAACCTCCAGAGCGAGTCTGGATGATCCAAATTCCCCAAAATAGGAATCGCACCAACCTCCCTCAACTCCTGAAAGCGGTTTTGCGAAGAAGTTAAAGCAAAAACTTGATGACTCCGGGAAAGCTGACCAGCCACCCGAAGACCAATGTCACCGCAGCCAATAATCAGGATTGATGGTTTACCAAAAGATTGCATAAATGACATCGTAACGATTTATTGAAAGGAATGAGAGTGTCTTACCAGGTCACGCTCAAAACGAGCGGCAAACAATTTACAGTTAATTCAGATGAAACAGTGTTGGAGGCCGCTCTTCGCCAAGATATCAACCTGCCCTACGGTTGCAAAAATGGTGCATGCGGATCTTGCAAGGGCAAAGTGTTAGAAGGGCAAGTGAGCCATGGGCAACATAGCGAGAACGCACTAAGCAAAGCCGACGAAACCGCTGGGGGTATCTTGTTTTGCTGCTCCCACCCCCAATCAGACCTCTTAATTGAAGCCCGTGAAGTTCAAGGTGCTGGAGATATCGCTATTCGTAAGATACCTTGCCGCGTCAATACGATCATCAAGCCAAGTAATGATGTAGCGATTTTGAAACTTCAATTACCTGCCGCAGAACGTTTTCAGTTCTTAGCTGGCCAGTACCTAGAGTTTCTTCTCAAAGATGGTCAACGCCGCGCCTACTCTATTGCTAACGCACCTGCGCAAGATGGCCCTCTAGAGCTGCATATTCGCCATTTACCTGGCGGACTATTCACTGACTTTGTCTTTGGCGCAGTCAGTCCAGCACTCAAAGAAAAAGATATTTTGCGTTTTGAAGGCCCCCTAGGAAGCTTCTTCTTAAGAGAAGACTCCAAAAAACCCATTATCTTTGTAGCGGCAGGCACTGGCTTTGCGCCAATCAAATCGATCATCGAGCAGATGCAAGCTAAAAAGATTGAGCGACCAATTCATCTTTACTGGGGTGGTCGTCGCCCCTCTGATTTGTACTTAGATGCACTTTGCAAAACCTGGGAACAGGAAATCTCCAATTTCAAATACATTCCTGTGATTTCAGATGGCCTGCCTGAGGATGCATGGCAAGGCCGCACTGGCTTTGTACACCAGGCAGTGATGGAGGACCATCCATCCCTTCAGAGTTTTCAAGTATATGCTTGTGGCGCGCCGGTAATGGTCAATGCCGCTCGTAATGACTTTTCATCCAAATGTCATCTCCCTGAGGAAGAATTCTTTGCCGACTCATTTACCAGCGCAGCTGATTTAGTCGCAAACTCAGCCTCATAAAGTTAGACAATAGAAATTTGATTAGCCCCATTAACCAACTTAAGCCAGCATGAACAAACCAGCGACCATCGATACCCATTCAGTTATGTTTATTACTCAACGCCCAGATGTGGTGATGGTTGAGGGCAAAGGCTCGTGGTTAACCGACAACAATGGCAAGCGCTATTTAGATTTCTTGCAAGGCTGGGCGGTCAATTGCTTAGGTCATGGCAATCCAGGAATGATTGAGGCGCTGAATGCACAAGCAAAGAAACTCATCAATCCTAGCCCAGCGTTTTATAACGAGCCGATGATTGGTTTGTCTGATTTACTTACCCAAAATAGTTGCTTTGATAAAGTCTTCTTCGCTAATAGCGGTGCTGAAGCAAACGAAGGTGCCATTAAATTGGCGCGCAAATGGGGTCAACTGAATAAAAATGGCGCCTTTGAAATCATCACTTTTGACCATAGTTTTCATGGTCGCACATTAGCAACCATGAGTGCATCCGGAAAACCGAACTGGGATACGATGTTTGCACCTCAAGTTCCCGGCTTTCCAAAAGCAGACTTAAATGATTTGGATTCCGTCAAAAAACTAGTGACGGATAAAACTGTTGCGGTGATGTTGGAGCCCGTTCAAGGCGAAGGTGGTGTCATACCCGCCACTAAAGAGTTTATGCGTGAGCTACGCAAATTCACCAAAGAAAACAATATCTTATTGATTGTTGACGAAGTTCAAGCCGGCTGCGGACGCACTGGCACACTCTTTGCATATCAGCAATATGGTATCGAACCGGACATCATGACTTTAGGCAAAGGCATTGGCGGTGGAGTTCCCTTGGCAGCCCTCTTGACAACCGATGCGGTGGCTTGTTTTGTACCGGGCGATCAAGGTGGAACTTATAACGGAAATCCCCTCATGACTGCAGTGGGTATGAGTGTCATCACTCAACTCCTAGCCCCTGACTTTTTAGAAAGCGTTAAAGCCAAAGGTGAATTACTCAAATCCGAGCTTTTAAAGCTCTGCGCTGAATTTAATCTCGAAGGTGAGCGTGGTGAAGGTTTGTTACGCGCTCTCATGCTAGGCAAAGATATTGGGCCAAAACTAGTGGAACTGGCTCGTGATCGTAGTCCCGTAGGATTACTCATCAATTCACCAAGACCAAACTTGTTGCGTTTTATGCCCGCCCTCAACGTCAGCGATGATGAAATTTGCCAGATGTGCAATGTGCTGCGCGAATTACTAAAAGAAGTTGCTTAAGCAGCCAACTAAAAATTACTCCAAGGGCTGTAATCTACTCGCCAAGATAGGCAGCGCGCACTCGCGGATCTTGAAGTAACTCTCTCCCTGACCCGGTAAGAGTGACCAATCCGCTTTCCATGACATAAGCACGGTCAGCCATCTGCAAGGCTAAGCGCGCATTTTGCTCAACCAACAAGATGGTCATCCCGGTTGATGACAAATTGCGAATCACATCAAAAATTGTCTCCACCATAATGGGAGACAGACCCATCGAGGGCTCATCTAAGAGCAACAGCTTTGGCTGGGCCATCATGGCTCTGCCCATGGCAACCATTTGCTGCTCACCGCCAGATAAGGTTCCTGCTAACTGTGAAAGACGCTCTTTTAGTCTTGGGAAATAAGAAAAGACTTCTTCGAGTTTGAGAGCAAAAGCTTTGGGATCGCTTTTTAAAAAGGCGCCCATCTGTAAGTTTTCCAAAATAGTCATGCGCTTAAATACGCCACGACCTTCAGGCACCAAACCCAGGCCTAAGCGCGCCAGCTCATAAGCGGGCATCTGCTTAGTTTTATGGCCTACGAAATCGATTTCACCTGTAGATGGGGTAATCAATCCAGCGATTGCTTTCAGGCTAGAACTTTTACCTGCACCATTAGCACCAATGAGGGCAACTCGCCTTGATTGACATGCAGATCAATGCCTTTGACGGCATTAATTCCGCCATACGCCACCTTGAGGTCTTGCACTTGTAATAGAGCAGTCATTACACAGCCCCCTGACCTAAGTAGGCCTTAATTACTTCAGGGTGTGCAGAACATCCGCCGGCTGACCGGTCGCAATCACCTTACCGTAGTCCAGTACAGTAAGGCTGTCACAAATTCCCATCACGAGACTCACATCATGCTCAATCAATAAGATGGTTTTGCCATCTGCGCGAATGCGCAACAGCAGCTCTCGCAGCTCTAGCTTCTCAGTTGCATTCATACCAGCCGCTGGCTCATCTAATGCAAGGAGCAAAGGCTCGGTAGCTAATGCTCTAGCAATCTCTAAACGTCGCTGATGGCCATAGGAAAGATTGCGCGCCTGTATATTTGCATAATCACTCAGACCCACATAAGCAAGCAGTGCCAGAGACTTTTCTTGAATTGCACGCTCTTCTCGTTTGGCAGAAGGAAAACGAAAGATAGCACCCAATAATCCAGATTTTGTGCGGCAGTGACATCCCACCATGACATTCTCAAGCACACTCATCCCACCAAAAAGGCGAATATTCTGAAATGTCCTAGCTAGACCAGATTTAGTTACTTGGGCTACCGATTGGGGAAAATAAGAATGGCCGTTGAATAAAAATATTCCGGAATCGGCGGGATATAAACCAGTGATGACATTAAAGAAGGTAGTTTTGCCAGCACCATTAGGACCGATTAACCCCACAATAGCGCCATAAGGAACCTGCAAGCCTACCGATTCGAGTGCCTGAACCCCGCCAAATCGTTTGGATACATCGGCAACATCTAGCAAAAGATTATTCATGAGTGCTTTTTTTGCCAGATACCACCCGGGCGATAGAGCATGATTAAGATGAGTGCCAGGCCGTATATCAACTGACGAATCACTTCAACATCCACAATCACATGGCCAAATAAAAACTTCTGGACCGGCTCAGCAACACCGCGCAAGATTTCTGGGAATACCGCCAGCACAATCGCACCCAAAATGACGCCAGGGATGTGGCCAATTCCACCGAGCACAACCATCGCCAACACGACAATTGATTCCCATAAGGTAAAAGACTCAGGGGACACAAAACCCTGAAATGCCGAAAAAAGGACGCCTGCAACACCCGCAAAAGATGCACCAATTGCAAAAGCGAGTAGTTTCATATTGCGAGTATTAATGCCCATTGCTTTGGCGGCAATCTCATCTTCACGAATTGCAATCCATGCGCGGCCAATACGCGAGTCTTGTAGATGCATGCAAACAATTGCCACACTAATTGCCAGCAACAAGAATAGGTAAAACACCAAATACAAACCAGGGATTTGAACAAAGCCCAGATCTAGTGGTTTAGTAAATGAAATCCCAAATAATTGAATCGGATCAATGGCTGTAATTCCCTTGGGACCATTAGTCAGATTTAAGGGGCGATCTAAATTATTCATAAAAATACGAATAATTTCACCAAAGCCTAAAGTGACGATCGCTAAATAATCGCCTCGTAGTTGCAGAGTCGGAAGACCTAGCAATACCCCAAACAGGGCAGCCAAAATAATCGAAAAAATTGCCACCATCCAAGGTGAAAAATGCATGCCCTGCGGAAATGCGTCAGCAATAGCTTCAAAATGCTGAGGTAAGTGCGGTGATGCTAACAATGCATAGCTATAGGCACCCAAGGCATAAAAGGCGATGTAGCCTAAGTCTAAAAGACCTGCAAAACCTACAACCACATTTAATCCCAGCGCGAGAACAATATAGAGCAAGGCAAAATCGAGCACTCGCACCCAATAGTTGCACCCAATAGTTGCCGCCGCCCGCACCCACAATCCAGGGCAAAAGAATCAAGGCCAAGGCGCCCAAACAAAGATAGGTAGATCGACTCAGGTGATTTGCAAAAGGCTTTTTAAGCACGATCTGATACCTTCTCGCCAAGCAAGCCAGTTGGTCGCAAGACTAAAACCAAAATCAATACTAAGAATGCAAAGATATCTTGATAGTTAGAACCAAATACACCACCAGTCAACTCGCCAATATAACCAGCGCCTAAGGATTCAATCAGACCTAAGAGCAAACCACCCAACATGGCACCTTGCAAGTTTCCAATGCCACCCAGTACTGCAGCAGTAAAGGCTTTGAGGCCAGGGATAAAGCCCATATAAAATGCACATTACCGTAGTTACTAGCAATCATCACACCAGCTAAACCTGCTAATGCCCCACCCAACATAAACGTGATTGAAATCACGCGATTGGGATTTACACCCATCAAAGAAGCAATCTGCGTTTGCTCAGCAGTAGCACGCATTGCCCTTCCCAGCTTAGTTTTCTCGACCAAAATTAATAAGCCGCACATCACTACAAATGCAACCACAATGATCACGATTTCTTTCCCAGTAATAGTGACGCCAGTAGACCCCAAATCAATTGGGCTAGATGGCAATAATTGTGGATAGGTCATTGGGTTTCTGGACCAAATCAACATCGCAATGGTTTGTAACAAAATAGACATACCGATAGCAGAGATCAATGGCGCTAAACGCGGTGCGTTACGCAAAGGACGATAGGCAATACGCTCAATCCAATAACTGAGGCCAGCGCATACAGCCATGGTGATTGGCAACACTATCAACAATGTGAGCCAACCTGGTAAATCACTAGTCAAACTGAATATAAGGCGTAATAGCGAGAGCGAGACCATTGCACCAATCATCAACACTTCGCCATGGGCAAAGTTAATAATTCCCAACACGCCGTACACCATGGTATAACCCAAGGCGATCAAGGCATAGATGCTGCCAAGCACTAAGCCATTGACGATTTGCTGTAGAAAAATATCCATGTATTGAAATAAGAAACAATGCGTGCATAAAAAAGAGCACCGCGATTGCGATGCTCTTTTAATGTTTCTTACATATTAATGACGTCAAGAACTGTTTTCTTTTTGTCTTTGAAGTCGTATAAAGTAATCACACCCTCTTTCATATCACCTTTGCTATCAAAGGCGATATTGCCAATCAAACCATTCATTTTGGTATCGGGCATCACGAGCAAAATCTTCGCTGGATCAGTCGAGTTGGCGCGCTTCATCGCATCCGTTAACACATAGACAGCATCATAGGTAAATGGTGCATAAATTTGCACATCAGTATTAAAGCGTTCTTTGTAACGCTTTTGGAAGTCTGCACCCTGAGCCATCTTGGAGAGGGCCTTACCAGCTTCAGAGCAAGTCACATTCACCACAGCGTCACCTGCAAGCTCGGCCAACTTCTCAGTGCACATACCGTCGCCACCAACTACTTTAGCCTTGATGCCTAATTCTGCAGCTTGCTTGGTTAATGGGCCGCCAGTGGCATCCATACCACCATACATAATCACATCAGGTTTGCTGCCTTTAATTTTTGTCAGAATGGTCTTAAAGTCGGTTGCCTTATTGTTACTTGCTTCTCGAGCAACTACTTTTATGCCCGCGGCTTTTACTGTTTTCTCAAATTCATCAGCCAAGCCTTTGCCGTACTGCGATGAATCATCCACAATCGCAACTGTTTTAGCCTTCAGGGTATTGGCAACATAGTTACCTAATGCCGGGCCTTGTTGCGCATCTGTCGCTACGAGACGATAAGTCGTCTTAAAACCTTGATTGGTGTAATCAGGATTGGTCGAGGATGGAGAAATTTGGGTGATACCTGCATCGCTGTAAATTTTGGAGGCAGGAATGCTGGTGCCAGAGTTCAAATGTCCTACAACGCCAACCACTTTTGCATCAACCAATTTTTGCGCAACTTGGGTAGCGGTTTTAGGATCTTCTGCATCATCCTCAGGAACCAAAGTCAGCACTACCTTCTTGCCATCAATAGTCAACCCGGCTTTGTTAATCTCTTCAAGAGCTAAGCGTGCGCCATTCTCATTATCTTTACCCAAATGAGCAATGGGGGCCTGTCAAAGGAGCCACATGCCCAATCTTGACCTCAATACTGTCAGATGGAGCTGCGGCAGACTTGTCTTCACCTTTGCCACAACCAGCCAAAATCAAAGCACTAGCCGATAAAGCAATGGCTGTTTTCATAAAAATCACTTTTGACGCTTTTAAATTAACCATCTACAGCTCCTTTGTTATGGATCAATACTTCAGTCAACTAAATTTTTTGGTAATGAGAAAGTAACATCTTCAACAACTCCAGATAGAGCTCGTACTTGTCTAGGTCCAAACTCCTGAATTTTGCTCACAATTGCTTGCGCTAAACTCTCTGGAGCTGAGGCTCCAGCTGTTAAGCCTACGCGTTTTTTTCCTGCGAACCACTCTGGCCTCAATTGCTCAGGCGCATCCACCATGTAAGAAGGTACGCCCAACTTTTCAGATAACTCCCGCAAACGATTCGAGTTCGAACTAGTGGCGCTACCCACCACAATAGCGACCTCTACTTGGGGTGCCATGAATTTCACCGCATCTTGTCGGTTCTGAGTGGCGTAGCAAATATCTTGTTTGCGCGGCTGAACAATATTAGGAAATTTTTTCGTGAGTGCTTCAACAATTTCTTTAGTTTCATCTACAGACAAAGTAGTTTGCGTGACAAATGCAATTTTTTCTTCGGCGGCAAAAGGAAGACTCGCAATATCACCCACTTTTTCAATCAGAAAAATACCTTCCTTCACTTGCCCCATCGTACCTTCAACCTCTGGATGGCCAACGTGACCAATCATCAAGACTGTAAAGCCTTCTTTACACATTTTGATCACTTCAAGATGCACCTTAGTCACCAGTGGGCAGGTAGCGTCATAAACCTGCAGGCCACGTTCCTGCGCATCTTTACGCACCTCCTGAGAAACACCGTGCGCACTAAACACCACAATCCCACCTTTAGGCACCTCATCCAATTCCTCAACAAATACCGCGCCCTTATCACGCAACTCATTCACTACATAAACGTTGTGAACAATTTCATGACGAACATAAATTGGCGCACCAAATCGTGTAAGCGCCTCATTCACAATATTGATTGCACGATCAACACCCGCACAAAAGCCGCGGGGCTGAGCCATCAAAATTTCAGCGTTATCTGTTGTGCTCATACCTTAAAGAATTGCAACGATCTCTGCTTCAAAAGTGACTTCTCTTCCTGCCAGAGGATGATTAAAGTCGAACCATGCACCTTCACTATCAATCGATTGCAATACTCCAGCGTATTGCGCACCACCAGGAGCATTGAACTCAATCACATCGCCTGGATTAAATCCCACATCATCTTCGCGCCCCTCTTTGAGGGCTTTCAAAGAAACCCATTGCACCAAATCTTCTTTGCGCTCGCCAAAACTTTCATCGGGCGAAAGTAAGGCACATTTCTTATCACCCACTCCAAGACCTAATAACACCTTTTCAAAACAAGGCGCAAATTGTCCAGATCCCATCAGCACCGTCGCCGGACGATCAACAAAAGTGTT
Organism: Polynucleobacter necessarius; assembly: GCF_900096765.1. NCBI lineage: Bacteria > Pseudomonadati > Pseudomonadota > Betaproteobacteria > Burkholderiales > Burkholderiaceae > Polynucleobacter > Polynucleobacter necessarius. Next base: position 1,175,075 of record NZ_LT615228.1, read on the forward strand.
GATGTAATCCTCCCCATTGGGCAAAGTGAGTCGGTAATTGAGGGTCAAGTAGGAGTTGGGCAAAACAGTAAGCTTAGTCATAAGGTGATTGTATCTAGGCCACAATCGATCGTGGAATCTCCCATCACTAGTTGGCCCAAAAATGAGCAACCCAGAGAAAAACTACGCCTTCATGGTGCACGCTGCTTAAGTGATGCCGAACTCTTGGCCATCTTTTTACGAGTTGGCGTCAAAGGCAAAAATGCTGTGACCTTGGCACAAGACCTGATTCACTACTTCGGCAGCCTGCCTCGTCTGCTAGCGAGCACCGCGGAGGAATTTATTCAAATTCATGGGGTTGGCCTCTCAAAATGGACCCAAATACAGGCTGCTTATGAACTTGTAAAGCGCAGTCTGGAGGATGGATTGGCCCAAAAATCGATTTTTTCCTCCCCAGAGCATGTAAAAGAGTTTTTGCAAAGTAAAATCGGCAGGTTACCCCATGAGGTCTTCTTGTGCCTTTACCTGGACTCATCCCTACACCTCATTGAGTGTCAAGAACTCTTCAGAGGCTCTATTACCCACACCACAGTCTACCCACGAGAAATTCTCAAAGAAGCTTTGGCTAGGAATGCAAGCGCCCTTATCGTTGCCCATAACCACCCTAGTGGAAATCCCTTGCCCAGCAATGCTGATCAGGAACTGACTAGAACCCTAATTCATGCTCTGCAGTGGGTGGATATTTCCCTACTTGATCACTATATTGTGAGCAATAGCGGTTTTTTCTCTTTTTCTGAGTCAGGACTTATGAATGTTGATTAATAAAGAAAGTAATTACTTACTTATTAAGCTTTGCTGCGAAATTAAGGATTTTTTTAGCTTATTTACCCCTCCAAACTATTGAATAATGCTAATTAGAGGTAGCCCAAAATAGGCATTGACTGTTACAATCTTCTCTTTTCGCAATTAATGTTAATGGAGTTATGTCATGGCAAAAGTTTGCCAAGTCACTGGGAAAAAGCCGATGGTTGGCAACAATGTATCCCATGCAAACAATAAAACGAAGCGTCGCTTTCTGCCGAATCTGCAAAACCGTCGTTTCTGGGTTGAATCTGAAAACCGTTGGATTAGCTTGCGCTTAACCAATGCTGGTTTGCGCGTCATCGACAAAAATGGCATCGATGCTATTTTGTCTGATCTTCGTGCACGTGGCGAAATTTAAGGAGCGCACAAATGGCTAAAGGCGGTAGAGAAAAAATTAAGTTAGAGTCATCAGCGGGTACTGGTCACTTCTACACAACTTCAAAAAACAAGCGTACTAAGCCTGAGAAGATGGAGATCATGAAGTTTGATCCTACTATTCGCAAGCACGTTGCTTATAAAGAAACAAAGCTGAAGTAATCGTCCAAACGATCCTTGCTTCATGCAAATGAAAAAACCCGCTTTAAGCGGGTTTTTTATTACCTCAATTTTCATTAAGGGGATTGGTTAATTTCTATTTACGCGTAACGACGTAATCTTAATGAGAACTCACGTAGGCTAGTTAAACCACTGTCCTCAGCGCGCTGACACCATGCATGCAGCTGAGAAAGCAACTGTTCCTTAGTAGCGCTAGAGCGACCCCAAATAGCCTGAAGATCACGACGCATTTCAATCATCTTACGTAATTGAGCATTACTTGCCATCAACTCCTCAAGCTTGGCTTTTTCCTGCTCAGTTAAACGTGACTCATCTTTAGATAACCAGGTGCGGGCATCACTCAAGTGGGTGGCCAAAACTTGCATATGCTGGACTTCATTGCTGAAGAAACGACGCAAGGTTTTACTGTAGCGCGCCATGATTTCATAACGGTTCGCAATGATTGCCTCAAGAGTATTTTGATCAGCAGGTCGCAAATCACTTAATACGGGTTTTGGTGGAGTTTTCTTGACAGTTGCAAGACCAACAGCACTCATTAACTGAATATACAGCCAGCCAATATCAAACTCATACCATTTGTTTGAAAGCTTTGCGCTGGTGGCAAAGGTATGGTGATTATTATGCAGCTCTTCACCGCCAATCAAAATTCCCCAAGGGAAAATATTGGTAGAAGCATCTTCACAATCAAAATTGCGATAGCCCCAGAAGTGCCCGATACCGTTAATCACGCCAGCTGCGGTAATTGGGATCCACAACATCTGCACCGCCCAAACTGTTAAGCCAATTGCGCCAAACAACAAGACATCAATGATCAGCATGATGGCAACACCCTGCCAAGAAAATTTGGAGTAAATGTTGCGCTCAATCCAATCATTCGGCGTGCCATGCCCAAACTTATCCAATGTCTCTTGATTCTTAGCCTCTTGCTTGTACAGCTCAGCGCCGCGAGATAGCACAGTGCCGATGCCTAAGATTTGTGGGCTATGTGGATCATCAACCGTTTCGCACTTAGCGTGATGTTTGCGGTGAATAGATGCCCACTCTTTAGTCACCATGCCCGTCGTCAGCCAGAGCCAAAAACGGAAAAAATGGGAAGCGATCTGATGTAGATCTAAGGCACGATGAGCCTGGCAACGATGCAAAAAGATAGTGACTGCTGCAATCGTAATGTGGGTGGCTACCAGAGTAAAAACTACGATCTTCCACCATGACCAGTCCAAAAAACCATGGGCAAGCCAGTTAAGGAATAAATCAAAACCTGAAGCTGTATTCAAAAGGAAGTCCTAAAGAGGTCTAAAACCTCATTTTAATTCTTCTACAGCTTTCTTGGTTTTGACTTTTACCAGCTTTACCTCATCTTTTTCAGAGTCCTCAGCCTTCGCAGCTGCTTTTTTTTGGAAAACAGCCCCAAAAAAGCCATCAGTGCCATGAATATGTGGCCATAACTGCCACCAAGGGTTATCTGGGGAGCAGCCTAAAGGTAATTTTTCCTTTGGAAACAATGGTTTAAGAACTTCTGCCGCTGGAATGGCCTCAAAATTGGGGTTTTGAGCCAAAAATGCTTTTGCAATAGCCTGATTTTCCTGGGGCAATAGACTACAAGTGGCATATACCAGACGACCCCCTGGCTTTAAAAGGCGGGCGGCAGAGGTCAAAATACTCATCTGCTTCTGGTTGAGCTCCGTTACTCCTGCAGGGGTTTGACGCCACTTGAGGTCCGGATTGCGACGAAGTGTACCCATGCCACTACAAGGGGCATCAACCAAGACGCGATCAATCTTTCCAGCTAAGCGTTTGATCTTGGCATCATTCTCACTATCAATCCATACTGGATGGACGTTTGAAAGGCCGCTGCGGGCCTGCCTTGGCTTTAGATTAGCTAGGCGGCGCTCTGATGTATCAAAAGCATACAAGCGGCCTGTAGAGCGCATTAAGGCGCCAATCGCCAATGTTTTACCGCCAGCACCAGCACAAAAATCGACGACCATCTCGCCGCGCTTTGGCGCGAGCAAGTAAGCCAAGAGCTGACTACCTTCGTCCTGTACTTCAAACATGCCCGCTTTAAAGCCGGCAGTATTTTGCAGTGCGGGCTTACCCATAATCCGCACACCATCGGGTGCGTATGGTGTCGGTATAGCTTGATAGCGACCACCCAATGCATTCATCTGCGCAAGCAGTTCTTCACGATTGGTTTTCATAGTGTTTGCACGCAAATCCAAAAGTGCTGGATGCATCAATGACTTTGCTAACTCTTCGCGCGATTCTTCACCGGGATATTTTCCAAAGGCATCCCATAACCATTCGGGCAAATTGTTTCGTACAAGCGGATTTAAAGCAGCTGGGTCAACCGTTGCAAAGCGTTGTAACCACTCATATTCACCAGGCTTTAATACATGCGCTAAGTCAGCAATAGCACTCTCTGCGCGGTTGGCAGAACCCAAGCCACCCTCTGACAGAGCGGACAGCAAACCCAATAGGGCTAAGCGTCTAGCTTGAGATCCTTCACCACTTACGGCAAATTGCGAGAACTCATTTTTACGACGCAAAATTGCAAAGGCACTCTCTGCAATGAGAGCACGATCACGATTTCCCAGTTGCGGTTCTGCACGAAAATAACGACTGACAACACGATCAGCAGGCTGCTCAAAACTCAGTAACTCTGGTAGCAATCGCTCTAAGTGAATTGCATGTTGCGGTAATGCTTTTGCGTTAGAGAAATTCTTTTGGCCTTCAGGCGCAATAAGGTTGCCACTAGCATTGCGTCGTTCGGGACGACGCAAAGGGTCTCTTGATTTCGCTGCGTAACTTTTATGCGGGGCCAATCTGCTGCCAGATTTCCGCTGCGGACGTTCTGCACTCATAATTTAAAAAATTGCGACTCAGGGGGTTGTAACTTCACTTGATTACCTTCTATTCGCAATCGTCCATCAAGGAACCATTTTACGGCCCGTGGGTAAATCTGATGCTCAGCAGTTAAAACACGAGCCGCAAGAGTGTCAGGGGTATCTCCTGCCAAGACTGGAACGGAGGCTTGGCAAATAATCGGCCCCTCATCGACCCCTTCATTGACGAAATGGACTGTAGCCCCGTGCTCTTGCACGCCGGCCTCTAAAGCGCGCTCGTGAGTATGCAATCCTGGGAATGCTGGGAGGAGTGCTGGGTGAATATTGATTAAGCGACCCTCAAAATGACGGATAAAGCCAGGAGTCAAAATTCTCATAAAACCAGCCAAGACCACCAAATCGGCCCCTAACTCATCAATTTTCGCAATCAAGGCGGCATCAAAGGATTCACGACTAGCGTGCTCCTTGTGTTCTATGGCAAATGCTGAAATACCCTGGGAGCGAGCAAAATCAAGGCCCTTGGCCCCAGAGTGATTGGCTATGACCCCAGCAAATTTGACCGGCCACTGCTCTTTTTGAGCAGTTTTGACGATGGCCTCGAAATTCGATCCGCGGCCTGAGATTAAGGTAACGATAGAAAGCATGCCCACAATATAATTGATGGCTACCCTGAAAGCGATTTTGTGAACGTATTCCGTGGCCCGACCCAGTTTTCTGCAGGACCTGCTTGTGCCCTAACCATCGGAAATTTCGATGGCGTGCACAGGGGTCATCGCGCCCTGCTCAAACAATTAGTAGACAGCGCCAAGGAGCGCGGCCTAGTGAGCTGCGTGATGACGTTTGAACCACACCCAAAAGAATTCTTTTCACCGGATCAAACTCCCCCACGGATCCTGAACCTGCGAGATAAATTAGCTGCGCTATCTGCGTTGGGAATTGACCGGGTAGTCGTTGAACACTTCAATGCAACTTTTGCCCGTCTATCTCCAGAAGAATTTGTTTCTGAAATTATTGTCAAGCGCCTGAACGTCAAATGGATTCTGATTGGCGATGATTTTTGCTACGGTGCAAAACGTGCCGGTAATTTTGCAAGCCTCAAAGCAGCTGGCGAAAAATATGGTTTCGAGGTTTCTAGCATCCAAACAATTTTGGAAGATGGCGAACGTATTTCGAGCTCAGCGTTACGTACTGCATTGGCCAATGGCGACATGAAGCAAGCAGAAAAATTATTGGGTCGCCCTTATGCCATTTCGGGACATGTCATTCATGGTCAGAAATTGGGTCGCACACTCGGCTTTCCCACATTGAACTTAGCGTTTGCAAATCATCTCCATCACCGCAAGCCAGCAACGACCGGAATTTTTACTGCGCAAGTTTTGGGTCTAGGCGATAAAGCCTTGCCGGCTGTGGCTAGCCTAGGCGTACGCCCTACTGTAGAAGACGAAGGTCGCGTATTGCTTGAAACTCATATTTTCGATTACCAACAAGATGTCTACGGAAAAATTATTACGGTAGAACTCTTGGAGAAAATTCGTGATGAGGCCAAGTATGATGACCTCGACACCCTTACTAAAGCTATTGCAGCAGATGCAGAGCACGCCAGAAATTATTTCCAGAAAAAAGCGTATGTCTGAAAAAGAAAATTCTTATCCCGTCAATTTGTTAGACACCTCCTTTCCAATGCGAGGAGATCTGGCTAAACGTGAACCGCAATGGGTTTCACAATGGCAGAAAAATAAGCTCTACGAAAAAATTCGTGCAGCCCACGCTAATCAACCAAAGTTCATATTGCATGATGGCCCCCCTTATGCAAATGGTGATATTCATATTGGGCACGCGGTTAATAAGATTCTGAAAGACATGATTGTCAAATCTCGTTGGCTGATGGGCTTTGATTCTGCTTATGTACCGGGCTGGGATTGCCACGGCATGCCAATTGAAATTCAGATTGAAAAACAATTTGGCAAAAATTTACCAACAGCTGAAGTTCAAGCTAAAGCTCGTGCTTATGCACAGGTTCAAGTGGATAAGCAAAAGAAAGATTTCGAACGTTTGGGTGTATTAGGAGATTGGAATAACCCTTACCTCACCATGAACTACCGCAATGAGGCCGATGAAATCCGTGCCTTAGGCAAGATCTGGGAAAAAGGCTATGTCTTTCGCGGCTTAAAACCGGTGAACTGGTGTTTTGACTGCGGTTCAGCCCTAGCTGAAGCCGAAGTGGAATATCAAGACAAAACTGACCCAACCGTGGATGTTGGTTTTGCTTTTGATGATGCACAGCGCCCACAACTAGCAAAAGCATTTGGCCTTGCTGAGCTCCCAAACAAGCCAGGTCAAATTGTGATCTGGACCACTACACCTTGGACCATCCCCGCAAACCAGGCGATGAACGTTCACCCAGAGCTCACTTATGCACTGGTCGATGTTGGCAACAAATTGCTGATTCTGGCAAAAGACCGTGTTGAAACCTGTTTGCAAGATTATGGTCTCGAGGGCAAAGTCATTGCCACTTGCTTTGGTGCGCAGCTAGCCTATATCTCCTTCTGGCACCCCTTAGCACCCTTGCATGAGGGCTACAAGCGTCTGTCTCCCATCTATCCAGCTGATTACGTCACACTGGACACCGGCACAGGAATTGTTCACTCTGCGCCAGCTTATGGCGAGGAAGACTTTAAGTCTTGCAAAGCAAATCAGCTTGCTGATAAAGATATTCTCAATCCAGTCATGGGCAATGGTGTGTATGCGTCTTGGTTACCTTTATTCGCCAACGAATATATCTGGAAAGCCAATCCAAAAATTGTCGAAGCCATGCGTGATGCCGGCAGCTTGCTCCGCGATAAAACCTATACACACTCATATATGCATTGCTGGCGCCATAAGTCGCCGATTATTTACCGCGCTACCTCACAGTGGTTTGCCAGCATGGATAAAAAGCCATCCGATGGCAATGCCAGCTTGCGCGAAACTGCATTAGCAGGAATTGATAGTACTGATTTCTTCCCTGCATGGGGTAAACAACGTTTACACAACATGATTGCCAATCGTCCTGACTGGACCTTGTCACGTCAGCGTCAATGGGGCGTCCCAATGGCCTTCTTTGTACACAAAGAAACTGGTGATCCACATCCACGTACAGTCGAGCTGCTCGAAGAGGTAGCCAAGCGCGTTGAAAAGGGTGGTATCGAAGCCTGGCAACAACTTGAGGCATCTGAATTGCTCGGTGATGAAGCCGCTCAATACGAAAAGAATCGTGACACTCTAGATGTATGGTTTGACTCCGGCACCACTCATTGGCATGTGATTCGTGGATCCCATCGCAATGAACTACTCACCGCTGAAGCAGAGACACCGAATGGACGTTTAGCCGACCTTTACCTTGAAGGCTCAGACCAACATCGTGGTTGGTTCCATTCCTCATTACTGACTGGTGCAATGCTAGATGGTAAACCGCCTTACAAGGCATTGCTGACACACGGCTTTACCGTTGATGGCCAAGGTCGCAAAATGAGTAAATCTGTGGGTAACGTGATTGCCCCACAACAAGTTGCAGATAAGTTAGGCGCTGAAATTATTCGCCTCTGGGTTGCTTCTACTGACTACTCAGGAGAAATGACTATTTCCGATGAGATTCTTAAGCGCGTCACCGAAAGCTATCGTCGCATTCGCAATACCTTACGCTTCTTGCTGGCTAATCTTTCGGATTTTGATCCTGCTAAGCATTCAATGCCTTCAGAAAAGTGGCTTGAGATTGATCGCTACGCTGTGGCGCTGGCTAACCAATTGCAAGTTGATATCGAAGCGCATTACAAGGCCTATGAGTTCCACCCTGCTGTGGCTCGCATACTTACCTTCTGCTCGGAAGATTTAGGCGGTTTCTACTTAGACATCCTGAAAGATCGTCTTTACACTAGCGCGCCAGATTCAGCTGATCGTAGAGCAGCGCAAAACGCGCTGTTCCACATCACTCGCAATCTATTGAAATGGCTTTCACCCTTCCTCTCCTTTACCGCAGAAGAAGCTTGGCAAGCTTTCCCGCATGGTTCAGGGGCTAAAACGTCTGAGTCTATCTTCATGGAAGAATTTGGCGCATTCCCCGAAATTGCCCATCCTGATGAGTTATTGGCTAAGTGGAATCGAATCCGCGAAATCCGCTCCGAAGTTACCAAAGCGATTGAAGTGGAACGTGAGGCTGGCAATGTGGGATCTTCATTACAAGCAGAGCTGAAGATCAAGCTTGGCGATGTCGATTTCGCCATCCTGCATTCGCTCCAGGATGACTTGCGCTTTATCACCATTACCTCAAGCGCAAATATTGAACTGAGTAACGCAGGTTTAGAAGTTCTGGTTCGCGGCAGCCAATACAAAAAATGTGGCCGCTGCTGGCACCACACCAAAGATGTTGGTGCCAATGCAGAACATCCAGAACTATGTGGCCGCTGTATTAGCAACTTATTTGGCGATGGCGATCATCGCTTATTTGCTTAAGTGAACTTTTGATGAGCACCCCATTTCTGCGCTACATTACAGTTGCTACGATCACCTTACTCTCAGATCAAACTACGAAATGGTGGGCTCTGAGCCACCTGCAAATGGGTGCGCCAGAATCAGTGCTGCCATTTCTGAACTGGCTATTACTCTTTAATCCAGGTGCAGCATTTTCTTTTTTAGCTCAAAGCTCTGGTTGGCAACGTTGGTTTTTTACCCTACTTGGTTTGGCCGCTTGCATCTACATTGTTGTTATCTTGCGCAAACACCAAGACGACAAACTCCTCTGCGTAGCACTGAGTCTGATTTTAGGTGGCGCCCTAGGCAACGTATTAGATCGCCTGATGTATGGCGCAGTAGTGGACTTCATTGATATGCACTATGCAAACTGGCATTGGCCAGCTTTTAATATCGCTGATAGCGCCATTTGCATAGGCGCCATCCTCATCATTTTTGGTGAATTGCGCAAGTCATTTGGCAAATCCCCACAATCCCATTAAGCTGGCGCCATGCAATCACTCCTGAACAAGAAAATCGTACTCGGCGTTTCTGGCGGCATAGCTGCTTATAAGACTCCTGAATTAGCTCGCCTGCTCATGCAAGAAGGCGCAAGCGTTCAAGTCGTCATGACTGAAGCCGCCCAACGATTTGTGACTCCCGTTACGATGCAGGCGCTTACCGGTAATCCGGTTTACACCAGTCAATGGGATAAGAGCATCTCAAATAATATGGCTCATATCGAGTTATCTCGCAGCGCTGATGCAATTTTGATTGCCCCAACCAGCGCTGACCTAATGGCCAAACTTTCCCTTGGCTTAGCTGATGATTTATTAAGTACCTTATGTCTTGCTAGAGATTGCCCGCTGCTTCTTGCGCCTGCCATGAATAAACAAATGTGGCAGCACCCAGCAACGCAGCGTAGCGCCCAGCGTTTAATAGAAGATGGTGTCACATTGTTAGGGCCCGCTAGCGGTTTTCAAGCATGTGGTGAAGTCGGTATGGGCAGAATGCTTGAGCCAGCAGAAATTACCGAACAACTGATTGCGTTCTTTCAGAAGAAAACATTGCTAGGCAAGAAAGTTCTCATTACCGCAGGCCCCACTTTTGAAGCAATCGACCCTGTCCGTGGCATCACTAACCAAAGCTCTGGGAAGATGGGCTTTGCAATCGCACACGCAGCAATTGAAGCTGGTGCACAGGTGCAACTCATCGCTGGGCCTTGTGATCTACCAACACCATTAGAGGCAACTGGCAAGATTGCTCGTACCAACGTCATTAGCGCCAAAGAAATGCATGCGGCGACCTTAGCCAATATCGATTGCGACCTATTCTTTGCTGTTGCCGCAGTAGCAGATTGGGGCATTGCCAAGCCCGCTAAAGAAAAAATGAAGCGTCAAGGCATATCAGCTCCTAATATTGAATTTACCGCGAATCCAGACATTCTTTTAGACGTAGCAAAGACAGTCAAAACTAAAGGCGGTAAACCTTACCCGTATTGTGTGGGCTTCGCGGCTGAATCGACTGATTTAGAAAAGTATGCTGATGAAAAGCGCAAGCGGAAAGGCATTCCAATGATAGTGGGCAATATTGGACCCGATACCTTTGGAAGCGACCTCAATCAATTGCTCGTGATTGACTCTATCGGCAGTAAAAAAATTGCTAAGGCCGAAAAGCTCCAACTTGCACGTCAATTGATTCAATTGGTTGCCAAAAAAATCTAATACCGACTTTTTTCAATTTCATTTCTCGTTTTAGGAAATTTCATGCAAGCTTTACAAGTCAAGATTCTCGATGAGCGCATGCGCGATCAATTACCTAGCTATGGCACACCAGGAAGTGCAGGACTTGATTTACGCGCCTGCATTGATGAATCAATTGAGATCGCACCCGGCCAAACTGTACTGATTCCCACAGGCTTGGCAATCTATGTAGAGGACCCTGCTTATGCTGCCTTTATTTTGCCTCGCTCAGGACTTGGCCATAAACATGGCATTGTCTTAGGAAACCTCGTGGGCCTCATTGACTCTGATTACCAAGGTCAACTGATGGTGAGCACCTGGAATCGTGGCTCCACCCCCTTTAAGCTTGAACCGATGGAGCGCCTCGCCCAATTGGTCGTGATGCCTGTTCAGCAGGTAGAGCTCAAAGTGGTTGAGGAATTTAGTGAGAGCAGTCGTGGAGCAGGAGGCTTTGGTAGTACCGGTCGCAGCTAAGCAATTCCATTTGATTAACAAAAAGCCACCCAAAGGTGGCTTTTTGTTCTGAAGCTACTTACCTAATCACTTGCGGATATGTGCTTTACGTGCAGCGTCTTGTGACATGCCAGCACCAGCACCTTCGCGAGACTCTTTCTCAGCAGTAATTTCTTTGCGACGCTCTTTGCATGAACCAGCAATCTCTTGCAATGCTTTACGAGCACGAGCAGCAGATGCCTTAATACCTTTGCCTTGAAACTTTTCATTCTCAGCTTTGTAAGTTTCAAAAGCTTCTAGTAATTTATCGTGATGAGACATATCTTCCTTTGGGTTTAAAAATAATGGTTCGTTAGATTTCTTCAGCAGGGGCTATATCGACCTTAGCTTTACCAGGTAGCTTTGGAGCATCAAAACTCAGCTGAACAGTACCGTCAGCATCGATATCCACATCGACATGACCGCCTTGCGCTAGCTTGCCAAATAATAGTTCATCGGCCAAAGCTTTACGGACTGTATCTTGGATGATGCGCTGCATAGGACGAGCCCCCATGAGCGGATCAAAGCCATGCTTAGCCAGATGCGCACGTAATGCAGGACTGAAAGTGGCATCCACCTTCTTCTCATGCAATTGTTCTTCTAACTGCATTAAGAATTTATCGACCACACGCATGATGATCGTTTCATCAAGCGCCTTGAAGGAGACGATGGCATCCAAGCGATTACGGAACTCAGGCGTGAAGAACTTCTTAATATCCGCTATCTCATCGCCAGACTCACGAGCATTGGTAAAGCCGATGGTAGATTTCTGCATCGCTTCAGCACCAGCATTGGTTGTCATGATGATGATCACATTACGGAAGTCAGTCTTGCGACCGTTGTTATCCGTCAGCGTGCCATGATCCATCACCTGCAAGAGGATGTTAAAAATGTCAGGATGCGCTTTTTCAATTTCATCGAGTAGAAGAACGCAATGAGGTTTTTTGTTCACAGCCTCAGTAAGTAAACCACCCTGATCAAAACCAACATACCCAGGAGGCGCACCAATCAAGCGACTGACCGCATGACGCTCCATGTACTCTGACATGTCAAAGCGCAAAAGCTCAATCCCCAGAATGTAAGCCAGTTGTTTAGCAACCTCAGTCTTACCAACACCTGTTGGGCCAGAGAACAAAAAAGAACCTATTGGGCGATCAATTTTTCCAAGCCCAGCACGCGTCATCTTGATGGCGCTAGCCAAAGCTTCAATTGCAGGGTCCTGACCGAACACCACGCTCTTGATATCACGATCAAGGGTTTGTAACTTGCTACGATCATCCACCGTCACAGACTGCGGTGGTATGCGCGCAATTTTTGCAACAATTTCTTCAATTTCTGGACGGCCAATAGTCTTCTTCTGCTTGGACTTTGGCAAGATACGTTGCGCAGCACCAGCCTCGTCAATCACGTCAATTGCCTTATCCGGCAGATGACGATAATTGATATAGCGCGCAGAGAGTTCAGCAGCAGCAACCAGGGCACCAGCTGCGTACTTCACACTATGGTGCTCTTCAAAGCGTGACTTAAGGCCACGCAGAATTTGCACTGTTTGATCTACGGTTGGCTCAACTACATCTACTTTTTGGAAGCGACGTGAGAGAGCGGCATCCTTTTCAAAAATGCCACGATACTCCGTAAAAGTTGTTGCACCAATGCACTTTAGCTGACCATTCGATAAAGCAGGCTTCAAAAGATTGCTAGCATCTAATGTACCTCCAGAGGTAGCGCCTGCACCAATCAAGGTGTGGATTTCATCAATAAACAAAATACCGTGCGCATGATCTTTTAATGACTTGAGAACACTCTTGAGACGTTGCTCAAAGTCACCACGGTATTTAGTCCCAGCTAACAATGCCCCCATATCCAAAGAGTAAACGGTAGCATTGGCCAAAATATCCGGCACATCGCCCTTCACGATTCTCCAGGCAAGGCCTTCAGCTATCGCTGTCTTACCAACACCTGCCTCACCTACTAGCAATGGATTATTTTTGCGACGGCGGCACAGCACTTGAATCACGCGCTCTACTTCGCTCTCACGACCAATTAAGGGGTCAATCTTGCCCTGGCGCGCCATGGCATTAAGGTTCTGAGTGTACTGATCAAGAGGGCTTTCCTTGCCTGAGCCAGCAAACTCTTCAGTCTCTTGAGTAGATTCAACTGGTTTGACATGTTCAGCTTGATCTTTACGAACGCCATGGCTAATGAAATTCACTACATCTAAACGAGTAACTCCCTGCTGTTGCAAGAAATACACTGCATGCGAGTCTTTTTCGCCAAAAATCGCAACCAATACATTGGCCCCAGTAACTTCTTTTTTACCGTTGGAGGTCGACTGCACATGCATGATGGCACGCTGAATAACACGCTGAAATCCCAATGTTGGCTGAGTATCCACCTCATCATTACCCGGCACAACGGGGGTATTGTCGTTGATGAAGTTTTTTAATTGCGCGCGAAGCTCGGCAATATTGACTGCGCAAGCTTTTAACACCTCAACCGCAGTAGCGTTATCCAACAAAGCTGCAAGCAAATGCTCAACCGTGATGAACTCGTGTCGTGATGCCCGAGCGTCAACAAACGCCATGTGCAAACTTACTTCTAGTTCTTGGGCAATCATGCTTCCTCCATAGTGCACTGTAGTGGGTGGCCCGCTTCACGGGATAATTCAATAACTTGATGCACTTTAGTAGCAGCAACATCTCGGGTAAATATTCCGCAAACGCCTTTACCAACCAAATGCACTTGCAACATGATGCGTGTTGCAGTTTCGTGGTCCTTATTAAAATACTCCTGAATAACCATCACCACAAATTCCATTGGGGTGTAGTCATCATTTAATAGCAAAACTTTATACATCGAGGGCGCCTTAACTTGCTCTACTTGTTTTTCAAGCAAAAGGGTGTCCTCAGCATAGGGATTTGCAGGATTACCAGCTGTAGGGTTTTTAGGTGTGCGACTCATGAGAAACATTCTAAACACAGATATCTAAACTTGATTTAACGAGGGCCAGGTTATCAAAAACCCTAAAAAACCCCCGTTTAACTCATATTAGGGCATTTTTCGATAAAAAAAGGGGTAATTAGTGATGGGTTAGTGCATATAACTCCTTGACACCCCTACAAAAAGGGCAAACAATCGGGGGTAGGCCTCAAAAGAGGTTCTATTTAGGCGTGTTGTGGATTGAGACTGATTAAAAAGTATTTACCCTCATCACGGTTGTTTTAAGTTTATGTAATGGAGTTCGCATGGCGACCGGAATTGTTAAGTGGTTCAATGATGCAAAAGGTTTTGGCTTTATCAAACCTGATGATGGTGAAGAAGAGTTGTTCGCGCATTTCAGCGCGATCACAATGCCTGGGTTCAAAACCCTCAAGGAAAACCAAAAGGTAACGTTTGATATTACCCAAGGTCCTAAAGGCAAACAGGCTACCAATATCCAAGCGGCTTAATAGTCCTTAGATCATTATGAAAAACTCAGGACCTGTTCCTGGGTTTTTTTCGCCCAGAAATTGATTCACTTAGAATCCCTTACATGAAAATCCTTTTTAATCTTATCTGCAAGCTGATTGCTCTCAAGCTCCTCATTTGTGCAAGCTTTGCCTGGGCGCAAGTCAATACTGATCTACCAACAATTGATCTAAAAGCAGGGATTTATCGTATACGAGCCGAACTAGCCGATACACCGAAGACCAGAGAAATTGGCCTCATGAATCGCACCAGCATGCCAACGAATTCTGGAATGCTATTTGTTTTTGAACAAAAGGCTGGTCATTGCTTTTGGATGAACAATACCAAAATTCCCTTATCAATTGCATTCATTGCCGATGATGGCAAGATTGTGAATATTGAAGAGATGCAGGCTGAAACTACTAACAATCATTGCCCGAGAGCTGCAGTACGTTATGCCCTAGAAATGAATAAAAACTGGTTTGCAGATCGAACGCTAGTTCCTGGAGCCTTAATTCAAGGTTTACCCAAATAACTTGGATTAGTTATTTCTGATCCAATTTTTTATTTTATTCACTACCTCTTGCTCTATACCCCGGTATCCGTGATGACCTGCGGCTTGGCAAGGATCCCCTTCATCAATACCGCCCTCCATTAAAAAAAATTGCGTTCCGTAGCGCTCGCTATTTTCAATGGCTGATGAGGGTCTTGTTACGTGACAACCATCATTTTTATGGGACACAATCAGATTGCGACTTTTTCTATTTCTGGTATCAAGCCCCCCAATTGCACTAACTGAAGAGGTATGAATGAATCCATCCGCCTCGCCATCCATATTTTCTGCCATGTAAATGGTTTCGGTTGTGCTTAAACTTGTTCCCGCTATAAATATTTTCGCCGCCGGAAATTTAGCCCTAATATCCGCCACCACTCCACGCATTCGATCCAGACTTCTGCCCCGATCAATCACGATTACTGCTAAATCATCATCAGCGAATAATTTACGACTTCTAATTAAAAAATTGCCCTTGCCACCATAGAAGGGTGAGCCATCCTCATTTTTCTTAAGTCCTATGGTGCCATGTCCACCAGGCATCACGATTAACACATATTTCGGCGGTAATTTATTAGAAGGCACAAAAACATATGGAATTTCATCGCCATCAGGATATCGAGCGCTGTCTACATATAGGTCGACCTTATCTGACTGCGCAATAGAGCAAGTATTTACACCAAATGCAATCACTAACACAATTATTTTGTCGATATTCATGGCCTTAGGTTAGTCTAATTTATAAGCAAAATAAAGCCACCCGAAGGTGGCTTTATAAATATGCTGCAGAAATTTTTATTCGAAATGACAAACATAGTGCACTGGTTGCTCAGCACGAATTATGAAATAACCACCCTTTTCAACCTCCCAGCTTTGACCTGCTTTAAATTCTTGCTCAGGAGCGCCATTGATGCTAACAAACGCAGTGCTCAACCACTTCCATGACTTCTTTGGTACTTAGGTCAAAACGCAAAGTGCTTGGCAATACAACGCCGACAGACTTACGCACGCCATTAGGTAAAGTCACAGTGTGTGACACAAATTTGCCATCAAAAAATACATTGGCTTTTTTACCGACTGAAACTTGATCAAATTGCATCTGGTCTTTTCCTATTCTTTGGTTCTTACGTCAATTACTTATTTGCGCGCTTGCGCTTAGCGGTTTCAGCAATCCGCATACGCAATGCATTGAGCTTAATAAAGCCGCCTGCGTCCGCTTGATTGTATGCGCCACCATCATCATCAAAGGTTGCAATATTTTGATCAAACAAAGTGTTAGCTGAATCGCGAGAGATTACAGATACAGAACCCTTGTAGAGCTTGAGGCGAACTATGCCATTGACCATCTGCTGCGTGTGATCAATAAGAGTTTGCAGAGCGATACGCTCTGGTGCCCACCATAGACCGTTATAGATCAAACTAGCATAGCGCGGCATTAAATCGTCTTTTAAATGCGCTACCTCCCGATCAAGCGTAATGCTCTCAATACCGCGATGCGCTTTGAGCAAAATAGTGCCACCAGGCGTTTCATAGCAACCACGACTCTTCATGCCAACGAAGCGGTTTTCTACTAGGTCGAGACGGCCAATACCATGCATGCCACCAATGCGATTGAGTTCAGCTAACAACTCATGTGGCTTATAAGCCTTGCCATTAATTGCCACTGGATCACCCGCTTTAAATTCAATTTCAATGACTTCGGGAGCATCTGGAGCCTTTTCAGGAGAAACTGTCCAGCGCCACATTGACTCCTCGGCCTCTGCGTTTGGATTCTCAAGGTGACGACCTTCGTAGCTGATGTGTAACAAGTTGGCGTCCATAGAGTAAGGCGAGCCACCCTGCTTATGTTTCATCTCAACAGGTATGCCATGCTTCTCAGCGTAGGCCATCAATTTCTCACGAGAGAGCAAGTCCCACTCACGCCATGGGGCAATCACCTTAATACCAGGCTCCAGAGCGTAATATCCCAACTCAAAACGAACCTGATCATTACCTTTACCAGTAGCTCCATGAGATACAGCATCTGCACCAGTCAAACGAGCAATCTCAATTTGGCGTTTTGCGATCAATGGACGTGCAATAGAGGTTCCCAATAAATACTCGCCCTCATAGATAGTGTTGGCACGGAACATTGGGAATACAAAATCACGCACAAACTCTTCACGCAAGTCATCAATAAAAATATTCTCTGGTTTGATACCGAACTGCAGGGCCTTAGCACGCGCTGGCTCAAGCTCTTCACCTTGGCCAAGGTCAGCAGTGAAGGTCACGATTTCACAACCATAAGTATCTTGAAGCCACTTCAAGATCACGCTAGTGTCAAGTCCACCTGAATAGGCTAGCACGGCTTTTTTAATGTCAGACATATTTTCTTATTCGATCAAAAAAATTTAATTAAAAATTACTCAATACTGCTTTACTAATATTTATCGGTTAGTCCAATCGACCACAGAGTAAATACTCCATAAGGGCTTTTTGAACATGAAGGCGATTCTCAGCTTCCTCCCAAACAATGCTTTGAGGACCATCGATCACTCCGGCTGAAACTTCTTCACCACGGTGTGCCGGTAAGCAATGCATAAATAAAGCATTTGGTTTAGCTACAGCCATCAACTCCTCATCAACCATCCAATCTTTGAAGGCGTTCATCCGGGAATTATTTTCCGCTTCATAGCCCATACTGGTCCAAACATCGGTAGTCACCAGATCAGCATCTTGACATGCCTCTTTTGGATCAGCACAAACAGTTAAATATCTTGCCGTATTGTTGGTTAAGCGCGCCGGATCTAATTGATAACCTTCGGGCGCCGAGAAGCGCAACTGAAAATCCAAAGATTCGGCAGCCTGTATCCAGGTATACGCCATATTATTGGCATCGCCGACCCAGGCTACGGTTTTCCCTTGAATGGGTCCACGCGCCTCAACAAATGTAAAGATGTCTGCCAAGACCTGACAAGGATGGTATTCGTTCGTCAAGCCATTAATAACTGGCACGCGAGAATTGGCAGCAAAGCGCTCAATGATCTCCTGACCAAAAGTACGAATCATGATGATGTCAGTCATCCGCGAAATGACCTGCGCAGCATCCTCTACCGGCTCACCACGGCCCAACTGAGTATCACGAGTATTGAGATAGACGGCGTGGCCGCCAAGCTGGTGGATGCCCGCCTCGAATGAGAGACGTGTCCGGGTGGAGTGCTTTTCGAAAATCATCGCCAGCGTCCGATCATGCAAAGGATGCCATGTCTCATAACTCTTAAATTTGGCTTTGAGCCATGCCGATCTTTTCAGCAAGTAATCATACTCCTCACGAGTGAGGTCGGAAAACTGCAGGTAGTGCTTTACCTGACCAGGCACTTGCGGCTTTGCCAAGGATGTCATAGCTGAGCTTTCTACTAAAGTTTTGGCTTGCATTTTTTTCTTAAAACATTCAACTGCACGCAAATAGAACACAAAGCCATATTACGGTCACCTCAGGCTGTTAAGCTAGAGGGCTTAGCAATACTGATCTTACAAACTTCTTACGCCAACTTGAACCACAAAAAGCTTTTCATTCAAGGCATTACCACTTCTGGCAAACCATTTCGGCCCAGCGATTGGGCGGAGCGTCTTTGCGGGGTGATGGCTACCTTTCGCCCTCCAGGAGATTCTGGAGACCCTCGCTTCACTTATTCGCCCTATGTCAGACCAGTGCTAATTGCAAAAGTGAAATGCGTTGTTATTGATACCAGACTAGGCGACCTCGATCCAAGAGCTCTCGACTTTGTCATGAACTTTGCCAAAGACAACTGCTTACCAATCGAAGAGGCCTGTGAGTTCAACCCTGCTTCCCCACCCCAGCCCTAAAAACAAAAACCCGCTCTGTTGAGGAGCGGGCTTAGGTCGAAATGACGATTCGACCAGCCTAAAACTTTTACTAAACTAAATTACGCTGCCATCGCCTTGATAGCCGCAGACAAACGTGACTTTTGACGTGCTGCAGTATTTTTATGGGCGATCTTTTTGTCAGCAATCTTATCGATTGTTGCTTGAGCCGCTACGAATACTTTCGCTGCAGCTACTTTATCGCCAGCTTCGATTGCTTTACGAACTGCCTTAATGGAAGTGCGGAGCTTAGAACGCAAACTAGAATTGTGCTCGTTCTGTTTTACTGCCTGGCGTGCGCGCTTACGCGCTTGTGCGGTATTGGCCATCCTTTAAACCTTGCCTCTATAAATTGCAAAATGCGATTAGTTAAAAATCTCGCGGACTTGCATTATTCCTACATTATTCCTAAGCAAGCTCGCCAAAACCCAAGATTTTACCTTAAAGGGGCAAAAAAGCCCAGTCCGACCATAAATAGGTGAAAATCGGCTCATGAACCTGCTTTCCGCCGCCGCCAAGGTCAGCTCCCTGACCATGCTGTCCCGCATTACAGGCCTCCTGAGGGAGACTTTGATAGCCCGTAGCTTTGGGGCATCCGAGTGGACAGACGCCTTTAATGTAGCTTTTAGGCTACCGAATTTGCTCCGACGTCTGTTTGCCGAAGGGGCCTTTTCCCAGGCTTTTGTACCGATTTTGGGCGAAATTGCCACAGATGAGGACCAAACTAAGGCCAAAACCCTCATCAATGCGGTTGCTACGCTCTTATTTTGGGCTTTGCTGCTCACGGTATTAATTGGCGTAATTGGCGCCCCAGTGCTTATTTTGGTCATTGCTACAGGCTTTAGCGGTGGAACCGCTTATGAAGCAAGCGTGGTAATGACGCGGATGATGTTTCCGTATATCGGCCTCATTTCGATGGTTTCATTATCCGCAGGCATTTTGAACACTTATCATCGCTTTGCAATTCCAGCCTTTACACCTGTTTTGCTAAATCTCGCCTTGATTGGCAGCGCCATCTTTTTAGCGCCCCACCTAGCCCAACCCATTTACGCATTAAGTATTGGCGTACTGCTGGGTGGAATTTTGCAGCTAGCCATTCAAGTTCCAGCACTCTCCCGCCTTGGATTGTTGCCGCGCATTGGATTACTGCCGGGAGCTATTCGGTCCGCCATTACAAACCCTGATGCTAGGCGAGTAATGAAATTAATGGGGCCCGCTGTGTTCGCAGTATCCGTTGCGCAAATTTCCTTAATTATCAATACCAATATTGCATCGCGCTTACAAGCAGGGAGCGTTTCTTGGCTCTCTTATGCCGATCGATTGATGGAATTTCCTACCGCTTTACTCGGCGTTGCCTTGGGCACTGTTCTTTTACCAAGCCTGAGCAAAGCAAACGCCAAAAATGATTTGGCCCATGCAGGCGAATTATTAATTTGGGGTTTGCAGCTAACCTTCTTGCTTGCTGCACCATCAGCTGTAGCCTTATTTATTTTCGGAGAGCCATTAGCCGCTGTGCTGTATCACTACGGCAAATTTAATGCGCTAGATGTACTCATGACACAACGTGCACTGGCGGCATATGGCGTTGGATTAATTGGCTTAATCTTGGTGAAAATTTTGGCGCCAGGCTTTTATTCACGACAAGATATTCGTACTCCAGTCAAAATTGGCTTGCTCGTGTTAGTGGCCACTCAATTAGCCAACCTTGTTTTTGTACCATGGCTTGGGCATGCTGGCCTGGCTTTATCTGTTGGAACAGGGGCCTGCCTTAATGCCGCCCTATTATGGGCTGGACTTCATCGTAGAGGCGCCTTACCTAATGCAGCCTGGGCTAAGTACTTGGGCCAGCTATTTTTAGCTCTGACTCCTTTCTCTGGGGTTCTTCTATATGCCGCCAATGCCCATAATTGGATTGCACTGCAAGCCGACCCTTGGACGCGCATTGGCTTACTAGCCTTATGGCTGGGTATAGCGGCCTTGGTTTACTTTGGCGCGTTAGCCTTAGTTGGAATTCGCTGGCAAAAATTCTTACGTCATGCAAAATAGGATCTATGCCAACACAACAACTCGACTACTTCACTTCTTTAGTTACCGAAGATGAGCATTTTCCTTTAACGGAATCTGCGATCGCTGTCGCACAGCATGCGTATCCCGATCTAGATGTTCAAGGCGTGCAAGACAAGCTTGATGAACTTGGTAATCAATTAAAAAAGCGCGTCACCCCAGATACATCACCTGTTCAACGTTTGCAGATTCTGAAGCACTTTTTTTATAACGAATTGGGTTTTGGCCCCAATCCGAATGATTTTTATGCGCCAGAAAATTCGTATTTGCATTATGTGCTAGAGAATCGCCGGGGTATTCCTATTTCGCTAGCCATTCTGATGATGGAGCTAGGGCAACAAATTGGTTTGAAGATTCGCGGCGTGTCATTTCCTAATCACTTCATGATGCGCATCTCCCTGCAACAAGGCGAAGTGATCATGGACCCATTGACCGGCGAATCCCTGTCTAAAAATCAATTACAAGAAATGCTCGACCCCTACCTCGATGCCAAAGGATATCGCGGAGAGCTCAGCCTACCGCTCAACCTCTTTTTGCGAGCGTCAAGTTCAAGAGAAATTCTGTCGCGCTTCTTAAGAAATCTCAAAATGATCTATTCAGAGCACGAACGCTGGGAACGTTTACTTGGCATCCAAGAGCGTTTGGTTATCCTGTTGCCAGACTCTATCGAGGAAGTTCGTGATCGCGGTCTGATCTTTGCGCAACTAGAGTATCTGCGTCCGGCTCTAGAGGATATGCATCGCTATCTCAGCGAAGCACCTGAAGCTGAAGATGCAAGCGATATTCGCGAGCATATTGCTACTCTAGAAGGCCAAACCAAACTGCACTAAGAAATCTCACGCTGCTTATTTTTTCTTGCGCTGAAAAACCTTATAGATTGCAGCAAAGACCACAGGCACTGCAGCAGCACCTATACCAATTAAAACAATCACATTCAGGTTTTGGCGAATAATCGGGATATTGCCAAAGAAATATCCAGCAATCACCAAACCAAACACCCAAAGTGCTGCCCCCGTAATATTAAAAAACTGAAAGCGCGAGAATTTCATCTCGGAGACGCCGGCGATAAATGGCGCGAATGTTCTGATAATGGGCAAGAAGCGCGCCAAGATAATGGTTTTACCACCATGCTTTTCATAAAAGGCATGTGTTTTTAGCAGAGCCCCTTGATCAATCCAGCGCGATTGACTGCTAAACACTTTCTTGCCAATCCAGCGACCGATGAAATAGTTCACTGTATTACCCGCAACTGCTGCAAACAATAAGCCCAAAGATAGACTAAGGATATTGAAATGTTCAGTAGCGCAGTAAGCTCCTGCAATAAAAAGTAGTGAATCGCCCGGCAAAAATGGTGCAATCACTAAACCCGTTTCTGCAAACACAATTGCAAATAGCAAGCCATATGCCCAAGGACCATATTGCGAAATCACTATATCGAGATGTTTATCAATGTGAAGCAATAAGTCACTAATTTGTAAAAGGGTATCCATCTAATCGCTCTCTGCTAAGGTTTGATGCGGATATTAACAGGCTCGTATAATGAGGCATGCAAACTGAACCTCACATTCAGCCTATGCAGCCATCAAAACAGGATCCCGTATTGTGCATTGTGGGGCCTACTGGTGCTGGCAAAACCCGTCTCGCCATGTCCTTAGCTGAACATGCTCAATCTATTGGCCAAACCATTGAGCTCATCAGCATGGATTCTGCTTTGGTGTATCGCGGACTTGATATTGGTAGTGCGAAACCCAGTAAAGTCGAGCAAGCTGCGGTGATTCACCATCTCATCGATATTCTTGAGCCCACTGAAGTTTATTCAGCAGCGCGCTTCGCCAATGATGCAAAAAGACTTTGCAAAGAAATTCGTGAAAGAGGAAATATCCCTGTTGTAGTTGGGGGCACCATGCTCTACTGGAGAGCTTGGGTTTATGGACTCTCCCCTCTACCACCAGCGAATCCCAAAATTCGAGCGCGCCTAGATGAGGAAGGAAAAACAATAGGCTGGCCAGCTATGCATCAGAGACTTGCTCGCATCGATCCCAAAACTGCCCAGCGTCTTGAGTCCAATGATTCACAGCGAGTGCAGCGAGCGCTCGAGGTATTTGAAGTTACTGGCAAACCAATGTCAGATTTGCTTGCGCAATCCCCCAGCGAGGATGGCAGAGAGAGTTCTACTATTCCTGATTGGATCAATTTGATTTCACTAGAACCTGCGGATCGCAAACAATTGCATCAAAATTTAGAAAAACGCTTTGATGAAATGTTGGCCGCAGGATTTCTAGATGAGGTGAGGGTCTTGCGTACCAATCCAGAACTTCATGCCGACCTGCCTGCGATTCGCTCAGTAGGCTATCGCCAAGCTTGGGAACATCTCAATGAAGAAATTGATTTAGAGCAAATGCGCTACAAAGCACTAGCGGCAACTCGCCAATTAGGAAAACGTCAGTTAACTTGGCTCAGAGCGATTACTGGCAGAAAAACTTTTGACCCCTTCAACCCTCATGAGATGAAGGCGGCCATTGAGTACTGCAAAAATAGTTTGTAGTACTTTGTTGAGCGCCGATGAATGCAGATTAAATAACAATAGTCTGGGGTGCGTCTTTAGGACGCTCTACTACCTCACCAACCGTCCAAGCTTTTAAGCCTTGGGCAGTTAATGACTTAATCGCTGTATCAGCCTGAGCAGGAGACACAATCACTACCATGCCAATGCCGCAGTTAAATACACGCACCATCTCGGCATCGGCAACGCCACCCTTCATTTGCAACCAACGGAAGAGCGCTGGCATTTCCCAGCTGTCACGATGCAATACTGCTTGAGTATTTTCAGGTAACACGCGTGGCACGTTATCAACTAAGCCACCGCCAGTAATGTGTGCCATGCCTTTGACATCCACTTCAGAGATCAACTTCAAGAGTGGCTTGACATAAATTTCTGTTGGCGCCATCACGACGTCGCCGAGCGGACGTCCACCTAAATCATCGCTTGGTTTTGCGCCAGCACGCTCAATAATTTTGCGTACCAAAGAATAACCATTTGAGTGAGCCCCGCTTGAGCCAATAGCCAGCACCACATCACCTGGAACAATAGTGTTACCAGTAATAATTTTAGATTTTTCAACAGCGCCAACTGCAAAGCCAGCTAAATCATATTCACCCGGAGGATACATGCCAGGCATTTCTGCTGTTTCACCCCCAATTAATGCGCAACCAGACAACTCGCAACCTTTAGCAATTCCACCAACAACCGTAGCCGCTGTATCAACAGTCAACTTACCGCATGCAAAATAATCCAAGAAAAAGAGAGGCTCAGCACCCTGAACGAGAATATCGTTCACGCTCATTGCAACCAAGTCCTGGCCGATGGTGTCATGACGGTTCCACTCAAAAGCCAATCTCAACTTGGTGCCTACACCATCGGTGCCCGACACCAATACGGGCTCCTTGTAGCGCTTAGGTACCTCGAATAGAGCCCCAAAACCACCAATTCCAGCCAAAACACCTTCCCGCATGGTTTTTTTGGCCAAGGGCTTAATGCGGTCAACCAAATCATCTCCCGCATCAATATCGACACCAGCGTCACGATAGGAAAGGCCTTTTGAGGAAGAATTAGTAGATGAAGTAGATGAAGTCATGTCTAGGCAGGAATATTAGTAAAAAATGCTACTGGGTCAGTAGAATCATTGAATTCTAGAGGATTACTCGTCATGGCTGAAATTTTTACCCCCTTTTTTTACCCCTTTTTTAAGCTCATTCATTCTGGCGTACGCCCTGCGCCCTGTTTGTTTATGGCTTGAGAGGCATCAATTACCACGCGGCTTGGCAGCCGCCCTGGCCATGATTTTTGGCTTAACTCTGATTTTTCTGGTTTTCAGTCTTTTAATTGGACTTCTGAAATATGAAATCCCCTTAATTAAGGCGCAAATTCCAAACTGGATCGCCAACACACAAACTTGGCTTGGCCCCAAATTGACGCTACTTCATATCAACTTTGATTGGGGAACACTCAAGGTTGATGCCATTCTGAAAATCACCGAGCACATTAATGAAAATGCCGACACCTTGATGAGCTCAGCAATTGACACTGTCTTATTGTCTGGTAGCTCTGTCATTGCCGGATTTGTAAATGCTGTACTCATTATTTTTGTTGTGTTTTATTTATTAATTGATTGGTCGCATTTTTTTAGCTTGCTAAAGTCCATCGTACCAATTCGCGCCCAAGAAACCGTTCATCACCTCGCAATGCATACGGATGGTCTGCTCTCCCAGTATTTGCGCGGCATGCTCATCGTCATTTCAATCATGGCTGTTTTTTACAGCATTGGATTAAGCATCATCGGTGTAAAAGGTGCTGTGGCATTAGGAGTTTTTACCGCCCTAATGATTGTGATTCCCTACGTTGGAATAGCCCTAGGCTTAAGCCTAGCGGTAGTCTCCGCACTACTGCAATTTGGACCAAATTCTGAAATTCTTGGCGTACTCATTGTGTTTGGTATCGGCCAATTCATAGAAGGCTTTTTCTTAACACCCCGTTTGGTTGGGGAACGTATCGGCCTTCATCCCGTGGCAGTACTGTTTGCATTGTTGCTATTTGGAAAATTATTTGGATTTTTTGGCGTGCTACTAGCCTTACCAATTAGTGCAGTAGGTCTCGTATTGATTAAATATCTTTGGTCAACTTATACGCAAAGTACTTGGTATCAAAAATAATATTGCTTGAATGAATAAATCCCCCCTTCCAAAGCAATTTGCTTTAGATCTGAGCCATCCCCCCAAAGCAAGTCTAGATAATTATTTAGCAGGCAAAGATCTCGCACTAGTTTCATGTTTGCAAGCCATTTGCAGCTCTTGGAAACAGCTTACTGAGACAACAATTTCTAACTCAGATAATCCACTCAATCATCGCTGGATATATTGGTGGGGACCATCTGGGTCAGGACGGACTCATTTACTTGAAGCCATCCAAAATGCTGCACACGACTCTCAGCTCGAATGCTTTGCATTAAAACCGAGCGAGCATATTTCTTGGGTGCGCCTTGAAGAGGGCATTGAAAAGCTTGCCCAAATAGAGGTGCCCTCTATCATTACTGTTGATGATGTTGACCGCCTGGATGAGCGCTTGGTGGGGGCCTTATTTCGAATTCTGAACCAAGTTCAAGCCAGTAAAAATATTCATATTTTCATGAGCGGCAATGCGGCTCCAGCCAGCTTAGGGCTTCGAGAGGACCTACGGACTCGTTTAGGCTGGGGCTTAATCTTCCAGACCCAGCTTTTAGACGATGATGAGAAAATACAAGCAATAGAGCTCGCCGCCAAAGCAAGGGGTTTAGTGCTCTCACCAGATGTCCTGCCTTGGTTGCTGAACCGTTTTTATCGTGACATGCCTAATCTCATGGCTTTAATTGATGCTTTGGATGCGTATTCTTTAGAAACTAAACGTGCTGTAACCTTGCCACTGGTACGCGAGCTTTTACAGCCCAATTAATTATTCGACATTTCATTCGTGACTCAACTAGCCCTTTTTGATTTAGACCACACCCTCCTTCCTTGCGATAGCGACTATGAGTGGGGACAATTTTTGGCGCGCATTGGCGTGGTTGATAGCAAATACTATGCGCAGCAAAATGAGCGCTTTTATCAAGACTATAAAGATGGCAAGCTTGATATTCATGAATTTCTACGCTTTGCCCTAAAGCCGCTCTCAGAACACTCTCGCACCCAACTCAAAGAGTGGCACGATGCATTTATGGAGGAAGTGATCCACGGTCAATTGCGTCAGCAGGCATTTGACTTGATCAAGCGCCATCAAGACGCAGGCGATCTTTGCTGCGTCATTACAGCAACCAACAGCTTTGTCACTCGCCCCATTGTGGAGAGTTTTGGTATTGAGCACCTGATTGCCACAGAGCCAGCCACTATAGATAACCAGCCTTTGGCCAACTACACTGGCGAAGTAAAAGGCACCCCCAATTTTCGTGAAGGCAAGATTCAAAATCTTCACGACTGGCTAGCATCTCAAAAACTCTCTTTAGATGCTTTGCCGTATAGCTATTTTTACTCTGACTCGATCAACGACTTACCTCTACTTGAAAAGGTCAGTCGCCCGGTTGCTACTAACCCAGATGATCGCTTACGCAATGAAGCCAATCAGCGAAACTGGCCAATTCTCGAACTGTTTGCATGATTACTAAATTTATTAAGCGTATTTTGCGTCGCGACCCCATGGTCAAGCATACGCACGCAAACAATAGTGGCGCACCAAAACGCATTGCCAAAAAATCTCACAAGATAGATCCGCATCTTCTTTCCAAGAACGCAGTGAAGGTTACTCAAACCTTACAACAAGCAGGATATGAGGCCTTTATTATTGGCGGCGCAGTACGTGACCTCGTTCTCGGAATTAGCCCTAAGGATTTTGATGTGGCCACCAATGCAACTCCCGATCAAGTCCAAAGACTCTTTCGTAAGGCGCGCCTCATTGGTCGTCGCTTTCAAATTGTGCACGTAACCTTCTTTGGCAAAGGACATCCTGAAATTATTGAAGTATCGACTTTTAGAGCCCTCCTGGATAATGCCGGTGACCACGTGGCTGAGAGTGGCCGTATCTTGCGCGATAACGTGTGGGGTTCACAAGGTGAAGATGCGGCAAGACGTGATTTCACAATCAATGCCATGTACTACGATCCATCCACCGAAACTGTTTTGGACTACCACGGTGGTATGGTAGATATGCAAAAGAAAGTGCTGCGCATGATTGGTGACCCAGCGAAGCGCTATCGAGAGGATCCAGTGCGCATGCTTCGCGCGATTCGTTTTGCGGCCAAAACAGGATTTACCCTAGACGCCGCTACGCGCGCACCCATTGCCAAATTAGGCAAGCTCTTGCAAGACGTTCCATCAGCAAGACTGTTTGATGAGATTTTGAAACTCTTAATGTCAGGTTATTCTTGGGCAGCTATTCAAGGCCTACGAGATGCTGGACTTCATTACGGCTTGCTACCACTGCTAGATCACATCTTGGAAGATAGTAAGGCCTCCAAGGGGTCAAATGATTTTGTGAGGCTTGCATTGGCTAATACTGATCAACGCATCCAATCTGGCAAAAGTGTCTCGGCAGGATTTTTATTTGCCACCTTGCTTTGGCCTGATTTACTCAAGAACTGGAAAGCCAACCTTACTAAGGGCATGGCTAATATCCCCGCACTCCAGGACGCAATGGATGGCACTATTGCAACCCAAAGTAGTGGCATGGCGATTCAAAGACGCTTTGAAAGTGATATGCGAGAAATTTGGTCCATGCAACCCCGCTTTGAAAAGCGAGTTGGGCGCTACCCTTACCGCCTCATTGAGTCCCCACGTTTTAGAGCTGGCTATGACTTCATGCTTTTACGCTGTGCAACTGGAGAACAAAACCCAGCCATTGGCGAGTGGTGGACTAACTTTATTACGGCAGACCCTACAGCCCAAGAAGAATTGATGGTGAAAGCTAAATCCGAATCTGGCTCGACCACAAGCTCGCCCAATAAACGGCGCAGACGCAGAAAACCAAAATCTGCGACACTCCCAGAAAATTTAGCTGGCTAAGCAGACTTAGAGAAATTTCGGTAAAGTAGTTTCATCTCTAGTTTGGAATCGTATGGCAAGAGCTTTTATTGGATTTGGCGGCAATATCGGTGACTCGCGTCAGCTCATTACTGACGCAATAGTCTGCTTGGCACTGCGAGCTGAGCTACAAATCCTGGCAAAAAGCTGTTTTTATCAAAGCGCCCCCGTTGAAGCTACAGGCGGTGACTACATCAACGCAGTCATTGAAATCGAAACTCAACTAAGTCCTTATGGGCTTTTGCATGTCTGCCAAGCGATTGAGCAAGAATTTGGTCGGGAACGCCCATATGCCAATGCACCCCGCACTCTAGATATCGATATCCTGTCTTTCGAAGGGGTAACCCAAAACGAAACTGAGTTGATGCTACCGCACCCCAAGATCATTGAGCGCTCTTTTGTGCTTTTACCCTTACTCGAAATCGCACCAGATTTCTTTCTGCCAAATTTAGGCAAACTCAAGGCTTACCTCCCCAAAGTGGCCCACCAAAGAATAGAAAAACTACCCTGCCGCAACTGCAATTGCGGGGAAAAAGACGTTTATAGCCAAACGGCGCATTAATTCATTAAACTCTCGCCATGGGCTACTTACAGGGCGATAAGCCAATCACGATTACCAAGCTCCTCGCGATGCACGCTGAGGGTGAAAAAATCTCGATGCTCACAGCATACGACTCCACGATGTCTGCGCTTCTCAATCGCAGCGGTGTTGAAACCATCCTCGTTGGCGACTCTCTAGGCAACGTTATTCAAGGCCACACTAGCACTACTCCAGTGACCGTAGAGCAAGTTGCTTACCATACAGAATGTGTAGCTCGCGCCAATACCCAAGCTTTTTTAATTGCCGATTTACCTTTCGCTAGTTACGGTGATCCAACTCTTGCGCTTGACTCAGCCGCAATCTTGATGCGTGCAGGCGCTGATATGGTCAAACTCGAGGGCGGTGATTGGCAAGTCGATATTATTCGCTACCTTGTAGAGCGGAGCGTACCGGTTTGCGCTCATCTGGGATTGCTACCCCAATCTGTACATGTTCTTGGTGGATATAAGGTTCAAGGCAAATCCAAGGATGCAGCCACCCACATGCTCGAGCAAGCGCTCGCTTGTCAAGAAGCCGGTGCACAAATGATTGTGCTCGAGGCAATTCCTTCCTCGCTTGGAGAAAAAATCACAGCTGAGCTCAATATTCCTACTATTGGAATAGGTGCTGGGCCAGATTGTTCGGGTCAAGTGCTGGTGCTACAAGATATGTTAGGCATAAGCCCAGGCAGACCTCCTAAGTTTGTCAAAAACTTTATGGAAGGTTATCATTCGATTGAAGCGGCTATTAAAGCTTATGTACGTGAAGTCAAGTCCGGAAAATTTCCCGGACCAGAGCACGGTTTTGCTGGTTAATTAACCGAAGAAACTTTTTACCCCTTCAAACCAACCCTTTTGTTGCGGGCTATGCTTATCACCAGCAGTCTTCAGACTATCGTCAAACTGCTTGAGTAACTTTCTTTGCTCATCAGTTAACTTCACTGGCGTTTCCACTACCACGTGAACGAATAAATCGCCTACCAAGCTTGAGCGCAGTCCTTTGATACCTTTACTACGTAAGCGGAAAGTTTTACCTGTCTGAGTTCCTTCAGGAATTGGAAACTCAACGCGCCCCGAAAGTGTTGGTACTTCAATATCACCACCAAGGGTTGCAGTAGCAAATGAAATTGGCATCTGCACATGCAAATCACTCCCATCGCGCTCGAAGACTTTATGTGGCTTGACTCGAACTTCAACATAGAGGTCACCAGAAGGGCCGCCGTTAATACCAGGCTCCCCGTTACCTACTGAGCGCACTCGCATCCCATCATCAATACCTGCAGGTATTTTGATTTCGAGTGTTTTTTGCTCTTTAAGCTTACCGGTTCCATGGCAGGTTTTACATGGCTTAGGAATGAACTCACCAGTGCCACGGCACTTAGGGCAAGTTTGCTGCATAGAGAAAAAACCCTGTTGAACTCGCACTTGACCATGGCCATCACAAGTAGAGCATTTTTCTGCCTTTGAACCAGGCTCAGCACCAATACCATGACATGGCTTGCAATTACTCCAGCTAGGCACCCGAATTTGAGTGGTATACCCTTCGGCAGCCTGCTCTAAAGTAATGTCCATGTTGTAGCGCAAATCAGCACCCTTATAAACTTGCGGACCTGAGTGCCGGCCACCGCCTTGACCAAAAATATCGCCAAAGATGTCGCCAAACGCATCGGCAAAGCCGCCACCTCCAAAACCACCGCCGCCAAATCCACCGCCCATCGATGGATCAACCCCAGCGTGCCCGTATTGATCATAAGCAGCGCGCTTATTTGAATCGGTCAAGGTCTCGTAAGCCTCTTTCACTTCCTTAAATTGAGTTTCAGCCGTTTTGCTATCGGGATTGCGATCTGGGTGATATTTCATGGCCAGTTTGCGATAAGCTTTTTTAAGCTCATCATCACTTGCTCCTTTTGCTACGCCAAGGACTTCATAAAAATCGCGTTTACTTTTAGGCACGGCCTATTCCTCTCAACAGCCTGAATGACACAAGTCGGCTCGAGGCCGACTTGTTATTTAAGTACTTCAAAATTACGTTAATAAATGCTTGATTTCAGAATTACTTCTTCTCATCAACCTCTTTAAAGTCAGCGTCAACTACGTCAGCATCTGGCGCTGCTTTTTGCTCACCAGCTGGAGCTGCGCCTGCAGCACCGCTAGCTTTAGCTTGTTCAGCAGCCATTACTTTTTCGCCCAACTTCTGACTTGCCTTACCCAAAGCTTCGGTCTTAGCTTCAATAACAGCTTTATCGCTGCCTTTAATGGCCTCATCTAATTCTTTGAGTGCCGCTTCGATCGCTTCTTTCTCAGAGGCCTCTAAACTAGCGCCGTGCTCTTCTAAAGCCTTCTTGGTTGAGTGAGCCAAAGCATCGGCAGTGTTACGGGCAGTGACCAATTCCAAAGCTTTCTTATCTTCAGCGGCATTGGCTTCAGCATCTTTCACCATGCGTTGAATTTCTTCTTCAGTCAAACCAGAGTTAGCTTTGATAGTGATCTTGTTCTCTTTGCCGGTATTTTTATCTTTTGCAGTTACGTGCAAAATACCGTTGGCATCGATATCAAAGGTCACCTCAATCTGTGGCATGCCGCGCTGTGCAGGAGCAATGCCTTCCAAATTGAACTCGCCAAGCAACTTGTTAGCAGCAGCCATCTCGCGCTCTCCTTGGTAGCACTTAATCGTTACTGCAGGCTGGTTATCTTCAGCAGTTGAATAAACCTGTGAATGCTTGGTAGGAATCGTAGTGTTCTTTGGAATCATCTTGGTCATTACACCGCCAAGAGTCTCAACGCCTAATGACAATGGGGTAACGTCCAAGAGCAACACATCCTTGCGATCGCCCGACAACACTGAACCTTGAATTGCAGCACCAACAGCAACTGCTTCATCAGGGTTAACGTCCTTACGTGGCTCTTTACCAAAGATTTCTTTTACTTTGTCCTGAACTGCAGGCATACGAGTTTGACCACCGACCAAAATCACGTCGTCGATGTCTGCTACGCTTACGCCAGCATCCTTAATTGCGGTTAAGCAAGGACCAGCCGTACGGTTGATCAATTCCTCTACTAAAGATTCCAACTTAGCACGGGTCAATTTCAAGTTCAAATGCTTAGGACCACTAGCATCAGCCGTTACATAAGGCAAGTTGATCTCAGTTTGCTGAGCAGATGACAATTCAATCTTGGCTTTTTCAGCAGCATCTTTCAAACGCTGTAATGCCAACACATCTTTACTCAAGTCAACGCCTTGTTCTTTCTTGAACTCAGCAATGATCCAGTCAATGATGCGCTGGTCAAAGTCCTCACCACCCAAGAAGGTATCGCCGTTAGTAGAGAGCACTTCAAATTGCTTTTCACCGTCAACGTTAGCGATCTCAATGATCGATACGTCAAATGTACCGCCACCCAAGTCATACACGGCGATCTTACGATCAGCCTTGTCTTGCTTATCCAAGCCAAATGCCAATGCAGCAGCGGTTGGTTCATTAATGATGCGCTTGACATCCAAACCAGCAATACGACCAGCATCTTTGGTTGCTTGACGTTGGCTGTCATTAAAGTAAGCAGGCACAGTAATCACTGCCTCAGTCACTTCCTCACCGAGGTAGTCTTCAGCAGTCTTTTTCATCTTGCGCAAAATTTCAGCGGACACTTGTTGTGGCGCCATTTTTTTATCGCGTGCCTCAACCCAAGCATCACCATTGTCCGCCTGAACAATGGCATAAGGCATCAGGCTAATATCTTTTTGCACTTCTGGATCAGTAAATTTACGGCCCATCAAACGCTTCACTGCGTAGATGGTGTTTTTAGGATTAGTTACTGACTGACGTTTTGCTGGTGCACCAACCAATACTTCGCCATCCTCAACATAAGCGATGATCGATGGAGTTGTGCGAGCACCTTCTGCGTTCTCGACAACTTTAGGCGCATTGTTTTCAACGACTGAAACGCACGAATTAGTGGTTCCTAAGTCGATTCCGATAATCTTTCCCATAATGGCTCCAAAAAATTAAGTTACTTTGTTGTACTTCTGAGTTCATTTGAGCAATTCATCTGAATTGCCGCGAATATTCCAATACCCATCAAATGGGGTCTAAAAAGCAGAATTCAAGAGGTGAAAAAATAAAAAAGGCAGAAATCTGCCTTTTTGATGCTTTTTTGGGGTTTTGACCCCGATTTTGAGCTTACTTTGAGGCGCTTACCGTGACTAAAGCCGGCCTGAGGACCCGATCAGCCACGGTATAGCCACGCTGCAAGACAGAAACCACAGTATTGGCCTCTTGCTCTGATGGCACTGATGCGATCGCTTGATGGTGGTGAGGATCAAATTTATCGCCCACTGCAGGATTAATTTCGGTCATACGGCCTTTTTCAAAGGCAGATAAAAGCTGCTTGAGAGTGATCTCTAGGCCTTCCTTAAATGCCTTGGCATCACTTGCATCAGTACTTAATGCGGCATACAAACTATCAGTGACAGGAACTAGATGCTCTGCAAAACTCTCAATGGCAAATTTATGGGCCTTCGCAATATCTTCCACGGCACGACGACGAATATTTTCACCCTCAGCCTTAGCTCGTAAGAAATTGTCTTGTAAATCAGCCAGCTTCTGATTGAGCTCAGCAATCTCCTGCTCCGGTGATTTAACAGCGGAAGTTTCACTTGCAGCCTCAGCTTGTGGCTCAGCCGCAGTGTTCTCTTGCTCTGGAGAAGGGTTTTGATTTTCTTGTGTCATGGATATGAATTCACTTTTCTGTAATGAGGGCTAATGCACTGCTAGATGGGGACAGTTTATTCAATTTCAAGTCTTACTCTGAGCAAGCTCGGCTCTTTGATTACGGACTGCCAACTCCTCTGGGGACTCAGTACCCAGTGACCACCCCAATAAATGCTGATAGGCAATATCACCCAAAGCCTGAATCCATTTGGCGTTGCTATTTAGGCATGGGATATAGCGGTAGTCCTTCCCGCCGTGCGCCAAGAAATCTTCCCTAGCTTCCATAGCAATTTCTTCAAGCGTCTCAAGGCAATCGGCCGGAAATCCAGGGCAAAAAATATCTAAACGCTGACAACCTTCTTTTGATAATTTTTCAATAGTTGGTGCGGTATAGGGTTTGAGCCATTCGGCTTTACCAAAGCGCGATTGGAAGGTCACAATATATTGACCAGGCTCTAAAGCAAGAGATTCTCCAAGCAGACGCCCTGTCTTTAAACACTCACAATGATAGGGGTCGCCTTTGATTAAATTGCGCTTGGGCAAGCCATGGAAAGATAGCACCAATTTATCGCCTCGCGCAAAATCAGGGCGACCATCTTTGTCCCAACTACTCAAAACTTGCTCGCGCAATGCTGCAATGTAGGCTGGATTATCGTGATAATGTTTTACTAAGCGCAATTCAGGCTGATCGCGCCAAGTGCTCAGCACTCGGAACACCTCATCAAAGCTTGATGCAGTAGTGGTAGCGGAGTACTGGGGATACAAAGGTAACACCAGCAAACGCTCCATGCCCTGTGACTTCAAGCCCTCTAGAACCTCTTGGGTAGATGGCTTGCCGTAACGCATTGCCAAATCCACCAAAACATCATGACCCTCATTGGCAAATTTTTCACCTAACTCTTTGGCTTGCAAGCGGGAGTAATGCATCAACGGCGAACCTAATTGAGGCAACCAAATAGAAGCATATTTTTTTGCAGATGCACTACTACGAATTGGCAAAATGATGCCATTCAAAATACACCACCAAATAATTCTCGGAATTTCCACAACCCGAGGGTCAGAGAGAAACTCTTTCAAATAAGCTCTGACTGCTTTAGGAGTTGGAGCAGAGGGTGTGCCTAAGTTCAATAACAGTACTGCAGTTTTAGTAGCTCTTAAGTGGGGATTTGGATTCACGAAGGTATCTTTGCTAGAAGTATTCATTACGGCTGATTTAAGAGCTTAATGCACCCGAAAGTAACTTAGAAGTAATATCCACGATCGGTATGACTCTGTCATATGCCATACGGGTGGGACCTATGACGCCGAGCGTACCAACGATTTGCCCATCTACACTGTAGGGTGCACTGATCACAGCCAAGTCTTCATATGGCAGCAAATCACTCTCGCCACCAATAAAAATCTGAATACCATCTGCATGACTAGAGACATCAAGCAATTGCATTAAGACAGATTTTTGCTCCAACATATCAAACATCTTACGTAGCTTATCCAGATTGGAGCTAAGATCGCCAACGTTGAGCAAGCGACGCTCTCCAGAAAGCAACATATCGCCACGACTTGCATCATAGTCCACTACGCCTGTTTGCAAGGCTAAAGCCATGAGCCCAGAAATATCTGTTCGCAAATTATCCAAATCGGATTTGAGATGTTGGCGAACTTGCTCAAAACTTCTTCCAGCAAACTGGCTATTGATAAAATTTCCCGCCTCAATCAACTGACTAGGGGTGTAGTCCTGATTGGTTGGCAAAATACGGTTTTGCACATCCCCCTCTGGGGTCACCATGATGAGTAAAATTTTGCCTTCGCCAAGACGCAAGAATTCAATATGCTTAAAGACCTGGGTTCGTTTTGGTGTAATGACAACCCCAGCAAAATGGGTCAAATTCGACAAGATCTGGGCAGCAGAACTAAACACTTTCTGCGGCGAGTCCGGCAAAAGGCCACGTTCGACCTCTTTTGCAGCCACCTCCTCCAAAGGGCGCACCGTCACCATGGTGTCTACAAATAGACGATAGCCTCGAGGGGTTGGGATACGGCCTGCTGAGGTATGGGGACTAGTTACCAAGCCCATATCCTCTAAATCAGCCATCACATTACGAATCGTCGCGGCAGACAGGTCTAAACCTGAAAAACGGGATAGCGTGCGCGAGCCAATAGGCTGCCCCTCCTCGATATAGCGCTCAATGAGGGTTTTTAATAAAGCATGTGAACGTTCATCCATGGTGGAAGGGATTTTATGCATATGGTTTAATCGTTATATGTTAGGCCCATCCCCAAATTCTTCCAAGAAGGCATTTAGCCGGGTGGCGCTCGTCGGTAAATTTCATGCTGACGGCATAGAGGAGCACCTAAAGGACCTAGCGCAACTGGTTTCAGGCTTAGGTTGTGAGGTCTTTATAGAGGCAGATACAGCCTCGCATCTGGGACTAAAAGACTATCCCATTAAAACGGCGCGGGATTTTGCTGGAGCAATTGACCTAGTTGTTGTTTTGGGTGGTGACGGGACCATGCTGGGAATTGCGCGTCAATTGGCCGGTAGCAATGTCCCACTTGTCGGCATCAATATGGGTCGCCTTGGCTACATGACCGACATTCCGATTCAGTCTGTACAAACCACATTACCCAAAATTATTGCTGGCGAATACGAAGCTGATAATCGCACATTACTTGATGCGGTTGTACTTCGCAATGGAAAAGAAATTAATCGCGCCTTAGCTTTAAACGATGTGGTCGTTAATCGCTCTGGTATTTCAGGGATGGTAGAGCTTGCTGTTAATGTCAATGGCTCCTTCATGTACAACCAGCGCTCTGATGGCTTGATTGTCTCAACCCCAACTGGATCAACTGCTTACGCTCTCTCTGCTGGCGGTCCGATTTTGCATCCTCATGTAGCAGGCATATTGCTCGCCCCAATTGCCCCACACTCACTTTCCAATCGACCCATTGTCTTGCCACAAGACAGCGTTACTGTAATTGAGGTCGTTAATGGACTTGAGGTCATTGTCAATTTTGATATGCAATCGCAAACCAACTTGCAAAGCGGTGACAAGATTGAAGTTCGCCAGTCAGATAAAACGATTGCCCTTCTTCACCCAAGCAATCATAGCGACTACAAAACTTTGCGTGAGAAATTGCACTGGAATGAATATCCGTCGACATTTTGATGTCGAGTTCTTGGTTACGCTAAAACATGCTTCAAACCATCTCACTTCGTGATTTTGTCATTGTCGATCAACTCGAGCTCGACTTTGCCGCGGGCTTTACGGTATTAACTGGCGAGACTGGCGCTGGTAAATCCATTCTGTTGGATGCGCTTAGCCTCGTTCTAGGGGAGCGAGCAGATAGCAGTCAAATTCGCGAAGGCAGCAATCGTGCAGAAATCTCAGCGTTGTTTCGCATTGAGCCAGAAATTCTTGAACAATTTTGCCAGTGGCTTGATGAGCAAGGTTTTCCAATTGAGGATGATGGGCAAAGCCTTTTACTCAAACGCACTGTAGAAAGCAACGGCAGAAGTCGCGCTTTTACCAACGGCAGTATTGCAACGTTAGCCCAGCTTCGCGATGCTGGTGATCGATTAGTAGATATTCATGGACAGCATGCACACCAATTGTTATTAAAAGGTGGAGCACAACGTGAATTACTAGATCGCCATGCAGGACTGCTTCCTTTAGCCACAGAAGTTGCACAAGCCTTTAAAACCCTAAATGATTCTCGCCGTCGCCTCCAGCAAGCAGAAAATGCCGGACAAGATATTGAACGCGAGCGTGAGCGACTTGAGTGGCAACTAGAAGAGTTAACTGCTTTATCTCCTATAGAGGGTGAATGGTTGAACATTCAAGCCGAGCATGCGCGTCTGGCCAATGGAGCCAAGCTAATAGGCGGTTGCCAAGAAGCTATTCAGGCGCTGAGTGACGACGATAATTCCTTAGAGTCCAGTCTTTCTAAAGTGAGCGGTAGCATTAGCGCGCTTGCGCAGCATGATCCAGCGCTGGCCAGCATTAGCGAGTCATTGGAGGGCGCCCAAATTCAACTCGATGAAGCAATTCATGGGCTTAATCGCTATCTCCAAAAAATTGATTTAGATCCTGTCCGACTTGAACAAGTTGAGGAGCGGATGCAGTCCCTCCATGCCGCTTCTAGGAAGTATCGTACTGAAGCGGATGAGCTTCCAAAGCTGCTTACCAATACCGCAGAGCGCCTAGAGGCTTTGACTGCCTCCCAAAATATCGATGCTCTACGCGAAAAAGTAAAACAAGAAGAGGCTGCATATCAAAAGCTGGCCAAACAGCTCTCCAGTAAACGCAGCAAAGCTGCAGCTGAGCTCGGTCAACTCGTCACTGATGCCATGCAAAATTTATCCATGGCAGGCGGACGCCTTGAAATTGCTCTCTCACCACTACCAGAGGGTGGCTCGCATGGACTCGAGCAAATTG
Organism: Polynucleobacter necessarius; assembly: GCF_900096765.1. Classification (NCBI taxonomy): domain Bacteria; kingdom Pseudomonadati; phylum Pseudomonadota; class Betaproteobacteria; order Burkholderiales; family Burkholderiaceae; genus Polynucleobacter; species Polynucleobacter necessarius. Next base: position 1,213,286 of record NZ_LT615228.1, read on the forward strand.
AATTTTTAGTAGCGGGTCATGCTGGCAGTACGCCACGCTCGCTAGCAAAAGTTGCATCTGGCGGTGAGCTTGCCCGTATCAGCTTAGCGATTAGCGTCATCACCAGTAAAGCTTCATTTACGCCAACATTAATATTTGATGAAGTAGACTCTGGCATTGGCGGAGCAGTTGCTGAAACGGTAGGTAAGTTATTACATCAATTAGGCCAATCCCACCAGATCCTCTGTGTTACTCATTTACCGCAAGTTGCCGCACAGGGAAATCATCACCTTAAAGTCAGTAAGTCACAAAGCGAAACAAAAACAGTGTCGCAAGTTCAACCCCTTGGTCGCAATGAACGCGTTGAAGAGATTGCCAGAATGCTCGGGGGTACTACCATCACTGATACCACCCGTCGTCATGCCCGCGAGCTTTTAGAGCAGCGCTAAGCTAGCTAAGCTTTTGATGGCGCTTGAAATATTTCTTGCCACAACTGCAACACACACTCTCTTGCAGCCTCCAACCGAGGCTCTTGATTCAATTGAATACGGGTTTTCTCGGCGCCATCTAAACGCAGACGATGCTGATCAGACCTCAGCAGTCGATAAGCATCACCTGTAGATTGCGCGATCTTGTTTTCGATTAAGCCCACGTCACCTGCAATGCGAAGTAAAGCGATATTGCCAAGATTGGCAATTAATTGGGGGTATTGATGAGCATAAGCTAAGACCAAGAACTGTACGATAAATTCAATATCAACCATGCCACCGGCATCATGCTTTAAATCAAAGTCAATTGTTGGATTGGGATGCCCCTCATGAACTTTACGGCGCATTTCTAAAATTTCAGAGCGCAAATGATCAATATTGCGTTTCTGAGTGAGCACTTCAGATCGAACAGCATCAAATTCATTTCCAACTTCTGCGTTGCCTGCAGAAAAACGGGCGCGGGTTAGTGCTTGATGTTCCCAAACCCAGGCTGCATTATCACCCTCCCGTAATTGATACTTTCGAAATGCTTGAACATTGGTCACCAAGAATCCGGCAGAGCCATTAGGTCGAAGTCGCGTGTCAATTTCAAAAAGGCTACCAGTAGATGTAAACGCAGTTAACCAATTGATCATGCGCTTTGCTAAAAGAGCATATATTTCTTGTGCAGCACAATCACTCTCATCGGATTGATATAAAAACACGAGATCTAAATCTGAGGCATAACCTAACTCCTTCCCACCTAATTTCCCATAAGAAATCACCGCGAAGGGTGGCAATACATCCTCAGCCAAACCAAACTTGTCTGCCACACTCGGCCAAACCCGCTCAAATGTGGCTTGTAAGATTAAATCTGCTAGCGCAGATAGATGGTCACTCACCTTTTCAACTGGCAAAGCTTGCTCTACGCCGATTCCCAAGTCAGCCAACAGAGTAATAAAGGTCTCCGTATGATGGGTAATGCGCAAAATGTCCATTGCCTGTTCAGAGGCATCACTGTCAGCAGCGACATCATCTAGACGCACATTGAGATTGTCTTTTACCTCACGCCAATATTGCACAGGATCATCAATCAATGCGCGCTCGGTATGCGAGTTCAGCAAGTAATCTAGTAGGTGTGGATGAAGCGCCAAATACCGAGCCCCCCACTGTGATGCCTTCAGTAAAGCCAAGACATTAAATAAGGCCTTAGGATACTCAGATAAGATAGATAGATATGCGCTACGCCTTGCTATTGCTTCTAGCAAATCAAAAAAGCGTAGCAAGGTTTGATCTGCCAGTTTGAGATGACCTTCATCTGCAAGCAAAATTTCAGCGGCACTACGAACCAGACTATCCAAAATTAAACGACTCTTTTCTGGCAAAAGCTTTGCTTTAGGTCCATCATTCCAAGTCTTCCAACGAATCGATGTCTGCGGAAAAACTGCTTCACTCAATTCCCAGCTGTGATCCAAAGGTGCAAGATCTAGGCGACTCTCGTCATCAAGTAAGAACGCTTTTTTAAATAAACGCGCGACATTTTGCTGATGCAGATCTAGCACCACAAGAAATTGAGCCTCATCTTGAAAACCCATGGCATCTGCCAGTCGCTCCCTGGCAGTAATCTCATCAGGTAAATAATGAGTTTGTTGATCATCCCAGACCTGTATACGATGCTCTAAACGCCTTAAGAAAACATAGGCGTCCTGTAACTCTTTTATCTCATTAGCCGGCATGATGCCTAACTGTCCGATCAGACTTAAAACCTGCAAGGTAGGGCGGACTCTAAATCGGGGATCTGTGCCTCCACGCATCAGCTGAAACATTTGCGCCAAAAATTCAATTTCGCGAATACCGCCACGCCCCAACTTAATGTCGTGGGAACGGCCCTGATGATTTGCTGATCGCCTCTGAGCCTCACGCTGAATTTGTGCATGCAAGTCACGAATCGAGGCAATGACGCCATAATCTAAATGCCTGCGATACACAAATGGGCGTATTAGTTGATCTAAAGACTTTTCGCAATGGGCGTAGTCTGGTGAACCGGGCATTGGGGCTATCAGCCTACCCTTAATCCAGGCATAACGCTCCCATTCTCTGCCCTGCACCAATAAGTATTCTTCAAGCATATCTAGACTACATACCAAAGGGCCCGAATCACCATTAGGTCGCAAACGCATGTCTACACGAAATACAAATCCGTTGGCATCATGCTCAGCCAGCAATTTAATTAAACGCTGCCCCATGCTAGTGAACCACTCATGATTGGATAGACTTTTCGGGCCTCCCTGAGTTTCTCCCTCGTGCTCGTATAAAAATATTAAATCGATATCTGAAGATAAATTGAGCTCAAAACCACCTAGCTTTCCCATGCCCACAACCATCAACGGCATTTCTGCATTAGTTGACTGACTCCATGGCACACCAAAACGAGACTGGAGATCTGCCCGGATAAAATTGATTGCGCTAGAAGTTGCTAATTGCGCAAACTGGCTCAGACTTTGTGTGACCTCATCTAGGTCAGCCATGCCATTCAGATCACGAAAGGCTATCCAGAGCATGAGGCGCTGCCGAGCCAATCTCAGCTGCGCCATAAACTGGGCTTCATCCCCCTCAACCCCATAGTCAGCAGCACAGTCTGCCAACAGACATTCAATCGCTTTTAAGTCTATCTTTTCATGGCCATGGGCACGTAGCCAATCCAACCACCCAGGTTTGGCGCTTAGCCAGCGCCTCGCATAATTAGAATGGCGCTTTAAATAGTCAATTTGGTTTAAGAAGACGTCCATACCCTCATCTTAATCCTGCCCACAATTCGAGTTACAGAAGCTTGGCGGCTAGATTGAGCCTGACGGATAATAGAGGCCATGCTGCAGAACATTATCCCGCCTCGCCTAAAGAGCGTGTTTACAAAACGTCCTCCGGGTTCAGGTTTGACTTGGCGTAAACGCGTACTGATTTTGCTTGGTCTTGTTTTAGCAATCTTCGTTCTGGGCCACTTTGGAGTGAAATACCTACTCTGGCCCCAAATTGAAAAATCCAAAGCGTCTGTAGAAAAACTTCTTAGCGCTCGCATTGGCGCCGATGTCAGTATGGATGACTTGCAAGTTTCTTGGACCGGAATACGCCCTGCCTTTGAGATTGATGGATTGCGTCTTCATAAAACCGAACAAACAAAGCCATTACTACAGATCGAAAAAATTCGCGGCGAGCTAAGCTGGAAATCTTTTTATCACTTGGCGCCTTATTTTCATGAGATTTATTTTGAGGGCGCACAAATTTATGCGCAGCGAAATAGCAAGGGTCTCATCACAATCGCCGGCA